>CAIODY010000025.1 GCA_903857255.1 uncultured bacterium
CTTGCTTCATGCTAATAATTTTTGATTTTTTAAATGATTCAATAAATAAAAGTAGAAGAGCAACAATTACACTTTCAATGTACCATAAATCAAAGAGCTCACCAACGACTTTAAAAAAACGCTCAACCGTTTCCGATTGAGCGTTTCATTATTAATTGATAATTCCTAATTGAAAATTATCTTAGTAATCCATTCCCATTCCACCACCCGGCATTTGCGGCATAGCGTTTTGTTTTGGTTCTGGTTTATCAGCAATTGTACATTCAGTAGTCAACAACATACCTGCAATTGAAGAGGCATTTTCCAATGCAATACGGCTTACTTTAGTTGGGTCAATAACACCAGCTTCAAATAAGTTTTCGTATTTTTCAGTACGAGCATTGAAACCGAAATCTTTTTTGCCTTCACGTACTTTCATTACTACTACACTACCTTCGATACCAGCATTGGCAACGATTGTACGCAATGGTTCTTCAATAGCACGGCGAATGATTTCGATACCAGTTTGTTCGTCTTCATTAGCACCTTTTAAATTATCCAAAGCAGCTTGCGCTCTGATATAAGCAACACCACCACCTGGCACAATACCTTCTTCAACAGCTGCACGAGTTGCATGCAATGCATCGTCAACACGGTCTTTCTTTTCTTTCATTTCCACTTCTGTAGCAGCACCTACATACAATACTGCAACACCACCGCTCAATTTAGCTAAGCGTTCTTGCAATTTTTCTTTATCGTAGTCAGAAGTTGTATTTTCAATTTGTGATTTGATTTGAGCTACACGACCAGCAATGTCAGCTTTTTTACCAGCGCCATTTACTACAGTTGTGTTGTCTTTATCAACGATGATTTTTTCAGCTTTACCTAAATCAGTCAATTGAGCATCTTCCAATTTGCGTCCCATTTCTTCGCTGATAACTGTACCACCAGTCAACACAGCTAAGTCTTGCAACATTTCTTTTCTTCTGTCGCCAAAGCCCGGAGCTTTTACAGCACAGATTTTTATAGTACCACGAATTTTATTTACTACCAATGTTGCTAAAGCTTCACCATCTACTTCTTCAGAGATGATTAACAATGGACGACCGCTTTGAACAGTTTTTTCAAGAATTGGCAATAAATCTTTCATCGTAGAAATCTTTTTATCGTAGATTAAGATGTAAGGATTTTCCAATTCAGCTTCCATGTGTTCAGTGTTAGTAACAAAGTATGGAGACAAATAACCACGGTCGAATTGCATACCTTCTACTACTTCAACAGTAGTTTCAGTTCCTTTAGCTTCTTCAACAGTGATAACGCCTTCTTTTTTCACTTTAGCCATCGCTTCAGCAATCAACTTACCGATAGTAGCATCGTTGTTAGCAGAAATAGTTCCAACTGATTCAATCATTTTTGAATCGTCACCAACTTTTTTGCTCATTTTTTTCAATTCTTCTACTACAGTTTTTACTGCCAAATCCATCCCACGTTTCAAATCCATTGGGTTAGCACCAGCAGCTACGTTTTTCAAACCGCCTGTAATAATAGCTTGCGCCAATACAGTAGCAGTTGTAGTACCATCACCAGCAGCGTCATTGGTTTTAGAAGCAACTTCTTTCACCATTTGAGCACCCATGTTTTCCAAATTGTTTTCCAATTCGATTTCTTTAGCCACCGTTACACCATCTTTAGTGATTTGTGGCGCACCGAATTTTTTTTCGATAACTACATTACGACCTTTTGGTCCTAAAGTAACTTTTACAGCGTTAGCTAATTGGTCAACACCTTTTTTCAATGCTTCACGAGCATCGGTGTTGTAGTTTATAATTTTTGCCATGTTTATTTATTGATTTTTTGTTTTTGAATTAAATTGAAAAAGTTATTGGGTTATTGGTTACTAAGTTATTGAGGAACACAAAATTCTATTTGCTAATAACTCAATAACGAGTAACTTAATAACTAAGGTTTAGATTACTGCGAAAATGTCGCTTTCTCTCATAATTAAATACTCAGTACCTTCAATCGTGATTTCAGTACCAGCGTATTTGCCATAAAGAACTGTATCACCAGCTTTCACAGTCATTGGTTCGTCTTTTTTTCCAGTACCAACAGCTACTACTTCACCTCTCATTGGTTTTTCTTTAGCAGTGTCAGGAATGATAATGCCCGAAGCAGTTTTTTCTTCAGCAGCCGCAGGTTTTACTAAAACTCTGTCAGCAATTGGGGTTACTTTTACTTTTGCCATGTTTGTTTGAATTTTATTTTCATTAGTTAATGATTAAAATTTGGTGAAACCTATTTGTCAGAAATGATGCCATGTGAAAATATCTGTCAAATCTTCCAAAAGGGCTGCAAAGGTAATGCTTTGTTATGACAAAAACGGCTTGAGGCTACTTTTGGAGTGAATAATTGACAGAAAAATAATGATGAGTTAAAACAGAGAACTTATAAAATTCACTATCATTAACTCATCATTTCATAAATTGAAATTAAGCAATTTCAATTTTTTTCACTTCAGCTTTCACTTCCGCTTTTTTCAATAATTCAACTTTCAAAATTCCATTTTCGTAAGCTGCTTTGATGTTGGATGCATCAATGGTTTCAGGCAAAGTAAAACTGCGTTTGAACGAAGAAAAATTAAATTCTTTACGAGTAAATTTTTCGCCTTCTTGTTTTTGTTCAGTTTGTTTCTCGGCACTGATGGTCAATAAATTTTTGTCCATCGTGATGTCAAAATTTTCTTTGCTCAATCCTGGCGCAGCCACTTCTAAATGATAACCATCTTTAGTTTCTTTGATGTTCACCATTGGTGTGCTGTGTTTTTCATCAATTCCGAAATTGAAATTGTCGTTAAAAACTTCATTCAAAATTGAATTGAATGACAAAGGAGCATAGCTCATTCTTTTTGGAAATACAGTTAATGTGTTCATGATTATTTAATTTTTGTTTGTTTAAAAAATTTGTTTGATTGGCATGCAGCGAATAATATTCCAACCGAATTTTTACGCCAAAATTTCTTAAATGAAAAATCAAACCTGCCTGAATGGCTTATTAGTAAAGGGTTGTATGACAAAATGTGATTCAACAAGAAACTAAAATCAAAGTAGTTGAGCTATTTTTTATTTCAAAAAATATTTTTGATTCACTCAAAAACAAAATCTTTTATTGCTTAAAAAAATCTATTTTTGTTTAGTAGAAATATTTTGTTGATAGCATTTTTCGTACAATTCAAACAATATGCAAAGAAGAAGTTTTATCAAACAAGCAGGCTTAGCAACAGCTGCAACAATTTTGTCGCCATACATTTTACCATCAGGCAGATTGTTTGCCGCCACTGGTAGTCGCTTAGCAAATCATGTAGTATTTGTTTTGTTTGCAGGCGGCATTCGGAATCAAGAAAGTGTGCAACAGGCTTATGTTTCAGCACAAACAGGATTCAACACTTCGGGCAATATGATGAGCAACATGCTTACTGGTAATGTGCCTTCGAGCAATTTGTTGTTTAATTTATGGAATCCAATTCAAACTAATTCTATTCAATCGCAAGGTGTTTTGTTCCCAAATATTCAATACACAACAGGTCCAACGGGTCATTTTAACGGACATACTGTTGCCATGACAGGCAATTATACCAACACAGGTTTGAATTTAAATATCAATCCTGATATGCCGACCTTGTTCGAATATTATCGCAAACATACCAATCCAGCAAAGAGTGCTATCAATTGTTGGTGGATTAGCGAAGGCTTAGGACCTTATCCTGCATTGAATTACAGCAAACATCCGTTGTATGGCGCACAGTATGGTGCAAATTTTTTAAATCCAGCTGCTGTGTTTCAGCAATATTCAAGCTACATTGCTAATGCAAAAGTTTATCAGCCGCAAGATGTAAACAGAATGGATGCCATGAAAACCTTTATGAACAATAGTTTTCATCAAACTGCATCAGCATTGCCTGGCATTCAAAATAATTCGGCTGATGACCAAGCTATCAAAGCTTTTATTTCAACTTTAATCACCAAAACACAAAATAATCAAATCGCTTTTCCGCTTCCAGCAGGCATTTCGAGCAGCGAACTCACGGGCGATTTAACTAATTTGGCTTATGGTTGGGAAGTGTTGAATAATTTTAAACCTGAATTAACAGTTATCAATACCTTCAATTTAGATATTTGTCATAGCGATTTCACTAACTATTTACATTATTTACATAAAGCAGATTATGGTGTAGGTTGGTTGTGGAATCAAATTCAATCAACGCCAGGTTTGATGAATGACACCATAATGGTTTGTATGCCCGAACATGGCAGAAACCTTGCGCCTAACACAATTTACGATGCAAATGGTTTACGTGCATTCGACCACACTGGCGATACCAACAGCCGAAGTATGTTTGCTTTAATTGTTGGTCCAAGCGGTGTTGTAAAACAAAATTTAACTTTTGGAAGTAGTAGCAATGCTGTTGGCGAAAGTATTGATATTGTGCCAACCATCGCTCACATTCTTGGTTTCGACACACAAATTCCAACTGGTTTATTGCCAGGCAATGTATTAAGTCAGGCGTTTGTTTAAGTGCAAATTAAAACTGTCGTAAAATATTTTTTGTTGATAGTTTTCATTCCTCTTTCAATGCTTACTTTTGCTGCTCATTTTAATTTTCATGAAAGATTTTTCAAAAGCAATTATAGAGTGTGTTCCTAATTTTAGTGAAGGTGTAAACATGCACGTCATCAAACAAATTACGGATGAAATTGAAAAAATAGAAGGCGTAAGTTTGTTGGATGTTGACCCAGGTAAAGCGACAAATAGAACTGTGGTAACTTTTGTGGGCAACCCCAATGCCGCTGTGGAAGCATGTTTTCAAGCCATTAAAAAAGCAAGTGAGTTAATTGATATGCGTCATCATAAGGGAGAACATCCACGGATGGGAGCTACGGATGTTTGTCCGTTGATTCCTGTGAGTGGTATCACGATGGCTGAAACCGTTGAATTTGCTAAGATTTTAGCAAAACGTGTTGCTGATGAATTACACATTCCAACCTATTTATATGAATATGCGCAAGAAAATTTTGCACGAAAAAATTTAGCAGAAATAAGAAGTGGTGAATATGAAGGCTTGGCTGCAAAGATGCAAAAGCCTGAATGGAAGCCCGATTACGGCGATACAACATTTAATGAACGCAGTGGTGCAACTGTGATTGGTGCAAGAGATTTTTTGATTGCGTACAATGTAAATTTGAACACAACTTCAACAAGAAGAGCAAATTCTATTGCATTTGATATTAGAGAAAAAGGTCGGCAGAAAAAAGATGAAAAAGGAAAAGCAATAAAAGATGCGGCTGGAAATCCTTTGTGGGAAGCAGGTTTGCTAAAATCAGTAAAAGCAATTGGTTGGTTTATTGAAGAATATGGTGTGGCACAAATTTCTATCAACTTAACAAATATGCACGATACACCGCTGCACCAATTGTTTGATACTTGTTGCGAACGAGCCACAGCACGTGGTTTGAGAGTAACAGGCAGTGAGTTGGTGGGATTAGTTCCACTCGAAGCAATGTTGGAAGCAGGAAAATATTTTTTAAGAAAACAACAACGCAGCGTAGGCGTTAGTGAAAGTGAATTAATCAAAATAGCAGTAAAATCAATGGGTTTGGATGAGTTAGCACCATTTGACCCACAAAAGAAAATCATAGAATATCAGTTGCAAAAATCATCTGCAAAAAAATTGGTGAAGATGAATTTGCAACAATTTGCTGAAGAAACAGCTAGCGAATCACCAGCACCCGGAGGTGGCTCTATCGCTGCTTATTGCGGTGCAATGGGTGCAGCATTGGCAACAATGGTAGCCAATTTATCATCGCACAAAGCAGGCTGGGATGCACGTTGGGAAGAGTTTTCCAATCATGCTGAAAAAGGACAAGCGATTGTAAAACAATTGTTGAATTTGGTGGATGAAGACACGGATGCTTTCAATCAAATTATGGCTGCATTTGGTTTGCCAAAAAATAATGATGCTGAAAAAGCTGCACGAAAAAATGCGATAGAAGCCGCTACCATCAACGCTATTAAAGTTCCATTCAAAACTATGGAATTAGCTTTTGAAAGTTTTGAATTAGCAAAAGCAATGGCGGAAATCGGCAATCCAAATTCGGTGAGTGATGCTGGTGTTGGTGCATTGTGTGCAAGAGCTGCGGTGAAAGGCGCTTATTTAAACGTGAAAATAAATGCACAAGATTTAACTGAAAATCCTTTAGTGAAGCCACTTTTAGAGCAAGCAGAAAAAATGAATTTGGCTGCTGATGAAAAAGAAAAAGAGGTTTGGAATGTGGTGTTGAGTAAAATAAAATAATAGCGATTATAGATTTGTAAGATAAATCTTGTCTTATTCAATCGTAAAATTTAAAATTGGCTGTTATCTTTGGCAACTAAATTTTTTTCAAAATTTTATGCTGCTTCAATCCTATTTATTTAAAGGTATTCTTTGGGAATTTCAAACCAATCCGATGGTTATTCTTACCATTTTCGGAATTGTAATGATGTTTTTAGGTGTTGTTTTAAAGGCAAAAGAATGGTTGCTTACTGTTGGATTATTAGGTTTGTTGGGTGGTTGGGCAGTAACTATTTTAAATTGGGATACGCATATTCCACATTTCAAAATGCTCACCTTCGATAATATGTCATTAGCAATGTTAGCCACAGCATTGGCTTTTACCATTTTAATATTTTTAATTACCGACCATAAAGAATATGAAGAATGGAGCAACAGAGCCGAATTTTATGCGTTGTTCTTTTTCTCTTTAGCAGGTGTTGCATTGATGTTGAGCTTTAGCAATTTGCTGATATTATTTATTGGCATCGAAATTCTTTCTATCACGAGTTATGTGATGGCAGGTTTCAGGAAAAAAGATTTATTGAGCAACGAAGCATCGTTGAAATATTTTTTGATGGGTTCATTTGCAACAGGCTTTTTATTGATGGGTATTGCATTGATTTATGGCTCAACAGGTTCGTTTGATATTGTTGCTATTCATGCGGCTGGTAAGGGTTTGGGCAATAATATTAGTCCACTTTATTTAATCGGAATTATTTTATTAATTGTTGCAATGGGCTTCAAAACAAGCGTTGCGCCATTTCATTTTTGGGCACCTGATGTTTATCAAGGTGCACCAACTGCTTCCACTGCTTACATGAGTATAGTGGTGAAATTAGCAGGCTTCGGCGCATTTTATCGCCTGATGTATGGTGCATTTCAATACAGCGAATATTCATGGAGTACCACCATTGTAGCCATGATTGCATTAACTTTAATTCTTTCCAATTTAATTGCAACACGTCAGCACAATTTCAAACGCATGTTAGCCTATTCGTCCATTTCACATGCAGGATTTATGTTGATGGCTGTTTTGTATTCAGTACATTCTATTGATGCTTCAGGTAATTTATTATTGTACATTGTTGGTTATGGCGCAGCTTCTATCATTGCTTTTGGAGCATTGCAATTAGTCCACTACCAAACTGGCAGCGATGAAATTGAAGCGTTCAATGGCTTAGCAAAACGCAATCCGTTTTTAGCCGCTTGTATCGTGTTGGCAATGTGTTCAATGGCTGGAATACCTCTTACAGCAGGCTTTTTTGGCAAGTTTTATATGTTGCAAGGCATCATTGACCAAGGACATTTGTGGTTGGCAGTGGTGGCAGTTTTGTGTTCGGCAGTAAGTTTCTATTATTATTTTGCAGTGATAAAAGCGATGTATTTAACAGAGAATGACGAAGCAGAAACCATTGCTTTGAATCCTTATCAAATTTTTTTATTCAGCATAGCTGGCTTGGCAATTTTAGTATTTGGTGTGATGCCCATGTTGATTAAAGGATTGCTCTAAAATTAATTTTCGATGAAAATATTTTGTGTAGGCAGAAACTATGCAGCACATGCCAAAGAATTAGGCAACGCTGCACCCACAGCACCAGTTATTTTTATGAAGCCCGCCACGGCTTTACTAAAAGAAAAATATTTTTTCTTGCCTGAATTTAGCAACAACATTCATTACGAAACTGAAGTAGTTTTGAAAATTGGTAAAAACGGAAAAGCCATTCAACCTCAATTTGCATATCGCTATATCAGCGAAATATCGGTCGGTATTGATTTCACAGCTCGTGATTTGCAAGATGATTTAAAAGAAAAAGGCTTGCCATGGGAAATTGCCAAAGCTTTTGATAACTCGGCTGTGGTGGGTGAATTTTTAAATGCCAAAGAATATAATTTGCAAAATTTGAATTTTCATTTACTTATCAATGGTGAACAAAAACAAACTGGCAACACTGGAAATACTATTTTCGATTTCAATTTTATCATTCATTATATCTCACAATATTTCACTCTGCAACATGGCGATTTGATTTACACTGGCACGCCCGAAGGTGTTGGTAAAATAAATATGGGCGACCACCTCGAAGGTTTTTTGGAAAACAAAAAAATGTTTGACATTGAAATTAAATGATTTTTGCGAAAGCTGAATGATGAACCAATAAGCAATTCGCTCCCACATTTCGTTAATAAAATCTATCTTTGCCGCCCGAATGAAAAACATAAGAAATTTTTGCATCATAGCGCATATTGACCACGGCAAAAGCACATTGGCTGACAGATTGTTGGAAACCACAAAAACCGTTACCCAACGTGAAATGCAAGCCCAAGTATTAGATGATATGGACTTGGAAAAAGAACGTGGCATCACCATTAAAAGTCATGCTATCCAGATGGATTTAGTATTGAAAGGTGAAAAATATGTTTTGAACTTAATTGATACTCCTGGTCACGTTGACTTCAGTTATGAAGTGAGCCGTGCCATTGCTGCCTGCGAAGGCGCATTGTTATTGGTAGATGCTACACAAGGCATTCAAGCGCAAACTATCAGTAACCTGTATCTGGCTATGGATAACGGTTTGGAGATTATTCCTGTTATCAATAAAATTGACATGGACGGTGCTATGATTGAAGAAGTGAAAGACCAAATTGTTGATTTAATTGGTTGCGAACGTGATTCGATAATGACTGCCAGCGGTAAAACTGGTTTGGGTGTTCCTGAAATTTTGGAACAAATTGTTGCTCGTATTCCATCGCCAAAAGGCAATGTGGATGCACCTTTACAAGCTTTGATATTTGATTCGGTGTACAATTCTTTTCGTGGAATTATTGCTTATTTTAAAATCATGAATGGCACTTTGAAAAAAGGCGATAAAGTGAAATTTGTAAATACCGACATGGAATATTTTTGCGATGAAGTGGGTGTTTTAAGAATGAAACTTTCGCCACAACCGCAATTAAGCGCAGGCGATGTGGGCTACATTATTACAGGTATAAAAGATAGTCACGAAGTAAAAGTTGGCGATACGATTACGGTGGTAAATAATCCATGCGAAAAAGGAATTGATGGCTTTGAAAACGTGAAACCAATGGTGTTTGCAGGCGTTTACCCGATTGATACCGATGATTATCAAGAGCTTCGTGAAAGCATTGATAAATTAAGATTGAACGATGCCTCATTAACTTACGAGCCGGAAAGTAGTGCTGCGCTTGGCTTCGGCTTCCGTTGCGGATTTTTAGGATTGCTGCACATGGAAATTGTGCAAGAAAGATTGGAACGTGAATTTAATATGACGGTCATCACCACCATTCCAAACGTAAGCTACATCGCTTACACCAGCGATGGCAAAAAACATACAGTCAATAATCCATCCGAATTTCCTGACCCCAGCAAATTAGATTATTGCGAAGAACCTTTTATCAAAGCATCCATTATTTCAAAGCCCGAATACATTGGTTCCATCATGAAATTGTGCATGGATAAACGGGGCATTTTGATGAATCAAACTTACTTAACTACCACAAGAATTGAAATGATTTTTGAATTGCCTTTGGCAGAAATCGTTTTTGATTTTTATGATAAATTAAAGTCTATAAGCCGCGGCTATGCTTCATTTGATTATCATCCCTTAGATTATAGAATGGCTGATATTGTAAGAATGGATTTGAAATTAAATGGCGAACCTGTTGACCCATTATCTGCCTTAATTCATGCAGGTAGAGCCCATGCTTTTGGCAAACAAATTTGCGAAAAGCTGAAAGAATTATTGCCTCGTCAGCAATTTCAAATTGCCATACAAGCCGCAATAGGAGCGAAGGTTATTGCTCGTGAAACGATTAGTGCTATGCGAAAAGATGTAACTGCCAAATGTTATGGTGGCGATATCTCTCGTAAACGAAAATTGCTCGAAAAACAAAAAGAAGGCAAAAAGAAAATGAAACAAATTGGCTCGGTCGAAGTGCCACAATCGGCATTCATGGCGGTTTTGAAGCTCGATTAATTTTTTACGGTTTTATTTTTAAAAATATTTTTAGCGGCTAAATAACCATTGTTGGCATCGCGATAGTTTGGATTTATTGCCACTACTTTTCCAAAAGCATCATAAGCCTTTTCATAATTTTTTGCTGTAAAGTAAGCTCCGCCCACGTTGTACCAGCATTCTAAATACAACGAATCTACTTGATGCAAATATTTTGTTGAGCGATTCAAATAAAAAATTGCTGAATCCAACGAATGACGACTACCACAATTCATTCCTTTTCTGTAAAATTGTTCAACCAAAACTTTATCATACTCTATTAATTTCGGATGGGCTGAATGCCCACGAACACTATTCCATAATTGTTCTGCTTTTTCAAAACTATCAATTCGAGTGTAAGCAGCTCCCATGTTTAAAACTGGGTCATCGTAAGTTGGATGAATTTGAATTGCTCGTTGATAATAATGAATTGACAATCGAATTAAACTATCATGTTGTCTTTTCGTGATTTTTTTTTCATCGGTCAGCAACACATACGCAGAGCCAGTTCCGTTGTTTATTCTAGCACTATTAGTTGTTTTTTTTATATCGGCTATATTTAAAGTAGTATCATTTTTCCAATCTTTATTTCTTGCAAAAATTTCCATCGCCGAAACAAAAAATATTGGAATGAAAAGCAACGCAACAAAATATTTTTTTGGAATAGAAAATTTTGTTTCCATTTTTTCTGCTAAAAATTTTGCAATAAAAACAATAGCTATGCAGAAAAATATTGATGGTAAAAACAATAATCTTTCGCCTAAAGTCATTCCAATTTCAATCACCAAGTTGGTGCTTATACTAAAAGTGATAACGAACATAATGATGCAAAAGGAAAAAATATTTTTCTTCTTAATGCCTGTGATTGCAGCAATAGCAAGTATTGTAAGAATTAGTAAAGAAATTATAGTTCTTGAATCTGTAAAATGATGTGGTGGAATTTGATTGAAAGAATAATCGTAACAAAGTGGATAAGGATAAACCAAAAATTTGAAATAGAGCAATAGAATGAAAAATTTTGTCGCCAATTTTTCAATAGGTTGCATATATAAAAATGGATTGTTCATCACTTCATTACTTTGCGCCGCTTCTTGAAAAGGCACAATGGCATTACGAATAAACAAGTACAAAGCTGTGGTAATTAAAAATGGAATCAGCAACAAGGAAATTTGTTTGATAGATTTATTGTTGAAAAAATAAAGCATCACGGGCACACCAGCTAAAAAAGTAATTGCATTTTCTTTCGCAGTCAGCGAAATAAAAAACAGCAACATCGAACTTAACATTGCCCAAACTTTTTGTTCTTCAACAAATTTCCAAAACAAATACAATGAACCCAATAGCAGCAACAAGCTTAGCAATTCATCTCTTCCTTTTATGTTGGCAACCACTTCAGTATGCACAGGATGAATGGCAAAAAGCAACGCAGTGAAAAATGCTAACCAATCGTTTTTCAAAATAAATTTTTGTAAAAAAAGAAACAGAAAAACAACTACCAATGCATATAGTAAAACATTCACTGCATGACTATAATGCGGTTTGTTTGCGCCCCACAAACCAATTTCAATGCTAAATGTAATTAATGAAAGCGGTCGCCAACGACTGCTGGCTGCGTCATGGCTTTCACTATTTCTAAAGCCAAATAAAAAATCGTTGTTGAGGTGTTCATTGATGCCTGCAAATCCTTTTTGTGTGATTGAATTTTGCGTAATCATCATCGCATCATCCAAACAATAATCATTGAAAATAGAATTGAAATACAAACCAAAACTCACTATTGCTAAAATCAATAGCATCCAAACCTTATTATTCATCAAAGTTTCGGGCTTTGAAGTTGGAGTTACTAAAATAGGTTGTGGAATGCTTTCTTGTTTTGCTTTTTTATTTTTCGACATAAAATTTTATTCAAAAAGTTGCGCCACCAAATTAGTTTTATAAAATCACATTTGCAATGTGGATTTTAATTGGAGATTTTTCCTGAAATAAAAAAGCCGCAAAACATGGCTGTTTGCGGCTCTAAAAGAATCATTGTAATTTTAAAATTTTACTGAAGCTCCAATTTTTAATGCACAAATATCATAACCCAATTCACCAAACAAAGCGATGTGCTTTGATAAATAATATCTGCCACCCACTACCAAACCAAACCCCAAACCATTATTAAGTCCACTTGAGCCTCCTCGTTCGTAATACCCGCCTGTTCCTGAAACACTATAACCGTAATTTGTATAACCTAAATCTAATGCACCGTACACATCATATTTATCAGCAACTAAAATATCAGGATGCCATGTGCCTCTCAATGCAATGTAAGTTGTAGTCCATTTTTCTTTCCATGTTCCAACCACATCAGAAATATTATAGGATGTTGCTTGATAACTAATAATTCCACCGATTCCTAAAGTACCAGGTCCTAATTTACTTACCCCATGTTCAAAGCTTCCTGAAATGACTGGCGAAGAAGAAACACCAACGCCGTAAGTAATTGTATTGCCGAAACCAATTCCTAAATTCAAAACATTAGCACCAACACCATAACTGACTTGTGCAAAGGTTTGTTGAGTGCAAAAAAATGTTGCGATTAAAAACGAAAATTTGATTAGATTTTTTTTCATGATTACAGTATTTGTTGTGATTATTTTTTTGCAAAGATGCAATACGGAATTCAATAGTGCATCACAAAAAAGTGTTAGCAATAAAAAAGCCACAAATGTTAATTCACTCCACTCACCATAGTTTCTTTATGAATTTTTTGAACCAATCCTTGTAAAACTTTTCCTGGTCCAATTTCTACATATTCAGTCATGTTATCAGACACCATATTTTGCACAGTTTGTGTCCAACGAACTGGCGCAGTGAGTTGTGCAATTAAATTTTGTTTTATTTCATCAATGCTCGAATGTGGCTTTGCATCTACATTTTGATAGATGGGGCAAATCGGTGAATTAAAAATTGTATTTTCGATAGCAGCTTTTAATTCAACTCTTGCAGGCTCCATTAATGGGGAATGAAATGCACCACCAACAGGTAATACCAATGCACGTTTTGCACCAGCAGCTTTCATTTTTTCGCAAGCTTCATTGATGCCATTAATTGTTCCTGAAATAACTAATTGACCCGGACAATTATAATTGGCTGGTACAACTGTTTCCGAAATTTCACTACAAATTTTTTCTACCACATCATCAGCCAAATTCAATACAGCAGCCATTGTGGAAGGATTTATTTCACATGCTTTTTGCATAGCGTTGGCACGAGCAGCAACTAATCTTAAACCATCTTCAAAACTCAAAGCACCTGCCGCAACCAAGGCAGAAAATTCACCTAATGAATGCCCAGCAACTGCATCAGGCTTGAAATCGTTCATTGTTTTTGCAAGAATAACTGAATGCAAAAAGATGGCAGGTTGTGTAACATTAGTTTGTTTCAATTGCTCATCAGTGCCAGTAAACATGATGTCAGTAATTCTAAATCCTAAAATAGAATTTGCTTGTTCAAATAATTGTTTTGCTGCTTCATTGCTGTCGTACAATGACTTGCCCATGCCTATAAATTGTGAACCTTGACCAGGAAAAATAAATGCTTTCATTTTTTATTTTATGATTTTTGATTGATGATTTGAGGTTTGATTTCTACCTTTGCGAAAGTAAAAAAGTTATTGAAAATTTTTGTTTTTACTCACAACTAATAACAAGAAACCAGCAACTTTTACCCTGCCCAGATGGCGAAATTGGCAGACGCACTACCTTGAGGTGGTAGAGCCCGAAAGGGTGTGCAGGTTCAAATCCTGTTCTGGGCACAAATTTTTTTTTGATTTTGGTTGAATTTTATTCCGCCACTTTCAACCACTTTTCAGGATATTGCTCAAAGTTGGCAGCAGCTTCATAATCAGAATAACTGCATGGCACCATTTGATGCATGCCTTTATTTCCTTTAGGCACTTTCATCCACCAACGGCTGCTTTTGCGGCTTTTATAAAATTCTAAATTTTGATTTTCACTTTGAAAATGAACGGTGTATTTTAAAAAATCTTTTTCGCTGATGATTGGATAATCACCCACTCTGCCCATTACGCCATCCATAAAATACCAAATAATTTGCGCAGCTAATTGTGTAGTTTGATTACGTAAATCTAAATGCGGATTTACTTCATACAACCCGAAACTACTTACTTTATCGCTCATGCCAGCATAACGAGCTAAGGCACAAATTTCATTGCCAAACAAACCATTTGGCGAAGCATTACCATTGCCCGGTGCTTCGCTGCAACGAACAATACTCATATCCATCGAAAACAAATCAGCATCACGTACAAATGGTTCCATCTCTCTGTAGTCTTCTTGCAAAGCACCCAAGCGAACTTGGTCGAAATTCATTTGTCCTAAAATTTTCAGTAAATTAAAATCAATCAAATACGATTGATAACCGAGCAATGAAAAATTCTTTAAAAAATTAGGCGATTGCGTAAATACTTGCGACAAAAAATTATTCGATTTTATTTCTTCTTGCAAAAAACTTACATCCAATCTTGCATCAGCATGCACCATGTTCACTTCCATTTCCATATCTTTATATCCCATGAATTGCCCATATAGCAAGTCATTCGAGCCACCAATGATAACAGGAATAATATCATTCCGCAATAAAAAAGCAACTACATTGCTCAATGCAAAATAAGTATCACGAGGCGATGAACCTTCTTTGATGTTGCCTAAATCTGCAATTTTCACTAAATAATCAAATGATGATAAAGCATACAATTCGCTGCGAACCAAATCAGGTGCATCCATACAACCTATGTTGTTCACGGCATTGCGTTCTTCGCCCACACCAATGATGGCAATACGCACATCTTCCAAATCGGGTAATTCCTGTTGATGAATCAACATCGTATTACCTAATTGATAAGGCGAAAAATTATCGTTCTTAGCCAGAATAGTGTCTTTCACAGGCACTAAAAATTCTTTTATTAAATCGAAATCGCTCATTCGAAAAAAGTTAATTGTTGTTTATTTAGTAGCCATTTGTTTTTCCCAGTTCCAAGCTGAAAGCATCATCTGTTCAATGTTTCGCTGTGGTTGCCATTGCAAAATGCTTTTCACTTTATCAATGTTGGCATACACCGCAATCACATCACCATCACGTCTTTCTCCCACTTTATAATTCAGTTTTGTGCCGCTCACTTTTTCAAAAGCGTTGATGGCTTCTAAAACTGTAACACCATTTCCACTGCCCAAATTAAATACATCCACATTTTTTTTCGGTGCATCATTTAATAAATATTTCATCGCACAAGTGTGGGCATGTGCAACATCCGATACATGTATGTAATCGCGAACGCAACTACCATCACGTGTATCATAATCACCACCAAACACAGTTAATTGCTGCATTTTTCCAATGGCACTTTGTGTAATAATCGGCACTAAATTATTTGGTCGGTCATAAGGCACTTCACCAATGATAGCTGATTCATGAGCTCCAACTGGATTGAAATAACGCAACAAAATGAAATTGATATCGGCATGAACGGCTGCGAAATCTTTAATCATTCGTTCGCCAATTTGTTTGCTAAAGCCATAAGGCGATTCAGCATATTTCAAAGGCGTAGCCTCGGTTACAGGCAATTCATCTGCATTGCCATATACAGAACAACTGGATGAAAAAACAAATTCTTTTACACCAAATTGAGCAGTTGCTTTTAAAATATTTACCAGTGAAGCAATATTGTTATGATAATACAACAATGGCTCTGCAACTGATTCGGGAACAGATTTCAAAGCAGCAAAATGAATGATGCCATCAATATTTTTTTCTTCTTTAAAAATATTTTCCACTGCATCCCAATTGCACAAATCAACCGCATAATTTTTTATTTTTTTGCCTGTGATTTTTTCAACACCATCCAATTGTTTGGCACGGCTTCGCAAATGATTGTCAACACTAATCACTTCAAAACCATGTTCGATTAAATCAACCAATGTATGACTACCAATGTATCCGCAGCCGCCAGTCACCAATATTTTTTGCATCTGAATTTTTAAATTGAACGACGAAAATAATAATTAATCCACAACATATTTAGTGGCATTTTTCAAATGCGCCAAAGCCATTCTAATTTCACCAAAAGAAAAATCATCGCCCAATTTTTCTTTTAAAGGTGTAATTCTTTCTTCCGTCATCTTTTTAAATTCTGTGTCAATTTTCTGCAATTTTTCTTTTGGGATTAATTCATAAATATCAATCTTCCCATCTGCAACAAACACCGCCAAATGGCTTTCAATAGTAGTTTTGGAAAGATTTCGTTGTGCTGCAATGGCATCTAAACTCATCCCTTTTTTATACATTTCAAACGATTCGCGATGCGTATCTCCCCTTTGTGTTTTGCGCTGAATTTTTTCTTTCAGTTCGTTGGAGGTTTGCTTTCTTTCAAACGAATCGCCTTTATAAAAAATAGTTTCGTTGTATTGCAATTTCTGCAATTGCTCAATTTTATTCCACCACAGGCTTTCAATTTCAACAGCTTCTTTTAAATATTGTTTCACTTTTGGTTTGCCATACAAATCAGCAATGTGTGCATTTAATGGCTTGATAAATTTGGTGTGCAACTCGTTGCAATAATAAGGAATGGCTCGTTGCAGCAAATCATTCAACTTCTCAAAATCATCTGCCAGGAAGGCTTTCTGCAACTGCGGCATAAATTTGTCAGAAGTGTCGGATAAATTTTTATTGCAATCAGCAATTAAATTTATCATCGTTTGTGCTTTTTCTTTTTCAGGAATTTGTTTGTTCTCCACCAGCATTTTCAATTCATCCACACTTTTGTTCATTCTGTTCCAGTCAAAAGTTTTTACCAAAACAGTTTTTTGATACACCTTCTTTTCGGCTTCCAGCAATGGTTTAAGCTCCTCTGTTTTATTTTGCAATTGGTCAAATGCAATGATACGTTCGTCAGTTGTTACAGCCGAAGCTGCAATATTCGAACTTAAAAACAAACCATCTAAATTGGTGCAACGACTCAAAGCTACATACACTTGACCAGGCGCAAATGATTGCCCAGCATCAATCACAGCCTTTTCAAAAGTTAAACCCTGACTTTTATGAATAGTAATTACCCAAGCCAATTTGATAGGAAAATGTTTGAAAGTACCAATCACATCTTCTTCAATTTTATTCGATTCACCATTCAATTTATACTTCACTTTTTTCCAAGTTTCAGTTCGCAATTCAAAATCCTGATTGTTGTCTTTAAACCTTACAGTTATTTTATCATCGCTGATTCGCTTAATGGTGGCTAATTTGCCGTTGTAATATTTTTTTTCAATGTCGCTATCGTTTTTAATAAACATCACTTGTGCACCAACTTTCAAATGCAAATCATATTCCATCGGAAATTCACGTGCTTCAAAATCGCCTGTAATTTCACCTTCAAAAGTGTGCAGTTCAGCATCTAATCTTTGCAATTGTGTTTGATTGATTTTATCTGCTTTCCAATTGTGTGTGGTGAGTGTAATATGATTTTCCAATCCTTCCAAAGCCTCGGGCTGAAAGCGATTGTTGAGCATTTTATAATCCTCATCTTCCATTTTATTGTTTCTGATTTTATTCAGCAATGAAATAAAACGCTCTTCATTTTGACGATAAATTTTCTTCAATTCAATATTGATTGGCATATTTTCTTGCAACACTTTTGCCGAAAAAAAGAAAGGTGTTTCGTAATAATTTTTTATTTCGTCCCACTCTTTTACCACAGGTGGCAATTGAAACATATCACCAATAAACAACACTTGCACACCGCCAAATGGTTGATTATGCTGCTTTCTGTATCTTCTCAAAATCATATCTACACAATCTAAATAGTCGCAACGCAACATACTTACTTCATCAATAATCAACAATTCCAGCTCACGATATAAATCAATTTTTGTTTGCCCAAAATGTGTTCGCTGAAAAAAAGAATTCGCATCTACCGAATTATTTTCATCCCGAAATCCACGAGTATTTACTTCAGGAATAAATGGTTGAAATGGTAATTGAAAAAATGAATGCATCGTCATGCCGCCTGCATTAATAGCCGCAACACCAGTAGGCGCAAGCACTATGGTGTTTTTTTGCGAATGCGATTGAATGTATTTTAAGAAAGTAGTTTTACCTGTGCCTGCTTTACCTGTAAGAAAAATATTCTTGTTGGTATGCAAAACAAATTCGGCAGCCAGTTTAAACTCTTCGTTGAATTCAGTTGTTTCCATGTCTATTTGGGTCAATTTAGATGCGGCAAAATAATTATTTTATTTCAATGGATTAAATTGCATTACAAACCAATTATTTTTACTGACCTTTGTTTTATCAAACTATGAATACACAGCTCAACAAAAAAATTGCTTTTCAAGATTTAGGATTGATTGATTACAGAACAGCTTGGGATTATCAAGAAAAATTATTTCAAGAAACAATTGAAATAAAAACTGCCAATCGAAATTTAGAATTAAATGCTGATGCTGTTTCTGATAACCAGAAACAAGTAACCAGCAACCATCTTTTGTTCTGCGAACATTCGCCTGTGTTTACTTTAGGCAAAAGCGGCAAAATAAATCATTTGCTGGCAAGCACCGATATTTTAAATCAACGAAAAATTTCTTTTTTTCAAACCAATCGTGGTGGTGATATCACCTTTCATGGACCTGAACAAATAGTTGGTTATCCGATTTTAGATTTAGAAAATTATTTTACCGACATCGGAAAATACATGCGTTGCTTAGAAGAAGTAATTATTCAAACATTGGCTGAATATGGCTTGCAAGGCGTTAGAAGCAAAGGCGAAACTGGTGTTTGGTTAGATGTAGATACACCACGAGCCAGAAAGATTTGTGCCATGGGTGTTCGTTGCAGTCGTTGGGTAACTATGCATGGCTGGGCTTTTAATATCAATACCGATTTAAGTTATTTTGATTTAATTGTGCCATGCGGCATCAGCAACAAAGGCGTAACTTCTTTAGAAAAAGAACTGGGACACAAAATTGATTTGCAGGAAGTGAAAGAAAAATTGTTATTTCACTTTGCAAAAATTTTTGAAGCCGAATTGATTTTTGAGAAAGAATTGTTGTGAATGTTTAGCAACTTCAAATACAATTTAAACACATAGAAACATAGGATTGAAAGGATTTGTTAGCGGCTTTTGGTTATTAGTAAATACAGCTAATGTGTAAAATTTATTTTCTAAGCAACCCTTGTAACAATACCAGATTAACTTAGTAGCACCATAGTAAATGCTTCGCATTTTTCTATTGTGTCTATGTGGTAAAATAAAACAAAATGAACGAAGAAATAAAAAATATTGAACAGGAACCCGACCCACGAGATGGCGATGAAATGTATGTGCATAAAGTGATTAAAGTGGATGCCGGACAAGAATTATTGCGCATTGATAAATTTTTAATGATTCGATTGGGTGGTGCAAGCCGCAATAAAATTCAATTAGGAATTGATGCAGGCAATGTATTAGTGAATGATAAAATTGTGAAAGCAAATTATCGAGTTCGCCCCAATGATGTCATAACTATTGTGTTAGCAGAAGAACCTGTTGATTATTTTTTAGTACCCGAAAATATTCCTTTAAAGATTGTTTACGAAGATGATGATGTGGCATTGATTAATAAACCTGCTGGCATGGTGGTGCATCCTGGCGTTGGCAATAGAAATGGTACTTTGGTGAATGCCTTACTCTATCATTTTGTGCATGATAATGGTGAGAATGAATTAGCAATGAATGTGATTCATAAAAAAAGCAAACAAAATGCGATGGGCGATATTCGTCCGTTTTTAGTTCATCGAATTGATAAAAATACTTCAGGATTATTAGTGGTGGCTAAGAATGAGTTGGCGATGGAATATTTAGGAAAGCAATTTTTCTATCATTCTATCCAGCGAAAATATGTGGCTTTGGTGTGGGGCGATTTGAAAAATGAATCAGGAACTATCATTGGCAACATTATTCGCAACCCAAAAGACCGACAAAAATATTGTGTAACCGATGACGCCACACAAGGCAAACATGCTGTTACACATTACAAAGTGATTGAACGATTTAATTTTGTAACCTTGGTTGAATGTCAGTTAGAAACTGGCAGAACGCATCAGATAAGGGTTCACATGCAAAGCATTGGACATCCGATTTTTAGCGATGAAGTATATGGTGGCGATAAAATTGTGAAAGGAACTATCTATTCTAAATACAAACAGTTTGTTGAAAACTGTTTTGCGCTTTGCCCTCGGCAAGCCTTGCATGCACAATCATTAGGCTTTGCACACCCTACTACCCAAAAATTTATGTTGTTTGAATCGCCCATTCCTGCTGATATGCAGCAAGTGATTGATAAATGGCGAAGGTATGTAGCGGCGATAAATACGGAAAGTTAATTGCAAATTTCATTCAACACATTTCCAATCAATTCATCCATTTTCTTTGGATAATTTTTGCTGAATTGTTTAGCGGCTCGGTTGGCTACAATTAGATTCAACGATAAGCATTCATGTTTCAATAATCTGCCTAAAAAATAAATTCCTGAAGTTTCCATTTCGAAGTTGGAAACAGGCGCAATTCCTTTTGTTTTAAAATTCTTTAAATCATCTACCCAATTCGGAAACCTAAGCTGATATCGCAATTGCCTGCCTTGTGGCGCATAAAACCCTGATGCTGTAATAGTAGTTCCTTTTATCGAAAACGATGAAAACTTTTCTAATAATTTTGTTGAACCAGTCGCCACATAATTTTGCAAACCAAAATGTCTTTCAAAATTCTTTTGATTTTTTTTTTCGGTTTTTGAATAATCAAAAGCATAAAAATTAGCCATCGAATCTAATCCTATGGCGGCTTCGGAAGCAACAACTGAATCAACATCTAATTCTTTTCGCAAGCCCCCTGAAGTGCCGATGCGAATAATGTTCAATGATTTTTGAGCAGGTTTTAAAATTCTTTTCTTCAAATCAATATTCGCCAAAGCATCCAATTCGTTCAGTACGATATCAATATTATCAGTGCCAATACCTGTTGAAATTACTGTGATTCTTTTTTTTCCAATGTTGCCCGTATGCGTTATAAATTCACGATTTTGTTTTTTTATTTCAATGTTATCAAAATATTTACTCACTGCTTTCACACGGGCTGGGTCGCCAACAGTGATAATGGTTTCAGCAATATCTTCAGGTTGCAAATGCAAATGATAAATACTGTTATCTTTATTTAAAATCAGTTCAGAATCAGGAAAAGTTGTTTTCATTTTAACTATTTTTGCGGCTCAAATTTATTAAATCAAATTGTATGAAAATCAATATTAAGCGAATTTTAGTTCCTACCGACTTCTCTGAAATTTCATTTGGCGCATTAGATTATGCAGCATTTATCGCAAAAAAATTCAACGCAAAAATAACACTCTTGCACGTGTATGAATTGTTCGACCAAGTGGGCAACCAACAAGTGATGAGCTATCGCGAATTGTTGGAAAAAGGAATTCATGATAAAATGCAACAATTGACTACCGCTAATTCAAATTTTTGGGGAGTAAAAATTGACACTAAAATTGTGGAGGGAAAATCATACAAAGAAATTGATAAAGCTGCACAAGAAGTAGGAGCAGATTTAGTAGTAATGGGTACTCACGGCTCAACTGGCTTAAAAAGTTTAGAGAAATATGTGTTGGGTACTAATGCTTTCAGAACAGTACATGAAAGCAGTTGCCCAGTGATTACCATTCGTAAAGGCATGAAAAAACCTGTGTGTTCAAATATTTTGTTACCCATGAGTGTTGATAAAGAAACAGGTCAGAAAGTTGATTATGCTATTGAGTGGGCAAAAACATTTGGAGCAAAAGTGCATGTATTATCGGTTACTGAAATGATTGATGAGTTTGTTGCCGACATTCAAAAATTGAATGATTTAGTAACAGAAACAGAAGCTAAATTGCGTAAAGAAAAAATTGATTTCACCAGCAAAACTTTTCGCAATAGCACTTTATCAAAAACAATTTTTAGCCATGCTAAAAAGATGCAGTGCGATTTAATTTTTATCATGAGCAAAAATGATAGCGGCATTGGCGAATTTTTAGTACCAGCGGCTGATAGAAAAATAATTGGCGAAAGTGAAGTACCTGTATTCAGTTTACGCCCTGACCGAAATACCAAAAAGAAATAAGCCGGAGTTCAAGAACTATACCCAAATTTATCTCTCACAACAAAATGGTGAATGAGGCTCGAGGTATTTTTAAAAAATTTATTTCTTCATCGCATACTCCAAAATCTTATCAATAAAATCGTAAGGTTTATAGCCTGCAATCGCTGCTTGATGATAAATGCAAGTAGCAGGAGTCATGCCTGGCAAGGAGTTTGCTTCAATCACTAAAGTATCGGTTTTCAAATCATCATAAATTCTTACAAACGCATCCAATCTTGCATAACCTTCAATTTTTAAAAGCTGTGCAGCATCTTCAATTGTTTTTTTCACTTGTTTTGAAATGAGTTTGAATTCTTTTGCATCCTTTGAAAACCTTGCCGGTGTTATGTTTTGCCCTTGTCCTGCTAAAAATTTTTCTTCCAAACTCAACACATCACCATCAGCTAATGCTTCACTCGGTTCAAAAACTTCATACATAATTTTTCCTTCTTCAGTGCGATGAGTGAGCAACCCAACGGTTACTTCCATGAATTTTGCACAATCTTTTTTATCAACCAATGCTTCTATCAATACCACATCTTTATTCGGAAATTCTTCATTTTTCTTTAAATGTAAAATCTCAGCATCTTTCTCAATTAATGCTTCACTTTCTCTGAAAATTAGTTCCACAAAGGCTTTCAACTCATTGTCATTTTTTATTTTTTTCACTGCACTGCTGCAACCATCATCAACAGGTTTTGCAATTAATGGATAAGAAAATTTTTCTTTCACCATTTTCAAACAAGCATTTTCATCTTTTAGCCAATCACTTTTTTGCAATAAATATTGTTCGGTAACTGGCAAATGATGTTGCTTTAATAATTGCAGCGTATCAAATTTGTTGATTGTTAGCTGCGAACTTTCAACGCCACTTCCATTATAAGGCAAACCTATTTTGTTCAACTCATTTTGTACCGCTCCATCTTCACCAGGGCGACCATGCAAGGCTATGAAAACTACATCACACAAGCTTTTCAAGTCATTGTAAGAAATTTTCTTTGGAGCAAATTGAACATTTTCTCCTGCAAATTTTTGAGTAATACTTTTACATTCTTCTTTGATTTTGTTCAACATTGGATGGACTGAATAATGCAAAATTTTCTCTTTGATATCATCTGCATTATCCTTCAACATCATGTTAATCGGCAACACATACAAATTATGTTCATCTTTATTGCCAAAAAGAAAAACAGGAATGGGTTCGTATTTAGTGCTGCTCGATAATTTTTCAAAAATGTTTCTACCACTTTCAACGCTGATATGTCGCTCCGAACTATAACCGCCCATGATAACTGCGACACGAATTTTATTAACGGTTTTAGATTTTTGATGAGCAATTTTTTCGTTCAACGAATTTAACAACGATGAAAATTTATTGGCTTCAAAGCCAAGCCCGATGCGTTGTTTGATAGAAGTTGCAATAATGTAAGTTAAAAATTGTGAAGGATTTAAACCAATTTCTGCTGCCTGATGAAAGAAGAATGAACTTGGCAACATTCCGCTTGTAGTATTTGGGTCATTTAAAAATATTTTCCCATCATCACTCAAAAACCCATCGATACGAGCATATACATTGAAATTGAAAAACTGAAAAAGTTTTTCGCATTCAATTCTGATAGCTTGAATTTGTTCATCGCTTGCAGATATTGGTGTAACCTTACGACTCAATCCTGGCAAGTATTTCGAGCGATAATCAAATAAATCTTGTCCTTTAATAATTTCAGTTGGCGGCAATGCAATTGGATTTCCATTTTCATCTTGCACTACGATGCAACTAAATTCTCTGCCTTTGATAAACGCTTCAACCAAAACTTCTTTTTCAGAATCTAATCCTGCTAACACAATAGCATCTGTATCATTGTTAGTGAAATGTTTTTCAAGTTGAGTGTATAACTCTTGTGGTTGGTAAACTGTAATGGGTTCTATCGTTAAACGATTATTATAACTGAAAGGGTTAAAAGTCAATGGTAAACCCACTCCCTCTTTAATATCGGTTAACTCTTTTATTAAAACGACTTTCTCAACTTTAGTCTTATTTTTCCAATCTGCCGATTCTATTTTTTTTGAAAAAAAAGCTTTATGAATAGCAATACGCCACTTCAAATAATTATACTCATTAAAAATTGTTGCCCCTACTGAAGAACCTTGATTGGCTGGTTTTATAACTAATGGCAACCCCAATTCATCTATCAAGTCATGGAACTCTTTATTTCCGTATTGTTCAGACCAATCTTCTAATGTAATAGTTCTAAATTTTGGCGAATGAAATCCGCCAGCTACCATCAACTTTTTTTGCACTGCTTTATCCATACCGATTGCACTTGGTAAAATACCCGAACCGCTGTAAGGAATTTTTAACCATTGCAGAAATCCTTGCACAGAGCCATCTTCACCATTGTTGCCATGCAAACACAAAAAGCCAAAATCAATTAGTTGAGGTAATTCTTCAAAAGAAATTTTCTTCCCAACTTGAGCAATCATTTTATTCAAATCTGCATCTGATAAACCATTCAGGCTTTCTACATACATTTGAAAACCAAATTTTGATTCGGGAATAAAATCTGTTGTTGGATAAAAATCGCGAATTGTTCCTTTATAAATAAACTGCCAATCCAATAGAATCAAGTTGTTCAGCGAATCTACAAAAATTGGAACAGGCTCAAACAACGATTTATCCAAATTATCATAAACAGTTCTGCCACCAGCAAACGATATTTCACGTTCACGAGATGAGCCACCAAAGAAGATTCCAACTTTCATTTAATTTTTTTTGTCCCACAGATTACACTGATTTTCGCAGAAAATATAGCATCAAAAATCTACACAATCAGTGGGATGTTTCTCAAAATAAAAACGTCATGTAAAACTGCAAAAAGCTTTGTTCTACATGACGTTTGCTTATAAAATTTATCACACAATTAAATGTGCATTCTATTCTTTTTGTCTAACAATTGTTCTGGTGTTTCTACTACCATTTCATCAGGTACACAACAATCAACAGGGCAAACGGCGGCACATTGCGGCTCGTCATGAAAGCCTTGACACTCTGTACATTTTTCAGCCGTGATGTAATAACGGTCATCAGCAACTGGAGCATTTTTTGCATTTGCTTCAATCGAAGAACCATCACGAAGTGTGAAACTTCCTTTCACAGTTGTTCCATCTGCCATTGCCCATTCTACGCCACCTTCGTAGATTGCGTTATTCGGACATTCAGGTTCGCAAGCACCACAGTTGATGCAATCGTCAGTAATTTTAATAGCCATAATTATTTGTGATTTTTGATTTAAAAGAATTTGATTGAAATACCTTTGCGCTGCAAATGTAAATACGGCTGCGAAATTAAACTAAAAATATTTTACGCAAAATAAAATGATGACAATCGAACATAAAATTTCAACATTGGGTTTGTGGAGTGAACAAATTGAATTAAGAATTAGGAATTATGAATTAGGAATTGAAAAAGAAAACGATTTTTCTGATGCCATTTTAAGAACTTATCAATTCAACAAATGGTTCACTGAAGAAAATGTTTTGCTGGCTTTGAAAAATATTTGCGATGAATTTTTGGCAAAAGAAAAATTGGAAAAGTGGATACAAAAATATTCACCAGTCACTACCCAGCAATCGCAAACGGTTGGCATAACCATGGCTGGAAACTTACCATTGGTGGGCTTTCACGATTTATTATGTGTATTAATGAGCAATCATAAAGCGTTGATAAAGCAATCATCAAAAGACAATATTTTGTTGCCTTATTTGTTAGAAATTCTTTTTCAAATAGAACCACAATTTAAAAAGCAAGTTGCTTTTTCCGACATGCTAAAAGGCTGCGATGCATACATAGCAACGGGTTCAAACAATTCATCTCGATATTTTGAATATTATTTTGGGAAATATCCACACATCATTCGCAAAAACAGAACCTCGATTGCTTTGTTAAATGGAACAGAATCAGACGAAGATTTATTGAATTTGGGCAAAGATATTTTTACTTATTTCGGAATGGGCTGCCGCAATGTTGGAAAAATTCTCATCACGCCAAATGTAGATTTACAAAGGCTTTTGAAAGTATTTGAGCATTTTAATTATTTAGCCAATCACGATAAATACAAAAACAATTTTGATTATCAACTCACCATTTTGTTGATGAATAAAACGCCATGTTTGGCAAATGATTGTTTGATTTTAACCGAAAATAAAAATCTGCATTCTCCACTTGCTGTTTTGTATTATGAAGTTGTAGATAATTTGAAAGCCGCTATACAAGCCATTTCGCAAGATGATTTGCAATGTATTGTCGGGAAAGATTTTATTCCATTTGGTCAATCACAAACACCATCATTGAGTGATTATGCTGATAATATAGATACCATGAAATGGTTGTTGGGGCTAGGTTAGACAAATTGTTCGGATTTGCAATTGTAATTCGAAAGTGGTTCGACAAGCTCACCATGACCGTCATGATGAGCTTGTCGAACATAAATTTACTCAAGATTACTTACTACTTTAAGTTTTTTGATTTCCGTTTCCCAATTGGTGTTGGGTAATTTTGATTGCAGCAATTTTATTTTTTCGATGGTTGATTTTTTGAATTTTTCTTGTGCTAATGAATTTGGATTTCTTGGCTTGTGTGCCACCGCTGCTAATACTTTCGTGATTTCATCATTCTTTTTTTTTGTTTCCATATCCATCAAACTATCGCATAATTTTCCCCAAACAATTTGAGAAGCTAATCGAGTTGGGTGCAAGAAATCTTCGGTAAAAAAACGATAATCTCTTAATTCGTCCATCACAATTTCATAAGCAGGAAAATAAAAACAATCACTACGAGTTTTTAATAATTTTTCAATAGCCACAAACAAATTGGCTTTACTTAAATTATTTTCAAAAAAACCAAATGCCAAATAGCGCACTGGGCTTATGGTTAAAAAGATTTTAACGGATGGATTGATTTGTTTCAAAGCATCCAAACTGTGGTTTATTTTTTCAAAAATTTCATCAGGTGAAAGAAAGCGAAGATTAAATTCAGAACCTGAAATTTTATGACAGTTAGAAACAATTCTTCCATCTTTTTTCCATTCGTAAATATGCGATGTGCCAAATGTTAATAGCAAATAATCTGCCTTTTTAAACCAATCAAAAGTTTCTTTTAATGTAGCATTGATGCTAGTTAGCAGCTCCTCTTTGGTTGGTTTTGAAAAATCAGAATGATGTTGCCAACTGTGAAATAATTCATCCTGATAAATCACATCATCATCGCCAAACCATTGTTGCTGAATAATTCTGTTCATGCCATTGGCAATAGATGCAGGATTGTATTGTTGCCCAAACGGGTTGACATAAGTGTTGAATTTTAATTCAGAAAATTTGTTGCCAATGTTTTCGGTAAAACATGAACCCATGGTAATCAATCGGTGTGAATGATTGATTTGAAAAGGATAAGAAGGCGATGGAACAATGGTTTGTAACTGCATGATGCAGCGAAAATAAGCATTGTTGTGAACTAATTGTTGTGGTTATTGTTTTCAAATTGATGTTACAAATCGTAACTTTGCTAACTCAAAAAAATAAATAAAAATGTATCCAGCAGAAATTGTAAACCCTATGAAAGCTGAACTGACAGCTGCAGGTTTTGAAGAATTATTAACGCCTGAAAAGGTGAATGAAACGATGAAACAACCCGGCACCACTTTATTGTTTTTCAATTCAGTGTGTGGTTGTTCGGCAGGCACTGCCCGACCAGGTGTGAAAATGGCTATTCAACATCCAAAACGCCCAAACCACATCACTACTGTGTTTGCAGGTTTTGATGTAGATTCGGTGAAACAAGCCCGAACTTATACCTTGCCTTATCCACCATCATCGCCATCTATTGCATTGTTTAAAGATGGACAATTAGTTCATTTTATTGAGCGTCATCATATCGAAGGCAGAAGCCCCGAAATGATTGCTCAAAATTTGATTGGTGCTTTTGAGCAATATTGCTAAGAATGATTGTAATTGTTTTGTGTTAAAAAAATTGCTTGTTGTGAAATTCGCAGCAAGCATTTTTTTAGGAAGGCATCTTGCCAGTAGCTCTGAATTCTTTTTGAGCATTTTTGGTATCGGTGTATTTACTTGGGCATTTTAACACCATGGACGAAGCCTGAAAATCAACACCATTCATCTTTCCAACCACTACTATCTGGTCGCTGCGTTTAAAATCTTTGGGTTCTACATCAGGGTAAATCACTTTTACACTTTCACCGTTTTTATCTTTCATATAAAAGCAAAACTGATTAGCATTTTGTAAAGCATTGTATTCGGTTTTGTGTAAAGTATCTAAAGTGCCCACAATGTGAAATTGGGTAGCAGGCATTTTTCGTGCTGAAGCAAATGTTTCATAACTGCTGAAATCGCCCACCAGTGTTACGATTACAGCTATGCAAATTGCAATTAAAATCAATCCTATTAAGTATGTTTTTTTCATTAGGGTGCAAAGATAATTTTAAAACGAACAATCAGCAATGAAGTTTTTTTGAAAGCTTGCTTTATTAGGGTAAATTATTATAGGGATACAAAGTTTCAGGTAACTGATATTTTGGGTAAAACGGTGACTGTTCAATTCAATAAAACTGCCAATGGTTATGAAATTGTTTTTCCAACCAATGCTGATGGTGTATTTTTTGTCAGGAATTTAGAAACAGGCATGGTGAAGAAATTAATTAGAGAATAACGGCTAATACTTTTATCAGTTTTTACTTATTGCTTCGGTTAATGTCCTCACCAAACTGTTCAAAAGATGGACAATTAACAGTTTGGTAAGCGTGATAAAGTAATTGCCAGCTGTTAAGATTGTGGATACGATAGCAGTGTATGATGTATTGAGGCATGTTGTTATTAATCAACCAATCATTAACTCAACTAATCATAAAATGCAACTTGATGTAAGTGGTTTATGAGTGGCATCTACTTCCTCAAAATCACTGATATCAACGGCAAAGTGAGTAATGGTAAATTTGTGAAGGACTATAAAGAGCTATGGGAAATATTATTTTACTTTCAAAAAACCATTTTCAACTTTTATTTTTTCTTCATTTTGCAGCCATTCTAAATTGAATAAAATAGTTTTGGCTGAATAGGCTTTTAATAAATTTTGTGCATCGCTAATGGTGAAAGGTCGAATACTGAATTCGTTTTTTAAAGTGCCATAAATCTTCATCAAAGTGTCGACTGAATAGGTTTTCTTTTTTTGCTCTAAACAAATATCGCATTTGCCACATGGCAAAATATTTTCTTCGCCAAAATAGTGGAGTAAATAATTGCTTCGGCATTCGGTTTCATTTTTCACATAGCCAATCATTGCCTCTGTTCGTTGTGCAGCTTTGGTTTTGAGCATTTGCAAATAATTCAAATTGAGTTCCAGGTGTTCAACTTTAATTCTGTTTTGGTGTAAAATAATTTGCGGTTTATCTTTCGCCGGCGCATAATCAATCAAATTAAATTTCTTCAATTCCATCATTAACGCATGCAATTGTGAAGCATTGATTCGTAACTCACTTATCATTTTATTTTCGAGCAAAGGCACATACGCATCGCGAATGCCTGAATGAAAACGTAACAACATTTTCAACACGGGTTCTAACTTTTTATTTTCTACTTCAAATCGGTAAATATCTTCTCTGCTGGCAATTACTTTGGCTCGTGAAGGCAGCACCACACCATCAGTTAAAGTGAGCAAATTGTGTTGTTGTAATAACTTTAAAGATTGAAAAACTGTGAAAGAATTGAGATTGAATTTTTCAGAAAAAACACTCAAATCAAAATCGAATGCCTGTTCTAATCCGCTGCCAATAGGTATTTGCAACGAATGCATCAAAGCTTCATACACTCTTTTTATTTCATCAACAGCAGGAAAATTATTGTCTAAAGCTGATTGCAAATTAATTACATCATCCTCATTCCAAATCAACACTACAAAAGCATTTTTGCCATCTCTGCCGCCTCTGCCAGCTTCCTGAAAATACGCTTCAGGGCTATCAGGCAAATCTAAATGCACCACACATCGTACATCAGGTTTATCAATTCCCATCCCAAATGCATTGGTGCAAACCATGCACTGCACTTGATTTTTCATCCATCGTTCTTGCTTTTTATCTCTTTCACGAGTAGTTAAACCAGCATGGTAAAAATCGGCACTTATTCTGTTTTGATTCAACCATTCGGCTGTAACCTTTGTCAGTCGCCTATTTCGAGCATACACGATACAAGTGCCATTTATTTTTTTTAAAACTTCAACCAATTTATTTTGCTTAGATTCATCTTTCCGAGCCACATAAATTAAATTGTGTCTCACAAAACTTTTGGCAAAAATCTGTTCATTTTTAAACAATAATTTTTCACAAATATCTTTTTGCACTTCGGGTGTTGCAGTTGCCGTGAGAGCTATGATGGGTATAGTGTTGTGTATTTCACGAATGTTGGCAATTTGCAAATAAGGCGGACGAAAATCATAACCCCATTGCGAAATGCAATGCGCCTCATCCACCGCAATAAAACTAATGGCTAAATGTGTTAATTGCTCACGAAACAAAGGCTGTTGCAATCTTTCAGGCGAAATGTAGATAAATTTCAATCGCCCGTTGTGAGCATTATCCATTACATTCTGAATCTCTTGTTGCGTCATTCCGCTGAAAATTGCAGCGCATGGAATATTTCTTTTTCGCAATTGCAACACTTGGTCTTTCATCAATGCAATCAATGGTGAAATGACTACACAAACACCATCCATGGCTAAGGCTGGCACTTGATAACAAACTGATTTCCCACCACCAGTTGGCAACAATGCCAAGGTATCATTGCCTTGCAAAACGGATTCGATGATTTCCTGCTGACCTTCGCGGAAATTATCATAACCCCAATACTGCTTTAATATGTTTTGAATAGTTGACAATGTAATCGTAATCCACAAATATAGTAGGAATGCAGTGTTGAAAAAGTGGTAAGTAAAATTTTGATGGTAATAATTTTTATTGCTTACATTTGCACAACAAAAATACCATCAATTTTTATGTCGGAACAAACAACTTCAAGAGGCAAATACTGGTTAGGTTCATTCGTATTCGTAGGCATCACAGTAGCTTTGTTATTTATTGCGCCTCAATTTTTTTGGGTTACACTTCCATTTGCTGGTGCTTTTTCTGCAAAGGCTTTAGACGTAATTTAATTTTTCATGCTCACATCAATTGGCATTGGCAGCCGTTTGCGCCATTCAGAATTTGGTGAAGGAATCTTGATGAAAATTTCATTGGATTATTTCACTATTTCCTTCTTTAATATTGGTGTAAAAGAAATTAGCAAAACATTTGAAGGCTTAGAATTAATTGAAGCCATCGAACCTGATAAAGATGCTGTTTCGTTTGAATCAGTAGAAATGATTTTAAGCACTTTGTTGATGAAATGGGCTGATGTGCAAGAGGTTGTAACCATTGCTCCTAAATACATTGGCGGTATGATGTATTTACAATCTGCCGATAAAACCATGAAGCCAAAGGATATTCCAATCGCCACTTTTTTTCACAAAATTGTGATGCTAAGAGATAGGCTAAGAGTATTGGAACAAAAAATAAATGCGCACACCAAATTGAGCGATGAAGAAAAAGTGGAAATGCAACAGTATATCACCCGAATTTACGGTTCGCTAACAACATTTAATGTGTTGTTTAAAAATCCTGATGATAACTTTGTTGGCGAAAAAGGAAAAGAATAAAACAGAAATTTAGTGTCATGGGAATTTTCAGATTTTTTGGTGAATTGTTGCTAATTTATTTAGCCTATAAAATCATTTTTGAATTAATTATTCCGGCTGCAACCATTACCAAACGTGCCAAGCAAATGATGGATGATGTGAATCAGCAGCAACAAAAATATTCACAACAACAAAATACCACCACATCCAACTCATCAAAAAAAACTAACCACGAAGATGAGTATATTGATTACGAAGAAGTGAAATAAAACGCTTCGCTGCTTACCTTTGCTTTTGTGAAATTTAAAATTCTATCTTTATTTATTGTTACCATAATTTTTGTAGGATGCGCTACGCATAAGCCTTTGCAACAAACTACTGCCCATCCAAAAGAACATATCGAATCGGCAAAAACGAACAATACCAAACCAATTCCAACAAAAAATAATAGTGTTACAAACCGTACACAAAAGCCTGTTTTTAAAACTGAAAAAGAATATGATAAGTATTTGATTGATTACTATTCAGAAGTTTTGAAAACTCCAAAAAGCTATATCAGAAACAATATTGAGTTGTATAAATTTATTGACCAATGGACTGGAACACCTTATAAATATGGAGGTTCAACGATGAATGGAATTGATTGCAGTGGTTTGGCAAAAACTTTATACGACCAAGTTTATCATCAACAAATTACACGAGATGGCAATTCGCAATTCAAAGAATGTGACCCAATAAAAAAGGATGAATTGATGGAAGGTGATTTACTTTTTTTTAAAATTGGTTCACGATATATTACGCATGTAGGCATTTATTTGGGAAATAATAAATTTTTTCATGCCAGCTCAAAAGGTGTGATGGTAAGCGATTTGAACGAAAATTATTACAAAAGATATTTTTTTAGTGGTGGAAGATTGAAAACGATGAACAAGTAAATTTCATTACTATTTCCTTAAATAGTACCTTCGCCACCCTTATGGCAATAACTAATCAACTTAAAGAAAGAAGCAACAATAGTTGTGAATTATGCAGCGAACAAGATGAAAATCTGATGGCGTATGCAGTTCCACCCCGAACAAATGATTCAACAGATAATGAAGTTGCTTTGTGCAACAATTGTTTTTCGCAAATTTCACAATCAAATTATTCGGATACCAATCATTGGAGATGTTTAACAGGCAGCATTTGGAGCGAAGCACCAGCTGTGCAAGCATTATCTTATAAAATCTTAAGCAAAATAAAAACAGAAGATTGGGCTGCTGAAGCTTTAGAATCAGTTGCGTTAGAGGAATCTGTTATCAATTGGGCAAATGCAGAAGATGAAATAGCAGCAGCAAAAGTGGTTCATAAAGATGCTTATGGTATTGAGTTAGCCAGTGGTGATACCGTGATTTTGACACAAAATTTAAATGTGAAAGGCGCTAATTTCATTGCCCCTAAAGGAACTATTGTTAGAAAAATAAAAGTAGTGCCTGATAATGCGGAACAAGTAGAAGGAAAAATTGAAGGTGATACAATTGTTATTCTTACCAAATTTGTAAGAAAATCTACTGTTTAGTTTTGATGGCAATAATGGAATACACTGAAATTAATTTTCAAAAAGCATTAGCTCTTCGTTTTCAAAAAAAATATTTCTTTGAAAATGTAAACCAATTTTTTGTAACAATTGAATGGAGCGAATATTATCAGCAGTGGTGATGGCGCAAATTTTATCTAAAAGCAAATTCATTTTAGCATAATTTAAAGTTGCCGAAGCTGCTTCCAACCCATATCCAAAGCCTTCGTGTGGCGGCAGAAATGCAAAACCAATATCAGGTAATGCTAAATTTTCTCTTTTAATTAATCCACACATACCAATTGGAATTTGATTAGATTTTAATTCAACCAAATAAAATCCGTAACCAAATTCATGGTAAGCGGCTCTTAATTTTTCGATGTATTGTTCGGCAGCTTGTTGCTGATAAATTTCTCTATCACCAATGAAACGCAGCCATGATGGGCTATTCAGCAATTCTATCACAAATTGATAATCTGCCATTTCAAATTCTCGAATAATTAATCTTTTGGTTTCAAAAATCACTTTCATTTCTATTTCAATTACTGCAATAAAATTTCGCCGAACTAAAATAATAGCTTTCTGTTAAATCCGCTAATTTTCATTTAGGCTGAATCGAGTTGCCGAAAAACAAATTTTCAGAATGGCTCGAAATGAGTAATTGCATAAAAGCAATGATTTAAAATTTGAAATTCCAAGTAACTGATGGCAATGGAAATGGGAAAATTGACATCTCTTTTGCAGCCACAGAAGCTGTTCCATTCGTTACGCTGCCATTCGTATCTAAATAAACAAAGTAAGGATTAAAGCGGCTGTACACATTATAAATAGCAAAAGTCCAACTGGTTTCAAATCGTTGTTTATCTTTTTTCTTGGGTGTATAAGTGGCAGAAATATCACCACGATGATAAGCTGGTAAGCGGTAGCCATTTACTGTTGTAAAATGCTCATACAATGTTCCGCTGATTTGGTACAAGGCATCTGGCACTGTAATAGGATTGCCCGAAGCATACACCCACACGGCACTAAATTTCCATCGTTGATTGAATTCATAACTGGCTACGAAACTCACATCATGCCGCCTATCGTATTTGGCTGGATACCAATTGTCATTATTTAATTGAGCAAATTTTCGGTTAGTGAATGCTAAAGTGTAGCCAATCCAACCCGTTAGTTTTCCTTCTTTTTTGTTGATGAAAATTTCAGCCCCATGCGATTCACCTTTACCAAAAATAAAATCCTTCTCAACATTGCTTTCGCCACTTGGTACATAAAATTCGTGATATTCAATCTGGTTTTGCATGGCTTTGTAATAGAACTCCACCGATGTTTCAAACATATTGTGTTTGAAATTCCTAAAATAGCCAAGCGCATACTGGTCGCTAATTTGCGGCTTCACCGAAACCGTACTCGGCACCCAAATATCAGTGGGCAAAGTTGTTCCATTGCTACTTACTAAGTGTACATATTGATTGTTGTGTGAGTAAGCTGCTTTGATGGAAGAAACATCATTCAACTCGTAACGCAACGTTATTCGAGGCTCGAAGCCGCCTAAGCCTGCATAAGTTTTTACAATCTTGCCTTTGTTGTAATGAACTGTATCTGTTGGATGAAAATTACTGTCAGTTTTTACATAATCGTAAGGACCAATTTGCTGATAAGCCGAATAGCGCAAACCTACATTGGCTTTCAGTTTGGAAGATATTGTCCAATCATCTAACAAATACAAAGCACCTTCTTGCGCATGACGTTTGTTTTCTTCGCTTGGTTGAATATCAACACCAGTTGTTTGAATGGTTACAGCATTGGGGTCGAAAATATGATAGATATAATTATAGCCAAATTTTAGTTGATGCTTGTTATTTAAAAAATAATCAAAATCAGATTTTGCATTCCAATCTTTTATGCTGCTTAATAATCCTAAATTGAAATTGTTTTGATTCAACCCAATGCTAATTTGATAAGCATTATAAATGATTGAAGTGTTGCAAAATAATTTATCATTAAATTCATGATTCCAACGCAAAGTGCCTGTATTATTGCCCCACGGCATGGTGATGCCTAAAGTGCCTGAACTATTTTTAAATGCAAAAACATCTCTGCCAAAATAACCACTCAAATACACTCGGTCTTTTTTTCCTAAAATGTAATTAGCTTTTAAATTCAAATCGTAGAAATAATAGTTCGTGCCTTTTAATTGATTGGGCGCAATTAATTTCAATAAATCATAAAAATAAGTTCGGCGAGCCGATACAATAAATGAGCCTTTGTTTTTTCTGATGGGTCCTTCTAAAGTAAAACGCGATGCTACCCAACCAATGCCACCACTGCCGTGTAACTCTTTGTTGTTGCCTTCTTTCATCGTTACATCTACTACTGACGATAATCTGCCACCATAATTGGCTGGCATTCCGCCTTTAATCAAAGTGGTGTTTTTTATAGCATCAGCATTGAATACTGAAAAAAAACCAAACAAGTGCCCTGTGTTATAAACTGTTGCATCATCTAACAACACTAAATTTTGGTCAGGTCCACCACCACGAACATAAAAACCACTTTGCCCCTCTCCTACCGACTGCACACCAGGCAATAGTTGTAAGGCTTTCATCACATCTACTTCACCAAATAAAGCTGGAATAGATTTTATCTGTTCCGTGCTTAATTCAATTTGCCCCATTTGTGTATTTTTTACCGATTCATCTTTGCGTTTATCAGTAATGACAATAGTTTTGCTCATTACACTATTTTTTTTCAAATCAACATTGATGGATAAATTTTGATTGAGTTCTATTTTTCTTTCAATAGTTTGATAACCTAAATAAGAATAAAGCAGGGAGTAATTTCCTTTCGGAAGCGTAACGGAATAAAAACCATAATTGTTGGTATAAGCGCCTATGTTGGGCATTTCAGCTACACGAACCACAGCACTGATAAAGGTTTCGCCATTGGCTGTATCTTTTATATAACCACTTATGGTGAAATTTTGAGCAAATAAATCGGTACTAAAAAAACCAATAAATAATGAGAGTAAAAAATATTTTTTCATGAAATAAATGTAGATGAACTAAACGCAAAACTATGGAAACTATTTTCTTTTCAAAAGTTTCCGAGCCGTTTCATCAACAACAAATACTTCATTTAAAATGTTTTAAGCAGAAAAGTGGAAGGAAAAATTAACTTGAAATAAAAAACATGATTAAAACAAATATAGCGGCAATTAAAAGAACCAACAGCGATAAAACAGGGTATTTTACAATAAGTGATTTGTCTTCATATTCTTCTTCAACAGGTTTGTTTTTGTTCGGCATAAAAAATAGTTTTTAGTTATAATGGTATTGTATGCAGAAAAGGCATCAACCAATTCGAATGCAAAAATAAATAGCAGAAATAAATATGCAAATATTTTTGTAAAATTATTTTCATGAACAATTGTTAAAAAAACAGTAATGAACTAAAAACTTTCAGTAATGTTAATTGCAACAACTTTTTATTTTTAACAATTCACAACAAGTATTTATGCTCAAATAAATACCTTTGAAAAAAAAATAGATTTAGCAAATGAATTTCACAAAAGAACAAATACTCGAAGCATTAAGCCATGTTGATGACCCAGATTTACACAAAGATTTGGTAACGCTTGGCATGATTAAAAATTTGGAAATTGATGGCAATAAAATTGCTTTCACTGTCGAACTCACAACGCCTGCTTGTCCAATGAAAGAAGCCATCAAAGGGGCTTGTTTGAACGCTATCAAGCTGATGGTGAGCAAAGAAGCAGAAGTAAATATTACGATGAGCAGCAGCGTAACTTCAAAAAGAAAAGATGGTGAAAGTGTTTTGCCAGGGGTGAAAAATATTATTGTAGTAGTGAGTGGAAAAGGTGGTGTTGGAAAATCAACAGTAGCTACCAACTTGGCTTTGGGTTTATCAAAAATGAATGCAAAAGTTGGTTTGTTAGATGCTGATATTTATGGTCCTTCGATGCCGTTGATGTTGGGTTTGCAAGGTCAACGTCCACCAATGGTAAGCGTTGCAGGCAAACACATGATTGCACCAATTGAAAAATTTGGTATCAAAAGTATGTCGATTGGTTTTTTGGTAGATGAAACACAAGCCGTAGTTTGGAGAGGTCCAATGGTGAGCAGTGCGTTGCGCCAATTCATAACAGATGTGTATTGGGGTGATTTAGATTACTTGATAATTGATATGCCGCCGGGCACTGGTGATGTGCATTTAACCTTGGTGCAAACTGTGCCAGTTACAGGTGCGGTGGTGGTTACAACACCACAAGACATTGCTTTAGCAGATGCAAAAAAAGCGGTGAGCATGTTTAGCAGCGGACAAATCAATGTGCCTGTGTTGGGTGTGGTGGAAAACATGGCTTATTTCACACCTAAAGAATTGCCCGACAATAAATATTTTATCTTCGGAAAAGATGGCGGACAAAAATTGGCGGATGAATTTAATATTCAGTTATTGGGTCAAATCCCTTTGGTACAAGGCATTTGCGAAGGTGGTGATAATGGATTGCCTGCGGTAATTAATGATGCAGAAAAAATTACGCAGCAAGCTTTTGTTGATTTAGCACAAACTGTGGCGCAACAAATTGCTATCAGAAATTCGCAATTTGCACCAACAAAAGTGGTGGAAATTGTGAAGTAGTTTTTGTGGATTTTTTTTAGTTGAATCAAAACATTGCAACCATTTTGCTGATTTATTCGACTATTATAGAAACAAACTTTTTATGCAACCGGTTATCATTCATCCATGTTCTGAAAAAATTAGTGGCTCTGTAAACTTCAATGGTGATAGCTTTTGTGCCACTTGCAACAAAAAGATTTACAACTTTTCACAGCTTAATCCCGAACAATTATTGCAGATAATTTCCAACTCATCATCAACAGTTTGTGGTAAAGTAGATGCTTCGCAAGTGATGATAAGTGATGCAGTGGATGTTTCTAACTTTAAAAGACACATCACTTGGAAATCAATAGTAGCAACGCTTGCAGCCGCTATCATTAGCACAACAACATTTGCACAAAAAGGAAAAATATTGGCCAATGAAAATCCGAATTATAAAATCACCACAACAACAACCAGCGAAAAAGATTCTTTCATTACCATTTCGGGAATTGTGTTAGATTCGGCAACCAGCAAGCCTTTAGATTATGTTGCAGTAGTTTTAAAAAATAAAAATGAAGCGATAATTAATTCGGTTTACACATTTGAAGACGGAGGTTTCAATTTCAAAATCCCCAAAAAATTAGTGGGTGAAATTTCATTTTTAGAAATCAAAAATGTTGGTCGCAAATCAGTTACAGTAAACGATTTGTTTGGAAATGGCATTGCTAATTTATCGATTGAAATAAAATCACCAAAAAAACATAATAGACTTCAAGGAGTAATTGGAATAGTTCGACCTCCAATGATTGATATGAGCGAACCTTCAACCAGCCACAAACTTCATTCAGCTGAAATCAAAAACATGCCACGATAGTTTTTCGAAAATCATTTCCTTCCATTCGCAAGCATAAATTCAATAGCTTTGCAGCGTTTTTATCAGAAAAATTTTATGCAAAAAAGATTCAGTAAAGTAGTTGTATTGTTAGCTATTATTTTAGCGGCTTGCTCATCGTGTCAGCAAAAACAAACGGATTACATTCGTCAATCGTTGTTAGATTCATTAACCAAAATGAATCCTGCGATTGGCAATATTTCTAAGCAGATTAAAAGCAATGGAAAAAATCCTGACCTGTATTTTTCAAGAGGTTCTATCTTTTTGCAAATGCATCAACTCACTTTAGCGGCTGCTGATTTACACAAAGCGATTGAGTTAGATTCAACCAAAGTGGCTTACTATCTTACGTTTGCCGATGTTAATATCGAAGCCAATTATGTACCATTAGCCATGCAATATTTGCGAAAAGCAAAAAAAATTGCACCAACTGATAGAGAGTTGAGTTTGAAATTGGCGAAAACTTATTTGTATTTGAAAGAGTATGATGCGGTGATTGGTGAAACGAATCAGGTGTTAGGCGTTGATAATAACAATGCAAAATGTTTTCTTTTGCAAGGTATAGTTTATAAAGAAAAAGGCGACACTATAAAAGCTTTGAGTTGCTTCAAACAAGCGGCTGATGCTGAACCCGACAATTATGATGTGTATATGCAATTAGGTTTGTTGAATAGTTTCAGAAATAAAAAATTAGCTGAAAAATATTTGTTGAATGCAGTAAGAATTGATAGCCAGCGATACGAAGGCAATTATGCTTTGGCGATGTATTATCAAAACAATAAGGATTTTAAAAAAGCCATCAAGCAATACAAAAAAATGATTGTGCTAAATCCTCAAGAGGCACAAACATTTTACAACTTAGGTTGTGTTTACTTTCACTTGGACTCATTAGAAAAAGCCTTTTCAAATTTTAATATTGCAGTGGCTGATGCACCCACCAATGCTGATGCCCATTTCATGAGAGGTTTATGTTGGGAATTGAGAAAAAATAAAACTGAAGCAGCAAAAGATTTTCAGAACGCATTGAATTTGCGAAGCAATTTTGAAGATGCAACCAACGCATTGAAACGAGTAACTGAAAAATAATTTTGCCTAATGGAAGATGCAAAAGTGAGATTAGACAAGTATTTGTGGGCGATAAGAATTTTCAAAACTCGTTCGCAAGCGGCTGATGCCTGTGAAAAAGGAAAAGTAAAATTGAATGGCGATGCTTTGAAAGCCTCACGAATAGTGCGATTGAACGACCAATATGAAATAAAAACGGAAACTCGAAAATGGCTAATTGAAGTGACTGGAATTATTCAGCAACGTGTTGCTTATTCGGAAGCGATAAAAAATTATGCCGATTTAACACCTGAAGAAGATTTGGTTGCAGCGAAAATATCATCATCGGCATTTAGCTTCAACACTGGAAAAAGACAAAGTAAACAAGCTCGACCAACAAAAAAAGAAAGAAGAAATTTAGATGATTTTTTAGCCGAATAAACTTTATTTCCTAAAATTATTTCGAGAAATTAATTTTCTTTGAACCAACAATGAGTCATCACCATTCACATAAAATTTGCAGCAACTGCGGAACAGAAGTTAAACAAAACTTTTGTAGCAAGTGTGGTCAAAAATATCTTGACCACAAAGAAACATTGGGACATTTGTTTCTTCATTTTTTTGAAGATGTTACTCATTTTGATTCACGGTTTCATAAAAGTATTTCGCCTTTATTTTTCAAGCCAGGTTTTTTAACCAATGAATACAATGCTGGCAAACGTACGATGTACCTCAATCCGGTAAGGATGTACATTTTTGTGAGCTTGATTTATTTCTTAACTTTTTTGTTGCCGCAGCATCCGTTGTTTGGCGGCAGCGATGATGACACAGTTTCTTATTCCATCGAAAACGATGCATTAGTAAGAGTGACTCGAAAACAAAAAATGCAGATTGAAAATTCAGAAATGGATATGCATATTAATATAGCAGGATTAAACTTGAATGTTAAAACCGATTCTTCAAAAATTTATTCTAAACATCGCATTGAAGATTCAATAGCGAAAATTTATGCCGATGCTAATCTTTCATTTTTTAAAAAAATCTCAACAGCGCAAAGTTTTAAACTTTCACACATGGATAGAGATATTGTGAGGGAAGAAATAACACATGACTACACTAAGAACATTCCTAAAATGATGTTTTTTTTGCTGCCCATGTTTGCACTGTTACTCAAGTTGCTGTATTGGCGGCGCAAAGTATATTTTGTCGACCATGCCATTTTCAGCATTCATTTTCATTGCTTTGTTTTCTTGAATTTTTTATTGCAACACTTGATTGACTTTATTTATCCGCCAGCTTTTTTTCTGAATATTTTTTTGTGGCTGGGTATTTTTGTTTATTTATTTATGTCGATGAAAAAAGTATATCATCAAAAATTTGGTAAAACTTTTATCAAATTTTTGATGCTCGTGTTTTCTTATTTTGTCTTTTTAATCATTGCATTTTTCATTAACGGAATCATCACTTTAATCCTTTTATAAAATGTCATTTACACCTGAATTTATCATCGTTACACCACAATACGAACAACACATTGCACTCATTCAACTCAATCGCCCAAAAGAATTGAATGCGCTAAACCTGCAACTGATGGGCGAATTGAGAGATGCTTTGAAAATTTTAGACAATGATGATACTGTTCGTTGTATTATTATCACAGGCAATGAAAAAGCATTTGCGGCTGGTGCTGATATCAAACAAATGGCTGGAAAAACAGCGATTGACATGCTGAACATTGACCAATTCAGCACTTGGGATGGTATTAAAAAAACGAAGAAACCCATCATTGCTGCGGTGAGTGGTTTTGCATTGGGTGGTGGTTGCGAATTGTGTATGACTTGCGATATGATTGTAGCAAGCGAAACTGCAAAATTTGGTCAGCCCGAAATCAAAATTGGTGTAATGCCCGGTGCTGGCGGAACCCAGCGTTTAACTAAAGCAGTTGGAAAAGCATTAGCCATGGAAATGGTGCTGACTGGAAAATTTATTTCAGCTGATGAAGCACTAAAAAATGGATTAGTAAACCGAGTTGTTCCTGTTGAATTATATTTGAATGAAGCCGTGAAATTGGCAAAAGAAATTGCCTTACAATCGCCGATAGCAGTGCGTTTGGCAAAAGAAAGTGTACTCAATGCTTTCAATTCATCATTGGATGAAGGTTTGGTTTTTGAACGCAAAAATTTTTACTTGCTTTTTGCAAGTGATGACCAAAAAGAAGGTATGAATGCTTTTGTTGAAAAACGTAAGCCTGATTTTAAAGGCAGATAAGAACTGAAAAAAAAATTTTGTTGCTGGTTGCTGGTTTATCGAAACAATGTAACATTGCCTTGTGCATGAGTTTGCTTGCCATTGGTATGGGTAGCATCTGAATACCATAAATAAACATCTGGTTTCATAGGTTGCCCTTTATAAGTATCATCCCACAGATTTATCGCATCATTGCTGGTAAACAATAATTCCCTCAATAGTCAAAAATTTTAAAATCCACCTTAGCAATGCACAGCATAGCTTAGTTTAGCTGGCTTACTAATGTTTCTGCTTTTTTTTATTCCATTGAATAAGCAATAACATAAGATTCACTTAACCTAAACATAATTTCGCAGCCTTTAGTGGTGGGTTACATTTGCGGCTTAAAAAAAACAATCGCCATGAAGAAGAACATTGCTTTGTTCACCACCCTATTAGTGATAGCCTATCTTACTTTAACCAGCTATAAAAAAGGCGCAGCTACACATGGCTTCGATTGCACAGGTGCTGAAACAAGCAACAATGCAGGCTGCTATTCAGGCGGTAATGGTTGTCATTCTACATCAGCCCATGCTACTATTGCAGTAAGCATTGAATTAGATTCAGCAGGGATTGCTACTACCCGATATGTGCCAGGTATGGCTTATACGGTTACTATCAAAGGCATCAACAATGGTACTACCACCCAAAAAGCATTTGGTTTTCAGATGGGCTGCATACAAGATACCATATCCCAAGCTTCACCAGTAAATGAGGGGACTTGGATAACCGCAAATTTGCCTGTCAGTACCCATTATATGGCTGCATCAACTAGTTATGCTGTTAATTTGGTAGAGCAAAGTGCTTCCACCTTTTCAACCACAGGAACTGGCGGCAATGGAACAACTTATGTAAAAACCTTTAGCTGGATAGCACCAGCAGCAGGCACAGGTTATATTTCATTTTGGGGAGTGTTAAATGCTGTAAATGCTGATGGTAATGCCAGCAGTGCCGATTTGTGGAATACTACAAAATTAATAATCAGCGAAAGAGTTTGCAATCAGCCAACTACATCAAGCATCACCCAATCTGTTTGCAGTGGGTATAATTTTTTTGGTAATTATTATACGGCATCGGGTAACTATACGGTGCTCACCACTAATCATTTTAATTGCGATTCTATCATTTCGTTGCAGTTAAATATTTTACAACCTTCCAATGCTGCTGTTTCGCAATCGGTATGTAAAAATGATAGCTTTAATTTCTATGGCACTTATCTGAAATCATCGGGCACTTATACTCATCACTTAACTAATTATTTAGGTTGCGATTCATTAATCACGATGCACTTCACTGTTAATCCGGTTAACAAATCGGTAAATGTATCAGGCGGCACATTAAGCGCAGCTACCAATACAACTTATCAATGGTTGGATTGCAACAATGGCAATGCTGCTATTGCTGGTGCAACCAATCAAACCTTTACCCCCACTGTATCGGGCAGTTATGCGGTGGCTTTAACTACTAATGGTTGTGCCGATACTTCGTTTTGTTATACCGTTACCGTAACTGGTGTAGATAATATTACTGCATCAGCTTTGCAATTGTATCCTAATCCGGCGAGCACCGAATTAAGAATTAGGAATTATGAATTAGGAATTGAAGAAGTTGAAATTACCAATTTAGTAGGACAGCATTGTTTTCCGTTCATTATTAATAATTCATCATTCCTAACTATTGATTTACACACATTGCCTTCTGGAATTTATTTCATCAAAACTATTGATAGCAATGGTAAAATGTTGATGGGTAAGTTTGTAAAAGAATGATAAAGTAGCTGATGTCTCGGTTAGTGTCCTCACTTACCGTAATAAATGATTGATGTTAGTGGGGACACGAACCTCCATAATTTTAAACTGTTTTATGTTCTTTTTTGTCTTGAAACAAAAAGAACCAAAAAATTCAAGGCTCGATAAAAATCA
>CAIODY010000026.1 GCA_903857255.1 uncultured bacterium
CCTGCCTGATTGTTAATGATTCGCCACAACAAAAAATTGGGGTAAGATTATTTTTCAAAACTGCATCAATTTTTTGTTTCAAAAATTCTTCATTTTCATGAAAATATTCTCTGCGTTCTGAATGACCAACTAACACAAATTTTACATTTACTGATTGCAACATCTCGATTGAAATTTCACCAGTATATGCGCCATTAGGCTGTGGATGCACATTTTGAGCACCTAAAAAAATATTTTTTTGCGTTGAAATAATTTTCGATACTTCATTCAAAGTAACATACGATGGGAATAAAATCACATCGGCATCCGAATTTATTGCTGCCGATTGTGCAACAATTTCATTAGCCAAATGAATGCTGGTTGGCAAATTGTTATTCATTTTCCAATTACCAGCTATTATTTTTTTTCGCATAAAATCTAAAATTTTGAATCAGTTTCAAACCTACTGCCTTTTTTTTATTGATAGAGAAAAGGGTTTCAACATAAAACTGTTGGCAGCAAACACACCACTGAAGCATAATTCAGTTTTTTTAACTATTGTTTTACGTAAAATTGTGTAGAAAAATGAAATCATTTTGCAACAACTTTGCCTCGAAAGTTGTCTAAGGTATTAATAGGAGTGAAACAAATTCTTTTTTTCACCGTAAAAAAGAATTGCAGATATGAAAAATTCAGTTTAATTTTATCTGCGAAAACCTCAAACCGAAATACCTTAAAACTAATATTCAATAACTGAAAACAATCGTAGTATGAAAAAAATTCTACTTAGCTTAACCACATTATTAGTGTTCGCTGGCGTAAAAGCGCAAGACATTCACTTCTCACAATTTTATTCATCCCCATTAAATTTGAACCCAGCAGCAACGGGTTTGATTTCATCTAAATATAGAGTGGCAGCGAATTACAGAAATCAATGGGCAAGTATTTCTGCACCATACACAACAATGAGTGCTTCGTTCGATTTGCCTTTTTTGTATAATCAATTAAAGAAAAATTATTTTGGCGCAGGCATCGTTATTCTTTCTGATAAATCAGGGACGGGTGAATTATCAAACCAAAGTATTTATTTGTCGTTGGCTTATCATCAAAAAATTGGCAACCCTCGTCATCCAAAACATTACCTATCAGTTGGTGCACAAGCAGGATATGTGCAAAAGAGCGTAAACATCAATAAATTGGTTTTCGCTAACCAATATAATCCGCTAACAAAAGGCTTTACGAATATTAGTACAGAAACCTTTAATGCCGCTTCCACATTTGGTTATGCCGATTTCAATATGGGTGCCATGTGGTCATCTTACATCAGTGAAATGTTCAGCATTTATGGTGGCGCAACTGTTCATCATATATCAAGACCGCAAGAATCTTTTTTAGTAAATGTGCAAACTGGTGCAAATGTTTTAACCGATTTAACCACGTTTCATGCAGGTGCAAAAATTGGCATCACCGATTTAATTTACTTGAGCCCATCTATACTTTATTTAGCGCAAACAAGTGCCAGTGAATTCACATTAGGTTCATCAATCGGTTTTCAAGTGAATGATAATCCAAAAGAGCCAACTGCATTTTATTTTGGCACTTACTATCGCTTGGGCGATGCTGCTGTGGCTTTGGTTGGCTTTGAAACTAAATTAACTCGTGTTGGATTTAGCTACGATTTCAACTTATCAAGTTTGCACAACGCATCAAATTATAGTGGTGGTTTTGAATTATCATTAGTTCACGAAGGCAATCCTTCTACTTCGCCACGTAAAGTAATATACTGCCCACGTTTTTAATTTAGCTCAATTTAATTTTCCCATTTTATTTGATTGAAGTATTAATTTTGTTCAATCAAAAATTTAAAAAAAATATTCTTATTCGCCTGTTTGCTACTGCAAATTAATTTTGCAACAGCTCAACAGCATCGTACCCGAATTCTTTTTCTGTTAGATGCTTCGGGCAGCATGACAGAAAAAATTGGCAAACAATCTAGATTTGAAACTGCACGAAATTTATTGTTTAATTTAGCGGATAGCTTGGGTAAAAGTAAAGCCAATGTTGAATTTGGCATTCGTGTTTTCGGGCATCAATACCCTAACAAATCACACAATTGCGAAGACAGTAAATTAGAAATTCCGTTTGGAAAAAACAATGCTCAAACCATCAATTACAAGCTAAAACAAATTCATCCGCAGGGTTACACCCCTATTGCTTACAGTATTTTCAAAGCTGCCGAACAAGATTTTCCAAATGCAACTAACACAACCGATGAAACCTTGAACGCTATTGTTTTAATTACAGATGGTGTAGAAACGTGCGATGGCGACCCTTGCGCTGCCGCTTTGTTGTTAGAGAAAAAAAGAATTGCGCTGAAACCATTTATCATTGGTTTGGGTTTGCAAGATTCTTTCATCAAAAAATTTAGTTGTGTAGGTACTTATTTCGATGCCAAAACCGAAGAAGGATTTCGATTGATTTTAAAATCGGTGGTTTCACAAATTATGAGTACTACAACTGTGCAGGTAAATTTAATCAATCAAAAAGGTGAAGCCTCTGAAACCAATGTGGAACTCACTTTTGCGGATAGTTATTCGCACTTGCTAAAATATTCTTTTGTGCATTCGCTCAATGCAGAAGGCATTGCCGATACCTTAAAATTAGACCCCATTGGCAAATATGATTTGACGATTCACACCATGCCTTCGGTTGTAAAAAATAATATTTCTTTCGACCCAGGCAGGCACAATATTATTGCTGCTGATGTGCCGCAAGGCAATTTACAACTCACTTTGGTGGGCAATCCAACACCACAAGCAGCAAGCACTCCACCGCCTTGTGTTATCAGACAAGCGAACAAAACTGACATAGTGAATGAGCAAGAATTTGGCACCATGAATCGTTACTTAATTGGTGAATATGATTTAGAAATTTTAAGTTTACCACCAGTTGAAATGAGAGGCATTTTGATAAAAGGCGATGAAACAAAAAATGTAATGCTACCAGCAGCAGGCACTTTGACTGTTTTTTTTGATGATGGTGGCTTAGCCAGTATTTATAATATGGAAATGAATAAGTGGAAAAAAGTGTTTGATTGGGGGCTAGTTACTCCCAACAGTTATGATTTAAATTTGCAGCCCGGCGAATATAATTTGGTTTATTTCCCCAGCAATAAACGAGCAAGTGAATACACCCAAACTAAACATTTCAAAATTCAAACAGGGCAAATAACACAGGTAAGTTTTAAGAAATAGGAGAAGATATTCATCTGAAATTTACAAAAAAAGTAATTATTATTCAACAAGAAGTTACAAAGTAGCTAATCTTAATGCCTGTGATTCAGCTTCGCAAGAACCAATACAAATTACTGCCAACAGAAAAACAAATAAAATAGATTAAATATATTTAACTACATTTTCAAAAACAAGTTCGTATACTTATGAATTTGTTTTTAATAATCTAAAAAAAACGATTCTTCTCGTATAGACACAAAAAAGCCCCGTCAAATAAATAACGAGGCTTAAATAATAAATTTGGTGACAACCCACTCTCCCAGCAGTTACGCAAGTACCATAGGCCATGTAGGGCTTAACTTCTCTGTTCGGAATGGGAAGAGGTGAACACCTACTGTATAGTCACCATAAAAAGGTTATGACAAATATTGGAACTCAAAAAAAATAAAGTTGAAGTAAAAAAAAGCATCACTAATTCAATCGCTTTTTTTCGTTGAAAAAAAACAAAAAATGAAAATCTACGAGCTATTAGTACTACTCGGCTCAACTGTTACCAGTTTTACACCTATAGCCTATCAACGTAGTCATCTACTACGGCTCTTAAAAGAAACCTCATCTCGTGGATGGCTTCGCACTTAGATGCTTTCAGCGCTTATCCATGCCATACTTAGATACCCTGCACTGCGGCTGGCGCCACAACAGGTACACCAGAGGTATGTACGTCCCGGTCCTCTCGTACTAAGGACATGTCCACTCAAGTTTCTAACGCTCACAACAGATAGAGACCGAACTGTCTTGCGACGTTCTGAACCCAGTTCACGTGCCACTTTAATCGGCGAACAGCCGAACCCTTGGGACCTTCTCCAGCCCCAGGATGTGACGAACCGACATCGAGGTGCCAAACCTCGCCGTCGATATGAGCTC
>CAIODY010000027.1 GCA_903857255.1 uncultured bacterium
CTTCCAAATCAATGGTTTCCATTTTTTTATTGATAACCTCATTAAAAATTTCTTTACCAACCAAGTCAAAAACAGTTATTGATTTTATGATTTGCCGGCTTGAAATTTTTAAAGATGAATTCGTTGGATTCGGGCAAACAGTTAAAGATTCATTGGTTGTGACTATATTTTCTATTCCCACACCGCATGGCGCAACTGCCCCTAAAGCAAAGTTGGGGGTATTGGGTAAACCGCCATCAGCATAGTTTCCACCGCCGTGACAATAAATTTGGTAAGGTTGAAAATCACATGCCGCTCCTAAACTATCAGGGTGATTAATGACACCTATGTAATTAGCACTGCCGTAAGGACCAACATATATTTTATTGTCGGGACCAATTTGCATATGCAACAGTGCATTACTATCAGATTTTCCAACATAAATCTCGCTATTTTTTATATTAGAGACTGTTAAATCAAATTGCCAAATACTATGTCCATCATGAGAATAAAGATATTTTCCACTTGGGGAAAAACAGCAGATGCCTAACAAAACAGTATCTGTAATATTGGGAAACAATAATTGTGTGTAATTGCTAAATAATCCAGAACATCTATCAAAATGGAACAAATCTATTTGTGTTGGTAAATACGGTGATGTGGAAGCACTTTGGTACACAAAAACCATTTTTTCTCCATTTGGATTTTCATTACAAACACCATTAATAGCATTTGCGAATGTATAAGATATTCCAATATGTTGAATAAGGGGAGACTGCACACCACTGCTATTCACCAGTATTTTATAGTATTTATCACTTTTAAATTTACGACATACAATCCACCAATCTTTTCCATTGCCATGCTTCACTGCCAACACCTCGCCATCAGTCAATGTATCTCCGCTTAATACCACTTGGTCTTTTAACGTTACATCGCCCAAGCCCCCGTTCAACGATTTATCCACCACCAAATAATACAATTTCTCAGGTACATATAATCCATCGACATTCCATTCCATGTTTTCATAAAACATGTAAAACTTGTTGGTATCATTCGGAAAAGGAATAATGGTTGCCGCTTTCCATGGCGGATAAAAATCCGTATTGATATAATTATCAGATAGGGTACCATGATTAAAATTGCTGCCATTGGGCATCACCTGGTCAAGGCGATTATATACCCGGCAAGCATTGCTGTAGAAAATTATTTCATTGCGGCTATTACAAATAGAAGTACTGGTATGAGTCTCAATTGAGGTACAATTATCATTCATATTTACAATTGGATTACCACTACTAAAATCTAACCCAACGTGCCTGCCAACTTTATTATAGTTGCTATTATACTGTGCATTGCTTTTTGATAAAAAAAGACCATTCAGTAACATAGATAAAAAAAGTATTTGTTTCATTTTTTTAAGATTAATGATTTAATGTTCTGATAAACCGGTTAAGAATGATAGCGTTATATTGTTGCTGATTGATTTCGGGTTGTAAGGTAGCATTGATACTCTGGTTTAAGGTTTGTGCAGCCTCATAGCTGCCATTATCCATCAATTGCTGCACCTGATAAAATTTGCCGATATTGCTATTGGCAGCATTACTATACCAGGCACTTATTGTTGATTGGGTTAAAGCGTCCTGCACATAATTGCGTTGATTTTGCCAAATGCGTAACAAATTTTGAGCTGAAACAGGAAAGAAATAAAAAACAGAAAAGAAAATTATTAAATATCGTTTCATGGTGTTGACTTTACAAAGCTAATCATTTTCCTTAGTTGAAGCAGTCCAATTCCTATTTAACTATTGCATCCGGAATACATTCCGGACATGATCCTCTGTTGACTATTACATTCGGAATACATTCCGGGCTCGGTTCTCTGATGACTATTGCATCCGTAAAACATTCTGGACACGATTCCTTGTTGACTATTGCATTCGGAAAACATTCTGGACACAATTCCTTGTTGACTATTGCATGGCTTCAACTAAAACTATTCAATCCTCTGTTGACTATTGTATCATTTTTGGTTGGATAACGGTAATTTCGGCTCATGCCAAGGCAGCAGCGGTAATTGCCAAGTCAATTGCGGAAAAAGTCAACGCAACAGCGGCAATTGCCAAAGCAACTGCCGAAGTGGGCAAGGCAACTGCCGAAAAAGCGAAAGAACTATTCGTATAATTGAACGAAGCCTTCGAATAAGCGTACAAAACCTTCGCCATTGTTGGTGCTTATTCACTCATAACTGAAGTAAGACATCCAAAACGGCTTAAAACATATTGATATCTTCGGCATCCATCGTCTTCAATTTTAAAATAAAATTTATTGAGTTTCGTTAGCTTTGCAAAATTATGCACGAAAAATTTACGATTTTAGTTACGGGTGCTAATGGTCAGTTAGGAAAAGAGTTGAAGGCAGTTTCAGCCAATTATCCACAATGGAAATTTATTTTTTGCGGTCATCACGATTTGGATATTACTGATGAAAACGCCATTCATCTTTGCTTCAAACTGCAAAAAATAAATGCTGTTATCAATGCGGCAGCCTATACCGCTGTAGATAAAGCCGAAACCGAAACCGAACAAACTTTTGCTGTTAATGAAAAAGCAGTAGCATATTTAGCACAAGCCTGCACAACGCACAACGCTTTATTGGTGCATATTTCAACCGATTATGTATTTGATGGAACTAACACCACACCATATTTGCCCCATGAAAAAACACGACCTATTGGTGTGTATGGCATTTCAAAATGGAGAGGCGAAGAAATTTTGAAAGATGATTGTTTGAAGAAGAATTTAAAAGCAATTGTAGTTCGCACCTCATGGGTGTTCAGCGAATTTGGCAACAACTTTGTAAAAACCATGTTGCGCCTGATGAACGAACGACCTGAATTGAAAGTGGTTGCCGACCAAATCGGCAGACCAACTTATGCTTTTGATTTAGCTGATGCCTTATTGAAAATGCTGCAACAAATTTCTTTATCATCCGCTGATTTTTTTAAAAAGAAAGAATTGAAAATTTACCATTTTGCCAACAGTGGCGAAACTAATTGGCATGGCTTTGCTTCTGAAATTGCTCGTCAGCAAGGCTTTCAGGGACAAGTAAATGCCATTGCAACAAACGAATTTCCGACACCAGCCAAGCGACCAGCTTATAGTGTGTTAGATACTTCCTCATTTGAAAATGATTTTAAAACAGACATCCCAACGTGGCAAAACGCTTTGCAACGTTGCATGAAGCAATTGAAAAAATGAAAAAAGAGAAACTGAATTTTGGAATAATTGGTTTAGGAAATATCGGTCAGCGAC
>CAIODY010000028.1 GCA_903857255.1 uncultured bacterium
GGAATAGATTAATAAATACCACCAATTTCTTACCATTAGCACTCCAATTGCTATTAATTATTCTAAAATAAAAAAGCATTGATAATTACTTACCAATGCTTTTTTCAATATTGTTCTGAAAGGATTATGCTTCCATAATACGAGCTGCTTTACCACGTAAACGGCGTTGGTAAAAAATACGAGCACGGCGAACTTTACCTTTTTTATTCACAGTAATAGTTTCGATAACTGGTGAATGATAAGGGAAAATACGCTCAACACCAACACCATCAGATATTTTACGAACCGTGAAGGTTTGCGTTGCGCCCGAACCTCTGCGCTGAATCACATCTCCTTTAAATGATTGCAAACGTGATTTATCACCTTCTACTATTTTATAAGTTACAGTAATATTATCACCTGCATTGAAGTCAGCATATTTTTTTGCTTCTACTAATTGTTCGTTGACGAATTTAATTAAGTCCATTTGTTTCTTTTTTGGGAGCGCAAAAGTATCAAAAGCTTTTTGATTTTCAAAATTATTTCACACTTAATATTCTGCGATGTGTTAAAAAGTATAATCTTCTTTTTTGTCGTGAATATTTACAGGCAAAAACCAACCTACTTTAATAGCCATCAAACCATCAAAACGAGTTTGTTTGCCCGATTCGCCTGTATCGAAATTAACTGTCCGCAATCCTTTGGTGAAGCCTTGCAAAAACTCAACACCAATTCTGTAATTCACCAAATGACTCAACGACATGTGGTTATAAAAAATCCCTTCTTGAATAAAAAAACCTGCTGTTAGCCTATCGTAGCCCGTTTTATAAGCATCAGTTAATTGTAAAACATTATCTCCCAAAATTTTTATTTTATCTTCCATGTAGCCGCAAGTCAACCAAAAACTCAAGCCCGTATTTTTATTACTCGATAATAATTTATTAGAAATATAGCCGAATGTTGGACCAATATAATAACCTCGTTCGTACAAACGAATTTCGGCATAACCGCCAGTTTCCATAATAATATTAGTGTCAGTAGTAGAAATGTTTTTGAATAAATTTGGTTCTTTCACTTTGCTACCAAAAAAATAATCGCCCATTATACCAATACAAAAATTTGATTTCGATTTGTAATAAATAGCCATTCCAACCGCTTTTGAATTACCAAAGCGATTAAACAAATTACCATAAGGCAGTTGATACGAACCTTGTAAACTAAAGCATACAGCTGCTCTTGCTGAATCAGGATAAATGCGTTGATAATTTGAAAATGGGTTTGAATTATGTTTTTTGCTTTTGCCTGAGCCATTGCTGATGTTACCACCACGTTGATATTGAGCAAACGAAATTTGATTGATGGAAACAAAAAATAAAACTGCTAAAAAAACTTTCTTCATGAATGGTTATAAAAATTAAATATCAAACTCTCCTTTAAATACTTTTTCTGCCGGACCACAAAGCCAGATATTACTGAACGAGGAATAGGATAACATATTGCATTTCACCACCAATTCGCCGCCGAGTGTAAATAAAGTAACCGCATAATTGCCTTCTATTTTTTTTCGTTTGCTTAATGCGCAAATGGCTGAAGCGGTTGCACCAGTGCCACAGGAAAGGGTTTCATTTTCAACACCACGTTCGTAAGTGCGAATATTTAATTGCAGAAAATTAGTTTCGGCTGCTGATGTATCTTCCAGCATTTCAACAAAATTCACATTAATTCCTTTCGGATATTCGGGCATGGTTTGAATACTTCTGCCTGTATCCACCACATCATATTCATCGGTGCTTACCACAAACCAAACCAAATGCGGCGAACCCGTATTTGCTTCAAACACATTATTATTCAACTGGTTTACTTCTTCTACATCATTCATTTTCAACTCTACAAAATTATTTTTGATGATAGCTTGATGTATGCCATCAGTTGCTTCAAAAGATGTTTGTTCTTCAATCAATCCTAATTGTTTTGCAAATGCAACAATACAACGCCCGCCATTGCCACACATGGTGCTGGGCTTGCCATCGCTGTTAGCATACAGCATTTTAAAATCGTGTGTTGCACTCTTTCGAAGCAGAATTAAACCATCGGCACCGATGCCAAATTTTTGTTCGCACAACGAATTGATGAGTGATGCGTTTTCAAAAGGAAATTTTTCTCCCCTATCATCTATGATAATAAAGTCGTTTCCTGTGCCTTGATATTTATAGAATTCTACTTTCATAGTCTGCTTCAAAAAATTTTAACAAAAATACATCATGTTTTAGATACTTTTAACATTGCTGCTCGTAAATAAGATAATTCCTGAAATAATTTTGTTGCATGAAAAAATAACAATTACGCTTTTTTAATTAAACAAAATTAAACATCAAAAACAAACAGTTATGAAAAACAGCCAATTGAAATTTTATGTAAGCACTGCTTTAATTGCAGTAACTACTTCGTTATTAACGGTAGGAGTATTTTCTTATTTTATTCAGTCAAAAAATTCAAAGTGGATGACGCCCAACACGCCCACTAATTATGCTTCGTTTAACTCGATGCGTTCTTCACCATGTGTTGATTTTACTGCCGCTGCCGCCGAAGTTACGCCAGCAGTGGTTCACATCAAAACAACTATTCAGCCGCAACAAAACACGGTGATGCGAATCAATCCGTTTGGTAATTTATTTGGTGATGATTTTTTTGGTGGTTCGCCGTATCAAATGATGCCGCAACAGGCCAGCGGTTCGGGCGTTATTATTTCGGAAGATGGTTACATTGTTACCAATAATCACGTGATTGATAATGCTGATAAAGTGGATGTGGTGATGAATGATAAACGCACCATTACAGCCAAAGTAATTGGTACTGACCCTTCTACTGATTTGGCTTTGTTGAAAGTGGATGAAAAAGATTTGCCGTTTATTTATTTCGGTAATTCCGATTCAGTGAAAGTTGGTCAATGGGTTTTGGCAGTAGGCAATCCGTTTAATTTAGAATCAACGGTTACTGCTGGTATTGTGAGTGCAAAAGGCAGAAATATCAACATTATTAAAGACAAAAACAATTCAGCCATTGAATCTTTTATTCAAACTGATGCCGCAGTAAACCCTGGAAACAGCGGCGGAGCTTTGGTTTCAACCAGTGGTGAATTGATTGGAATTAATTCAGCCATTGCTACACCAACTGGCTCGTATGCTGGTTATTCATTTGCAATACCTGTGAATATTGTGAAAAAAGTGATTGATGATTTAACACATTTTGGTGTAGTACAACGTGCATTTTTAGGCATCAATCCGCAAGAGATGACGGATGAATTAGCTTCATCAGCAGGCGTAAAAAACTTGAAAGGCGTTTATGTAGAACGTGTGATGGATAATAGTTCGGCAGCAGAAGCAGGTTTGCAAAAAGGTGATGTGATTACTAAAATTGATGAAATAAATATTGGTTCTGTACCCGAATTATTAGAAAAAGTAGGCGGCAAACGCCCTGGTGATAATTTGAAAATTGAATACTTACGCAAAGGAAAAATAATGAGTGTGGATGCCAAATTAAAAAACAAAGAAGGAAACACCAACTTGTTGAGCAAATCTGATATGGATGAACAAAAATTCAATTCGCTGGGTGCTTCTTTCAGTGAATTAAGTTCGAGTGAAAAAGTAAAATATCAAATTAATAATGGGGTGAAAATTAGTGGTATTGATAGAAACGGAAAGTTTGCACAAACCGATATTCCCGAAGGATTTATTGTTACCAAAGCCAACAAGAAAAACATTAATAGTGTGGATGATTTAAAAGAGGTGATGAACAATGCCAAAGGCAATGTGATGCTCGAAGGTATTGTGCCTGGCTATCCCGGAAAATATTATTTTTCATTTGGATTATAATTCAAGGTTTTGAAGATTAATGCAAGCGCACTTTTCAATTTATTTTGAAAGGTGCGTTTTTGTTTTTCATTCAATAAGCCTTTCCAAATGTTGTTATTTGATGCAAAAGTCAAATAGCTAATTTATTAACAGCAACGCTTGATACTAAAATTGACAGATAAAAAAAAGACCGAACCACATTAGGCTTCGGTCTTTTTTCAATTAATAACACATTCAAATAAACCAATTACATTTTCATCTTTTTACAAGCATCTGTACATACATGCCCTTTTTCGCCATGTGCATAAACATGTTTTCCATTAGCGCAAGCTTTGGTGCAAACATGTTCTTTCATTTTCATTTCTTTCTTTTCCATTTTTTCATTCGCCATTTTTTCTTGTGCAAATGTTGCAAACGACAGTGCTGATAAAACTGTTAATACAATTACTCTTTTCATGATAAAATATTTTTTGTAAACTTTTGTCACGGCAAAAGTCAAATTAATTTATTAGAAAGCAACCCGTGAATTACCTATTACTGAAATCATTTACGAAATATTTTTCCAAACGGTTTTGCTAAAATATCAAAAGTTATTATTTTTTCAATTCCTCAATAGTTTGCATTGGGTTTGTCGAAGCAAATACTGCATTGCCTGCCACTAGTACATTTGCGCCTGCCGAAATTATTTTTTTGCAGTTGGTTAAATCAACACCGCCATCAACTTCAATCAATGCAGAAGATTTTTTTTGTTCGATTAATTGCTTGCATGCTGCAATTTTCGAGCAAGTATTTTCAATGAATTTTTGTCCGCCAAAACCTGGGTTTACACTCATGATTAAAACTAAATCAACTTCATTAATTATTTCGCTCAACACATTTATTGGCGTATGTGGATTCAATGCCACCCCAGCTTTCATGCCTGCTTTTTTTATCGCTTGAATCGTGCGATGCAAATGAATACTGTTTTCAAAATGAACTGTTAATCCATCAGCACCAGCAGCTTTAAATTCTTCAATAAAATTGTCGTATTGATGAATCATTAAATGCACATCAATATATTTCTTAGTAGCTTTTCTAACCGCTTTCAAAACAGGAAAACCGAAACTGATATTAGGCACAAACACACCATCCATCACATCAAAATGTAACCATTCTGCTTCACTTCGATTCAGCATTTCAATATCTTTTTCTAAATTTAAAAAATTGGCAGAAAGCAACGAAGGAGCAATAATGGTGGGCATTTGAAAAATTTATTTTCGGCGAAGTTAATGCTTTTAAAAAGATGAAAAAATCAAATCAAAAAACTCAACGAAAGTGAATTAGTGGCACTTGGCAAATAGTACCAAGCATGGCTGTATCCGAATTCAAATCGTTTGGTAGTGAGATGAAAGCCACAACTGAAGCCAATCATACCATTTCGTGCAGTGGTTTTTAATTCTTGTCGGCGCAAATTATTATAGCCTAATTGCACGGTGAGATGTTTGCCTAAATACAATTCGCCACCAATAATAAAATGTCGGAAAATTTTATCGCCAATATATTTTTTACCAACGGTTGAAACGGTATCCTGCCCAAACAAATTAGTAGCTACATTATCTGCCGGATTATTGTAGCGAATATCAAATTGTTGCAAATGATGTGCTGTGATATGAAACGCCAAAGGCAAGTGGGGTAATCGTTTTGAAACGCTAAAGCGAACATCAGTTGGAATATTATCCAGCGCTGGGTCTTCAAAATATTGCCTTGGATAAAATGGTTTTAACTGTGCTCCCACATTCACAATTTGAAAAGTCATCACCACTTTTTTTGCGGTGTCTTTATACGAAACACTTAAATCAGCAGCAAC
>CAIODY010000029.1 GCA_903857255.1 uncultured bacterium
GTTTTTTGAAACAGATTTTATTTGATAGGTTTCTATTTTATTTCCTCTAATTATAAAAGCATCAAAGCCCTTATTTGATTTATTGTTTTTAATTGCTTTTTTTAGATAATTGCATGATAGTATTTCTGCAAAATCGCCAGGAATACTTACAGATAACTTATGCTCCCTTAATTCGTCGTTTGACTTCATGAATCTTTTCCAAGTTTCAATTAATGGGTCATTTTTTGAATTGATTTTATGAAATGAACTTTCATAGTAAAATCCAATTAGAGCATTTAATGCACTGTTGTATTTTTGTTTTTGGGCTTTATTTTTATTGGTGTTTTCAATTTCTTTTTTTATTACTCCTATTTCATCTGCTTTCAGCTTCTTTTGAAATAAACTTATACCATGAGGAAGCCCAGCAATTGAATTAAGGTGTGAAATATAATCTGCCGATGAACCTTTTGGCAACCAATTTTCAAAGTCTTCTTTATTTTTCTTTTCGGATTTTTTCATTTGTGCTTTTTTGTTTCTGCAAACATAATCTTTAGTTTGTGAAATAAAATAAAAGCGAAAACAACAGAATAGGTATCGCAAAATGCAATACCATAAAATCTACTTACCTAAAAATATTTTTCTTCGTTTAAATAATGTTGTACGTAATCTTTCACACCTTCCTCAATGCTCATGAATGGCTGATTGTAGCCTTGTGCCATCAACTTTTGCATATTGGCTTCGGTAAAATATTGATACTTATCACGGATGTCAATCGGCGTATCTACATATTCAATTTTGCTTTTCAAATTCAACGCCGCAAACAAAGCATTTTCCAAATCGTTAAAAGTTCGGGCTTTGCCAGTGCCTAAATTATAGATGCCATTTTTCGCCGTTTTATTCATCAAAAATAAAATTACGCTGCACACATCTTTTACATAAATAAAGTCGCGAAGCTGCTCTCCATCTTTGTATTCAGGTTTGTGCGATTTAAACAATTTCACAAAACCTTCTTTTTTGATTTGATAAAACGAATGAAAAATCACACTTGCCATGCGCCCTTTGTGAAATTCGTTGGGTCCATAAACATTGAAAAACTTTAAGCCAGCCCAAAATGGTGGTGCATTTTTTTGCTCTAAAGCCCACACATCAAAATCTTGTTTCGATTGCCCATAAGGATTCAACGGTTGCAATTGATTGATTTTTGATTCGTCATCATCATAGCCAAACTCACCATTGCCGTATGTTGCAGCCGATGAAGCATAAATCATCGGTATTTTTTTTTCGCTACAAATTTTCCAAATTGATTTGGTATAATTCAAGTTCAATTCGTCAAACACTTTTACATCAAACAAAGTGGTATCGGTTTTTGCGCCAATGTGCAACACAAAATTTATTTCTTCTTGCGTTGTTTGCAACCAATTTATAAAATCATTGCGATGAATTTTTCTTTCAAAATTTTTGTTGGTTAAGTTTTTATTCTTCTCTTCATTTGAAAAATCATCTACCAATACTAAATCTTGAAAACCTTCATCATTCAGCGTTTTCACCAAACAACTGCCAATAAATCCTGCTGCGCCTGTTACTACTATCATGCTAAAAAAATAGTTTAATAATTAATCACCTGCTCTTGAATAGCAGCTGGTATTTCGCGATACTCATATTGTTGATTACGTAATTGTGGCTCGAAACCTGCTTCACGTATGGATTCTTGAATTGTTTTGTAAGTGAAACGATGTGGCGCACCTGCAGCACTCACTACATTTTCTTCCAACATAATGCTTCCAAAATCGTTGGCACCAGCATGCAAAGCCAATTGCGCCACTTGTTTGCCCACAGTTAACCACGATGCTTGAATGTTGATGATATTAGGCAACATCATTCGGCACAAGGCAATCATACGGATATATTCATCGGCGGTTGATTTGTTGTGAACTCCTTTTATTTCAGCCAATAAAGTATCTACATCTTGAAATGTCCAAGGAATGAAAGCTAAGAAACCTTTTGCTGATGCAGGTTTACGACTTTGCACTGCACGAAGTTTTACTAAATGTTCAAATCGTTCTTCTAAAGTTTCAACATGCCCAAACATCATGGTAGCTGATGTTGTGATGTTCAATTTATGTGCTTCGTGCATCACATCTAACCATTCTTGCGCCGAACATTTTCCGTTGGAAACAATTCTACGAACTCTATCATTCAATATTTCAGCTCCTGCACCAGGCAATGAATCCATGCCTGCTTCTTTCAAAATAGTTAAAGTTTCTTTGAACGATAATTTTGAAACCGTTGAAATATGCACTATTTCAGGCGGTCCGAGTGTATGCAATTTTAAATTGGGATACAATTGTTTCAGCTCTTTAAATAAATTGGCATAAAATTCAATGCCCAATTCAGGATGATGACCACCTTGCAAAAGCAGCTGGTCGCCGCCATAGGCAAAGGTTTCCTCAATTTTTCTTTTGTAAGTTTCAATATCCGTAATATAACTTTCTGGATGACCAGGCACACGAAAAAAATTACAAAATTTGCAATTCGCTACACATACATTTGTTGTGTTCACATTTCTATCAATCTGCCAAGTTACTTTACCATCAGGCTTTTGACGCTTGCGTAATTCATTACCTACCAACATTAATTCAGCAGTTGGAGCGTTTTTAAAAAGAAAAACACCTTCTTCAGCCGATAAAAATTCCATTCGTAAAGCCTTATCTAATAATTCGTTTATAATCATTTGTTTAGTTTTGAAATCAAACAAGTAAGTGTTTTAATAGTTCTATTTTATTTCTACAATTCTGCCTTCAATTGTGGCAGCAATTTTTTCATTTTTAAGTTGTTTTTGTTTCAATTCATGAATCAAAACATCACGAAATAATTCCTTCAAATCTTCGTGTGGTGCACCTTTCAGCATGATACAATCATCCCCACCATTGGCTAAATAATCTGACACAATTAATTTGTAAGTTTTAGTTTCATTAATTTCTTCGCCTTGCAAATAAGCTGAAATTAATTTATTTTTTTGAATTTGCAAACTCACTCCGCCGCTCACAGGCCAACCATTTTTTGAAGCAATTTTTTCAAATAATTGTTGGAGTTGTTTTCCATTTACATACAACAACATCATGCCATTATCAAAAGGCATCAACTCATAAATTTTACCCATTGTAATGTCGCCTGCTGAAATTTGAGGAATCCGCAATCCACCATTATTCACAACACACAAATCAGGATGTAATACTGAATAATGCTGCATTATCAGGTCGCAAACCAAATTTCCTAATGCACCTTCAGGCTGTTCTTTTTTTAATGTAACACGGCTAAAACTAATGACCTGATTCATTTTCCCTTGCAATGAATCATGATAAGGTTGAATCATTTTAACAACAATAGAATCATCATTTTGCACATTATTAATACCCGTTAAATCGTAATTTTTTTTTGCGATAAAATATGGTGAATGGCAACTCCAAACAAAAAACAGAATGAGTAGAAATAATTTGAAAGATTGATGAAAAAAGTTAGGCATGAAGAAGTTAGGCAAAATTTAAATCGAACAACAGATAGCAATTTGTTTTCAGCATTAATCAAAAAATATTTTGAGTTGAATGGTAAAATATCTCACCATTATTTCCGCAAATTTAAGTCATTGATGGATAATTAATTATTTTTTTTAAAAGAACATCCTAAATTGCTGGTATAAACTATTCACTTTATCAAACCCAATACAACATAACCAGCGAAACATTCTGGAGTTCGAGAACACGGCAAAAAAAAACGAGTAGAAAATCCTTAATTTTGTATTTGCAATGAACATACAAGAACAAATCAAAAACTATATTACTAGTCAACCTGAACCCAAGCGCAGCGATATGCAAGCCCTGCACCAACTCATCTTACATATAATACCAACAGGCAAATTATGGTTTTTGGATGGTAAAAACAGCGATGGCAAAATTGTTTCAAATCCGAATATTGGTTATGGGTTTTATACGATAAAATATGCTGATGGAAAAAATAAAGAATTTTATCAAATAGGGTTGAGTGCCAACACCATAGGCATATCTGTTTACATCATGGGCATCAATGACAAGAATTACTTAGCCCAAACTTATGGCACCCAAATTGGCAAAGCAAGTGTAAGTGGCTATTACATTAAGTTCAAAACGCTAAGAGACATCAACATAGCTATATTGGAATCAGCAATTCGATATGGTGTGAACCAAGGCTAAGTTGAAAGCATCGATGGCACAAGTGGAAGTAATCATTTTTCTTTTCGCAAAAATTGATTGGGAAGCTGAAACACACCAACTATTTCTCATCATCTGCATCGTAAGCTTTGATGATGTGTTTTACCAAACGATGCCGAACTACATCACTTTCATTTAAGCGAATGATGCCAATACCTTCAATTTCTTTAAGTATATCTAATGCTTTGTAAAGCCCACTGCGCTGATGTTTGGGCAAATCTACTTGTGTCATATCACCCGTGATAATTGCTTTAGCATTTGGTCCAATTCGAGTAAGCAACATTTTCAATTGCAAATCGGTAGTATTTTGTGCTTCATCTAAAATGATAAAAGCATTATCTAAAGTTCTACCTCTCATAAATGCCAATGGTGCAATTTCAATCACACGATTAGTCATGTAATATTGCAACTTATCAGCAGGAATCATATCATCTAAAGCATCATAAAGCGGACGCAAATAAGGGTCGATTTTTTCTTTTAAATCACCGGGTAAAAAACCTAGATTTTCACCAGCCTCAACAGCCGGACGAGTGAGTACAATTTTTTTTACCCATTTATTTTTTAATGCTCTCACCGCCAAAGCCACTGCTGTATAGGTTTTTCCTGTTCCTGCTGGTCCGATGGCAAACACCACATCATTTTTATCAGCAGCAGCCACTAATCGTTTTTGATTTTCAGTTCGGCTTTTTACAACATGTCCGTTAGCACCATACACAATCACATCTTCGGTCATTTCGGGCATTGAAATTTCGTTGGCTTCTTCGGTGTTTACCAAGCTTTCAACTGTTCGTTCGCTTACTTTGCCATATTTTTCAATCATAGAAATGATTTGATAAATTTTTTCTTCGAGCAATTCTCTATCTTTTTGATTGCCCAATAATTTAATGGCAGAGCCACGGGCATTAATTTTAACTTCTGGAAAATTGCGTTTTAAAATTTCTAATTTAGAATTGTTGATGCCGAAAAAATCAACTGGATTAATTCCTTCTAAGTGGATAGTGGTTTCGTTCAAGGTGTAAAATGATTTTATGTTTTTAGAATAATTGTGGAAAGAACATTTTTACTTTGCGGCGTAAATATAAAGCCATATTTATTTGTTTTGCAAACACAGTTAATCACATTTACTACCGACTTTGGTTTGACCGATGGCAGTGTAACTTTATTAAAGCTGCATATTGCCAAGCATTTGCCCAACATAGCTTTCAATGACATCAGCCACGATATAAAAGCACTGCAAATTAGTCATGCAGCCTACTTAATTGAAAATCTTTATCCACATTTTCCAGCAGCAAGTTTGCATGTGATTTTGGTAAACTCTCATCACCATAAAAATTCGGAGCTGATTTTTGCAAAATGCAATGAGCATTATTTTCTTTCGCCCAACAATGGTATTTTCAATTTATTGTTTCAAAATAAAAATACTGAATATCGAAAGGCGAATACGTTGCACAAAAACAATCAGTTTAATGCAAACATTGCTGAGGCAATAAGATTATTTTTTGATGCTCATGAATTCAATCAACTTGGCGAAGTTTATCAAATTGAACAGTTGAATTTTAGAGATAAAATAAAAAAAGATGCTAGCGGTATAAAAGGCACTATTTGGCTAATTGATAGCTTCGGTAATTTGATTACCAATATTCATCGAAATGATTTAATAGAAATGATTGGCGATAAAAAAATTGAAATTCATTATGGCTATAAAGAACCTTTAACCGCTATTCATTCACACGTTTACGATGTTGATACCCATGAGCCTGTGGCTTATTTCAACCAATTTAATTATTTGGAAATTGCGATTAGAAATTACAACATCAGCCGCATTTTTAATTTGAAAGAAGGCGATTCGGTAAAAATAATTCCTGTTTAAATATCCTTAGCTGGTTTTATTTTTTTTGCTGCTTTTAATGCTTCTTTCTTAGCCAATTTTATTTGGTTTAATTTATCATAACCGATGTAATCAATGATATAAATTGTTGCCAGATAAAATGGCATACACGGAATTTTATAACGTGCCAATGCACCAAAATTATAACTCGATAAGCCTACGGCAAAAGCAAAAATCATGGAGAATAGAAATGTGAAAATCAACACTGGTTCCTGACCAATAATTTTAAAAAAATTACCTACACCAACCCGATAAAATGTACGTAGGGTTAACAGCAAAAACCATAACGATTCAATAGCCGATAATAAAATAATTGGCTTTCTCGATTCCCAAATATAAGGTCGGAAATAAGTTACATTTACCGCTAAAGGAAATTTCTTCAAAATTCCCCAAGTGCTATAATCTAAATCACCTAATGAATACACCGAAGCACCATACAATTCTTTTTCTTGAAAATGCCATTCCTGAAATTGCTGCATGGTTGAGGTAATATTTTCCAAAGCATAACGCCCCATTTGCTGCTTCAATGAATTAGCCATAATGTAGGTGAATACGGCAAATACCGAAATAAGAAAAGGTAGCATTAAAGTTTTAATAAACTGGAGATTTATTTTTTTTAAATGAGAAAACAAAATCAGCATCATTAACCCTGGTAAAACTGAAAGAAAGATGTAAGGTTTAATTTGCAAAACTAAATAGCTCGAAGCTAACATGACTATAACTCCGGAAAGAGAAAACTTCAACTTCACAAAAAGATAATACACATTGTAAACCACCAAACAAAGCCCACCATAAGTCAATGGGTCTTTTAATAATCCCGAGCCCCAAAAAATCAATGACGGGATATAAAAAAATACGATGGCAAACTTTTTTTGAATTTCAGGATATAATTCAGAGAACAAAGAATATAATTTCCAACTTCCATACAACGAAAAAATGGAGAAGAAAAGTGAATTAGCAATGAAAGTATGAAAAGTTAAAAGTGAAATCAAACCGCTCACTTTAATAGTTGTAAACTCTGGCGCTGAAACAAAATGCCTCGAATACATATAGTTAAATACCAGTTGATTATCGGGGTCTAAAAGATTTAATCCTTTTAAATCGTTTGCACTATAATACAATAACTTAAAGAAAACAACGGGTTCATTAAAAAAGGAATCTACAAATCCACTTGCCCCCCAAAAATAACCTTCCATATCGCCTCCACCATAATAGAATTCGTAAATCAAGCAAATACAAATACATCCAAAAACCTTTAACCAATA
>CAIODY010000030.1 GCA_903857255.1 uncultured bacterium
AAATAATTCTGCAAGGCGCAAATGCTTAATCCCACTGTATTTCCCCACACTAATGCTTGCACCAAAATTCTCCTGGAGAGTGATAAAAAAATCAGTTTGATGTTGAAAGGTTGCATGCCTAATGTTTTTAAAATGCCAATCATTTGGGTTCGTTCTAAAATCAAAATCAAGAAGCAAGTAATCACATTTATCAAAGCAACTACGGTCATTAAAATGATGATGATTTGCTCGGTCATGTCTTGCAAATTCAACCAATCAAATAAGGTTGGGAACAATTGATAAATAGTTTGCGAAGCAAAATTCAAAGGCAAAATATTTTGGTTGATGTAGCTGTTTACCGTGTCGATTTTTTTTACATTATTCACAAACAATTCATAGCCACCCACTTCGCCATTATTCCAGTTGTTGAGTTTTTGAACAACTCGTAAATCAACGAACGAATACACTTTATCAAACTCTTCTAAACCAGTGCTGTAAATGGCTGCCACATTCATTTTGCGTACTCGTGGGCTTTTATCAATGAAATACAAAAAGCAATTATCGCCTGTTTTTAAATGCAATCTATCGGCAATTTTTTTCGAGACAATTATTTTGTTGGAAGGTGTTGAATCATTGAAATTAAAAACTGCTTTTACATCGCCCGAAAATTTTTTTACATAATGCTCAAAAAATGCGGATTGAAAATTTTTATCAATTCCTTTCAGTACAATGCCTTCAATTTGTTCGCCTTTTTTCATGATGCCAGGTTTGATGGCAAAGGCTTGTAGATGCTTTATTTCAGGCAAGGAAGAAATTTGTTTCAACTTTTCTTCACTCAATTTTATTGGCGAATTTTCATACGAATGGTTATCGGCATATTCAGCAATTTGGATGTTTCCCCAAAGATTGTAAGCCTTGTTTCTAATCTCTTTTTGAAAACCATTCACCATTGCCACAGCCACAATCATCACCGTTAAACTTAATGCCGTAGCCACTTTTGCCACTTTAATGATTAAAGCTGAAAAACTTTTTTGTGCCTGTTTTTGTAATCGCGAAGCAATAAAATTAGAAACATTCATCGGGTTAAAATTAGTTGAATCCCAGAAATTCTTTCTATAATTGTTACAATGAAAAAAATTATTCTTTCTTTTTTATTGCTTGTCATTGTTGCACAACAAAGTTGTTTTTCGCAAAATGAAAAACAAGCCGAGATGAAATTTTTTGCCCGTAATGTAATTGTTGGCGCTGCTCAAACTAAATTGTATTTGCCAGATTTGCAAAACAAAAAAGTGGCTTTGGTGGTGAATCCTACGAGCGTCATTGGAAAATCACATTTGGTTGATTCTTTATTAAAATTGCACATCAACATTGTAAAAATATTTGCCCCCGAACATGGTTTCCGTGGTGATGCTGATGCAGGCGAAGAATTAAATAATGGTATAGATGAAAAAACAAATTTGCCCATTATCAGTTTGTATGGCAACCACAAAAAGCCTACTGCGGCTGATTTGAAAGATGTGGATGTGATTATATTTGACATACAAGATGTAGGCGCACGATTTTATACCTACATCTCAACACTGCATTTTGTGATGCAGGCTGCTGTTGAAAATGAAAAACCATTAATCGTTTTCGATAGACCAAATCCTAACGGGCATTTTGTTGACGGACCAATTTTGGAAATAAAAAATAAGTCTTTCGTAGGCATGCATCCTGTGCCTGTGGTGCATGGTATGACGATTGGCGAATATGCACAAATGATTAACGGTGAAAATTGGTTAGATGAAAACGGAAAACATTTGCATTGCGATTTGAAAATAATTCCTTGTAAAAATTATACCCATCATACTTTCTATCGCTTGCCTGTTAAGCCTTCGCCCAATTTACCTAGCATGAAATCAATTTACCTTTATCCTTCACTTTGTTTTTTCGAAGGAACAGTTGTCAGCTTAGGACGTGGCACCAACAAGCCTTTTCAGCAATTCGGACATCCTGATTTGAAAAACTATGATTACACTTTTACACCAAAAAGTATGAGTGGTGCAATGCACCCACCATTATTAAATCAACCCTGTAATGGAAAAGATTTGAGCACAATGAAAATTGATTCATTGCAACTGTTAGCTAAAGTTGATTTAAGTTTTTTAATAGAAGCCTACAAAAATTTTCCGCAGAAAGAAAAATTCTTCAACAACTTTTTTCTTTCTTTGGCAGGTACAGAAAAATTGCGTCAGCAAATTGAGCAAGGCTTAAGTGCTGATAAAATAAGAGCTTCATGGCAAGCAGATTTAACTACATTCAAAAAAATGAGAAAGAAATATTTATTGTACGAAGAATAAAATCATTCACAATTAACCATTGACTATTCACAAAAAATGAATTTAAAAAGTTTTAAAAACAGAGCTTACAAAAAAAGAAAAGATTTAACCAAGTTCATGAAACGCTTGCAGCGAAAGGCTCCAAAAGGCATGGATGCGTTAGCAAAAAAAATGGATGCCGAAGTTTGGAAAGACATTGATTGTTTGGAGTGTGCCCATTGCTGCACCAAAATGACACCAACGTACACAAAAACTGACATCAACAGAATTGCGAAACACCTGGGCATGACTTACCAGGAATACTTTGATAAATGGTGTGAAACGGATAAAGACAATGGTGATATTGTGAACAGAATTCAGCCTTGTCAATTTTTATTGAAGAATAACAAGTGCAGCATTTATGCCGTGAGACCAGCTGACTGTAGCGGCTTTCCGCATTTTAAGAAAAAAGATGTGTTAGATTACACACACGTTTATACAGAAAATTTGCATCGCTGCCCAGCCACTTTAAAATGGGTAGAGTTGATGGAAAAAAATGTGATGGAGCAAAAATTAATTTAATTTTTTTATGACCGTTCAGGAAGCACAGCAACAAGTTGATGATTGGATAAAAACCACTGGTGTTCGGTATTTCAACGAACTCACCAATATGGCAATGCTCACCGAAGAAGTGGGCGAAGTGGCAAGAATTATTGCTAGAAAATATGGTGAACAATCATTTAAAGAAAGTGATAAGGAAAAAGAATTGGCAGATGAATTAGCCGATGTTTTGTTTGTGGTGATTTGTTTGGCCAATCAAACTGGCGTTGATTTAACCGATGCTTTAAATAAGAATTTTACAAAAAAAAATTACCGTGATGCTCACCGACACCACGATAATTTTAAACTAAAAAAACCATAACTGAAAAACGAGTTTTTATTGTAGCAACTCTGTTGCAGCAGTTGATTGCTGTAAAGTTGGAGTAGGCGTTACTAAAGGTGTTGGTGATAATTTTGGTTGAACCATATTTTTCATCACAGGAAATTTGAAGGCAATGTTATTGCTTAATTTTAAATGATTTTCGGTGGCTATTTTCATCACATTTGCAGCGGTTAATTGGTCGTTGGTCATTTGACTGCCAAGTAATTCAACCACTTCGCCCAGCGATTCATACAAACTTCCGTAAGTGGATTGGTGCGATGCTAAAAAATTAATGTTGTAAAAAGTTTGCCCATTCATGTATGCTCCAACTTCTATAAAAGAAATTTTATCGCCTTTCAAATTACAAACTGTGTAGCAAGTATTGTTTTTAGCAGAAGTGTATGGGAACATCAATAGTACTGCTTTACCGTTATAATAAGCCGTATCGCCGGCAATTTCCATCGACATGTTTTTGCCAGAGTTAGCAACAGATGTAGCTTTGTCTGCTTTCGATAATTCTTTAGAAGTTATTTCTGCTTTTTTGTGTTCTTCTTTTTTACCTTTATCGGCTGCCATTGAAGGACTTAAAAATGCTAATTGCAAAATAGAAATAGATAACAGCGTTGCTGTTTGAAATGTGTGTTTCATGTTGGGTTAGTGTTGTGTTTGTGTGTGTTTTCGTGCTACAAAAATACAGGCAAAACAAAGCCAGACTTGTAGTGTTTTTTACTTAATTCAATCGTGAAATTTCTTAAATCCGAAAAAATGTTAGAACCAACTTCTAAAACGCATATACTTATTAAAAACGCCAAAGTGCACAACCTGAAAGGCGTTGACGTTAATATTCCACGAAATAAATTGGTTGTAGTTACTGGTGTTTCGGGTTCGGGAAAATCTTCGCTGGTGTTTGATACTTTATATGCCGAAGGTCAAAGACGTTATGTAGAAAGCCTTTCGAGCTATGCTCGTCAGTTTTTGATGCGAATGAATAAACCTGATGTGGAATATATTAAAGGCATTGCGCCAGCTATTGCGATTGAGCAAAAAATAAATTCCAAATCAAGCCGCAGTACCATTGGCACTTCTACAGAGTTGTATGATTATTTGCGATTGTTGTTTGCTCGAGTTGGAAAAACCTATTCGCCCATCAGCGGCAATGAAGTGAAGAAAGATGAAGTGAGTGATGCAGTTGATTACATACATACTTTTAATGAAGACACGAAAGTTTTGGTGTATGTGCCTTTAAAATTAAAACAAGACCGTACTTTAAAAGAAGAGCTGAACATATTGCTGCAAAACGGTTTCAGCCGAGTGATAGAAAATGATGCCGTGAAAAAAATTGATGATTTGCTGAATGAAGAAGGAAGATTTGTAGAAGAAAAATCTAAAATCAAAAAGTCAAAATCAAAAAAAGAAATTTCCGAATCACCAGTAACAAGCAACCAGAAACAAGAAACTATTTTTCTTCTAATTGATAGATTCACCGTTCAATTGACTGATGAAGACAATCGCAAACGAATCGCAGATAGCATCCAGACTGCATTTGACGAAGGTGAGGGAAATTGCGAAGTAGAAATTTTAGAAAAAGAAAAACGAATTTTTAGCAACAGATTTGAAGCCGATGGAATGCAATTTGAAATTCCATCACCGCATTTTTTCAGTTTCAATTCGCCTTATGGTGCTTGTAAAAAGTGTGAAGGCTTCGGGCAGGTTTTAGGCATCGACCACGATTTAGTTTTCCCTGATAAATCTTTAAGCATTTACGAAGATGCGATTGCACCTTGGCGCAGCGAAAAAATGAGTGAGTGGAAAGATGCGTTGATAAAAAATGCGTTGAAGTTTGATTTCCCCATACACAGAGCTGTGGCTGATTTGACGGAACAAGAATATCAATTGTTGTGGGAAGGCAATAAATATTTTAAAGGCATTCAAAACTTTTTCAACCATTTAGAATATCAAACTTACAAGATTCAATATCGTGTCATGTTGTCGAGATACAGAGGCAAAACTTCTTGCCCCGATTGCAAAGGAAGCCGCATCAGAAAAGATGCAGGTTATGTTTTAATCAACAAAAAAAACATTGGCGATTTACTGAACATGCCTGTAAACGAGTTGCAACAATGGTTTGCAGCATTAAAATTTAATGCACACGATAATAAAGTTGCAAAAACTTTATTGATTGAAATTAACAACCGTTTGCAATTTATGATGGACGTGGGGTTGAGTTACCTCACTTTAAACCGAACGGCTGCAACCTTGAGTGGCGGCGAAACACAGCGTATTCAACTCACACGAACATTGGGAAGTAATTTAACTTCATCGTTGTATATTTTAGATGAACCCAGTGTGGGCTTGCATCCGAGAGACACTGAAAAATTAACCGATGTGTTAATTAATTTGCGAAACATGGGTAACACGGTGATTGTGGTGGAACATGAAGAAGAAGTGATGAAAAAAGCCGACCACATTATTGATATGGGTCCATTCGCTGGCAAGCTCGGCGGCGAAGTGATTTTTGAAGGCGATTACAAAAAATTAAATAAGGATTCAAAATCGCTCACTACAAAATATTTGAATAATGAATTACGAATTGAAGTGCCAACCGTTCGCCGCAAATCGCTGAACAGTATTACATTGCACGGTTGCCGACAACATAATTTAAAAAACATCACCGCCACATTTCCTTTGAATTGTTTAGCAGTAATTAGTGGTGTGAGTGGTAGCGGAAAAACTTCGTTAATCAAACAAATTTTGTATCCAGTTTTGTTGCAAAAATTGGATGAAACCACCGAACGACCTGGCTTGTACGACAGCATTAGTGGTGATATCGAACACATAAAATCGGTTGAATTAATTGACCAAAATCCATTAGGAAAATCATCGCGAAGCAATCCTGTAACTTATATCAAGGCTTACGATTTGATTCGTGATTTGTATGCAGAGCAAGCTGCCAGCAAGATGAAAGGCTTTTTGCCCAAACATTTTTCATTCAATGTTGAAGGCGGAAGATGTGAAATGTGCAAAGGCGATGGCGAAGTAGTTGTTGAAATGCAATTCTTAGCCGATGTGCATTTAATCTGCGAAGACTGCAACGGTAAGCGTTTCAAGCCCGAAGTGTTGGAAGTAATTTACAAAGGAAAAAATATCAGCGATGTTTTAAACCTCACAGTAGATGAAGCAATGGAATTTTTTGTTGCTGAAAAAAATATTGCTGATAAGATAAAACCCTTGCAGGATGTGGGTTTGGGCTATGTGGCGTTAGGTCAAAGCAGCAGCACATTGTCTGGTGGTGAAGCACAACGTGTAAAATTAGCATCGTATTTAGGCAAAGGCGAAGTGCATGAAAAAGTTTTATTCATCTTCGATGAACCCACCACTGGCTTGCATTTCCACGACATCAACAAACTATTAAAATCATTTAACGCCTTGATTGAAGTAGGGCATAGCATCATTGTAATTGAACACAATACCGAAGTAATTAAATGCGCCGATTGGGTAATTGACCTTGGACCCGAAGGTGGCAAACATGGCGGAAACCTTTTGTTTGCAGGCACTCCCGAAGATTTGGTGAAATGCAAAGAAAGTTACACAGCGAAATTTTTGAAAGAGAAATTGAAATAAAAAAGCCTTGAAACATCACTGCTTCAAGGCTTTCATTACCGTAGCAATAAAAAATTATTGCGCTAATAATGTAACCAATTTTGACACTTCAGCTAAGCGGTCTTTGTTCACTGAATAGTGAATGAATTTGCCATCACGTTGGGTGGTAACAATTTCAGAATCGCGAAGGATTGCCAAATGTTGTGAAGCAACTGATTGCTCAATTTTAAGCTTCACATAAATTTCTGTAACTGTGATGTTTTTTTGCTCATCAATCACTTTCATGATTTGATAACGCAGCTTGTGATTCAAGGCACGAAGCACATTCACAGCCTTTTTCAATTCTACCGAATCAATTCGGATTTCTTCTTTTGAACCGCCACCACGTGGGAACACGATGTCGGCTACTTTTGCTTTTTTGTTTTCCATTGTCGTACAACTTAATTTGTTAAAAAAAAATTTTGCACTTCAAATATACATTTTTATTGAGTAGTGCAAAATTTTTTTTAAAAAAGTATTTTCTCAACAAAATTTTGATTTTGACTTTCTGAACTAACTTTGCAAGAAAAAAATTGGAAGACAGAAAAACAAACAAGTTTGTCGGCTATTGGCTACTAATTGGAGCATTAATGATTTTTGTTCAGGTTATTCTCGGGGGCATTACAAGGCTTACTGGTAGCGGGCTTTCAATCACTGAATGGAATGCATTGATGGGTTGGATTCCACCAATAAACGAAAATGATTGGCAAATTTTATTCACAAAATATCAAAACTCGTCGCAGTTTCAGTTGATTAACAACACGATGAATTTGGGTGGTTTCAAACAAATTTTTTTTTGGGAATATTTTCATCGTTTGTGGGCTCGGGGCATTGGCGCAGTGTTTATGGTTGCTTTTTTGTTTTTCATTTATAAAAAATGGATTCCCAAAAAGATGATTCCACATTTGATTGCACTTTTTATTTTAGGAGCCATTCAAGGCTTTATTGGTTGGGCAATGGTGAGTACTGGATTAAAAGATAGAGCATGGGTTACACCATTAAGTTTAACAGTGCATTTGTTGATGGCAACTTTAACTTTTGCTTATTTGATTTGGGTTTACATGTCTCTTTATTTGCAAAAAAAAACTATTGCCATTCATTCATCAAAAATAAAAACCTTAAACACAATTATTGTTTTAACAGTGCTGCAAATGATGATGGGTGGCTTCATGGCAGGCAGCCACGCTGCTTTGCATTTTCCTACATGGCCTACTATGAATGGCAAATTTTTTCCAGAAAATATTTATAACTCAAACATTTCATTGCTCAGTAATTTTATTGAAAATGTTGTGTTCATTCAGTTTGTTCATCGCAATTTGGCTTACCTGATTACTTTTTTTGTGCTCGTTTTTTGGTGGAAAAATAAAAATGAAATTCAGTTAGAAAGTTTTCAATGGCTGCCCTACATGATAATCATCCAAGTTGTATTAGGTGTTGTGATTTTAATTTTATCAAAAATAAAAATTCCTGTTTCTTTCGGTGTGGCGCATCAATCAGGCGCCTTGATTTTACTTTCACTACTTTTTTTGACAAGGTTTCAATTGTCAAAAACAAAAAAATAAATTCATCTTTCAATCGTAAAAAAATGAAACTAATTTCCAATTTTTTTTTAAAAAACCCTGCTAACTGGAAATTCTGGCTGCTCTTAGCTGTTATTTTTAAAGGGTTACTTTTTGTGTTTTGCATTTATAAAGAATACCATGCTTCAAAAATTGGCACTTGGTGGGGAACTTCAGGCGATACCAACAGCTATTTATGGCCTATTGAAAATTTAGTTGACCATGGGAAATATTATCTTGATTATCGGATGCCGGGTTATGGAATATTTTATTTGCCGCTTTATTTTTTGTTTCCTAAAGTTGTGGCAATAAATATTCTGCTTGCTATACAATTAATTGTAGCAAGCATTTCTAATTATTTGTTAGCACTTATTGCTCGAAAAATATTTAAAACAGATGCGCTTTTTTATCTCACATTTTATTTATACGGATTGAGCATTTACTCCAATATGTTTGACGAAACTGTTTTGACAGAAAGCTTTACCACATCTTTTTTCATCATCAGCATTTATTTTTTTATCAAATTTTTTGAAACAAAAAAAGTCATTTTTTTAATTATCGTTGGTGGCTTGTTGGCTGATATTATTTTCATGCGACCAGTATTTTTCCCAACAATTTTTTTCTATTGGCTGATATTAATTTTTCAATTTTTCAAACAAAAAAAATCATTGCTAAAATTTTCTTTTTTGCTTTTTATCCCGTTCGTGATTTTTGAAAGTAGTTGGATAATTCGCAACTATGTTCAGCATAACGTATTTGCACCTTTTTTTGCTACAATTGCCAAATCAAAATCATCTTATTTCTACCCAAATGCAACAGATTCGGGCGTTTGTAGCTTTCTTCAAAGTTTCGGGGGCAATATAGATTATAGTGCGCCAAACGCTGAAATACGTTGTTTGGGGTTTGGTGAAAATTCAAATTTTAACGACCATCCTATTATGCCATCTTATATTTATACCAGTAAATTCAACGCAGATAGCGTAGCCATTATTCGTAAAAAATTTGAAACAGTTTTATATGACACAACAACAACTCAAGAACAAAAAGTTGCTAAATTAGAGCCGGTTTATAATGAGCTAAATTCATTCGCTGCATCCATCAAAAAAGAAAAACCATTTGTTTATTATCTGATTTCGCCTGCAATAAATTTCAAAAGATTTTTTGTGCATTCAGGCACTTACAATTTGTTTGCACAAGCCACCAATCAACTAAATTTGATTCAATTGGGTATTAAAATATTTTACACATTTTTTTATTGGTTTGTTTTTTTGCTTGGTGTTATAGGAATTTTTATGCAGTTCAGAAATTTATTTCAAATGAAGATTACAGCATTAATGTTGCTACTGGTGGGTTATACAGGATTAATTCATCCAATCGTTTTAAGAGTGTGTGAGGTGCGATATTTTGTACCCATGTTCCCATTCGTAACATTATTTGCTGCTTACGCACTTTGGAAATCCATCTTGTTTCTTCTAAATAAATTTTCCACTAACTAAACTTAACCAAAACATAACGCAAATCATTTTTCGTAAAACATTTTGAGTTTTACTTTTAAGAATTCGTTTTTTTATGAAAAAAAAATTTATCGTTCGCGATATTAGTTGGTTGTCATTTAATGGCAGAGTGTTGCAAGAAGCAGCAGACAAAAGCGTTCCGCTAAAAGAGCGCATTCGTTTTTTAGGAATTTTCTCCAATAATTTAGATGAATTTTTTCGAGTTCGTGTGGCTACCATTTCTCGAATGTTAGAATTTGGAAAGAAAGCAGATTTGAAAATGCACATGGAAAAAAATCCAAAAAAAATCATGGAAGAAATTCATCAAACTGTGTTGTTGCAGCAAAATGAATTCAACAGAATTTGGCAATCCATCATCGTAGAAATGAAGCGCAGCAACGTGTTCATCAAAACTGAAAAACAATTAAATGCTGCACAACAAAAATTTGTAAAAGAATATTTTGAAAGCGAAGTGCGTAGCAGTATTATCCCATTGATGATTGAAAGCATTCCTACGTTTCCAAATCTTCGTGATAAATCAATTTATTTGGCGGTGCAAATGTCATCAACTACAAATGCGTATCAACACAAATTTGCAGTGATTGAAATTCCGACCAGAGTAATGAATCGCTTTGTGATACTGCCTTCTGCGCCTAATCAAACGCAAATTATTTTGTTGGAAGATGTGATTCGATTCAATTTGAAATACATTTTTGCTCACATGGATTTTGACCAATTTGATGCTTGGATTTTTAAGGTAACGAAAGATGCTGAAATTGATTTGGATAATGATGTGAACACCAATTTGATTCAGAAAATTGAAGCTGGATTGAAGAAAAGAAAAAAAGCAAAAACAGTGCGATTGGTTTATGACAAAGAAATGGATGCACGATTGCTAAATTATTTGTTCAATCGGCAAGCTGTGATTTCAAAAGATAATGTAATTCCTGGTGGAAGAATTCACAACTTTCGCGATTTTATGGATTTTCCGAATGTTTTTCCGCAACAAAAATCTGTTCGCAAAATCATTACTCATGCGGCTTTCAAAGATTCACCACGAGTTACAGATGTGGTTTTGCAAAAAGATGTGTTGCTAAGTTTTCCTTATCATTCATTTGATACGTTAATTGATTTGCTTCGCGAAGCCGCTATGGATGCGGATGTGCAGAGTATTCAAATTTCAGCATACAGAGTTGCACCGAATTCAAAAGTGATGAATGCCTTGATAAATGCGGCTCGAAATGGCAAACAGGTAACGGTGATGTTGGAGCTAAGAGCCAGATTTGATGAGGAAGCCAACCTTTATTGGAAAAATATTTTGGAAGAAGAAGGCATCAAAGTTTTGTTGGGAATTCCTGAAATGAAAGTGCATGCAAAAATTTGTGTCATCAAAAAGAAAGTGGGAAATCGTAGCAAAAAATATGGTTTTGTAAGCACTGGAAATTTGAATGAACGAACTTCAAAAATTTATTTGGATTTTTGTTTGCTTACTTCCAATGCCGCTATTATGGCTGATGTGGAGCGTATTTTTAAATATTTAGAACATCCAAAAGAAAACGAAAAATTGATTGATGAATGCACTCAATTGTTGACTTGCCCAAAAAATTTACGAACAAAAATTTCGGAATTAATTGAGTTTGAAATTAAGCAAGCGAAAAAAGGAAAACATGCCGAAATGATTTTGAAAATGAATTCTTTGTCGGATGAAATTTTGATTGAACAATTGTACGAAGCTGCAAAACACGGTGTGAAAATCAAATTAATTGTTCGTGGAATTTTTTGTATGATGACTGATTTGCCAAAATTAAAACATCATTTGCAAGCCATCAGTATTGTGGATGAATATCTGGAACATGCCCGTGTGTTTGAGTTTCATCATGGTGGCGATGAAAAAATATTTATTTCATCAGCTGATTGGATGGTGCGAAATTTAGACCATCGTGTTGAGGCAACTTGCCCCATCAATAATGTTTCTTTGAAAAAAGAATTGAAAGAAATTTTGCGATTGCAATGGCATGATAATGTGAAAGCTCGTGTGTTGGATAATCATTTGAGCAACGATTACAAGCCGAATGATGGGCAGAAAAAAAATCGTTCGCAAGTTGAAATCATGAAATATCTTGCAACAAAAAATTAGAACCAACTTTTGAAAATCGCCGCCATAGATATTGGAAGTAATGCAGCTCGATTGCTGATTTGTGAGGTGTTAGAAAACGACAAAACCAATCCGCAATTCATTAAATTGAATTTGGTGAGAGTGCCACTGCGCTTGGGTTTTGATGTGTTTGAATATGGATTTATTTCGGCAAAAAAAGAAGAAGACATCGTAAACACATTGCGCAGTTACAAATATTTGATGCAAGTGCATGAGGTGGAAAACTATGTAGCCTGCGCCACTTCGGCGATGAGAGATGCTACCAATTCAGAAGAAATTATCGGCAGAGTAAAAACTCTCACAGGAATAAATATCAAAGTGATTAGTGGAAAAGAAGAAGCTGATACGATTTTTCAAAATCACATTGAAACATTTTTGGACAAAGAACATTCGTATTTATACATTGATGTTGGCGGCGGAAGCACTGAATTGACACTATTTGACAATGGTAAACCAATTTTTGAAGAATCATTTAACATTGGTACAATTAGGATGTTGAAGAACAAAGTGAGTGATAAAGAGTGGCAGCGATTTAAAGAATTTGTAAAATCTGAAACAAAAAATTTCAAGAATTTACAAGGCATTGGTTCGGGTGGCAACATCAATAAAATTTTCGGCTTGAGCAAACGAAAAGACGGAAAGCCTTTACCATCAAGTGTTTTGAAAGATTATTTTGAGGAGTTAGGAAAAATGAGTGTAGAAGAACGAATGATAAAATACAACTTACGAGAAGACAGAGCCGATGTCATCATGCCAGCTTTACAAATTTATAACAGTGTGATGCGCTGGGCAAACATTGATGAAATCTACGTTCCGAAGTTTGGTTTAGCTGATGGATTGGTGAGAAGTTTGTATCGCCAATTAATTACAGTTTAATTGTGTTGAATTTCCAAAATTAATTTATGAGTAGCTAATTGAACTGCTGCATTATCTAATTCAGAAAGCATTGCTGTGATGTATTGTACACTTTCGGTTTTAATAAAATTAACAAGTTGGCGATAATAGCTAATTCCTTCCAATAAATTTTCTTTAAAATCTTGCAGATACTTTTCTTGCTTGGGTGTTGGAATCAAAATTGATTCAATTTTTTTCTTGTAATAATCTACGTACAAATTTAATTCATTGATAAACATGTTCGGACGATGAATTGAGTTAAGAATATTTGCATGGCCATAAATATGATTGACCATTTCCTGTAAAGAAAATTTCCCAGAGAAATATGCCAAATTAGGTCCAGGACAAATTGCAACTGCATTCAAATTATGCGACAGCGGCAATGCATCTTTAATTAATACCGATGCCCCCAAACCTTCACAGATGCATTCTTTTGCAGTTATTTGCTCAACTTCACTTTGGAATAAATCGGGTGGTAAATTTTTCTCTTCCAACTGTTTTATTTTATTGCTTTGATATTCACGTGAGCCTGTGCAAATTGGCGAAGTGGTGAATTCAGTGTTTGTTGCTAAAAATTTTTTGTAGCATGGGCTTCCAGAGCGATTTTTGGCAATTCGTTCTAACCGCAATTTTTCTGATGAGCTTTTTTTGAAGTTGTTGAATGAAATTCCTAATGGTGATGCGTTACTTAAAAAATAATCTTCTTGTTGCGCCGATGATAAACTATTTAAAGTTTCATCATCCACATTAGTGGCTTCTGAAACCAATAGAAATGGGCTTCCCCAGCCAGTTCCATCCAATTGATAATGCTCCATCAAAAAAGTATTTTCATTCGCAGTTCCAATTCCACCTTGAACAGTTATTTGCATGTAAGGTTGTTTTTCAAAAGCAAAAAGATTTTTTTCTTTTTGTGCTGTACAACACAATTCAAAAAGTTCATGAGTCAATTCTTTTCGTTTGTTTTTAAACTCTTCCAAAACTGGTCCTAATAGATATCCATCAGTTGCAAACGCATGTCCACCACAGTTTAAGCCAGATTCGATTCTGAATTCTGAAATCCAAATTCCTTTCTTTGCAAAAATTTTTCCTTGCACTTGTGCCGAACGAAAATCGCTAACTTTTAAAATTATTTTCTTTTTCAACTGCCCATTTGAATCGGGAAAAAAATCTGAAAATTGTTCTACATAGTTGTATAATCGAGGATTGTAGCCTGCTGAAAAAACAACTGATGAATTCAATTTGCTGTTTGCAAAGCCACGAAGCGCAGCCAATGCGTCTGAAAACTCTGATGGTAATGGGTTTCCAGCTTTATCAAAATTTGGTTTATCCACCTTCGCCATGATATTTACATCAATTGAACCTGCCTGAATTTTGCTTTTCAATTCAGTTTGCAATTGAACTTTTTTGTTTTCATCTTTCATTTCCATCATTTCCAAATACTCCATTTTCAACTTCGAATCATCTGGAAGCATCTCGAAATATTTTGTCAAATCATTTTTTTCTTCAAATGCTAATAAACGCATTTCATCAATTTGTTGAGCAATTATTTGCTGTGCTAAATTCAAATAAGCAGTGATTCGTTTTGCACGAAAATCATTTTCAATTTCTTCGATTGCAATAAACGGCTGATTATATTTATCAGAATAATATGCTCTCATTTTTTCTATCAATTCATCATCCATGATTGACATTACTGATGAAATACCAAAACGAGCAACCTTTAAAGGCGTATCAATACTGAATGCTAAGCCCAAAACAGGAATATGAAATTTATGAACGGAAGATGTAATCATAAAAAAGCTTTTGTAATCAATTAAAATATTGACTGACGAAAGTCGCGTTCAAACTACTAATTCGATATGACCAAATTCATTTTTGTAAATGACTCCCATCATAAATAAATGGTGGGAGGAAAAGAATTTGATTAAAAAACTTTCCCCGGATTCATAATTCCATTAGGGTCGAAAGCAAATTTTATTTTTCGCATCAAATCCATTTGCGTTTCGTTGAACACAATGTCTAAATAATTTTTTTGCACCAAGCCAATGCCATGTTCGCCGCTGATGGTGCCACCGAGTTTTTTTACTTCTGTAAAAATTTCACGGATAGCTTTTGGCAATTCATTATTCCACATTTCATCGCTCAAATTTCCTTTGATAATATTCACATGCAAATTGCCATCGCCTCCATGTCCGTAGCAAACACTTTTAAATCCGTAAGCATTACCGATTTTTTTCACTGCCTGCAAAAGCTGGGGCAATGCGGCTCTTGGCACCACTGTATCTTCTTCTTTATAAACCGAATTTGATTTCACAGCTTCGGCAACACTTCTTCTCAATCGCCACAAATCATTTTTTTGCTGTTCACTTTGGGCAAATAAAATTTCGTCGCAACCCATATTGGTCAATACTTCCGAAATTATTTCACAATCTTTCATCAACAATTCAGGGTGAAATCCATCTACTTCAATTAGCAAATGTGCTTGAATCTTCTCATCAACAGGAACACTTATGTCTTTTACAAATCGCAACACCCAATCAATCGCATCACGTTCCATAAATTCCAATCCGCTTGGTGTGATGCCAGCCTGAAAAATTTTTGCTACTGCCTCACAAGCCGCTTCAGCACTGTGAAACGGAGCTAACATTAAAAGTGTATGAGTGGGGTGTGGAATTAATTTCAAAACAATTTTTGTAACAATGCCGAGCAAACCTTCACTGCCCACCATCAATTGTGTGAGATTAAATCCTGTTGAATTTTTCAAAACATTTGCGCCAGTCCAAATGATTTCACCATTCGGCAAAACCATTTCTAAATTCAACACATAATCTTTCACTACACCATATTTCACAGCTTTTGGTCCACCGCTGTTTTCAGAAATATTTCCACCAATGAAGCAACTGCCTTTGCTTGCAGGGTCAGGAGGATAGAACAAACCTTTTGCTTTCACAGCATTTTGTAATTCTTCGGTAATCACACCAGGTTCAACAATTACCTGCAAATTTTTTTCATCAATTTCTAAAATTTGATTGAAGCGTTTCATGCTCAAGCACACACCACCATGCACGGGCAATGCGCCACCGCTCAAGCCTGTGCCTGCACCACGAGGCGTAACAGGAATTAAATTTTCGTTGCAATATTTTAAAATTGCGCTGACTTCAAAATTTGTTCTTGGCTGCAAAACCACTTCTGGTGGGAAGTTCAGGTCTTCGGTTTCATCACTACCATATTCGATGAGTTTTTCTTCATCAAAAAAAACAAAATCATTTCCAATATTTTTTTGGAAGAATTGAATATCAGCAGTTGTAATTTTTTTGAAAGTCATTGAGCGAAAATAAACAGAAAATACTCAAACCGAAATGCTACACCACAATAAAGTGTTTAAGTTTGTATGGTAAATAATGATTGGCCCTTGATTAAATCATCTAAAATGAAAAAGTCATTTTGCTTATTGCTGTTTTTAATATTGAACCTGAATCTAGTATTAGCAAAGCAATCTTTCTCTTCTATAAAAATTGACAGTTCAGATACGAAAGAGACCAAGAAGAAATTATTTAAAGGTTATTTATTGTTTGGGTTAGGTAGCCCATACTTCGCAAGAACAAAAACTTTTACCGAACAATACGAAACTGTTTCGTTTGTATGGCAGCCATCGGTATTTATTTCATTTGAATTAGAAGAAAAAAGGTCTGGTTTTGAATTACAGTTAAATCATTCTGAAACTGTGAATAATTACAAAATACACAATTCAAATCCAAATTTATATTTCTCTTCAGGCACTTTGCCATCAAGAGACAATACTAGCCAAGAAATTTATTTTGATGTTTCTGTTTGCTTGATTAAAAAATTTCTTCCAAACAAAAAAATTCATCCATTTTTAGGTTTGGGATATTTCAAAGTTTACTGGGAAGAAAATGTAAAAGGCTCTGAATCTAAAACAGGAGCTGATGTTGAGCTAAGCAAACGTGTATCCTTTTCGGCAACAGTTGATAAAAAATTATTTCATAATTACTTTGTTAATCAAGCTGCAAATAATCCTGCTATAACATCGGTAAAACATTTTGACAATACATTCAATGTGCTTTTAGGAATGAAGATAAAACTATTTTAATCGCAGTTTTGTGCTGTTAACCGTAAGAATGAATTAGTTTTTTAGGTCTAAACTTTCGCCAATTCTCCTTTCAACCAATCAATCACTTTCACTTCGGTGCAATCAAAATTGCGCAACTCTGATAAATGCCAACTTGCCCAATCACCCAAATGAATTAAATACATCGCACGTTCTAAATACGAATTGCCTTTGCTCCAAATTTCGATGATGGTTTTGGTGTATTCTTTAATGATTTTTTTATTCAACTCCACTCGTACTTGCGAACGTTTGTTATCCGTTTCATTGCGAAAAATCACCACAGCTAATTTTTCGTCTTTTGTTCGCCATGCCACCAATTCATTGTGATTCATTTCAGGCACAATGTGATGCCAACACAATTGTTTCCCATTTTCATTCACCTGCTGTCGAAAACGCACAGCCACAGCAGCATTGCCGTCAATAGCATAAATCACTGGGGTTTTATCGAAAATATTTTTTGCGATTTTTTCTGCTTCTTTTTTAATTGATTTTTCATCTTTTCGCAACAATGCAATACTGGCTAATAATTCTTTTTCAAAATCAATTTTCAGCAATACAGCATTTTTTAAAATGAATAATTGTTGAACAAATGAATAACCCAAGCAGCTTCGTGGCGGATTTCCACCTGGAATCAAAATCAAATCAAACTTATTTTTTTTTGCAATTTCAGCCAATTTTCCGCCGCTGGTTATGCAAACAATTTTTGCTTTTTTCTTGATAGCAACTTTGATAGACTCTAAAGTTTCTTCAGTATTACCGCTATAGGATGAAGCAATAAATAAAGTATTGCTGTTGATGAAATTTGGGATGACATAATCTTTTGACACAATAAACGGAACGCTTAAATGCGGCGCTACATATTCTCTCACCAAATCAGCACCAATGCCACTTCCACCCAATCCGCTCACTACAACATTGGCATAGCCAGATTTTGGCAAATTGGATTTGTAGCTTTTGCCAATTTGAATGGCTTCTTCTAATTGTAAAGGGAAATTTTGGATTAATTCTTTCATTCAAAAAATTGTAATTGGGCAAATTTAATGCTTGAAAATTAAATTAGCGATGTTGTGTATGAATTGATTGCTAAAACATTTCCACAAGCGTTGAAACTCTTTTGCCGAATATTGCCCACAGCCAATTACATTTGCAAAAAAATAAAACAAGATTTAAAATGGTTGATGTATTGTTAGGTTTGCAATGGGGTGATGAAGGCAAAGGAAAAATTGTAGATTATTTAGCACCAAAATACGATATGGTGGCTCGTTTTCAGGGCGGACCAAATGCTGGGCATACGATAATTGTGAAAGATAAAAAGATAGTTTTGCATACCGTTCCATCAGGCATTTTACATCCAAATTGTTTGAACTTGATTGGCAATGGTGTGGTTTTAGACCCAGTGATTTTTAATAAAGAAATTACGCAGCTTCGTGCAGCAGGTGTTGTGATTGGTGATAATTTGGTTATCTCAAAAAAAACACAACTCATTTTGCCAACGCACAAAGTGTTGGATGCAGCCAGTGAAGCGGCGAAAGGTGCAAGCAAAATTGGTTCAACATTAAAAGGAATTGGACCAACTTACATGGATAAAACTGGCAGAAATGGTTTGAGGGTGGGTGATATTTTATCTTCAAAATTTAAAGAAAAATATGAAGCCTTGAAGCAAAAACATTTGGCTTTAATTAAAAACTATGATTTTGAATTTGACATTACTGAACAAGAAAAAGAATGGTTTGCCAACATCGAAAAATTGAAAGAATTTAGTTTGGTGGATGGCGAATATTTTATCAACGAAAAAATAAAACAAGGGAAAAAAGTTTTAGCTGAAGGTGCTCAAGGCAGCATGTTGGATATTGATTTTGGCACTTACCCTTTCGTTACTTCTTCCAACACTATCACTGCGTCAGCCTGCACTGGGCTTGGCATTGCACCGCATCATATTGGCGAAGTGATTGGAATTACAAAAGCTTATTGCACTCGTGTTGGCAGTGGTCCGTTTCCATCAGAATTATTAGATGAAACGGGCGAACAATTACGCAAACAAGGCAATGAATTTGGTAGCACAACTGGCAGACCCAGACGTTGCGGTTGGTTAGATTTAGTGGCTTTGAATTATGCGATTATGCTGAATGGTGTTACACAATTAATTTTAACAAAGGCTGATGTGATGAACAATTTTGATGAAATTAAAATTGCAACACAATATAAAGTGGATGGGAAAATTTCTGCTCAATTGCCTTATGATATGATGGATTCAACCGTTGAACCATTGTATGAAACCTTAAAAGGTTGGAATAGTGATTTGGCAAATTGTACTACTAAAAGCAGCCTGCCATCAGCATTTCAAGCTTATTTAGATTTTGTAACTAAAAATACCAACGTGCCTTTCAGCATGATTTCAACTGGTCCAGAAAGAAGTCAGTTGATTGTAGAATAAATTTACTGAACCGTTTTTTCTGCCACTTGCACAATGTCGTAAACGCCACTGTTTTGTTTATGCACAAAAGCAATCACTTTTAAATTGCTCAATTTCCATTTGGTAATATCAATTACATCCGAGCGAAATTTATAAATCACCACTCTACCGGCCACTTTTGATGGAGCAATTTTGATGCCTGTTGATGGCGTAATCATGGTTCTTAAAATATGATTATGAACATGATTAGGTAAAATTATGCCAGCCGAATCTTGCCCAGCAACAATATTATCTTCGGTAATCATCAAACTTAAATTTAAAGAATCGGCGGTAACAGTTGATGTAAAATGCAACGCAACAGTTAAAGAATCCTGACTGGCAGCGGCATCCCAATTGCTGCTTAAGACCATATTTACGTAAGAAGTTTTGGTTAATTCCGTAGCCACATAGCTTGACCAAGTGGATGGTGTAAGGATTGCCGTGCTGTTGGTAGTGCCGCCTACAAACACTCTATCAATCATAGCGCAGGGTATGCCTACCGCACCTGCTCCGTAGGTATTAATAATGTCGGTAGCAAAAGTGGTTCTAAAATCAACAGGTGCAATGGGGTTGCTTTGTGGTGCAAAAAAATTAGTGTGCAATGTGGCTGCTGAAATTTTCCCCGAATTGTTTGCAATTATTTGCTCTACTGCTGCATGACCAGTTGGGCAGTTGGGACAATTTTGTCCTGAAAATTCTTCCATCATCACACGTTTTGAATCAGCAGCAGGGATGCTAGTTTCGATGTATGTAGAATCAGAAATTAATCCACTTTGCTTCGAGCCTTTTACTACTGGCGGTGCTTGCAAAACAATTGGCGGACCAATTTCTTTGCATCCATTCAACACAAAAATTGCTGTTAAAACTATTAAGCCAAAAACTTTTTTCATTGTAAAAAATATTGTTTCAAAAAATTAAAATACCGTTGAAATACTCATCTTCACACCGCTAAATGCAGGCTCTTGGCGGCATACACCACCTGTGCAAACTACGCCTGCTACTTGCTTTACATAAGCAACTGTGAATCGTGTGCTATGTTCGGTATAGCTGGCAAAGAAATTATAATAGTGTGCTTGCGGATGTGGATTATCTTGGCTCACCACCGTGTTATACATATCGCTAACAGCAAATGAATAATGTGGTGCAATGCTATATTCCACTAACGCATAAGCCCACGAACCATAATCTTCTTTGCAAAACATATATTGCAATTCGGTACGAATAGATTTTGTATCAGAAAATTTATGACTGAATTCTGCGAATGGAACAAACGTGTGTACAATCGGTCTGCCTGGATGCCCTTGATACACGGCTAAATTATAATCAACGGCTTGCAAACCTAAGTCAACAGTAGATTTGCGAAGCTTCTTAATTTCAATATCACCATAACCTTCTTGATATAAAAATCCACCATTGTTATCATCAATGTGTGTGTAATTGCCTCTTAATTTATAGCCTTTTGCTGGATTCCAATACACATCAGCTTCGGCTGCTTGTTCACCCAATTCTTGCGTTGCAGGCATATAACGTGATAGTAAACGCAATGAATTTTGTTGCGAAATGGGTGGTTGAAAACTTACCATTCCTTTCAATAAAACTTCATTTTCATTGGGGTCAATTCTGAATTTAAAATAGTCAGTTCTTTTATATTGAACAGTTGCACCAAATCCTTTTACCGAATAATTTAAAGTAGAAAAAATAATTGAGCCAGGCTTATTGATGAGGTTACCATTATAATCTCTGATAGCTTCGCTTGTTTTACCAGCATATTCGGCATACCAACTGAAATTACCAAAATTAGTAGTGTTATAAAGTGAGTAAGCATAAGTATTGTACTTCGGAATAAATTTGGTATCGTAAGAAGTCATGTTTATGATTTCTTGTTTAATTGCATTGAAATTTGCATCATCTAAAGTTCGATTTACAATCGAAATACCTGGCGAAAATTGTACTTGATTAGCATCAAAAAATGATTCTGCATTGATGCCTTTTACAATTGGCGCATAAGTGGAAAATAGATTTTTTTGTTGCCCAGTAAATGCTTTGATAAAAATTTTATCGTTGAATAATTTATACTTCAATTGCAAACCATACATCGCATTGTCAATTCCCAAGCCTCTATCTTCATAAGCTCGAAATACAATGCCAGAGCCAAATTGGTCGTAAAAATAACCGCCAGTAACGGTTAGTTTTTCAAATTGTTTACTCACATTCCAAAAGCCAATACCTTGTGCACTGTAAGGTGAAATTGGATTGTGCAAATTGGAATTGTTGAAAATATCCAATCTGAATTGACTGCTTAAACCCATTTCATTATTAGTGTAATTCAAATTCAACCAACCTTCGCCACCGCTCAAACGATTGTCGTATAATGGGTTTCCGCTTGCACCAATGGTGCTATCGCGTTGATAAAAATTTTGATTGTATTGCAGCGAACCTGTGATTCTGCCTAAGTTCTGTGCATTTGTAAAAAATGAAATTGACGAAGCAGCAAATAGAAATAAAATTTTCTTCATTAAAAAAATTGTTTAGAAAATGAATGGGCAAACTTAAAATAAAATGACGAATACTTAAACTGAAAGTTTGCAATCTTTATGAATAACACAATTGAAAAATCAAGCTAAGTAGTTCTAATTGCTTTCACAGGGTCTAATCGGGAAGCGGTGTAAGCTGGTATAAATCCAGCAATAACGCCTATCACAGCCGATATGGCAACGCCTACAAAAATATTATGCAATGTTAAATAAAGTGGAAAATGAAAAGCAATGCTTATCACTTTTACTAAAATGAATACGAGGCTAACGCCCATCAAGCCTCCAATTAAGCTTAGTAAAATTGCTTCTATCAAAAACTCAATTAAAATATCAGAGCGTTTGCCCCCGATTGCTTTTTTAATTCCAATTTGTTTGGTGCGTTCTTTTACGCTGACAAACATAATATTCGCAATTCCGAATGCACCAATTAATAAGGATAAAAGCCCAATAAAAAATCCACCCATATTCACTTGTTGATACATTAAATTGAATCCATTTTTTAAAATGCTCATTTCATTCATTGCAAAATCATCTTCTTGAATTGGTCGAAGCCTTCGACTGCTGCGTAATACACGACGAATGTCATCTTTCAATTCTTCAACACTTACATTGTTACGAGCTACTATTTTGATGGATGCATCTAAATTCAAATCATCCATTTTCTGAAATGTTTTCAAAAAATTATAGCCAATTATTACGGTATTATCATTGATAGGAGAAAACATTCCGTTGCCAACTTTTTTCAGTATTCCTAATACTTTCACTCGTTTGTTGTGCAATATTATTTCTTGTTCTAAAAGTGATTCAACATTTGAATTGAGTTGCTTCGCAATTTCATAACCCAAAATAATTAATGGTGTACCATTGTTTTCTTCAGAGGCATTAAAAAATCTACCGCCTAAAAACTCCATATCGTTCATTTGTGCAAATGTGGCTGTAACAGCTGTTACGCCTACATTGTCAACCACAGCATTATTTTTTTTTAGTGTTTCACTTCCCATGCTTACTACAATATCAGCATATTCACAACCAGCTACTTCTTGTTTCAATAATTCCATTTCAGCTCGGCTTGGCACCGGGCGATTCCAATATTTCCACCAAGCGTAATTACCATCGCCAAAAGCCCAAGGCCATTTTTGAATCATGATAAAATTGTTGCCAAGTTTATTTAAGCCATCATCCAAATTTTTCTTGATGCTATCAACTGCTGTAAAAACAGCCACAATGCAAAATATACCAATGGCAATGCCAAGTAGCGACAGAAATGAACGCAGCCTATTACTTAATAATTCTAAAACTGAAAGCCTAATATTTTCAACCCATAAAAAAAACCAGTTCATCATTTTCACAAAGCTACAATTGGATATGAATTTATTTCAAAAAAAGACTACTAATATAGTAATGGGCAGGAAATTGGTGAAAGATGATATTGCTAACATTGATGAGTTTAAACTGTTCTACAACGATTTATCGACAATTGTTTCTCAAATCTTGCCAATGAGAACTTGGTTGAAATGTTTTAGGACAAATTTTACAGCCTTGAAACCCTTTGTTGTAAAACGGTTTAAGGGATTCCTAAAAATAGTTTAAAGAAAAGAACAAAAATATTTGCATAATCCACTTTTGTAGACTTATCTTTGCAGCCCGTTAAAAAAAACGGTGTTCACAAAAGTTCTCTGATTGGAAATAAAAAAGGAAAGATTTTTTAAAAATTTCTTCAAAAAAACTTGACAACCAGAAAAATGCTGTTACCTTTGCAGCCCGTTAAAAAAAACGGTGTTCACAAAAGTTCTCTGGTTGGAAATAAAAAAGGAAAGATTTTTTAAAAATTTCTTCAAAAAAACTTGACAATCAGAAAAATGCTGCTACCTTTGCAGCCCGTTAAAAAAACGGTGTTCACAAAAGTTCTCTAAAACAAGATTAAAAGCGTCGAAAAGATGAATTAATCACAAGTTCAAAACGGTAAAAATATTTTTAAAAATATTTTGCAAAAAACTTGACAATTTAAAAATTGCAAGTACCTTTGCAGCCCGAAAAATTTGAACAACGTTCTTTGAAGTATTGGCAAGAAACATTAAGTAAGATGAAATCTTCAAGTAAACTAACATAATAATTTTTAAAACGAACTAAGTCATTCTAATTTGAATGGAGCAGTTCAAACTTTTCTTACAATGGAGAGTTTGATCCTGGCTCAGGATGAACGCTAGCGGCAGGCTTAATACATGCAAGTCGAGGGGCAGCACAGGTAGCAATACTGGGTGGCGACCGGCAAACGGGTGCGGAACACGTACGCAACTTTCCTTTAATTGGTGAATAGCCCCTCGAAAGAGGGATTAATACACCGTAATATTATGATGTGGCATCACACCATAATTATAGCTCCGGCGATTAAAGATGGGCGTGCGTCTGATTAGATAGTTGGTGAGGTAACGGCTCACCAAGTCAACGATCAGTAGGTGATGTGAGAGCATGATCACCCACACGGGCACTGAGACACGGGCCCGACTCCTACGGGAGGCAGCAGTAAGGAATATTGGTCAATGGACGCAAGTCTGAACCAGCCATGCCGCGTGCAGGATGAAGGCCCTCTGGGTTGTAAACTGCTTTTATCTGAGAAGAAATCCCCATTTATATGGGTGTTGACGGTACCAGAAGAATAAGCACCGGCTAACTCCGTGCCAGCAGCCGCGGTAATACGGAGGGTGCAAGCGTTATCCGGATTCACTGGGTTTAAAGGGTGCGTAGGCGGGCAGGTAAGTCAGTGGTGAAATCCTGGAGCTCAACTCCAGAACTGCCATTGATACTATCTGTCTTGAATATTGTGGAGGTAAGCGGAATATGTCATGTAGCGGTGAAATGCTTAGATATGACATAGAACACCCATTGCGAAGGCAGCTTACTACGCATATATTGACGCTGAGGCACGAAAGCGTGGGGATCAAACAGGATTAGATACCCTGGTAGTCCACGCCCTAAACTATGGATACTCGACATTTGCGATACACAGTAAGTGTCTGAGCGAAAGCATTAAGTATCCCACCTGGGAAGTACGACCGCAAGGTTGAAACTCAAAGGAATTGGCGGGGGTCCGCACAAGCGGAGGAGTATGTGGTTTAATTCGATGATACGCGAGGAACCTTACCTGGGCTAGAATGCTGGGAGACCGTGGGTGAAAGCTCACTTTGTAGCAATACACTGCCAGTAAGGTGCTGCATGGCTGTCGTCAGCTCGTGCCGTGAGGTGTTGGGTTAAGTCCCGCAACGAGCGCAACCCCTATCATTAGTTGCCAACAGGTTAAGCTGGGAACTCTAATGAAACTGCCGCCGTAAGGTGGGAGGAAGGAGGGGATGATGTCAAGTCATCATGGCCTTTATGCCCAGGGCTACACACGTGCTACAATGGGGGGGACAAAGGGCTGCGACACAGCGATGTGAAGCCAATCCCAAAAACCCTCTCTCAGTTCGGATCGCAGTCTGCAACTCGACTGCGTGAAGCTGGAATCGCTAGTAATCGTAGATCAGCAACGCTACGGTGAATACGTTCCCGGACCTTGCACACACCGCCCGTCAAGCCATGGAAGCCGGGTGTACCTAAAGTCGGTAACCGCAAGGAGCTGCCTAGGGTAAAATCGGTAACTGGGGCTAAGTCGTAACAAGGTAGCCGTACCGGAAGGTGCGGCTGGAATACCTCCTTTTAGAGATGGTATTAAGCCGTTTCTGTTGTTTCCAAAAACTTTCAATATAATTAAGCAATAGCTCTTTAAAAGTACAATAGTACCCGAACAGACCCGTAGCTCAGTTGGTTAGAGCGCTACACTGATAATGTAGAGGTCACCAGTTCAACTCTGGTCGGGTCTACTATAGAACTGCTGAAAGCTAAGTGCTGTAGCATCTAGCTGAAAACTCAGAAATAATTGGGGGATTAGCTCAGCTGGCTAGAGCACCTGCCTTGCACGCAGGGGGTCAACGGTTCGAATCCGTTATCCTCCACGCACATTTGCCGCGCCGATAGGGCGCGGCTCGTTCCCCGCCGGGTGGCGGGGATAAGTTATTCACACCAACTCCACCAATACCAATCACTACAACCGTGCTGCCCTTAGTTACTTTTGCAGTGTTCAACACTGCACCAGCACCGGTGATCACTCCACACGCAAGTAG
>CAIODY010000031.1 GCA_903857255.1 uncultured bacterium
CTTTCGTTACGCCACTACCTTCATTTCCAAAGTCAGCCAATAAATCTAAAGTTGGAAATTTATAGTTCGATAAATCTAATGTTGGGTCATATTTTGTTAATGGAACAACTGGCTCAAGCTCTTCACCAATCGGTTCTTCAATTGGTTTCTCCACTTCCAAATCCATTGGTTCTTCAGCCGCTTTTTGTTCTTCTACTTCTAATTCGGGTTCAGCTTTTTTCTGTTTCTTTTCTTCCGCAGGTTTGTTGATTAATTCAAATTCAACATCGCCTGAATTGCCAGTTAATAAAAGTGAATCAGGGTCAACTTCAGTAGTTGGTTCAACAATTTCTATGTCATCATTTTTTATTTGTGAAGCTAATACATCAGCTTTCATAGCTTCTGCTTCATCTAATAATGAATTATCAATGTTCACATTTGGCGAAATTTCATCATTATTTTTTCTTGAAAAAGAAGGCATCGCATTTTTAATATCGCTCACTTTTACAGCAAAATTCAAATTATAAATCGCCACTAAAAAAATCAGAAAAGTGAGTAGCAAATTCAAGCCTGTTCCTAATTCGCCAACAAAACCATTTGTCCAGATATTAATTGCATCGCCCATTGCACCGCCGAATGGAAAAGGATTTTTTGCTAAAACAAAACTCAATGCAGCAGCAATCCAAACAATTGCAAATAGTGAATATTGCATGATGCGAACCACAGGAAATATTTTTTTTCTGGTCAGTAAATTCATGCCTGCGGTGAAGAAAATTATTACGAATGCGAATGACGCAATCCCAGTTCCGTTGTAGAAAAATTGATGCGAAATAAATGCGCCTAATCTGCCGAGTTTATTGTGAATTTCAATTTCTTTCCCTTTGAATAATAAATGCCAACTGAATTGAAAAACCTTGTCTTGGTCTTGTTTCCAAGTGAATAAATAACTGACAAATGAAATGGCAAGTATGGTTGAAAATAAAATAAAAATCAGTCCAATTATTTTCGGAAAACGCCCATCGGTGAAAAAGTTTTTCACAGGCATTTCATCAATCGGTTTGGTTTCATTTAGCTCAAATCCTTTGTCAGATTTGGTTTTCGGTGCTGTATCAGTTTTTTTCTTTGCCATTTTTTATGAGTAAACAAAAATATTAAATTGCTTATCGGCAAAGGACTTCAAGCAAGAGTATTTATAAACTCCACGAAGTGAACGTATATTTTTTTGGATTTTTTAACTAACAATTGCTTTGCAATTAATTCAATTTAGTTTCTTCAATTCATCATCTTTGCCATCATACTTTTTTTTAAAAAATGAAAAAACTTTTTTTGCTTTTTGGTATATGCTTTTTATTCAGTTCATTATTTGCACAACAAAATGCTGAATTGAACATCGTCCCCAAACCCAATTCCATTCAGCTTTTCAAGGATGAATTTGTTTTGAGCAACAACACTTTTATTGTTACACTCGATGATATTCCGAAAGATGATGAAGCGTTTTTTATTTACGAATGCAAAAAAAGATTTGGCATCAAACCGATTCATGGTTTAAGTTATAACCTCGAAAAGCCAAGTGTGATAAGGGTTACGATAGATATGTCAACCTCAAAAACTAACGGTGGGTATTCGTTGTATGTTTCTCCAAAATTAATTTCCATCACAGGTTATGGTAATGATGGGATTTTTAATGCGCTGCAATCCTTGCTGCAACTGGCTTCCAAAGAAAATGATTCCTTGCTCACTGTGCCTTGTTGCTTGATTGAAGATGCTCCGAAATTTGAATGGAGAGGAATGCACTTGGATGTTTCAAGGCATTTTTTCACAAAAGAAGAAGTGAAAAAATACTTGGATTTGCTGGCGTTTCACAAAATGAATGTGTTTCATTGGCACTTGACTGATGACCAAGGTTGGCGAATTGAAATCAAGAAATATCCTTTGCTGACCGAAGTTGGAAGCAAAAGAGACCAAACGATGGTGGGTAAAGATTTTGCCGCTATGAGTGGCGA
>CAIODY010000032.1 GCA_903857255.1 uncultured bacterium
AGGTTATACTGAAACTAAAAAATTGGTGGTGAATAAATAGTTATTAGGCAATTATCATTTCCAAAATAAAAAATCCCACAACAAATCAATGTTGTGGGATTTTTTATTTAGCTAATTGAAAAGAAAAATTCTTTAAGGTTTCTTATTTAAACATTAATATTGCTTTTTAAACCTCGATAAAATTAATTGTAAAAGAATTATATGCAGCAGGATGCTCACATACTTAATCGAAATAGCTCTATTCACATTTCCATTGTTAGCCCTGTATTCAATGCAGAAAAAATTATTGAACAATTGGTTGCCCAAATTCAATTAGCAATTGGTCAGCTGAATCTTAGCTACGAAATCATTTTGGTGGATGATAGAAGTGATGATAATTCGTGGCAAATCATGCAAGCAATTTCTGCAAAATTCAACAATGTGAAAAGCATTCGACTAAGTAAAAATTTTGGTCAGCATCCAGCCATCATGGCTGGTTTAGAGCATGCAAAAGGCGAATGGATTGTGGTGATGGATTGCGATTTACAAGACCAACCAAAAGAAATTATTAAACTTTATAACAAAGCCAATGAAGGTTTTGATTTAGTCATTGCGAAAAGATTAAACCGAAAAGATAATTTTTTGAAAAAAGTATTCTCAAGATTATTTGCATTATTTTATAGTTATCTTACTGATTCAAAATTTGACCATTCCGCTGCAAATTTTGGTATTTATTCCAACAAAGTAATTGCCGAAGTAATAAAGATGAATGATTACGTGAAATCATTTCCACTGTTTATAAATTGGGTTGGATTTAATTCTACAACCATTGAAGTGGAGCATGCTAAAAGGTTTTCAGGGAAATCAACTTATAGTTTTTCAAAATTGTTGAGTTTAGCTTTTAACACCATTATTTCTTTTTCTGATAAACCCTTAAAGCTTGTTGTGAAATTTGGATTAATCATTTCTTTGTTTTCTTTCATCATTGGGCTAATCACAATTTTCCGATATTACAATGGTGAAATAACTGTATTAGGTTACAGTTCATTAATTGTTTCTATTTGGTTTTTGTCAGGCATAATGATAACAATAACGGGCATTGTAGGGCTTTACATCGGGAAAATATTTGACCAATCGAAAAACCGACCACCTTTTATTATTGACAAAATTATTGCAAAAGATGAATAAAAATATTCAGGTTGAAGAATTGCACATTGGTAAAAATTCCATTATTGAATCATCAGTAAAAATTAGAGGAATAAATGGAAAAGCAAAAAAAATTGTGATTGGCGACAACTGTTATATTGGTGACAATGCTCAAATCATTTGTGATGATTTTTCGATTGGCGATTATGCTAAAATCCACCATGATGCTAATATTCACGGTTATCTGCCATGCCATATTGGTCATAATGCTTGGATTGGTCAATTCACTATAATTGATTCCATCGGCGGTGTTACAATTGGAAATAATTGCGGCATTGGCGCACATTCACAGCTTTGGAGTCATATCAAATTTGGTGATACATTAGAAGGGTGTAATTTTTTATCTGATAAACCCATGCATATTGGCAACGATGTTTGGTTTGTTGGGCATTGCATTGTGTCGCCCGTTCATGCACATGATAAATCAATGGCAATGGCTGGAGCCGTGATTACAAATGATATGAACTACAATGAAATTTATGCAGGTGTACCTGCAATTTCTATTTCTGATAAAATTGGATTTCAATTTAGTGAAAAAAGCATCGAAGAAAAATTTGCAAAAATGGCTGCTTACTTAAAGGAATGGAATGCCAATTCTGATAAAATAAAAATTGTCAAAAGCCTTGATGAAATTGATTTTGACAGTGTCGGAATTTCTTATTTCAATATTGCTGACAGAACGTACACAAAAAAATCAACCGCAGAAGAAATTGCATTTATGAAATTTTTATTGCCAGCCAGAGCTAAATTTGTACCGCTGAAAAATCAGTAATATTTTGCCATGATTCCCTTCAATAAACCTTTTTTAACGGGCAACGAAACGCTCTACATCAGCGATGCGGTAAGTACTGGAAAAATCTCGGGCAATGGTAAATACACAAAAAAATGTCAAGATTTTTTTGAAAAAAAATATGGTTTCAAAAAAACATTGCTCACCACATCATGCACCGATGCACTTGAAATGTGCGCCATTCTTGCAAATATTCAACAAGGCGATGAAGTAATTGTACCAAGTTTTACTTTTGTATCTACGGCATTAGCGTTTGTAAGGCAAGGTGCAAAAATTGTTTTTGCCGATTCCTATTTCAATCATCCGAATATTGATGCAGATAAAATTGAAGATTTAATTACTCAAAAAACAAAAGCAATTGTGGTGGTTCATTATGCAGGCATTGCTTGCGATATGGATAAGATTATGACAATTGCCTCTAAAAATAATTTGTTGGTAATTGAAGATGCAGCACATGCCATTGATAGTTATTACACTGATAAAAAAGGCAAGCAGCAAGCATTAGGAAGCATTGGGCATTTAGCTGCATTTTCATTTCATGAAACAAAAAACATCATTGCTGGCGAAGGCGGAATGTTGGTGATGAATGATGAAAGATTTTTTCAACGTGCTGAAATAATTTGGGAAAAAGGAACTAATCGAGTTGATTTTTTCAAAGGGAATATTAATCAATACAATTGGGTGGATATTGGTTCATCGTTTCTGCCATCTGAAATTGTTGCAGCATTTCTTTGGGCGCAAATTGAAAATTTATCAGCCATTCAACAAAAACGAAAAATGCTGTGGGAGCATTATTATAGCAGCTTTTCAGCAATTCAGTCAGATGAAATTCAATTACCCATTCTTCCAAAATATGCTACCAACAATGGACATTTATTTTACTTGATTGCAAAAAATATTTCGCATCGAACACAACTTATTGACCGATTAAATGAAAATGGATTTCATGCGGTTTTTCATTATCAACCATTACACTCAAGTCCGTTTTATAAAAACAAAAATGGTGGTAGAACATTGATGAATGCTGATAAATTTGCTGATTGCTTATTCCGATTGCCTTTGTTTTATGAATTAGAAACTACCGAAATTGATAAAATGATTGCTTTGTTTTAATCAACTTTTTTCTTGTAAAAACTGAAAGAAGATGTGTTTACATTTGCGCTTCAATTATTCCACCAATGGCAAAAGCAAAAGATTATTTTTCATTAATAAAATTTGGTCATACAGTTTTTGCATTGCCATTTGCTATCATTGGTTTTTGCTTGGGAATTAGAGCCAATACTGATTTTTCCACCACACAAACTGGTTGGTTATTTTTAAAAGTTTTGATTTGCATGATTGCTGCAAGAACCGCTGCTATGGCTTTTAACAGATATATTGATAGAGAATTTGATGCACTCAACCCTCGAACTGCTGTAAGAGAAATTCCTTCAAAAATCATATCACCTAATCAAGCATTGTTGCTAACTATTTTTTCGTCATCAGCATTAATTATCACTACTTTTTTCATCAATAAAATCTGTTTTTATTTATCGCCCATTGCCTTGCTAATCACCTTAGGATATAGCTATACCAAGCGTTTCACCGCATTGTGCCATCTGATTTTGGGTATTGGTTTGGGTTTAGCACCAGTTGGCGCATTCTTAGCAGTGGTTGGGCATTTTGAAATTGTGCCAATACTTTTTGGTGTGTTGGTGATTTTTTGGGTGAGTGGTTTTGATATGCTCTATGCCTTGCAGGATGAGGAATTTGACCGTGAACAAAAGTTATTTTCGATTCCAGTTTGGTTGGGCAGAAAAAACACTTTGTTGCTTTCGTTGTTGTTTCATTTCATTTCAATTGCTTGTGTAATTAGTTGTGGTTGGTTATCAAATTTCGGGTGGTGGTATTGGCTCGGAGCAGCAGCTTTTTCAAGTCTTTTGATTTATCAACATGTAATTTTGAGCCCGAAAGATATTAGCAGAATCAATTTAGCTTTTGCAACTTTGAATGGTATTTCGAGTATTATTTTTGCCACATTCTTTTTAATTGATTTTATTTTTTAAAAACCAAAACATATTTTTTATGAAAAATTTTATCATCGCTTTTATTGCATCGACTTCCATTTTAGCAAGTTGCAATAATTCTACTTCCGAAATTTTTGGAAAAACATTTGACAACAAAAATGCTGTTGCTGCTTCCGAAGTTGTTTCGCAAATTCAAAGTGGTAAACAGTTTCATGGTGTAATGGAAGGGCGAATTGTAGCGGTGTGCCAAGAAAAAGGATGTTGGGCAAATGTTGAATTGCCAGCTGGGCAAACCATCAAAGTGCTTTTCCGCGATGCCAATGGCGAAGAATTTAGCATTGATAAAACTTCAAAAAACAAAATGATTGTGGTAAACGGTGTTGGCTATATGGATACTACATCAGTAGAAATGTTGAAGCATTATGCTCAGGATGATGGTGCATCAAAAGAAGCAATTGAAAAAATAACAACGCCTGAAATTAAGCCTGTATTCAATGCTAGTGGCGCATTTTTGAAATAATACACAACCGAATTCATGCTAATTAGAATTGTAAAAATGACTTTCAGAAATGATGAAGTTGAAAATTTTTTGAAAATTTTCGAAGAAGCAAAAACCAAAATCAGAAATTTTGAAGGTTGCATTTATTTGGAATTGTGGCAGGATAAAACTCATTCCAATATTTTATTTACGCATAGTCATTGGTTGAATGAAAATGATTTGGAAAATTATCGTCAATCAGCATTGTTTGCAAATACTTGGAACAGAACAAAAATTTTATTTGCCGATAAGCCAGAAACTTGGAGTGTAGCGGCTTTGGCTATCTTAGATTAAATGCTCAATTTTTTTTGTGGTTTCGACCAGAATCGAACTGGTATCAAAAGTTTAGGAAACTCCTATTCTATCCATTGAACTACGAAACCTTTTAACTATTTTATGCCATAAAAAAAGCAGCTTCAAAAAATTGAAACTGCTTTTTTGTACAGAAATTATTTTATTAGAAATTTCTACGAGGGCGGAAACCACCGTTGCCACCACCACCATGTCCACGTTCTGGACGCTCTTCACGAGGGCGTGCTTCGTTGCAAGTGATTGCTCTACCTGCGATTTCTTTTCCATTCAAACTGTTGATTGCTGCTGTTGCTTCAGAATCGTTTGGCATTTCTGCAAAGCCATAACCTTTTGAACGTTTTGTAAACTTGTCGGTTACCACTTTTGCTGATGTAACCTGACCATGGGCTGCTAACATGTCTTGTAATTCGACATCAGTAATGCTCCATGGTAAATTGCCTAAATAAAGATTCATAATTGAACTGTTTGAAAATGTTTAAAATGAACTGTAAAAGTAAGGATTTATTTGAAACAACAAATTTTTATTTTTTGTTAAAATTTTCAATTCCTTTTTCTAAAAATGAATTGTATTCACTTATATTAAAGTTGGCTGGACTTGGCTCTGTGAGTGGCTTTTCATTGCCATCTAACAATACATAATAAGGCTGTGCATTTTTGTTGTACTTCGTAATTTGCATGTTGGTGTATAAATCGCCAGTGGTTTTCATCACCTCACCTTCATAGTTTTTTGTTTGTTTTTCGGAAGGTAAATTTTCTCTGTCATCCACATACAAACTCACTACTACAAAATCATTTCGCAAATGATTCAACACTTTTTCATCGCTCCAAACTGACTCTTCCATCTTGCGGCAATTCACACAACTCCAACCCGTAAAATCTACAAACAAAGGTTTGTGTTTTTCTTTGGCATAAGCCAATGCTAAATCATAATCATGAAACACATCCAAATCGTGTGGACCTTTTACTGTGTGTGGAATGCTTGCCCCGTCAGCATTTGCAGACGATGAGCCGCCATAAATGCTTGTCCATTTTCCTTCGTTGTAAGAAGTGGCTGGTGGAAATCCGCTAATTAATTTTAATGGTGCACCCCACAATCCTGGCACTAAATACATCGCAAAACATAATGAAAGTGTGGCAAATAAAAATCTTGGAACAGTTAAATAAGGTAAGCCGTAATCATTTTTTGGTAAATCATCATCGTGATGAAATTTTAATTTCCCCAACAAATAAAAACCCAATAATGCAAACACTACAATCCAAATTACTAAAAATAATTCACGAGGCAAAGTGTTCCAATGATAAGCCATATCTACGTTTGAGTAAAACTTGAATGCCGCTGCTAATTCGATAAAACCAAAAGAAACTTTTATCGTATTGAGCCAAGAACCTGATTTAGGAAGGCTTTGCAGCCAACCTGGGAAAAATGCAAAGAACATAAATGGCAATGCAAAAATAAATCCGAAGCCAAACATGGCTACCACAGCGGCTATCGGCGATGCCGATTTTACATTGATTGCCCAAGTGATGAACGGACCTGTGCAACTAAATGAAACTAAAACCATCGTAAATGCCATAAAGAAAATGCCCAGCAAGCCGCCACGTTCGCTGGCTTTGTCGCTTTTTTCAATCCACGAATTGGGGATGGTAATTTCAAATGCACCTAAAAATGAAATCGCAAAAATGATGAAAACAGCAAAGAATGCTAAGTTGAAAAATGCGCTACTTGCCCATTTGTTCAAACTATTTCCCACCAAAAATCCGAGCAACATAAATAATATCATGATGCTGAAACCGTAGATGAGTGCGTTGCTCAAGCCTTTCTTTTTGCTGGTGCTGCGTTTGGTAAAAAATGAAACTGTCAATGGAATCATCGGAAATACACATGGCATCAGTAGTGCAATAAATCCTGCTGCCATGCCTTTTAATAAAATCTGCCACCAAGGCTCGTTTGCAGAAGGTTCGGAAGAAGAGTTATGAGTTATGAGTTGTGAATTATGAGTAGAATCAATTTTTTGATTTTCAATTTGTAATTTTGAATTTGACGAAGTGTCAACAATTTTTATTTCCACTTTTTCTTCTTTTTTATCACCCACATTTTTGGCTTCATCTTTAATTTCAAATGTGTATTCTTTACTTTTTGGAGGCAAACATTGATGGTCATCGCAAGTCATGTATTCCATCGTGCAAAGAATTTTTGCAGATGAATTTTTAAGTTTTACTTTTTGTTGGAAGGAAACATTGTTCTCGAAATATTTCAACGTCATGTCAAAATTTGGGTCATGTTCTTGAATCATTTTACCTACTTCTTTCACGTCACCCACCAACGCATAATCTTTGCTGGGATTGAATTTGAAAGAAGTTGGCACAGGTCCTTCGTTGGTAATATGCTGACTGTAAACATGAAATTTTGGGTCAATTTTAAAATCAAAACTCAACAGAAATTCGCCATCACCCAATGCTTTTGAATTGGTGGAAATGTGAATTGGAGAAAGCACTTGCGCTTTTACAGATGAAAATGAAAAAGCAAAAAACAAGAGTGAAATAAAAAACAGAATTCTTTTCATGTTGAAGGTTTTATTCTAAAAAAATAATTGGTTGCAAGTTCGTAAAAATGAAAAACAATTGGAAACTTTAATTGCTTAATATTGTTGTTCAAATCTAAAATCATTTATCATGTCGAAAATCAATTACGCAATTTTGATTGTTTCAGTTTTCACGAGTTTATTTTTGTTCAGTTCTTTTCAAACAAAAAACCCCAACACTATTTATCAATTCAAAATGAAAAATATTGATGGCAAAGAAATTTCGCTATCCGATTTTAAAGGCAAAGTTGTTGTGATTGTAAATGTGGCAAGCGAATGTGGTTATACGCCGCAATATGCCAGATTACAGACTTTTTACGCATTGTATAAAGAGAAAGGAGTGGAGGTTTTGGGTTTTCCAGCCAACAATTTTTTAGGACAAGAACCAGGTACTGATGCCGAAATAAAAACATTTTGCACGAGCAAATACAATGTTACGTTTCCAATGTTTTCAAAAATTTCAGTGAAAGGAAATGATATGCATCCGCTGTATCATTTCTTAACTGAAAAGAATTTGAATGGTGTGATGGATGCTGAAGTGAAATGGAACTTCAACAAATTTATTATCAACAAAAAAGGTGAAGTGGTTACACATCTTTTATCAAAAGTGAAACCTGATGATGAAGAGTTTTTGAATATCATTAATGAAGAATTGAAAAAATAATTTTCAGCCTCGATTTTTAATCGGGGCTTTTTTATGGCATCGAAGTTTTGAAAATAATTATCTTCGCCGCTTAAACAATCAAACAGCAAATTATGAACGGTTCTATTTTGGATACAGTTGGCAATACTCCATTAGTGAAATTACAAAAAATAAATCCTTATAAAAATGTTGAAATTTGGGTGAAGTTGGAATTTATGAATCCGAGCGGAAGCATAAAAGATAGAATCGTAAAATACATTATTGAAGATGCTGAAAAAAATGGTTTGCTAAAACCTGGTGGCACGATTGTAGAAAACACAAGTGGCAATACTGGCGCAGCCGCAGCCATGATGGGTGCAATAAAAGGGTACAAAGTTATTTTAACAATGCCTGATAAAGTGAGCATCGAAAAACAAAATGCGTTAAAAGCATTTGGTGCTGAAATCGTTGTTACGCCTACATCTGCAGCACCTGATTCGCCCGACCATTATGTGAACACTGCAATAAGAATTGCTAATGAAACACCAAATAGTTTTCGCATCAATCAATACGATAATCCAAAAAATCCTTTAGCACAATATCTTTCAACTGGTCCAGAAATTTGGGAACAAACGAAAGGAAGAGTTACACACTTTGTGGCGTCAGGCAGCACTGGTGGTACGATTAGCGGCATCAGTAAATATCTGAAAGAGAAAAATCCAAAAGTGTTTTCGTTTATGGCTGACCCATTTGGTTCAATTTATTACGACTACTTTAAAACTGGAGAAGTGCGCCACGATGGTAGTTGCAGCTATCAAGTAGAAGGTGTGGGCGAAGACCATATCAACCAAGCAATGGATTTTAAAATGGTGGATGACATGATTCAGTTTAATGATGATAATGCTTTTACAACTGCAAGATTATTAGCTCGTGAAGAAGGTATCATCGGCGGTGGCACAGGCGGAGCCAATGTTTGGGCGGCTTTGCAATTGGCTTCGCGATTAACAGAACCTGCGGTTATAGTAACCGTAATTCCGGATAACGGTGCGAAATATTTGAGTAAATTTTACAACGATGAATGGATGAAAGCGAATAATTACCAATTGTAATTTCTTTTTCTTTCAATAATACAACCTTGTAAATTTCAAATACAATTTGAAATTTACAAGGTTGTTATTTTCACAATTTTGATAAATAATTACTTAAAAAATCGGAAAGGCTCGTCATTATTACGCCATCTTTTGTGGTATAAGATTTTTCGATTTGCGCAATCACAAATTTTTTCTTCGGTTTTAAATCGGTGATGCTTTGAAAAAAACCTTTTGAAAGTGTCGGCGATTTGCTAAATTTTATTTCGATACAAGCCGCCACCACATGCCCTTTAGCCAACACCAAATCACATTCAGCACCAGCTTGCGTACGATAAAAATAACTATCCATCCGATTTGATTTGGCATAATTAATTTGCGTAATCACATAACCTTCCCACGACATGCCCAACATTGGATGATGCTGCAAATCGGCTTCGTTGCTGATGTGTAGCAATTGATGCAAAATGCCCGTATCATTAATATACACCTTTGGTGATTTTACTAATCGCTTACCCAAATTAATATAGAATGGCGGCAACTTTGTAATAATAAAAGCACCTTCTAAAAAATCTAAATAGCGTTTTAAAGTAGTGCCTGTAATATCCAATGAAGCACCCAATTGTTCGGCATTCAAAATGCTGCCTTGCCAAGTAGCAAGCATGCTCCAAAGCTTTCGCATCACCGTTGGCGAAAACCGAACATCAAACAAAAACGGCAAATCTTTTTCGATGTAAGTGGTAATAAATGATTCAATCCAAGCTTGCCACAATTCATTATTTTTCGCCGTAAGCGCATTTGGAAATCCACCTCGAAGCCAATGTTTTTTGAGCGAAATATTTTTGGGTAATTCGTGCAAGCCAATTGGATTTAGATTTACATAAACAACCCGTCCAGCAAGGCTTTCAGAAGCTCCTTTTAATAATTCGGGCGAAGCAGAACCAGTGATAATGAATCGAGCTGGTTTCCTTTTTTCATCAATCATCGAACGCAATAATGGAAACAAAATAGGCAAGCGTTGCACTTCATCGATGATAACACAACTATTCAAATGTTCCATCAAATAATTTTCAGGGTCGCTGTTGATAATATTAAACGAACTGATTTTTTCTAAATCAACATAATCAATTTCCTTCTTAATATTTTTCGCTAAAATTTTAGCCAAAGTTGTTTTACCAACTTGCCTCGGACCCAATAGCACAATGGCTGGAAACGACTTTAAATATTTTTCAACGGTGGTTTGAATGGCTCTTTTTATCATGTGGCAAATATAAACAGCATCCTTGAAAATTTCAAATCAGATTTGAAATTTTCAAGGATGATTATTTTCGTTTAAAATAAAAAAGGAATCATTTTCAATTCAATATTTCAGTCGAAAATCATACATTTGCGGCTCATTCAAAATCAATTTTCAAAAATGAAATTTTCTACCAAAGCCATTCACAACGGGCAAAAACCAGATGCTACTTCGGGTGCAATTATTCCACCTATTTACATGACTTCCACCTATGTGCAAGAAAGCCCTGGCAATACAAAAGGCTATGATTATACTCGAGCTGGAAACCCTAATTTTACTAACTTAGAAGAGGCTTTGGCATCGTTGGAAGAAGGAAAATATGCCACCATTTTTTCATCAGGATTAGGTGCTATTACGGCATTAATTTCAACTTTGAAAAGTGGCGATAAAGTGCTTGCCACAAACGATTTGTATGGTGGCACTTACCGAATTTTTACACGAGTTTTTTCGCAATTCAATATTCAATTTGAAACCATCAACACACAAGATTTGAAGGAAGTGGAAATGAAAATGAGCGAAAAACCAAAATTCATTTTGATTGAATCGCCCACCAATCCATTGTTGAATATTTCTGACATTGCAGCGATTTCAACCATCGCAAAAAAACATGGCGTAATGGTGGTGGTTGATAATACTTTTGCTTCTTCTTATTTTCAAAATCCATTGTTGTTAGGGGCTGATGTGGTGATGCATTCAACCACAAAATATATCGGCGGACACAGCGATACTATTGGTGGTTTGTTGGTTACAAACGATTTGGAATTGAAACAAAAATTTGATTTTGGTAGAATGGCAATTGGCTTAAATCCAAGTCCATTCGATGCTTGGCTCACATCACGAAGCATCAAAACTTTGGGTGTAAGAATGGAACGTCATGCCGAAAATGCAATGAAAGTAGCGGAGTTTTTTGAGCAACATCCGAAGGTGAAAAAAGTATTTTATCCAGGTTTAAAATCACATCCAAATCATGAAATTGCGATGAAACAAATGAAAGGATTTAGCGGCATTGTTTCGGTTGAATTTAATTGCGATTTAGAAACCACGAAGAAATTAATTTCATCGCTTCATATTTTTAGTTTGGCTGAAAGCCTTGGTGGCGTTGAATCTTTGGTTGACCATCCTGCATCCATGACGCATGCTTCTATTCCAAAAGCCGAACGAGAAAAAATTGGTTTGGCGGATGGCTTGGTTCGTTTTTCGGTGGGCATTGAAAACATCGAAGACATTATTGCCGACATTGAAAATGCTTTAGCGAAAATTTAATAATTGGCTTTTTTAATTACGTTGGTCTTTTCCCCAATTTAATTTTGCTCTGATAGTTTCTAAAAAATTAGAATCGTGTAAGCGTACTAAATTTAAAGTGAAATCAGCTTTGCGAATGGCAATTTGAATAGACGCATCAATGGTTTCTTGCCGACTATCTAAAGTGCATAAAAATGCATCACTCCGTCCTTCAATTTCAAAAGATAAAATTGATTTATCGGGAATCACTAACGGGCGAATATTCAAATTGTGCGGTGCAACTGGGGTTATCACAAAATTTTCGGAAGAAGGAATTAAAATGGGTCCACCACAACTCAAGTTGTAGGCTGTGCTGCCAGTTGGTGTGCTGACTATTAATCCATCAGCCCAATAAGAATTTAAAAATTCACCGTTCAAATAAGCATGAATAATTACCATGCTCGATGTGGCTTTTTTGTGCAGTGTAAATTCATTCAAGGCATAATTGTTTTCACCAAATAAATTGTTGTTGCTATCCAATTGTAACAATGTTCGTTTGTCTAAACTGTATGCACCTGTGATTAATGCGTCAACTGCTAATTGCAATTCATTTTTACTGACGTTGGCTAAAAAGCCCAATCTACCTGCGTTGATACCCAATACAGGGATGTTGGAGTTTCGTACTAAAGCAATGGTATCGAGCAAAGTGCCATCGCCACCAAGGCTGATAACAAAATCTATGTTGCCAACAATGTCATTGTATTCTAAGTAAGTTTTGTAAGGGGTGGTGCAATTAATGTTTTTGCGAAGCTCATCTAAATAAGGTTGATGAACCCATACTTCTACTTTTTTTTCTGCTAAATAATCGCAAAGCTGCTTGATGAAATCAATATCAGTGGCATGTATCAAGCGACCGTAGAGAGCAATAATCATGTTGGTAATTTAGTTTTTTTGATGCTGCAAAATACAAATCAAAAACGGAATGAAGGGGATGAAAAATTGGTATCATCTCCCCTGATAGGTTTTTAAAGCCTGATAAATGCGTAAGTTTCCCCCTACCGCACCAAACTTACATCACCTTTTTTGAGGTGGGCATCGCCGCTGGGGTTTTTCCAGTTGATAAAATAAACATAGGTAGCTATGGGTTGAGGCTTGCCATTGAAAGTGCCATCCCAAGCCATAGTATAATCAGTAGTTTGAAACACTAACTGCCCCCAGCGGTTGAAAATTTTATAGCTGTAATCTAATGGTTGCAAATCGCAGGCGTAGATGGGTTTGATGTCGTCATCTTTATTATCGTTGTTGGGGGTGAAAGCATTGGGCATCAGCATATCGCAACTGCAATCGATAAAATGAATGCGGATAGAATCAAGC
>CAIODY010000033.1 GCA_903857255.1 uncultured bacterium
AGTTTTACGAAGCGATTAGTTCTTATAAAGAACCTGCGCCCCACCATTCTCCAGCTTTAGTAGAAGTGGTAGTTGTACCGCCTTTTACTGTTGACATAGCGTTGATGTTAATCAACTCTAACAATTGGATTGATGAATTTTTCATGGGAGTTTTTTTGTTTTGGGAGTTATGAGTATTTTTTTGAACAGTGCAAAGATATGTGTGGAAAAAGTGTGCCTACAAGCTTTTTTAGTTTATTTTATTAACATTTTATCCACATTTTCTACGAAATATCTCGTAAAAAATTAAGTAAAAACGCTTAGAAAAACTGATGAATAGTAAGGAAATAGTGCATTCTGTGAGTGAAATCATTGACGTGAAAGAGCGCATCAATTCCCTATTTGAAAAAGGTCATGCTTTAATGAATAAAGAACCTTTGGTGGGGATTGAACTATCTGAATTCATCTTAAATGAAGCAAAACAATATGGCTATGCAGAAGGTGAAGCATTAGGATTTAACCTAAAAGCTTTATGCAATACAGTTTTAGGAAATCATGAAGTGGCAATAAGATGTTTTTCCAGTGCATTAACATCAGCTAACAAATCACTCAACAATAAGCTGAAAGGCAATATCCTCAATAATTTGGGCTTGCTTTTCAATCAAATTGGTGACTTAGAAAAGTCATTAATTTTTTATACCGATGCTTATCAAATCTACGAAAAAGGTGATGATGAAAGGGCTTTGTACACCATCATCATGAATATTGGTATCATTTACTTGCGTACAAAAAATTACAATTTAGGAATTGACTATTTAAAAAAAGCTCAAGAATATTATCGTCGGGTAAAAAACAAAGTGAATGTTTGTTTGGTCGCAAACAACCTTGGTATGGGCTTTTTCACGATGGACAATTTAATAGAAGCAAAAAAATATTTTACCGAAGCTGCCGAAGTATCAGAAGAAATTAACGATAAAATCAACGCTTGTCGCTCTTCGCTTTATTTAGGATTAATTTCTTTGAAAGAAAAAGATTTGAAAACTGCTGAAGAAAGTTTTCATAAAAGCATGACTATTTCGGTTGAGAACGACATGAAAGTAGCCAGAGTATTTAATTACAAAGGTTTTGCTCAATTGTATGCCGAGATGAAACAATTCGACAGAGCATTAGACCAGTTGAAATATGCGATGGATATTAGTGCTAAGCTCGAATTGCACGAAGAAGAAATTGAGATACTGCATTTGTATTCGGATATTTATAGCCAAATGGGCAATTTCGAAATGGCTTATAAAAAGTCAATCGAACATAAAGAGATGAAGGAAAAATGGTTGAATGACGAGAACGTTCGTAAAATTCAACAATTACAAATCTCCAATCAAATCCATCAAATTACTCGTGAGAAAGAATTAGCCGAGCAAGCATCGGTTTCAAAATCGAATTTCTTGAGCAATATGAGCCATGAAATTCGTACGCCAATGAATGCTGTTTTAGGATTTTCAAATTTGCTGATTGATTCACCAAATTTGAATGAAGAAGACCGAGCAAGTGTTTCAGCCATCAAACAATCTGCTGAAAATTTAATTCACATCTTAAATGAAATTTTAGATTTCAGCAAAATTGAAGCTGGTAAAATTGAATTTAAAAGTGAACCATTTAATGTGGAACGTGAAGCGAAAAAAGTTCAGCAAATGTTTGTGTTACAAGCCAAACAAAAGAATTTAGAAATCAATTTTAATATTGCTGACGATACGCCAAGAAACTTGCTGGGTGATTCATTCCGATTAGGACAAATACTCATCAACTTGACAGGTAATGCGATGAAGTTTACAGCAAAAGGCGGCGTTACTATTAATGTAAAAGCATTAGATACTTTAGATGGAAAAGTGAATATTCAATTTCAAGTGGTGGATACTGGAATTGGAATTGACAATGATAGATTGGAAAGAATTTTTGAAAGATTCAAACAAGCAAGTGCCGAAACTTCTAAATTTTTTGGTGGCACAGGTTTAGGTTTAGCTATCAGCAAACAGCTGGTTGAATTGCAAGATGGAACTATGGTAGTAACTGCAAACCCTGCTGGTGGTAGCATTTTCACGTTTGTTATTCCATATTTAATTGTTGATGAAGCGCAATTAGCAGAGCAACAAAAATTGGTTGCACCAAAGCAAGAAATTTTTTACGAAACATTTCGCATGTTGGTAGCTGATGACAACCCTTTCAATCAATTGATTGTAAAAAAATTGATGCAGAAACATTATTTCAATGCAATTGTTGAAGCGGTAGATAACGGCAAAGCTGCATTGAGCATGCTTTCCAGATTCAAGTACGATGTGTTTTTATGCGATGTAAAAATGCCAGATATGGAAGGAACTGAAGTGGCAGAAAGAATTCAAGAAGGCGGTGAGCATAAAGAAATGCCTATCATTGCTTTTACGGCAGGCGTTACTGATGATGAAAAGAAACGTTGCAAAGATGCAGGCATGAAATTTTTCTTACCAAAACCATTTAGTAAAGAAGAGCTATTTCAAATCCTTTTTGATGTTGGTGTAATAAAATCGCAGACTACTTAAACATCGAAAATGTTGGTCGCAAGCCGCCACACCACTTAAAATTCTTCAAATTCAATTGCTTGAAATTAAGATGTCGCATTGGATAAAATGTTGCGTCAGGCTGTTCGTAGAAATAAATTTTATCCATTTTCCCTTCTTTAAACTCAAAGCGCATTCGCCCAGCATTACTTTTATTTACACCTGTAAATGCTTTTTTAGAATCAGTTGAAAAGTAAACTGATTCAGCATTTCCTTCCACCAACATCTCGTGCAATTCATTTTCTTTGAAATAGCCAATGATGTTTTTACCAGCCACTTGATTAAATAATTTCGGATGCAAACGCTCAACAATCATGGCTTTTTGCATCATGGTTAAATGCTCAATTTTATTTCGTTTGGTATAAATAAAAATGGTATCGCCGCTTAATTGATTGCTACCCACCCATAAAATTGGTTGATAAAAAAGATGAAAAGCTGAATCAGAAAAATTATAAGTAGAAGAATCGCAAACTGCCTGAAACTTTCGGCTGTACATGCGTACATGATAATAAGCTAATAACAAACGATGTTTTACCGTATCCATTTTTTTGATAGAATCTATTTGTACAAATGAAGTCAAAGTATCGGCATTGATGTATAAAGTATCTTTATCTAAAAGTGTTTGAAGAATTGGATTTTGAAATGTTTTTAAAAAATTTGTTTGTTGATTAAAATGTGCTTCGCCAGCTAAAATTCTGATTCGTTGCATCGAATCGAAAAAATTAACATCACCAAATGCTGCACCCAAGCTGGTTTTTGAGTTGAAATCAATTCTATCGGCTTTTACATCTTGTGTTTTTGAAATGATATGAGCATGATTGATAAATCTACTTTCACCAGTTGATAAAGCATAATAACCGCCTTCGCAATATACTTTTGTTGAGTCGGTAGTAATGTGCGTTGCACCAGTGAAAAAGTTGGTTCGGGTGTTTACATTATACATAAATGAGTCAGCCATCAACGAATAATGTGGGTTGGTCAATTTTACTTTTTCTTTGAAATACGCATCGCCATTGCCTGCATGATAATAACCGATTTTACTGATGAGCAAAGTGCTATCATTCAACAATCTTCCGCCATCCAAATACCAACCAGTTTTTGTTTTTAAATCATAATCAATTCGTTCGGAAAGCAAAGTGCTTTTTGCCTTTTCTAATCGCACTTTTTGTTTGGCAATCAATTTTTTTTCATTGCCAAAATAATTCAACTCACGGCAATACAACGTGATGCTGTCGCCTTGTTTCAATTTTACATTACCATAAGCATCAACAGTGTTGCTCCAATCTTTAAAAAAAGCACTGTCGCACCACATCATCACATCACCTTGTTTTAAAATTACATTACCCGTTAATTTTTTCATATCGCCTTCGGAGCGGCGAACAAACTGCATTTCGTTCGAGTTTAAAATCTCAACAGTTTTGTCTTGCGCTTTTAAATTGGATGAAAGCAAACACAATAACAACAAACAAATTTTTATTGCATTTTTGAAAAAAGAAAGAAAATATTTTAGTGAAAACATTGGCTGCAAAGCTATTGAATTGAACTTTGTTTTTGAATAAGAAATGTGAGTTTAACGAATAGCTAACTTACATTTTAATGCGATTCAACTGCTGCCGAGTCGTAATCAATGCCGCGTTTTTTGAGCATATTTTTCACAACAAAAGCAAACAAAGCCAAATAAGCAAAGCAAATCACAGCTACCCAATACGATTGATGGATACCGATTCCAGGGGTATTAGCATGTGAAGTTTGAATTAAATCAGAAATTTTCCCTTGAATGGGTGGTATGATTGAACCGCCTAAAATCATCATCACTAAAAATGCTGCGCCTTGTGTAGTGTACTTCCCCAGCCCTGCTAATGATAAAGAAAAAATACTTGGCCACATGATGGAGCAAAATAATCCGCCACTTAAAAAAGCATAAACCGCTGTTTGACCAGTTGTGAATTCACCAATCAACATGGCTGCAATGCCCAGCAAACTGAATAACAACAAGGTTCTTGCAGGTTTTTCTTTACTGATAAAAAATGCAATGATTTGAACAAAAACACAAACAACATACAAGTACAAAGGCTGCATATTTTTTTGTGCAATCGTGTTTACACCAATCACCACACCAAATGCAATAAGTGGAATAATAATGAGTAAAATATTTTTCAAACGCTTGGAAGGCTTGAAAACATTGATTGCACCAGCCCATCGCCCAATCATTAAGCTGCCCCAATACATCGAAACAAATGGTGCAATTTGCGATGATTGATAACCACCGAATTGTTTTTGTTTCAGCAATTCACCCAAATTACTGCCTATCGCAACCTCAACTCCGACATAAATAAAAATGGCAATCATGCCCAAAATCAAATGCGGATATTGCATTGCTCCCCAACCTGTTGGATTTTTTGAAGCCATAAATCCAGACAAAAACAATCCAATGAAAATCACTGCCAATGCAGCCAATAAGCATTTTGTACGGAAGGTTTCTAAAGGAATTTTAATGGTAGAAATTTCCGCTTCACACTCCACTTTAGTTTTAGTTATTTGAAATAAATTTTCATTTTCAGACTCGTTTCTATTGCCAATTGTTTGGTTAATTATCTTATCGCAATTTTCAATTTTCAATTTCAAATTTTCTATTTGCTTCGCTTCATCACTTTTATAACTATTAAAAATTGGAACATAACAAGCAACCAAAAGCAATGTTATCAAAACTAACATTCCTAAAGCCTTTGAAGCATTTTCTTGTTTTTCAACAACGGCTTCATTTTTAATGTTTTTTGAAAAATGAAACAAAGCAGCAGCAGCCAAAAACAAAGTGCCAACTCCAGCATACAACATATTTACTTTGCCTAAACTCAATGATTGAATTTGTGCATCCGAAATTTCGGATGTTGTGCCAAATAATGCCAAACCCACAACAATAGGTCCAATCGCTGTTCCAAACGAATTGATACTGCCGCCTAAATTAATTCTGTTTGCACCAGTTGCAGGGTCGCCTAAAGAAATTGCAAACGGATTGGCAGCAGTTTGTTGCAACGAAAAACCTAAAGCCACAATAAATAATCCTAACAACATGCCGCTAAATGAATTCATATTTACAGCCACAATCATTGTTCCTGCACCAATTGCGCTAAACAACAAGCCATAAACAATACTTTTTTTATAACCCCATTTTGCCACCAAATCAGCGCCACCAAAGGCTCCGTAAGCAAACAAACCCAATGCACCAATAAAATAAGCTAAGTAAAAAGCAAAATCAATGAGCTGACTTTGAAACTGGTCTAAACCAAAATAATGTTTGCAAAAAGGAATAAAAACACTGTTGCCAGCGGCAATAAATCCCCAGAAAAAAAATACGGTAACAAGTGTTGCTAAACTTTTGTAGTTGGTGGGTGTACTCATTAATCTCTATAATTTTAGTATGATTGTAAAAAAACGAAAGTAATAAAAAATGAGATTTTTAGTAAGCTATTCTTTTGCTAAATATTCGGAAAAGAAACTACTTCGTTTTTTTCAATGCCGCTTGATAAATCTTTTTGATGCTGTTTTTTTCTTCGTGGTGGCAAATATTTTCGATGGCTCGAATTAAATCGGCGTTGTGTTTTGATTTTAGTTTTACAATTTCACCCAGCGCAAATGCAGCACTCCAGCGCACTACAGTGCCTTCGTGTTGGGCATTGATTAATAAATTCGTAATCGCCTTATCTAATTTTTTTGAAAATAAATGAGCAATGTTGCCCACCACTTTTGCCGATTCCCATTTTATTCGTGGTGATTTTGCTGTTAAATTTTCAATCGCAAATTGCCAACATTTTTCATTGCCAAATGATGGATTTTGTTTGGTAGCAAATTCTAACGATTCGATACAAGTAGCTTTGATAGGGTCTTTGGCGGTTTGTGCAAAGGCAATTAATTCATCTATACTGATAGATTTTTCCACCAACATTTTACAAAGCATTTCAGTTTTTGCTTTTGGTTTTAAATTTTTATCGGCAAATAATTCTGCAATTTTCATTTTCAAAAAAGTATTGTTTTTGTTTTCAAATATAGCCACGAAGTGGTTTTTGAAAACAAATGGTTTTTCTATTTTTATCCTTTTAATTTTACAAAACTAAAACTTACGCTTTTATGACTTTTCAAAAATGTATAGTTACTGGAAAAGAATTGCCGATGAGTCAATTGCATCAAGGCGATGATTTGCGACCAGCTTTATTTGATTTAATTAAAAAAGATTTTCCAAATTTTTCATCAAAAGATTTTATCAGCATTGAGCAACTGAATGTGTATCGAAAAAAATATTTAGAAGATATTATTTCCGAAAGTCAAGGCGCAGTAAGCACTTTGGAAAAAGAAGTAATTGAAAGCATTACGAAAGAAGAATTGCTTTCTGAAAATATTGATTTAACCACTAAAGAACAACGAACTTTTGGGCAAGAATTTGCAGATAAAGTTGCATCGTTTGGTGGCAGTTGGACATTCATTATCATCTTCTTTTTACTACTTGCCATTTGGATTTCTTTCAACACCTTTTTATTGATGAATAAAGGGTTCGACCCATATCCTTATATTTTACTCAATCTGATTTTATCGTGTATTGCAGCTATTCAAGCTCCAATCATTATGATGAGCCAAAACCGAAAAGAGGATAAAGACCGCATGCGCAGCGAACACGATTATAAAGTAAATTTAAAAGCCGAATTAGAAATCAGAATGTTGCACGAAAAACTCGACCATTTATTGGCGCATCAAAATCAACATTTGTTTGAAATTCAACAATTGCAAACCGAATATTTTGAAGACATTTTAAAGACCATTAAAAAATAGAATTAACAACACCTTAAACCTTTTATAACCAGTCATTGTTTCGTTATTTTAATTTTGTAAAAATATTTTTTTGATGTCGAAAACAGCATGGATAATTATTTCAGCATTAGTAATTGTAGTTGGAATAATTATTTACACAAAAGTTAGTTCCTCTAAAACTGCCGCCAACATTGCATCGGCGGCTAATGCGCCAAAAGAAATTAAAGTTGGAGCATTCATCGTTCATCCACAAAATATCGAAAACAATATTGCTGCTTCGGGCAGTTTGTTAGCTTTTGAAGATGTGGATTTGCATGCAGAAGTGTCAGGCAAAATTGTCCAATTAAATTTGAATGAAGGCACTGCTGTGGCAAAAGGCACTTTGCTCGTAAAATTATTTGATGATGATTTGCAAGCACAATTAAAAAAGTTGGATGTGCAAAAAACGAGTGCCGAAAAAACCGCCGACCGCTTGCGCCAATTGCTTTCCATCAATGGTGTTGGGCAGCAAGAATATGATGATGCACAAACACAGGTAAAATCTATTCAAGCCGATATGGATAATATAAAAGCGCAAATTTCTAAAACAGAAATTCGTGCGCCATTTAATGGCATTGTCGGTTTGCGAAATGTGAGTATGGGTGCATATTTAACACAAAACACTGTGGTGGCTACTTTGCAGCAGATTGACCAAATGAAAATTGATTTTACCATTCCCGAAAAATATTCCACCACAGTTACAAAAGGAAATGTTTTACAATTTACTGTGGATGGCAGAAATGAAAATTTCAACGCAAAAGTTTATGCCATCGAACCAAAAATTGATGAACAAACTCGAACAATAAAAGTGAGAGCATTGGTTCAAAACACAACAGCCAAGCTGCTTCCGGGCATGTATGCCAAAGTGGATGTGGGTTTAAAAAATATTGAGAACGCATTGATGGTGCCTACACAATGTATCATTCCTGATGCAAGAAATAAAAAAGTAGTGGTGGTAAAAAATGGTATCGGCACATTTGTAAAAGTGGAAACTGGATTAAGAAATGAAGCGATGATTCAAATTACGAAAGGCGTTGAAATAGCCGATACCATTGTATCTACAGGTATTATGTTTGTGAAACCAAATGCAAAATTGAAAGTCACTTCCATCCAATAATCAAACAAAAAAATGAGTTTATCTTCTCTTAGTTTGAAACGACCAGTGATGGCAATTGTATTGAACATCATCTTGGTTTTGTTTGGCGTTATCGGTTTTAAATTTTTGGGTGTTCGCGAATATCCTTCGATAGACCCACCAACCATCACGGTTGCAACGGGTTACAAAGGTGCAAATGCGGATGTCATCGAATCGCAAATTACCGAACCACTTGAAAAAGCGATTAATGGAATTGAAGGAATCAGAACTATTTCATCTGCCAGTAATCTCGGCACAAGCGTTATCACTGTTGAGTTTACAGTTGACCACGATTTAGAATCAGCCGCCAACGATGTAAGGGACAAGGTTTCGCAGGCTGTGAAATTATTGCCCCAAGATATTGATGCGCCGCCAGTGGTTACAAAAGCGGATGCTAACAGCGATGCCATTATTTCTATGACGGTTCGTAGCGACACAAAAAATGTGTTGGAACTTGATGATTACGCCGAAAATGTGTTGTTGGATAGATTGCAAACCATACCGGGTGTGAGCAGTGTGCAAGTGTGGGGTCAGAAAAAATACGCCATGCGCTTATGGATTGACCCGATGAAATTAGCCGCTTACAAACTGGCTTTCAGCGATATTCAAAATGCGTTGAACAACGAAAATGTTGAATTACCTGCTGGAAAAATTGATGGAAAAAATACCGAGTTGCTGATAAAAACTTTTGGCAGATTAACCACCGAAGATGATTTTAATAACCTGATTATTAAATCAACCAGTTCGCAAATCATTCGCTTGAAAGATGTAGCCACAGCGGTTTTAGGACCAGAAATAATTCAAACAACGATTAAACAATCAGGAATTCCGATGGTGGCTTTGGCATTGGTGCCGCAGCCTGGTTCTAATTATATTGAGATTGCAAAAGAGTTTTACAAACGCTATGATGCCATTCAAAAAGAAGTGCCCAAAGACATTCAATTAAACATTGCATTAGATAATACAAAGTTTGTGAAACGCTCGTTGGAAGAGGTGGGCGAAACATTGGGTATCGCATTTTTACTCGTTATCATCATCATCTTTTTGTTTTTTAGAAATTGGATGATTGCCATTCGACCGTTGATTGATATTCCTGTTTCGTTGATTGCCACCTTCTTTATCATGTACTTGGCTGGTTTTAGTATCAACATTTTAACATTGCTGGCAATAGTGCTGGCAACGGGTTTGGTGGTAGATGATGGTATTGTGGTAACCGAAAATATTTTCAAAAAATTAGAAAAAGGTTTGAACAAACATGATGCAGCCGAACAAGGCAGCAACGAAATTTTCTTTGCTGTTATCGCCACTTCAATTACGCTTGCGATTGTGTTTTTACCAGTGATATTTTTACAAGGATTTGTTGGAAGATTGTTCCGTGAGTTTGGTGTCGTGGTCGCAGCAGCAGTGTTAATTTCGGCATTTGTATCCTTAACCTTAACACCAGTTTTGAATGTGTTATTAACTTCAAAAAACACATCGCATGGTTGGTTTTATAACAAGACCGAACCATTTTATGTTTGGTTAGATAATGCTTATCGAAGGTTACTACAACGCTTTATGCGTAAGCGTTTTTCGGCATTTCCAATCATCGGTGTTTGTATTGTGTTAATCATTTTGTTTTTCAATTTGCTACCATCCGAATTGGCACCGATGGAAGACAGAAGTTTGTTTCGCATGACGGTGATTGCGCCAGAAGGTACTTCGTATGATTACATGGAAAACTACATGGATAAAATCACAACTTTTGTTGCTGATTCTGTTCCCGAAAATCGTTTGTTGATGACCATTGTTGCGCCTTCATTTGCAGGAAGTGGTGCAGTAAATTCTGGAATAATTCGTGTGGCTTTGGTCGAACCAACCGACCGCAAACGCAGTCAGAAAAAGATTGTAGAGTCGTTGAGCAAAAATTTATCGAAGCTCAATCAAGGAAAAGTTTTTGCCATTCAGGAGCAAACAATTTCGGTAGGAACGGCGGCAAAAGTTTCATTACCTGTGCAATTTGTTTTGCAAAATAGCGACTTTGAAAAACTAAGAACTACACTTCCAAAATTTTTAGAAGAGGCAAACAAGAGTAAAATTTTTGGCGCAGTGGATGTGAATTTAAAATTCAATAAACCCGAATTGCAAATTACGATTGACCGTGCAAAAGCAGCAGAGATAGGCGTTTCAATGGCTGACATTGCTCAAACTTTACAATTTGCTTTAAGCGAAGGACGGCTTGGATATTTTATTATGAATGGGAAACAATATCAAGTTATCGGGCAAGTGGATAGAGAAGACCGTGATAAACCCTTGGATTTAGCGGCTTACACGGTGCGAAGCAAAAATGGTGATTTGGTGCAATTGGATAATTTAGTAACGATGGTAGAGCAAAGTAATCCACCACAATTGTATCACTTCAATCGTTATAAATCAGCTACAGTATCGGCTTCGCTGGCTCCAGGCAAAACAATTGGCGACGGCATCAACGAAATGAATCGTATTGCGAAGAAAACTTTAGACCCAACTTTTACCACTTCATTAAATGGCGCATCGAGAGATTTTTCTGAAAGTTCATCCAACACTTCATTCGCATTTATTTTGGCGTTGGTGTTAATTTTCTTGGTGTTGGCGGCGCAGTTTGAAAGTTTCATCGACCCGTTAATCATCATGATTACAGTGCCTTTGGCGATTGCAGGTGCATTATTGAGTTTATGGTTATTTGGTCAAACGCTAAATATTTTTTCAGAAATTGGTATCATCATGTTGATTGGATTAGTAACAAAAAATGGAATTTTAATTGTTGAATTTGCCAATCAAAAACGGGAAGCTGGCGAAGAAAAAATAGAAGCTGTAATTGATGCCGCAGCCTCACGTTTGCGACCAATTTTGATGACGACGCTAGCAACTGCATTAGGCGCATTGCCCATCGCATTAGCCTTAGGAAGTGGCGCACAGAGCCGTGTTCCATTGGGTATTGTGATTATCGGTGGTTTGTTGTTTTCATTAATTCTCACCTTGTTTGTTATTCCTGCGATGTATTCTTTCATGTCAAGAACTAAGAAAAAAAATGCGTAAAATTTTCAAAATAATTATACTGATTTTAATTGCATCACCTGTATTTTCACAAGATGTACTCACCTTGAATCAGGCTGTGGAATTGGCTTTGAAGAACAATTATGATATTGCGATTTTAAAAAACAAAGCGGAAATTGCCAGCATCAACAGCGATGCGACTGTTGCCAACTTCTTGCCCAAAGCAGGTTTGAGCTTGGCACAAAGTGCATCACTCAACAATTTGCATCAGCAACTTTCCAATGGAAGTGAAACGAAAAAAAATGGCGTAACAGGCAGCAACATCAATCCAGCATTGAATGTAACCTGGACATTATTTGATGGCATGAAAATGTTTGCCACACAAAACAAATTAAAACGTGTGAAAGAAGTGGGCGAATTAAATTATCAAGACACGATACAAACTATGGTGGCGTCAGCCATCACAGCCTATTTTGATGTAGTGAGTGCCAAGCAACAATTAAACGCATTGAACGATGCGATTAAAATTTCGGACGAAAGAGTGAAGCTGGCAGAAAAACAATTTCAGGTTGGTTATTCTTCAAAGGTAGATTGGTTGCAGGCTCGAGTAGATTTGAACGAACAAAAAAGTTTAATCATCAATCAAACAAAATTGATTGAACAAAAAAAAGCAGAGCTCAATCGCATTTTAGCACGTGCGCCAGAAACAAATTTTGAAACGACTGATTCAATTCCGTTTAATGATGAGTTGAGTAAAATTACTGCCACAGAATTAGACTATAGAAATTTGCAAATGAAAGTGGCTGCAAAAAATGTCGAAGTGCAACGCTTTGCACGAAAAGAAATTTTCTCCAACTACTTGCCACAATTAGCTATTGGCGGCAGTTACGGCTATAACCAAACAAAAAATAGTGCAGGTTTTACGTTGCTTAATCAATCACAAGGATTTAGTGAAGCGTTGAGTTTGAATGTTCCTTTGTTCAATGGAACGCTAACAAGAAAACAAGTGAAAGTGGCTGATATCAACGTGTTGAACGCCGAAACTACTTACAATAAAATTCACTTGCTCACCAAAGTAAAATATTTCAAAGCGCAAAAAGATTACGAAAAAGCAGTGGAATCATTAAATTTGGAAGAAGAAAATATTTTGTTGGTAAAAGAAAATTTAGCCATTGCCACCGACCGCTATCGGCTTAGAGAAAGCACTGCTATTGAGTTGCGTCAAGCCGAGCAAAGTTATACCGATGCGTTTACCAGATTAGTAACTGCACGATTTGCAGCCAAATCTGCTGAAACAGAATTATTAAGATTGATGGGCATATTGGTGAAAAACTAACACCCATTTTTTTTCTTTTTGAAACATTATCTTCGCCAATTCTGATGCGAAGCAAAAATCTACAATACAGTTTTGTAACAAATTTGTTGTTTTTAATTTCAATTAATTTAATCATCAAACCCATTTGGGTTTTTGTGATTGACAGAAATGCCCAACTACGCTTAGGTTTTGACCAGTATGGTGTTTACTATGCTTTGCTCAATATTACTTATTTATTCGGCGTTATTTTAGATTTAGGATTAACCAGTTTTAATCAAAGAGAAGTAGCGCAAAACCACAATGCTTTCACCCGATTATTTGGGAATATTTTTTCAGTAAAATGGTTGTTATCCATCGCTTATATTTTGATTTGCATTTTTTTTGCTTGGCTCTGGAAATATGATGAACAGAAGATTTCATGGCTTTTATGGTTAGTGGCTTCGCAAATTTTAGTTTCATTTATTGTGTTTTTTCGCAGCACATTATCTGCCATGCAATATTATTTTTTGGATAGTTTTTTATCCATTTGCGACAAAGGTTTAATGATTGTCATCATTGGTTATTTTTTATTTTTCGATAAAAAACAATTCAGCATTCAAACCTTTATCACTGGTCAGTTTGCGGCGTATTTCATCACTTTTATCTTATCATTTTTCTTCGTTTTAAAATACAGAAAAACGGTAGAAAAACCTGCATTAAATGAGTTGAAAAACATCATCAAAAATGCACGACCGTACACCATGTTGTTATTGTGGATGACCATTTATTTTCGATTAGATAGTGTGTTGGTTGAACGACTTTCTATTCATCAACCTCAAGAAGAATCGGGCATTTACGCTGCTGCTTACCGATTATTAGACATGATAAACATGTTCGCATTTTTATTTTCCATGTTGTTGTACCCCATGTTTAGTAAACTGATTGCGGAAAAAAAATCGTTGAACAATTTGATTCAACTTTCCTCTCCTCTCCTACTAAGCACCGCATGGATAGTTTGTTGCAGCATGTTCTTCGGAAAAATCGAATGGCTGCAATTGTTGTATCATCGCAATGATTTATACGCTGCGAATGTGATGGTTTTAGTAATTGCTTCCTTCTTTGGTGTTGCATTGCAGTACATTTATAGCACAGCAGTTACGGCTTCAGGCAATTTAAAATGGCAGAACAAAGCAGCAGCAACCGCAGTTATTTTTAATGCAATTTCCAATATTATTTTCATCCCTAAATATGGCGCAATGGCAGCAGCCATCAATGCTTTAATCACTTTAACAGGAATGGGAATTGCCAATTATTTTTTTGCTAAAAAAATTTTTCAGTTGCATTTTGATTTAAAGAAAATTTTGTGGTGGAGCATTTGGGCAATTTTTGTTCTGCTAATTATTTCATTTTCCAACTTCATTTCTTCTTCGTTTTTAATCAATCAATTTTTAATTATTCCTGTTTGTTTGTTATTGGGTTGGTTGATGAAAACTTTACCCATCAAGCATTTCATCAATACTTTAAAAGACAACAAAATTTAGTTCTCACTTTGTTGATTTTAAAAAAGGGCAAATTGAAATAGCTTGTTAAAATATTTTATCCGCATCTTCCATTTATTTTTCTATTCTATTTTATCTTTAAAAAGTTTAGCAAAACTTTCACATAACAATTGTTTTGAAACAGCGTTAGAAACTACATGAATCGTCAATTTTACAAAATATTTTTTCTACTGATTTGCTTTGCAAATTCATTGGTTTTTGCACAACAAAAAGCAAAGGTTTTTGGTATTGTAAAAGATGAAAAAGGCAACATAATTGAAAACGCAACTGTCGTAATTCAAGGCACAACCAGTGGGTTAAAAACAAATGCTTCTGGCATTTATTTATTTGAGTTAGATGCTGAAAAGCCCATTGTGCTTACATTTTCATACATTGGGTTTGAATCACAATCCATCAACATCCAATTAAAATCAAATGAAGCAAAGCATTTAGACATCACTTTAAAAACCTACTCACACATCATCAGGCAAGTAAATATTCGCGACCAACAAGCTCGTGTGGAAGGCATGCAAACCGTTGACCCAAAAGTGTTTGAGCTAATGACCAACGCTAGCGGAAATATTGAAGGTGTTTTGAAAACATTGAATGGCGTTTCATCGAACAATGAATTGAGTTCGGAATATAATGTAAGAGGCGGCAACTACGATGAAAATTTAGTGTATGTGAATGACTTTGAAATTCATCGCCCGATGTTAATTCAAAGCAGTCAGCAAGAAGGTTTATCCTTTGTAAACCCTGATATGGTCAGCAATTTGAAGTTTTCAGCTGGTGGTTTTCAAGCAAAATACGGCGACAAATTATCGTCCGTTTTGGATATAACTTACAAACAACCAAAACAATTTGGCGGCAGTGTTTCAGTTGGTTTATTAGGTCAATCCATCGAATTGGAAGGATGCAGCAGAAACAAAAAATTTACTTGGCTCACTGGTTTCAGAAATAAAACCAATCAAAGTTTGTTATCGAGCCAACAGACACAAGGTGAATACCGCCCAATTTTCAATGATGCGCAATTTTTTTCTACTTATCAATTCAGCAAAAAATTTGAGTTACAAGCCATTGGAAATATCAACTTAAACAAGTTTAGATTTGTGCCACAAAGCAGAGTTACATCATTTGGTTTAGTCAATCAAACCATTCGTTTACAAGTGCTTTTTGATGGCAGCGAAATTGACCAATTCAATAATGCCATGGGAGGTTTGGCAGCAATTTTTCATCCAAAAGAAAATGTAAAATTAAAATTTCAGGCATCAGCTTATACCTCACAAGAAGATGAAACTTACGACATCATTGGTCAGTATTTAATTGGTGAAGTACAAACCGATATTAGTCAGCCAAATTACAATCAAATCAAGTATCAATTGGGTGTAGGCACATCGCAAGATTATGCCCGAAATTATTTGAACAGCACTGTTTTAAATCTATCACACAGTGGTACGGTTTTTTATAAAAACAGTACATTGACTTGGGGTTTAAGTGCACAACAAGAAAACATTCAGGACAATATTAAGGAATGGCATCGAAGCGATTCAGCAGGATATTCGCAACCTTATTCCGATACTGTTATCAATATGCAATCATATTTAAAAACTGCTGTAACACTACAATCCATGCGCTATTCGGGTTATTTACAAAATACATTTAACTTCACTGATACATCAAGATTGAAATTAAACATCGGCGCACGATTTAGTTATTGGGATGTGAATAAAGAATTTTTATTTACCCCTAGAATGCAAATTTCTTACATCCCCAAAAATTGGAAACATGATGTTCTTTTTCATTTAGGAACTGGTATTTACGACCAACCGCCATTTTACAAAGAGATGAGAGATTTGAATGGAAACATCAACACAAATATAAAATCGCAAAAATCTTATCAAGTTGTTTTGGGTAGCGATTATAATTTCAAATTATGGAATCGCCCATTCACCTTAACTTCCGAGGCTTACTACAAATATTTGTGGGATGTAATTCCGTATGAAATTGACAATGTGAGAATAAATTATTTTGGAAAAAATGATGCCATTGCCTATGCTTATGGTGCTGATTGCAGGCTGATTGGTGAAGTGGTAAAGGATGCTCAATCGTGGATTAGCATTAGCACTTTGAACACGAAAGAAAATTTAACAGATGATTTTTACACAGCACAATTAAATCCTGAACATCAAATTATCGACCCACGAATTTCAAGTTCATCACAAGATAAAAATGTTTTGAAAGACACCACCATTCATCCAGGTTACATTCCACGACCATCAGACCAAAGGGTCAATGTGAGCATTTATTTCAGCGATTATTTACCTAAGCATCCCAATTTTCAAGTTCATCTAAATTTATTATTTGGAAGTGGTTTGCCATTTGGTCCGCCCAATCACAATCGCTATCAAGATACGCTACGGATGCCGCCTTACAGACGAGTTGATATTGGTTTTTCAGCAAAAATATTTGATGGCAAAAAAGAAAAGTATAAAAAAAGTTGGAAGCATAATGTGAAAACAATTTGGGCAACTTTAGAAATTTTCAATTTGCTAGGCGTTTCAAATACGGTGAGTTATTTGTGGGTGAAAGATATTAGCAACACCACTTATGCTGTACCAAATTACTTAACAGCAAGGCGTTTCAATCTTAAACTAACTTGTAAATTTTAGGTGCAATAAAAAAGTTTTTAAAAATATTGTTCATCATTCTTATAGCGCTAAGCAGCATCACTGCTGCATTTACGTTATGGATTAGTCGCCCATCAACGCAAGCATGGTTGATACAAAAAACAACAAAAATATTGAGTGAACAATTGAAGGCAGAAGTACACATTGGCAAAATTGATGCTGCTTTATTTCAAAAATTAATCTTGACTGATGTTTTGTTGAAGGACAAAAAAAATGACACTTTGCTTTTTGCACATCAATTATCACTAAGATTGACTGATGTTTTTTTACTAAAAAAAAATACTACATTAAGCTATATCGGATTCGATGGCGTTGTATTAAATGCTCACAAACTCAATAACGATAGCACTTTCAACTATCAATTTATTGTAGATGCCTTTTCTTCCAAATCAACAAAACAAGATTCATTGCATTGGAAATTGAATTTCAGAATTGTTGAACTCGACAATATTGCATTGAATTACAACAACGAAGAAAAAGAAATTTTGCATGCTTCGCTGAAACATTTAAAGTTGAATATTGATGAATTGAATTTGAATAAAAAAATCTTAAATATTCATTCGTTGGAGATAGAAGAACCCAAAATTAATTTCAGCAAAAATGAAACTTTAGCAATAAAAAAAACAACACAAATTGATTCTTCAAAAAATGGAACAACCCATAAAACATTTGACTGGAAAGTGTTTGCAGCTGATATTATTATTCGAGATGGAAACTTGACTTATTGTTTGCAGCAAAATGATTCTACTCATTTCACTGAAAAACAATTCAACCCAAATGATTTTAAAATGGATGAAATCAATTTGAATGCACATGAAATTACTTTCAATCAAAATGATTTTATGGCTCAAATCAAAGAATTATCATTGAAAGAAAAATGCGGATTGCAATTAACCGCAGCAACAAATATCCATTTCCAAAACAACACTTTACGACTCAAAAACCTTTTACTGACAACGCCTTTCAGCAATTTGCATGAAAACATCGAAATCAGTTTTGCAAAAAATAAAAAGGTAACGCTTGAAAATATTTCGTTCAATACCAAAATAAAAAGTAGCAGTTTTCACCCAAAAGATATTGAACATTTTGTAATAATTCCAACTTGGTTAAAGCCTGTAAACTTGGTTGGAGAACTGAAAGGGACACTTGCCAACTTGCGAAGTAAAGATGTAGAACTAACCATGGGCAACACTTTTTTCAAAGGTGAATTTGCAGTAACAGGTTTGCCCGATGTAAAAAACACTTTCATTGATTTCAAAGCTCAACAATTGTCATCAACCGGAAATGAAATTGCTAGCGACTTACCTGAAACCAAGCATCCAGAGCTATTGCAGCGCATGGGCGATTTATTTTTCACAGGTTCGTTCAATGGTTTTTTGAATGATTTTGTGGCAGAAGGAAAATTGAAAACTTCACTTGGTGATGTGAACTCAGATGTGAATATGAAAATCAGCAAGGACGAAAAATTGAGCTACAGTGGCTCTATTGCTGCTATTCAGTTCGATTTAGGAAAACTAACACAAGATTCGTTGCTCGGAAAAATTTCCATTTCAGCCGATGTGAATGGAAAAGATTGGCTCAATCAAAACCCAGAAGTGAATGTGCAAGGCACTTTGCAGCAATTGGGCTATAACAATTATAATTATCAGAACATTGAATTGAATGGCTTATTTAAACAAAAACAATTTGATGGAAGCATCACTTCAACAGACCCAAATTTGAACTTTAGTTTTAAAGGTTCGGTAAATTTGAATGATTCATTGCCACGTTTTAATTTCAATTCGATTGTGCATAGTGTTGATTTGCAAAAATTAAATTTTTCTAAAAATGAATTCTGCATTTCGAGTGGAACCATTAATATCAATGCATTTGGCAACAATATTGACAATTTTTCTGGCGCACTTTCGGTTGATAATTTTCAATTTAATGTGCAACACAAAAACCATACGCTGAAAGAAATCAATTTAACTTCAACTAATACAAATGATGGCAAAAAATTAAAATTGCAAAGCGATTTTGTGGATTTAATGGTGGCTGGGGAATTTAATTATTCTGAATTGCCTATTGTTTTTCAGAATTTTCTGAATCAATATTTCCCAACTTACGTAAAAGCAAATGCTGAAAAAAACTATGCCCAACAGCGTTTTAATTTTAGCTGTACTATTAATGATAAAGAAAATTTATTGCCTTTACTGATTCCAAACTTTACATTAAAAGGCAACAACACAATTAATGGCTCGTTCAATTCTACCGATTCAAAAATGGCTCTGAAAGCCAATTTGAACGAATTAGATTGGAATGGAAAAACAGTAACACCTTTGACCATTTTATTGGAAAGTAATTCTGAAAAATTGCTTGGCGATTTAGCTGCGAATAATTTATTGGTGAATGACAGCTTTAATATTCATGATTCGAAATTGCATTTTATTGCCAAGCACGATAGTTTGAATTTTGATTATGGCATGAAAGGAGATACTTCGGAATTTGCTTTTAATTTCAAAGGATTATCAACCATGCAACCAGAAAGCATTACAACACATTTTTCGCAATCAGATATTTTTGTAAAAGGCTATCATTGGTTGTTGCAAAAATCGAACGAAATCATTTTCACAAAAAGTTATTTTGATTTGAAAGACGTTGAATTGACGAGTGGCGAACAAAAAATTGACATCAATTCTTTTGACGAAAATGAAAAGCATGATAATTTAAAAATCAATTTTTCAAAAGTAAAATTGGTAGAATTGATGACAATGTTAGGCGCTAAAAATGCTGATTTATCAGGCACTTTGAATGCTTCATCTACTTTAAAAAATTACAATTCAGATTTAGCATTTGAAAGCAATATTGACTTTAAAAATTGCTTTGTGGGTAAAAATTTATTGGGCGATATTAATGGCAAAATCACTTTTCAAAATTCTGTACAAAAAATATTTAGCGATATTGAAATTCAACAAGATGACAATTCGGCGCATGTTTCAGGGTTTTATAATTTAAGTGATAGCACCAATTGCTTGAATTATTCGATGGCTTTAAAAAGCTTCAACATTAATACCATTGAGCCTTTGATTAACGATATTCTTTCGCACAAACACGGAAATTTGAGTGGAACAATCGCATTAAATGGCAGCCCGAAACACCCGAAAATAGCCGCCGAAGTTGATTTGCGAAATGGTGGTGCATCTGTGAACTATTTGAATACACACTATGAATTTGATGATTTACATGCCATTTGCAAAAACAATATTTTGGTGTTTGATAAATTCAATATCCGCGATTCGTTCAATAATCCTGCGGCTTTCACGGGCAATATTGATTTGAATAACATACATCGTGTGTTGCTCGATTTGCATATTAATGCACCAAAATTATTGGTGATGAATACCGACATTACACAAAACAATATTTTTTTTGGCAAAGCTTATGCTGCTGGAATCATTGATATCACTGGTGTTACGTACAATTTAACCATTGCTGCAAAAGCAAAAACTTTGAAAGGCACTTCAGTAAATATTCCAATTACTGATGACCGAGATATCAGCAAACATGATTTCATTCAATTTGAAACAAACACAAAAGATTCAACAAAAAACAAAAAAGATTATGTGGTTGATTTGGATGGAATCAATTTAAAATTCGACATTGAAACCACAGCTGATGCAGAAGTGAATATCTTGATGGATTTGGTTTCGGGCGATTATATCAAAGGCAGAGGCAAAGGCGACATCAAGGTGGAATTCAGTACCAATAAGGCTTTTGGAATGTATGGCAATTACACCATGGAACGTGGCGAATATTATTTTACCTTGTTTAGCATACCGAAAAACTTCACCATTAACAATGGTAGCACCATCACTTGGGATGGCGATGCGTACAACGGAACATTAGATGTGGTGGGTACTTACGTAACTCGTGCAGCATTTTCAGATTTAATTCCTGACCAAAAAGAAGAGGCTGCAAAAGCAAAAAACAAAGTGCCAGTGCAAGTGAAAATGATGCTGAAAGGCTCATTGAAAAAACCAGATATTGCATTTGATATTTCCCCAACCGACAATTCATCTACTGCCATAAATTTTACTGCGCTGCAACGTTTGCAAACTATTAAGACCGACCCGAATGAGTTGAATAATCAAGTATTTGCGCTGTTAGCGATGAATAGTTTTATTGCTCCGCAAAATGTTGCTGGCTTCGATAATGCACTCACTTATAATTCAACTTACAAACAATCAGCTACTGATTTAGCTTCTACACAAGTAACTCGATTGCTCAACAATGCATTTTATAGAATTACAAAAGATGATAAAACGCAACTGAATTTGAATTACCGCTTGTACGACCAACAAAGCACTGATGTTGCAACGGCGCAAAGAAACCTTTCCCAATTTAATGTGAGCATCACCAAAAGATTTTTGAATGACCGCTTAACCGTTGATGTTGGCGGCGTTTACGATTATGGCGCAGTGAACATCAACAATAACAATGGTTTGTTTGGAGATTTCAATATTGAATATAATTTAACGAATGATGGTACTTTTAAAATAAGAGGTTTCAGGAAAACTGAATACGATGTTTTGTATGAAAGAAACAGAAACAGAACAGGAATTGGCTTGGCTTACAAAAAAGAATTTAATCATTTGGGCGAATTATTTTTGAGCAATAAGAAAAAGGAAAAACAAACTTTGAAGCAGCAATAAAAATTATGGCAGACAATCAAATAGCAGGAAAATTATTACAATCGAAACAGTTGCAAATTGATTCGTTGCTGGCTTTAACTCGTGCCATTAACAACAATACAAAAGAGCATGAATTGTATGAACTGTATGAATTGTTTTTGCGAAATCAAATGCACGTTGGCGAAGTGATTTTGTATTATCATCGCGATTTGTGGGAGTGTGTTTTTCATTTTGGAATTGAAAAAGTTTATCCAACTTATTTAGTAGAACATCAATTTATTTACAACAAAGAATTACGAAATTTAGAAGAAAAACCAATTGAGCAAATTGAAAATTTCAATTACTTAATTCCAGTATTTCATAAAGAACAACCGTTAGCTTTTGCATTAATTAGTAAAGTGAATGCTGATGAATATGGCACGAAAGAAGAGAAACTAAAATTCATTCAAACCATTACCAACATTATCATTTCAGCCATCGAAAACAAAAGATTGTTTAAGAAACAATTGGTGCAACAAGCTTATAAAAAAGAAATGGATTTGGCTCGGCAAATGCAAAAATTATTAATCCCTGCAAAGCTGCCACAAACTGAAAATGTAAAGATGAGTGCGGTGTATTTACCACACACCGAAGTAGGCGGCGATTATTATGATTTTGTGGAACTGAATGAAGGAAAAATTACTTTTTGCATTGCTGATGTTTCGGGCAAAGGTGTGCCAGCAGCGTTGTTGATGAGTAATTTCCAAGCCACTTTGCGAACGCTTGCTCAACAAAATTACACCACTGAAAAATTGATAAAAGCATTAAATGCAAGGATGTGTGAAGTAACCCAAAACGAAAGTTTTATCACACTTTTTTATGCAAAATACAATGCCGTTTCAAAAAAATTATTGTACGTCAACGCTGGGCACGTACCACCGTTTTTATGCAACAGCAAAGGCATTCAGCCTTTAACTGATGGTACTACTTTGTTGGGCATGTTCAATGATTTGCCACATATAAAAGTGGGCGAAATTTATTTAGAAGAAGAATCAACTTTAGTTTTATTTACTGATGGTTTAACTGATTTATTGAACGAACAAGATGAATTTTTTGATGTAGAAGGAGTGGAATTATTTTGCAAAAATTTTTACACATTAAACCCTGAAGATTTTAATAATAAAATTTTAGAACGGTTGAATTCGTTTAAAGGAACCCGACAAAACACTGATGACGTAACAATTTTAACTTGTAAGTTGAAATAAAATCGAAACATAAAATTTCAAAAAACGTAAAAGAATTTAGTGAAAAAATGGCTCTTAAATATTTTAGTTTTCCTATTGTTTTGGATGCAAAATTCCAAAGCGCAGGATGTTCATTTTAGTCAGTATTTTACTTTGCCAATGCTCACCAATCCAGCTTATGCAGGCATTCACAACGAATCAAAAATTGGTTTGATTTATCGAAATCAATACAACGCATTACCTTCGTCTTACATTTCTTATGGCGTTTGTTATGATGCGTATTCGCCCAAACTGCACGGTGGTATTGGGTTAGAAGTGGTAAAAGATGATGTAGGCAATGGAATTTTACAAAATCAACATGCAGCTTTTTCGTATGCTTATCAAAATGCCATCACAAAAAAAATTGCATTTAGTTTTGGTATGGAAGCCATTTGCAATTTCAACACCATCAATGTTTCGAAAATTGTAGTTTATGATATGCTTAGTCAGCAGACTGGTGATGTAATTCAATCATTACAGAATGTTGAAAATTTCAATTCAGCCACTTCAAAAATATTTATGGATGTGAATGCTGGCGGCGTAATTTTTAATGATAATTTTTATGCAGGATTTGGCATAACACATTTAGCAAAGCCCGATGATGCTTGGGTTGGCAGCCATATTGTGCCAATGCTTTTAAATTTGCAAGCTGGTTATTTGTTTCGCCCTAAAGATGTAAAAAAGCGAAATGATACTTGGTATTTTTCACCCAATATTTATTATTTGAATCAACAAAATATGCATGAGATTAATTTCACCGCATTAGCAGGATTAGGAAATGCACAAGCTGGAATTGGCTACCGAAATGCCAGCAATGGTGATGCAATGATTTTTCATTTAGCATTTTTAAATGGAATTTTCCGAATCGGGTACAGTTATGATTTCAATATTTCTACAAAATATTTTTCACCCCGAAATGCTCATGAAATAAGCATTCAGTACATTTTCAAACGAAAAAAAAGAACTACTGGTGAAAATGATTGGAGCATTAATGAAACAAATAACAAAAACCATCGTATAAAATGCCCTAATTTCTTTAGATAATTTTAAGAAAAGACCATTATATTTGCCCGAATAGAATTTAATCATCAATAAAAATCTCTTAACTAAAATTTTAGTCATGAAATTTAATTTCAAATTGCTTTTTCCAGTTGCTGCATCTGCTTTGTTAGCTTCTTGTTCAGGTGGAAACGGCTCAACTGGTGCCGAAAAAGAATCGAGCTCAACAGGCTGGAGTTATAACGACCCTAAATGGGGGGGGTTTGAAGACCATGCTTATGAAGGGCAAGAAACTGGTCCAGGCTTGGTTTTCATCGAAGGCGGCGCATTCACTATGGGTGCAGTTGAACAAGATGTAACAATGGATTACAACAATGTGCCAAGAACAGTTACGGTTTCATCATTTTATATGGATGAATGTGAAGTTTCAAACAAACAATATCGTGAATACTTATGGTGGTTGCAACATACCTACTCTGAATATCCAGCAGTAATGTTAAAAGCTTTGCCCGATACTTTGGTTTGGCGTAATAAATTATCTTATAACGAACCTTATGTAGAAAATTATTTCCGTCACCCTGCTTATAAAGATTATCCAGTAGTGGGTGTAAATTGGTTGCAGTCAGTTGATTTTGCTAAATGGAGAGGTAATAGAGTGAATGAGTTTATTTTAATTCGTGATGGTGTATTAGACCACAGCCAAGCAACTTCTGCTGAAAATTTTCAGTCAGAAACTTATTTGTATGGGCAATATCAAGGAACAGTTAAGAAAAATAGAAAAGATTTCACAAGTACTGATGGAAAAGGCGAAAGACCAGTACGTTTAGAAGATGGTGTACTTTTACCCGATTATCGTTTACCTACAGAAGCTGAATGGGAATATGCAGCCTTATCAAATATTGGTAACAATCCAGCAGCTGGTGAAGAAAACGATTTGCACCGCAAAATTTACACTTGGAATGGCTATGGTTTAAGAAGTTCGGGGGCAGGTGGTGAACAATGGCATGGTGCCATGTTAGCTAACTTCAAACGTGGAAGAGGTGATTTGATGGGAACTTCAGGTGGATTGAATGACGGTGCTGATTATACTGCACCTGTAAAATCTTTCATGCCAAATGATTTCGGTTTGTATGATATGGCTGGAAATGTGAGCGAATGGACAATGGATGTTTATCGACCAATGTCGCCATTTGATGTAAATGATGAAAACTCATTTCGTGGTAACGTTTATCAAACAAAAATGAAAAAAGAAGATGGTACCATTGAAGATAGAGATTCATTAGGCAGAGTGCGTTATAGAGCAGTTAGCGATAGCGAATTATTGACTCGTAGAAATTATCGCCGTGGTGATAACATCAATGTAAATGACGGCGATGATGCATCAGGCAGAAATGGTCAATATTCTTATGGCGTTTCATCTTTGATTAATAACCATACTCGTGTTTATAAAGGTGGCTCATGGGCTGATAGAGCTTATATGTTAGCACCTGGCACACGTAGATTCTTAGAAGAAGACCAAGCTACTGCTACTATTGGTTTCCGTTGTGCAATGGCTCGTTTGGGTAGCCCTGAAGGCAACAAATATCAAGCCGGTAAATCATTCCGTAGTAATAAGAAATAGTGATTTCTTTTATAAAAAAAAATGCAGCCTTGTTGAAAATTCAGCAAGGCTGTTTTACTTTTACACATTCTCATTTAAAAAATGACTTCTAGAAGAAAATTTATTTTGCAGAGTGCGTTGGCGGCAAGTTCGTTTCCTTTTATTTTAAAGGCAACGGCAGCACATCATCCATCCACTAATTTCCCTTTGGTGATAAGCACTTGGGATGCTGGCGTAAAAGCTAACGCAAAAGCATGGGAATTTTTAAACAATAATAAACCTGCTTTAGATGCTGTTGAACAAGGTGTGATGGTGATTGAAAGTGAAGTAAATTGTTGTGTTGGATTAGGTGGAAATCCTGATAGAGATGGCTTTGTAACTTTAGATGCTTCTATTATGAATCATTTAGGCGATTGCGGAAGTGTTGCGGCTTTAGAACAAATTGAACATCCAATTTCTGTTGCAAGAGCAGTGATGGAAAAATCACCGCATGTAATGCTGGTTGGGCAAGGCGCACAGCAATTTGCACTAGCAAATGGTTTTATTCTGAAACCAAAAGAATTATCAGCCGAAGCAGAAAAAAGTTATCAGTATTGGTTAAAAAAATCAGAATACAGACCAATTATCAATGTTGAAAATAATGGCTACAAAAATAATCCGCCCAACAAATTAGATAATGGTCAATTCAATCACGACACCATTGCTATGTTGGCATTAGATAATCTTCAAAATTTGAGTGGCTCATGCACCACAAGTGGTATGGGTTTTAAGTATCGTGGCAGAGTTGGTGATTCACCAATAATCGGTGCTGGATTATTTGTTGATAATGAAATTGGTGCAGCCGCCGCAACTGGTCATGGCGAAGAAATTATTAGAATAGTAGGTAGTCATTTAGTAGTTGAATTCATGCGTCAAGGAAAATCGCCCGAAGCCGCTTGCAAGGCTGCAATTGAACGAGCAATAAAACTACGCGGTGATAAATTGAAAGATAAACAAATCGCTTTCATTGCTGTAAACAAACATGGCGAAGCCGCAGGATATGCACTGCAAAAAGGTTTCAGCTATGCACTACAATCTCCGAAGCATAATAATGAATTGATAGAAGCTAAATTTTTCTGGCAGTAATTTTTATTCATCCTTAATCGCTTGCTGTTTCATTTCAGTAGCCAAAGCACTTCCCAAATATTTTTCTACCACATTGTGCACCAAATATAAAACTGGTGTCATCAAAATTGCCACCACAAATTTGTAAATATAATTTCCCACACAAATCGTCATCACCAAGCCAAAACTCCATTGCGATTCTGGCGGATAATTTGCCCAACGTGGGTACAAATAGAATGCAATAAACAGCACCACGAAACTATCTACCAACTGCGAAACTATTGTGCTGCCTGTGCTTCGCAGCCATATCAATTTTTCGCCAGTAATTTTTTTTATGCGATGAAAAATCACCACATCAACAACTTGACCAATTAAAAAAGCAGTTAGTGAGCCAATAATAATTCCTAAACCTTGTCCAAAAATTTGATTGTACGCAGCATTCATATCAGGCACCCCAACTGATTTTTTACTACCAATCCAAAACGAAGCAGGCGTTAACTTTATACCTATATACAACATCAAAAAAGCGTAAGCTAGCAAAACAACAGCCATGTAAGAAAGAAATTTTACACCCTTCTCACCAAAATATTCGTTGATGATATCTGTCATTACAAATACAACAGGCCACAACAAAACACCCACTGTTAAATTGAACGAAAAATCATTTCCGAAAATCTTCAAATCCATAGGATGCAATCCCAATGAGCCTTCTAAGCTAAATAATTTTACGCCCATAAATTCAGCAATAATAGCATTGGCAATAAAAAACCCGCCCAACATTAAAAAAAGTCGGCTGCCTTTGTTGTGTACTGGAGAGGTAAGCATTCTAAAATATTTTTGTTCAAACAAAATACATCCAAAAAATGTTTCGGTTAATTTTTCTTTTGTTTCTTTATCTAAATAAATTTTTTGAATGGAATTTGAGGTAACAATTTTGGGCAACAGTTCTGCCAATCCATCGTATGGCAGGCACTTATCAGCACAATTTATTCATCATGGTAATGATTATTTTTTAGTAGATTGTGGCGAAGGCACACAAATGCAACTCAATGCTTTTGAACTAAAAAAAAGCAGAATCAATCAAATTTTTATTAGCCATTTACACGGCGACCATTTCTTCGGATTGATAGGATTAATCAATACTTTCAGCCTTTTGAAGCGAACACAAATTTTGCAAATATTCTGTCATGAAGCTTTGCAAATTATTTTAGAGACACAATTAAAACATACTGGCGCAATTTTATCATTCCCGATTGAATATCATTTTTTACCAAACGAACATCAAACTATTTTTGAGACCAAACACCTCACTGTTGAAGCCTTTCCCCTCTCCCATCGCATTGCATGTTGTGGATTTATTTTCAAAGAAAAAATTGGTGAACGAAAAATTATTAAATCGCAAGTTGATAAATACAATGTGCCGATTGCTCAATTAAAAGATTTGCAACAAGGAAAAGATTTCGCAAAACCTAATGGTGAAATCATTGCAAATGAGCTGCTGACAAGTGCTCCACTACCGCCAAAAAGTTATGCTTATGTAAGTGATACTTGCTATTTAGCATCCATCATTCCGATTATTCAACAGGCTAATTGTTTGTATCACGAAGCAACATTTAAAAATGAAGATGCACAACGAGCTACTGATACATTTCATTGCACAGCTTCACAAGCCGCTACAATAGCCAAGTTAGCGAATGTGAAAAAACTATTGTTGGGTCATTTTTCAGCAAAATATAAAACCGAACAATTAGATGAATTGCTCATTCAGGCAAAAGAAATTTTTGCGGAAAGTTATTTATCAGCCGAAGGTTTAACTTTTAATATTGAATAAAGTATTGAGATTTTTCCTTCTAAAATGTTTCTTTGCAACATGAATTTTATGCTTGAAAATTTTCGTCAGTTTTGGAAAAGATTTATTGTAAGTCTTTTATTTTTTTCATTGTGCCGATTGATTTTTGTTTTATTCAATCATGCGTCATTTCCTAATTTGAATTTCGGAAATGCACTTCAACTTTTTTTATTCGGAATTCGATTTGATATGGTGGCAGCTATGTACGTGAATGCTTTGATTTTATTGGCTTGCAGCTTACCTGGAAATTTTATTTCAAAAAAATGGTATCAAAATTTCACACAAATTTTATTCGTAACACTGCACATTCCTGCATTAATTTTAGAATTGATTGACGTTGTATTTTTTCCTTACAATTTAAAACGCTCCACCATCGCCATCACAAAAGTTGGAGATGAAGCAGCAGGACAATGGAAAACCTATGTAATTTCATTTTGGTATTTATTTCTGATTTTGTTTTTACTAATTTATTTATTGAATTTCATTTCAAAAAAATGGATTTCAAAACATCAACATTACATTTCATTTTCAGCCATCAAAAACTATTGGATAAAATGGTTGGTTGGAATTTTATTCAGCGTTGGGCTTTGTTTTTTAATGGTTCGTGGCGGATGGCAATACATCCCCATATCAGCCACTAGCGCAGGCGAAATGGTAGACGAAGAATTTACACCCATCATCACCAACACTACTTTTACATTTTTTCAATCTGCATTTTTGCCGCAAATTGATGCAAAAAAATATTTCTCGGATGATACTTGCAAAAGCATTTTTACCAATCAAATTTATATTTCTAAAAATGATACACTCGAAAAAATATTACATCGCAAACCTAATGTGATGATAATTATTTGGGAAAGTTTAGCAAAAGAATATGTGGGTTATTTCAATCATTATCCAAAAAGTTTTACGCCATTTTTAGATTCCATTTGTGAAAACTCTTTAGTTTGTACCAATGCGTTTGCCAATGCCAAACACAGCCACGAAGGCATGTGCGCTGTGATGGCAAGTATTCCATCATTGATGGATTTTTGCTTTTATTATTCTTCGTATCAAAGCAACAGAATAAAAGGTGTGGCGGAATATTTAAAAGAAATGAATTACAGCACAGCATTTTTTCATGGTGGAAATAATGGCAGCATGAAATTCAATTCATTCAGCAAATTGTGTGGCTTCGATAAATACTATGGTAGAAACGAATATCCTGAACCTGAAAAAGATTTTGATGGCACTTGGGGAATTTGGGACGATAAATTTTTTCCGTTTGTTGCCGATAAAATGAATGACATGAAAGAGCCATTTTGCACAGGTTTATTCACACTTTCATCGCATCATCCCTACATTGTTCCGAAAAATTTTGAAGGAAAATTTCCGAAAGGACAAATTGAAATATTGCAAACAGTTGCTTACACCGATTATGCTTTGCAACAATTTTTTGCCAAAGCAAGCAAAATGAAATGGTTTGAAAACACTTTGTTTATCATCACAGGCGACCATACTTCACAAAATTTCAATCCGTTGTATAATAATACTGTTGGGGCTTTCAAGCTACCTTTGATTTTTTATATGCCTGGTAAATTGAAAGGTCAAATTGATTTCGCAACGCAACAAGTGGATATTTTACCAACTATTTTAGCATTGTGTGGCTACGAAGGAAATGCTGCAAGCTTTGGCAGAAGCGTATTGCAAGCCGATTCAAATTCAACCATTACAAGTTGGGTGAATGACAATTACTTAATTTGCAACAACAAATTGGGTGTAATTTTCAATGGAAAAATTGCCACCAATTGCTTTGCTTATAAAAAAGATACAGCCTGCAAAACCAATGTAGCTGTGCAATACAGCAAAGCAACAGATGAACTAAGCACAAAAGTAAAAGCAGTAATTCAAACTTATAACAACGCCATGTTGTACAACAAACTATATCCATCAGCAAAATAAAATGACAAAGAAAAACACCTATTTACTACTCATTTTCATTGGCATTTTTCTGTGCAGTTTGTATGTAGAATTTAATTTCTTCAACGCATCAGTTTCAAAAAAAACGACTTCCCTTCAAAGTAAAATAAATGCAATTGAGCAGAAAGAAATTGCAATTGCAAATTCTTTATCTGAACAATATTTTAAATCAAAAAACATTAGAATAACCCTTGAAGGTGGCTTCAATTATGGCATTTACGAGCATGACAGCTTAATTAATTGGAATAATCCTAATGGTGTGCCACTACAACATATTGATTCGTTGCTACCCAATCATTCCATCCGTTTTTATAACAACGCTTACTTTTTAGTGTATAAAAAAGTGGTGAATAATCTCACTTATTTAATTTCTTATCCCATTTATTTTCATTACAATTTCCCCAATAAATATCTACGAAATGGTTGGAATAATTTTAAATTTTTAACCTCACTTGAGTTAGAAGAACAGCCCAACAAAAATGATTATGACATTAAAAGCAGCGATGGCAGCACCTTATTCCATGTAAAAAACACAAATGACAAAAGCATTCACAATCATACTATTGAAGGCTTTTTCGTGATAATTTATTTATTCATTTTCACGTTTCTTGCTTTTTTAATTTTTCAATTTCTGAAAAATATTTCGGCAAAAAAAACAAAATTATTTTTTGCTGGATTTGCGATTTTATTGCTGATAGCAATTTTTTATTGCTGCAATTTATTGCAATATCCATTTAGCCTACATCAACTTGGTTGCTTTAATCCTGAAATTTACGCATCGAAATATATTAGTTCGTTAGGCAGTTTATTTTTCTTGATTTTGCTTTGGTTTGCCATTTGCACATTACTTACTAAATATTTACAACTCACTGAAAAGCTTGATTTGATAAAGCTTTCAGCACTATACAGCTTTCAATTTATTTTCACTTACTACACTTGTGTAAGTTTGGTTAACGATTCTTCTATCAGTTTTTCGGTGTTTAATTATGATGATTTTAATCTGAATTCCGTTGTTGCTTTGCTGGCTTTGTGTTTGCAATTTGTCAATCTATTTTTATTGCTTTCCAGAAGCAATAATTTTTTTGAAAACAAAACCAATTTATGGATTGGATTAACTGTGGCAGTCATTTGCTTACTCTTTTTTGCATTTAGTTTTGATTATTTCTTAGAGCTAAATTTTATTCTTACTAACAGTCAAATAATTTTATTGGGTGCTGGATTTATTGTGGCATATTATTTTTTGCAAAAAACATTCAAAAACAATTTCCTATTCTCAAATACAGCTATCATAGCCACTTTGGCATTATTTGGTGCATTTGTTTTAAATCAAAGTATTCAAAAAAAGGAACTGAACAATCAAATTTCTTTAGCCAATTATTTAGGCAAAGAACGTGATGAAGCCACTGAATTTTTATTTGATGATGTTTATCGAAAATTGGAGCAAGATAAATTTGTAACCAGTTATTTCAGCAATCAAACTTTTTACAAACAAGAGCTTTTAAACCATTTAAAGCAAAAATATTTCAATGGCTATTTCAATAAATACGATGTAAAATTGGCAGTTTATAAAAGCAATAATCTATTTTATTGTGGCGATAAGAAATTAAAAGATACGCTTTTGCAAAAAGCTGATACAGTGTCGGATGGCTTGTTTTACTTCACCAATTCGCCTAATGAAACAAAATATGTAGGCAGGATTTTATTCAAAAACAGAAATGGTATAGTAGGGAAAATAATTGTTCAGTTTAGCAATCGGGCTTATAAAAAAGAAACAGTCTATCCCTCTTTAGTCTTGAATTTTAAATCGAGCAATGATGCAACTGCCGAACAAACTAATTATGCTATTTACAACAAAAACATTTTAAAAAAACAATCAGGCAGTTATCCTTTTCCATTCAATTTCGAATTAGATAGCAGCAAAAACTTAGCTTACATTGAAAATGATTATCATCATTTCATTACCACCACTTCATCTGGAAACATAGTTTGGATAAGCACTTTAGACCACAGTACTTATCAATTTCTTTCATTTTTCTGTTTATTGATTATTGCAGTTTCGGGCATTTTGATATTGCGTTTAGCGTTATATCATTCGACAGATTTTATTTTTTTCAACCGAATGTCATTCAGAAATAAATTGCTAAGCATTGTTACAGCGTTGATATTTTTCACCTTATTTATCACTGCATTTTTGTTTGTTTTTTATTCTAAAAAAGAATTGAACAATCTGCTTCATTTTAATTTGTCGAACAAAATTGAAAATGTACAAAAAGATATGCTGGTGAGCATGGTAAGTCTTTCATCAAAAAAATCATTTCATCATCACAATGAAAATTCGATGGAGGATATTATTCAGCATTTATCAATGGTTCACGATGTCGATATTAACTTATTCGATTTAAATGGCAACCTCATTTCCTCGTCGCAAAATCTAATTTTCGAAAATAATATTTTAGCTCCTAAAATCAGATACGATGTATTAAAGGACATTGTAGTTAACAACAATTCCTTAATTTTTAAAGAAGAGAAAATTGGAACGCTCAATTTTTTATCAGCTTATGTACCCATTGCTGATGCCAAAAACAGGGTTCAATACATTTTGAATGTGCCGTATTTTTTCAGAGAAAAAGAACTGACTGATAACTTCAACAACCTGATTATTTCACTCATCATTGTATATGTATTGTTGATTTTGTTTGCGGTTTTGTTGTCCTATCTCATCTCGAATAATCTGACAAAATCATTTGAAATTATCAGCAAAAAAATGAGTGAATTAAAGCTCGGCAAAAAAAATGAATTGATTGAATGGAACAGAAATGATGAAATTGGTTCATTGGTAAATGAATACAATAAAATGATTTTGCAATTGGAAAATAGTGCTGAAAAACTGGCGCAAAACGAACGTGAATCAGCATGGAGAGAGATGGCGAAACAGGTGGCACACGAAATAAAAAATCCGCTAACGCCAATGAAATTAAGCATTCAGATGTTGGAACGAGCAATTATAGAAAAACGAGAAGATGTGAATGACTTATCGCTTCGTGTATCAAAAACTTTGGTAGAACAAATTGATAATCTGGCGCAAATAGCTACACAGTTTTCTCAGTTCGCAAAAATTTCATCAGCCCATGCCGAACAATTTAACTTGATAGATTTATTAGAAAATGTTACATCGCTTTATGCCGAACAAAATCCTTCTATAAAAATTGAATTAATAAAAGAAGATGCAGAAGCATTTGTATTTGCTGACAAAAATCAATTTTTGAGTGTGTTTAATAATTTGGTTTTAAATGCGATTCAGGCAATTCCTGAAAACATTGAAGGTAAAATTGTGGTGGAAGAAAAAATAATTGACAACAAAATCAACATCAACATTAGTGATAATGGAAGAGGAATTGAAGAAGATAAAATTGAACGAATTTTTGAACCCAACTTTACTACAAAATCAAGCGGAACAGGCTTGGGGCTTGCCATTGCGAAAGCTATCATTCAAAATGCTGGGGGAGAAATTACAGTAAAAAGTGTGTTAAATGAAAGAACGATTTTTGAAATCAGTTTACCTAAACATAGCTAACAATTTTGCCAATTGCGATTTTAATTGCTTGCGATTAACAATAAAATCTAAGAATCCAGTTTCTAATAAGAATTCAGAAGTTTGAAATCCTTCAGGCAAATCTTTTTTGATGGTTTCTTTAATTACTCTTGGTCCAGCAAAGCCAATCATTGCTTTGGGTTCGGCAATATTAAAATCGCCCAACATGGCATAGCTGGCAGTTACACCACCAGTTGTTGGGTCGGTACATAATGAAATATAAGGCAAGCCTGCTTCGGTCATTAAAGTTAATTTGGCTGATGTTTTTGCCATTTGCATTAATGAAAATGCACTTTCCATCATTCGTGCGCCACCCGATTTGCTAATAATCATCAATGGCAATTTGTGTTGCAAACAATAATCAATACTTTTTGAAATCTTCTCTCCTACTACACTCCCCATCGAACCACCAATGAAAGCAAAATCCATACAACACACTACCAAATCAAATCCCTCCACTTTTCCGTGTGCACTGCGCATAGCATCTTTCAATTTGGTCTTTTTAATTGTATCTTTTAGTCTCTGGTCATAAGGTTTTAAATCAACAAAATGTAAAAAGTCTTTTGCAATCATTTCGGGCATCAACTCTTTAAATTCGTTGTTATCGAAAATTATTTCAAAATATTCTTTCGAGCCAATACGACTGTGGAATTCACATTTGGGACAAACGTATAAATTGTCTTTCAAATCAACCATCGGTATTGCACTTTTGCAATCGGGGCATTTAAACCAAATGCCATCAGGTGCTTCTTTTTTTTCACGAGTGCTGGTAGTTATACCTTGTATTCTTCTTTTAAACCACGACATACTTTAAGTTTTAAAAAAAATTTGAATGGCGAAGATAACAACATTTTTTGGGAGAAGATTTTTCTTTGAATTAATCAACGAAAAGAAATGTTAGTTGCAAAATAAAAAAAAGGGTTTCCACCTATTAAGAAACCCTTTTTGTGCCCGGGACTGGAATCGAACCAGCACATCCTTGCGAACGGCAGATTTTGAGTCTGCTGCGTCTACCAATTCCGCCACCCGGGCAGAATATTTTTATTAGCGGGCTGCAAAAGTAGAAACATTCTTCTGAAAAAAAAATCCAGTGCAATTTTTTTTGTAAATTTCTTTTTGCAAAAAAAATAAAATTGTGATAGTGCGTTTCTGCAAAGATGCGTTAAATCATTTTTTTAAAAGAACAGAGTCCTCAATTTTGAACATTCAATTCTTCTAACGCTTATTTGCTTGGGAATATGAATTTGGTGAAAGGATAAAATGTTTACCTTTGGAAAAAAACTAAAAAAAACATGAAAGTATTGATGCTGTTGGATAATGTGGGTACCAACGATAGAAGAGTTCAACGAGAATCGGAAGCATTGGCTGAAAATGGATTTGATATAACATTGGTTTGCTTGAAAGGAAAAAATTTACCCGAATCTGAAACCAAAAATGGTGTAAAAATTGTTCGATTATTTGATGGCGAACAATTGTTTGATGTGAAGAACAGAAGCTATGCAAAAAATATTGCAGTAAAATTAGCGCAACAATTTTCCCCTGACTATTTACATACACACGACCGAGAAATGTTGCATGTAGCAAAATATTTTTTACCACTTCGACCTGCTGTAAAGCATATTCATGACATCCATGAAATGCACTTTAGCTTTCCTGTTATCAGTTCGGGGAGCGGTTTTATGATAAAAATAAAATCGAGATTGGTGCATGAATTTAGAGTAATTCGTGAAAAAAGAGACAGCAAAATCATTACACACTTCATTACTGTAAATGAATCGTTGGAAGAAAAATTACGCTTACATTATCAATTGCCCCAACAGGGTGTAGTGGTAAGAAATATTCCTGAAAAAATTAGCATTGCCAACAAAAGCAATATTATCAGAGAGAAATTTAACATTCCCAATTCAACAAAAATATTGGTGTTTATTGGTTCAAATATTTATCGAAAAGTATTGAATTTAGAACAAGTGATAGATGAAGTTGGTAATCAACCCAATTTGGCATTTGTATTTATTTGCCATAATAATTTGAATAAAAAATTGGTAGAAGAATATGTAAAATTGAAAAATTACACTAATGTTTATTTTCATGGATTATTACCAATTCATGAAATTCAAGAACATCTTTCATCATGCGATGTAGGATTGGTACCAACTTGGAACAAGGTGAATCTTTCGTATTGGTATGCGCTTGACAACAAACTGTTTGAATACATGATGTCAGAAATCCCTGTATTAGCAACACAGCAACCCGAATACATAAAAATTGTTGATGGTTATAAAATTGGGGTTTGCGTAAATCCGGAAGAGCCAAATGCTTACTTAAATGGCTTGAATAAAATTTTGAAAGACTATGTAACTTATATCCCCAATTTAAAGAAAGCCAAAGAGGAACTCAATTGGGAAAATGAAAAATTAAAACTGATAAATCTTTATCAACAAATAGCTTAATCAATATGGCACTTTTAGAATCGTACATTTCGCAATTAGATAAAATTTTTAAAAATCAAAGCCGTCATGCGTCGCACAAAATTGCAGCACCGCTTGTTTTAGAAATGTGTAAAAACAAAGCGATTTTGTATGAAATCATACGCAATAATTTGGTTGATGACAAATTATTTACCAATCAACAACATGGCCCTGTTATTGGGTTCGACATTGTAATTCAACGCGATTACACTTTTTCGGCGCATGCTTTTTTTCCAGTTCCAAACCGTGCAGATAATATTTCACACAATTGGATTCATCATCATGACCATTCGCTTTTAACAACTGGAAATGCTTTTGGTGAAAAGGGTTACAAGTCAATGCTATTCAATATGGATTATCATTTAGACCCAACTACAAAAAAAGTAACCAATTTAAAAGTAACGAAAGAGTTTTCGCATCCGCTGCATAACATTGAATTTATTGATGCATTTGAGCCTCATGTGGTTTATTTACCTTCAGCATTAACCATCACTTATGCTTTGTGGAGCTTTGATTATTTACCAAAATTAGATTTGTTGCGAAGCAACCCGTTGATAAAATTATTCAAATCGCCACTTAAAAAAATTATCAATATTTTCAAAATAGAAAAAGCTTTAGCAGTAGAAACAGAAACTGATGACAGGCAGTTTGCAACCGAGAATGGTGAATTTGTATGTGTTGGCAATTTGCAGTATATCCCTACTTCTAATGCTACTTACTTACAAAATCTGTTTTATTTGCTACAACAAGTGAAGTTTGATGATGCAATTTTTTTATCAGAATTGAAAAAACGAGCTGCTGCAAAAGGAAGAAATGACGTAGTAGAGTTGATTGATAAATTAATGAATGGAATACCAATCAATGATGAAATGGACTATAATCAATTCAATTCAAAAGGGATGAATTTTACTTATGAATCTGTTTTGGAAGCCTCTAAAAAAATTAGTACCATTTAGGAGTATTTTTAATTCA
>CAIODY010000034.1 GCA_903857255.1 uncultured bacterium
AGTCTGTCGCCTTTAACCACTCGGCCATCTACCCTTTGCAAAAAATAAATTGAGCCGAAGAAGGGACTCGAACCCCCGACCAGCTGATTACAAATCAGCTGCTCTACCAACTGAGCTACTTCGGCTTATTTCTTATTTTATCGCCTGCAATGCTTTACTACGTTGCATTTGAATTGTTTTTTTGAAAGAACTTTCTACCCTTTTTTTGAAAAGGACTGCAAATATAGACACTTTCATTTTGATTGTCCAAATAAATTCAAACTTTTTTTTTGCTTTTTAAAAACAAATGCGGTTGTGTAATAATCAATAAACTCTGGTTTTCTATTTAATAGTCTTTTTTCGATTAAATAAAACGCAGGTAAAATAGCTTTGGGTAACCAACTATTTTTTTTCCAAAAGTTCATGGTATAGGCTGGTATCCGTATAGCATGCTTGTATTCTTCTAAAACAAAACCTTCTTCTTCAAACATTTTTATGTATGTTCTTACAGAGCGTTTTACATGATTATCACCTTCAAAAAGGTCATTTTTTTTTGTTTGTTCTAAAAAAACAAATTTTCCACCCGACTTTAATGCTGGATATAGTTGCTTGATGCTTTCCTTCAATAATTCGTTACTGATTGATGCTAACACCCAACAGCTGTATATTTTATCGAATTGGTCATCCCGATTTTTTTGAGTATAAAAATCAGATGCTAACAAATACTCAACATTTTTAGGCTGTTTTTTCTTGGCAATATCAAGCATTTTTTGAGAAACATCAATCCCTACTATTTTACTAACTAAGGGAGAAAAAAAAATGCTTAGCCTACCTACACCAGTTCCAAAATCTAACAGTACATCCGTATTTTTTGGTTTTAAAATAACAGCCATTTCTCTTTTTAAAAAATAATCATGCCACATGTTTGCTCTCATTGAAATTGGATTATCACTAGCATCTAACACGGCATTATAATCGCCATGTTTGGTAGCTTTTTTTTCATAGATTTCCAAAATGCGTTGGTCGTTCATTTGCGTCATATCAAAATGCGATGATAATTAAAACCTGATAAAAAGTCTTTCTTTTTAGAGCAAAAAGGCAATCAATTGATTGCCTTTTTGAACCAGTTTTGGCAAATGTCGAACTTTTTATTGGAAGATTTTAAGAAAATTTTAGCCATCATAAAGTTGTTCAAATGTGCAAAGCGTAAAGCGATAGCAAGTGTTTATTATTTCACTAAAAATCATGTAGTAAATTATTTAGCACATTGCTAATCAAGAGATGCCTATGCCTGTTGATAAGTGGCTAACCTATCTTAATTAGCTGGCTTTGCAATAGCCGCTTTGTGTTGAGTTTTAGCAGCAGTTGCTTTCTTTTTGTGATGATGAATAGGCTGATGGTGCACCATGGTTGAATGTTTGGCAGTGATAGCATGATGAACAGTATCTTGCTGAATATGTTTCGGTTGGGCTGCCGCAGCTTTTTTAGCAGTTCCAGTTTTATGAGCTATATTTTTCGCAACTGTTGTTGCAGCAGTTGATTTCGGTAACTCTTTTTTCAACGCCACAGTTTTATGGGCTGCAATTGATGCAACAGTTGCCTTTTTTTCTTCCATTAGTTTGGGTTTCATTTCCACATCTTTTGTTTCGACACCATCGTCCATCGTGAGTGAAACAAAATTGAAATGTGGTGAAATTTTCTTTTTGCGTTTCAATTCGTAGTCATAAAACGATTTACCCAATTGAGCAAAAAACGGTGCAGCAATGTTGGCATATTCAGTCGGGTTATCAGCTACTTCATGTTTGCTGTTGGTGTAAATAACGGCTGATAAAAAAAACTCAACGCCGTTGGCATAATCTACTATATAGGCTGCATCGCAGGTCCAACCAAAGTATTGCCCCAGCTTATCAAAAATACGGATGCTGCCATCTAATCTTTCTTTCGAGCCACCAATCATAAAATATTTCATGTAGCAATCAGGATATTCGGCTTCGTTATATTTGGGTTGTGTACATTGTCGTGGAAGTATAGCCAAGTATTTCTTCAAAAAAGTGTAATCGTCTTTGGTCAAATTAAAAGTGGAATGGGTTTCTTTTGGGAAAAATAATTTCTTCATCATTTCATTCATTTCCGTAATCGGAATATAATTGTTGTAATAAAAATTCTTGGGTCCATCCACCAAAACACCTTTCTCATAATGCTTTTCACCAAAGTTGTAATCAGCAAATGTGCAATGCGGTTGCACGGGGTTGAAAGTTTGAATTTGTTGATACAGCACTTTTGGCTCTTTAGTATTGGAAGTGATTTCTAAAAAATTGCTGTGCCTGTGTTCTGTTGGTTCGCTAATAGAAAACCGATTGCAAATCACCGCCTTCTTTAAATTTAATTCAGCGAAACGCTGATTGGCACGTTGTTGTGTAACAAAATCGTACAACGGATTGTAAACCGAATTATCACTCACAATAAATGCTTGCTTAATCATTTGAGCAAAACTTGGCGGTTGAATATTTTTGAAATCATCGTACTCATGATTATGATTGCCAAACAATGGTTCAATTTTTAGCAAATCATTTTTATTCAATTTCAGCTCATTCAATTTCTCTAATGAAAAAACAGCCAATGGCAATTTCATCCAGCTTGCTGGATAAAAATAAAATTCATCAGCTTGAAAAGTGTGTGTTTCGAAATGCGCTCTGTTGCTGCTATCGCGATTGATTTGCGTATAAACAATTTGCACTTGATATTCTTGCGGATTGTAAACAATTTGCTGAAACCAATCAGGCGAACCTTTTAAAACATTGATGATAAAATCATCGGTATTGTCTTTGGGGATTTGTGCAAAAGAATAATTACTCAAAGAATTAAGTAAGAAACAAAATGATAACAACAATATTTTACAACTTAACTTCAATCCTCCAGCAATTTATTTTTTAAAAAACTTTACAAACTATTTTTTCACTACCAATTGCAAGTTGCTGGTGCCTTTAAAATATTTGTAGCCTGTGCCAAATGGCAAAGGTTTTACTTTAGATGAATCTTTGTAAAGTGCCATCAAATCAGGTTGTTCATCACCTTTGAATAAATCAATGGTGCCAGTGTACATACCATACAAAGTGGTGTTCCATTTTTCTTTTGTAAAAAACTGAATAGGAATACCGCTATCATCTTGCAACACAGCAGTGGTGTTGTTTAAAATCAGATTTCTTACGTTGCTGAAAAATGATTTGTGCAACAAGCACGATGCAGCTTTTAAATAAGTACAAAAATCTTTTTGCGATAAAATAAAATGCTCAAATTCAGGATGCGCTTTATAATTATTGTTCGATAAATCAAAAGAGAAATAATACAATTCTTGCTGCTGATTATTTTTTTGTAAAACTATTCTCACACCTCTTACATTTTTTTTCATCGAGGTCGAATCGCTTAGTTGATAAGGCTTTGCAACGCCATCATTCGTTAATACAATGCGTTGTAAACCAACTAATTCATAACCTCTACGAGTAGAAAAAAGATACAGCAAAGGCAACATGCCATTCAAATTTTCTTTGTTGAAGTTTTCTTTCATGGCAATCGTGCGAAAGAAACCAAAATTGGTGATAGAATACAAAGAATTTTCAATGCGCTTTAAATACGCATTCAAAGTGGTATCGTTTATTTTATCTAATTTTTTTGCATCTCCAACAGGTTCTAAACCTACCATAATATAACGTTTGGCATTAGGGAATAAATTGTTAGCATAATAAAAATCAGGACCACTGAAAGGATAAAATACGGTGTTGATTTTTTCGTTGACAGTTTTCAATTCAACATTTGCCCAAGCATCAACTGCGGTGAATTTCTTTCTATCTAATTTTGCAAATGAAGAATCTAAATCGGTGCTAAATTTTTTCCATTCCTTAAATTTTTCGATATTCAAATTTGCCGAATCGTGCAAACCACTCCAATAACGAGCAATGTGGTTGAAGCACCCGTCAGCAATACTGTTGGTAGAAGTGCTATCTTTTTTTGTTGCATCATTATTTGCCACAGAATGATTTTGATTGCAACTCATTAAATAAAATGCAATCAGCAGAAAACAGTAAGTTGATATTTTTCTTTTCATAAAATTTATGATTCGACAAGCTCACCATGACGGTCATAGTGAGCTTGTCGAACTATCACTATGTATTTCATTTTCAAATTTTCAAATTGTTACATTCTCAAATTAATCGTTGTATTCAATTTTCGGCGGAGCAAATTTACTCTTTCTTTTGTGTTTTAATTCATGTTGCATTAATACTCTTCCTAGCTTACCTAAAAACGGCAACCCGATTTCTTTATAAGCATATTTACCATCGTTCAACGTACCATCTCTATCTACAAAAACAGAAGCAGACACCACAAATTCTACTTGATTTTTATAATCAACTATGTAAGCGCAATCCGTGAGGAAACCATAAGCCATGCCTACTTTGTTGAATATTCTTATTGAATCAGACCTCACCCCTGCCCTCTCCAAAGGAGAGGGAGCATGAAAATTTGTATCATCACCAATCAACAAATATTTGCCCCAATTATCAGGATATTCTTTTGGGTCATAAGCCGGATGACGGCATTCGGATGGAAAGATGGACATATATTTTTGCAAGAAATTAAAATCTTCTTTCGAAATTTTCGGCGAAGGTTGCACCACATATTCCTTCAACAAATTGTGCAGCGTTTTTAATTCGATGAAATTGCTGCGGTAAAAATTCTTTGGTGAATTAATCAAACTATCTTTTGCATCTAAATATTTTTTTCCTGCTGTAGCCCAAGCTGAATCGAACTTTGGTTTCAGTTTAGGATAATAAGAATGCACGACTTGAATACGCTGCGAATCATTTGAAATCATCATGTCGGGGATTTTCCGATTGTCATCATAATTGCATGAAGCATTGAAACGTTGCTGAATACAAGTGTTTTTGAAATAAAAATTAGGCGCAATTGGTCTTACAAAATCATAAACAGGATTGAAACAAATATTATCACTTACCACCAACATCCGTTTCATGTAATCAGCAAATGTCCATTTATTTTGAACAGTTATTTGATTTTTAAAACCACAATAATTAGAATCTAAAATTTCGATTTTGCAATCCAAATTTATTTTATCAAAATTTGGAAACATAGAATCGTATTGATTCATAAACCGCATTGCACTTACTATCACTGGCAACTTCACACAACTTGCCGGGTAATAATAGAGGTTGTGTTTTTTGAAATGGTAATCAGTGAATTTTACTTTTCCATTTTCGTCTCGTGTGATTTTACTGAAATAAATTTGTGTTCGATAAACTGTTGGTGAATCTAACAATGCTTTAAATTCGGGCATTGTAGCGTATAAATATTTTTCAAACGAACGCTGTTTGCAAAAGAAATTGCGAATGCGATGTTGGGCAAACACCTGCACGGTTAAAAGCAATAAAACTATCAACAATTTAATCCGCATCTATAAAAAATCGCTGCGCAAATATAACAACGTATCTTTAGGCAATAAAAAAAGTCCGCTACTTAAACCGTGGCGGACTTTTTTGTTAGCTGCAACGGATTGCACATCCGTGGCGGCTGATTATTTCACATGCCCTCTGGCAATATTTGGGCTTTCGGGGTTTACTGTTATTTTCAATAATTTTGGATGCACCACCAAATCCATATCCTCCATCGGCACTGCACCTAATAAAACTTCATCGCCTAAAACCAAAGCACCCACAAAACAATTTCTGTTTTCAAAATTTATTTTAACTGGTCCAACATAAGGCACTTGATGACTACTGCCATCAGCCAATGTAGCTTCTCGAGTTTCTAATGTTTTTAAATTGAGCTGCATAGCAATGTGCGACGGTATGCACAAATAAGTGCTTCCAGTATCAGCTAAGCAAGCCACCTCGATAGGTTGCAACTCTTGCTGAATTGGGTTGGATAATTTGATGGTAGAATATACTAAACCCATAACCGTTTTATTTTTTGCAAAGATAAGCCTTATTTCATGGCATAAAAAAACCTTCCAAGTTTTAAAAACTTGGAAGGTTTCAGTTGTTGGGCACAAGTCGGCTATACGCTATGCCTACGCTTCAGAATGCGCCAGCAGGGACCTCGACACAGAATTGATAAATCACGAAATATTTTTCTACTGTAAATATTTTCGAAGCGTAACAGGACATAATTCATAGCCATTATCCCACACCAAAGTTCCAAAATCCACTTTCACTTTTTTGAAATATTCGGGATTGGCTAACGAAGCCGAAACACCTTTGCCAATAAAGGTTTTGAGGTCAATATCTTTTTCTAAACCATCTTCAAATTTTACCAACACATGGTATTCATGAGTGGGCTGAACGGTGAGTATGTTGTAAATTTTGTTTTCCATAATTTATATCAATGGTTCAATTTTTTTAGGTTCGTTATCATTTCGCATCAAAGTCCAATCTTCCATCAATTCGCTTTTGTGTTCCAATGCCCACTCAACCACTAAATTGTAAATTCGCTTGGGTAATTTGCCTTCTTTTATTTCCAAAGTTTCAATCACGATTTCCGCTTGATGTTCGTTGTAATAAGCATGAAAATGGGGCGGATTATGTTCGCTATAAAACATGCGAATAATGATTCCTAAAAATCGGCTTATTTCGGGCATTGCATTTTTTGTGTAAAGTTACATTTTATTTCGTGGCATAAAAAAACCTCCCAAGTTTTAAAAACTTGGAAGGTTTCAGTTGTTGGCTTACCCTCCCACATGCACTTTTATTTCATCTGAATATTGCCCAATGGCTTCGCCATGCAAATGATAACGCCCTTTATATTTCCAAATAGCTGCCGTAGCAGGCAAAGCAGCCGGGTCAGTATATTTTGTGCCGCTGCAAAAACCAATCATTTGGTAGCCGCTGCCTTTGTCAGCCCATATTTCAGTGCCTTGCATGCGTTGTTTTGGCGAACTTATCACCACTGATAAGCCCACTATGTCAGCTTTCAAATTAGGCTGCATCGTATCTTCATCAATAGTAGTTTCTGCGCCTTCAATGCCCCAGTTTTTGCCATCTTCGGCTGAATAAATGGGGTTGTTTTTAATGCCTTGCACCAATGATTTAAATCTGCCCATGCCGCCCGGCTGTGGCGTTGTAGCTGGCGCAGCGGGCAAGGTAAGCACCGGTAAAGTGTGGGTAATAGCAGTTTCATTATTCATCATGGTATCCATGTATTCCGTCATAGCATGGTCATACTGATTGACGGCTTCATGACATTGCGATAGCCAATCATAATAAGCAGCGCAGGCAGCCATATCACTCATTTGAGTGGTTGAAACGCCATACTTGGTAGCATAAGCCGTTACAAAACGGGTGACGAACAATTTTAGCAACGTGATTTGCGCTAAAAGCGATGTAGGGAAATAATACTGTTTTGCCATGTTTTTTTGAATTTTGATTGTTAAAAGATTGATTTTTATTAGATTAAATGATACCCTGTATAGTTGGGAGGTTGACAATCTTGCCCAGATTGATGTCATTTTCCTCCAAATTGTTGACAATCTGCTCCAAGTGGTCAACATTTTTTCTGCCGTTGATGACAACGGCAAAAATATTGTCAACAAAAAAATTTGAAACGCTATCAAAAAACTCTTCGCCGATATACTTTGGTGAAAAGGTGTTAAAATAATTTTGATTGTTGATATGCTGCCCGATGAAATTCATAGCATCATTTTTTCGATGAACAAATTTAAAATAATATTTTGCAAACCGCAAAATTTATTTTTAATACCATAAAAAAATCCCATTGCCTCGGTTAGTGTCCCCACTAACCGAAATGGTGATGTTCGTGAGGACACGAACCTCGGCAAAATTTATTTTTAATACCATAAAAAAATCCCGAAGCAGGGCTGCTTCGGGATTTTGTATGGTTGCGCCAAAAAGTATCTTATAAATCTTTGGCTTGTACCTCAACTATTTTTCCACCAATTGAAAAAAACAAAGAGCCATTTTCTTTCTTGGTTTTTTCAACCAAACGCTTGAAATATAAATCCAATCCAAATTTTAATTGTTGACTGAATTCATTCAAAATTGGTTTTTTATTTTCCATTTTTTATTTGATTAAAAATGATTGGTTCGTAAACAATTAAATCGGTAGCAGATTGTTGCTCAGCTACAAAGATAGGGTTGATTTCAGAATTATCAAACAGATACCATTTATCAACTGCAAAAACAAAATGCTTAAAAAAATTATCAATGCCTCGTTGGTAGCGGCGTTCAATCACATTAATGGGAATATTGTGTCCGCCTTCGCTCACTCTTTTTTGCACTCGTTTTTTTGCCAACTCAACATTATTCAACCAAAAGAAAAGCAAGATAACTTGATAACCTTTTGATTGTGCCAATTGAATGGTTTGCAAATAACTTTTGGTAGTTAAAGTAGTTTCAATGGCAAAATCTTTTTGTTGAAGTAGCAATTCGTGAATGCGATGCAACATAATTCTGCCAGCTTCAAAAGCAACGGTTTCAGGTTGAAAAGGTGAAAGTCCTTTAGCAATAGAATCAGCATTTACAAATTCGTTGCAATGAATTATTTCGGGCAGAACAGTATTGCTGGCAGTAGTTTTACCTGCACCGTTGCAGCCTGCTATGATGTATAAATTTGCCATTGATTAATTTCATCGCAAATATAAAACAAAGTTGCAGCAAACAATTATTTGAAAATGGTTGTCAGTGCCACCCATAAAAAAATCTCGAATCATCGCCCATTGCCTCGGTTAGTGTCCCCACTAACCGAAATGGTGATGTTCGTGAGGACACGAACCTCGGCGAAGAGATAAAAATTGCTTCATAAAAATTAGTTTTTAGTTTGTCAAGCCTATGTTTATACCCATTTGTATTGTTGGTAAAAGGTCAGTTTTTAGTTTAATGTTGTAAAATATTCTTGTATCAATACCATCAGATTCCCAATTTTGTATTACTTCCGAAAATTGAGTTGAATTAACTGGATTGAAATCCGAGCGGATATACTTTAGTCGCAACCCCAAACCACCATAGAAATCAATTATAAACTTATTAATGTTAACTCTTTTTCCAACTAACCCATTCAGACTAAATACCTTTGTAAAATAAAAGGCATTATATTGAATCCCACTATTAAAAACATATGGGTAAACATCTGTATAATCGTATCTATAGTCGTGATAATATCGATAACAAAAAATAAGTTCAGAATAAATTGGATTTTTAATTTTTTCCATTCTCATTAAACCTAAGCCAATTTTATAATTCCCTTTCCCAGAATATTGTCCTTCAAAGCTATTTCCCTCATCACCATAATAAAAGACCTGCATCTTTGGTATATAATAAGAACCTAAAATATCGAGATTTATATATCTACTAACTCTTCTCTCAATCCCCAATCTAAATTCACCAATAGTTATAGGCTGCAACAAATTCATCTTCACCGCCCATCCATTCTTCCACGAAAAATGATAAGGTATAGTATCGGTTTTATTGCTTTGGCTATGTGCAGCTAAGGCAATAAAAAGCAAGGGAAAAAGAAATAGTTTTTTCATGTGGTAGGGGTTTTAAAGTTGATGGCATCTATAGCATAATATAAATCTTGTTCAGTCTGCGCTGTTGATTGATGATTATCATTTAATAATTTCCATTCCATTGCCAATGTTGCCATATAATAGCCTAAATACCAAGGCTCATCCCCCGTACTCAATTCTTTGTTGACCCTATCACCCAATACTAATCCCGACCCATTGCTACTGCCTTGAAACATAAAATTTTTCAATCGTTCTCTGTAAACCCAATATTTTTGTTTATTATCGTTAGTACCTCCAGCAATTAATTGAGAAATGCAAGAGAAGAAACAGATAAGTAAAAAGATTTTATTTTTCATGACTTTTGTTATTTGCTTATGATTTAATTAACCTTTAACCCAATATTTATTCCTAATTGTAGAGATGGGATATACCCAAATTGAATAGTTTCTGGTAGCAATCCAATTCCGACTATTGTATGTGTTTCAGTTTGCCAATTAGTTGTAGAAATTATTGCCGATGAAGAATTTGAAGAAAATATACTTCTAATAAGTTTTGTTCTTAATCCTACTCCACCATAAAAATCAAAGACTAGCCTTTTTGTTTCCAAACGTTTGCCATAAAGAACCTGAAAGCAAGTTATTTGGTAATAGTATTGTTTAAAAATTTGAGGATTATCATTAGACAATGAGGCGTCTAATACACTTTTATAAAATGTCGATAATTCAAAGTAATTCGATTGTCTTGGAAATGGTAAAAAATATTTATAATCAATTCCCACCTTATACCCATCATACTTATTATTTATCGCATCATCTTTACTGAAAAACAAATTTGCAACTACATTAATAAATTTAGACCCAAAAATTTCAAAACTTGAATGATTTGTTATTTTCTTTTCGATATAGAATCTAATCTCTTCACCTGGTAAAATTTGTAGTGGTGCAATCTTAACTATCCATTTGTCGGCAAACGAAAAATGGTAATTAGTGGTATCCCTAATATTTTTATCCCCGCTGTACCCAAATGTTTTAATTGCAATAACTAACACAGAAAGCAGAATAAATATTTTCTTCATTTTTGAATTTTATTTAGTTTTTAATCCAAAATTAATGCCTAATTGAATTGATGGAAAGAATGCGATTCCATCATGGTCAACATAATGATGCCATGGTGTTAAAATGGGGCTATCGGTATATTTTGTAAAAATTGTTTGAACAAATTTTGTTCTTAGCCCAATGCCTCCGTAAAAATCAAAAAAAGCATTTTTGGCGTATTGTATTCTTCTTCCATAAAGAAATTGAATACAACCAACTTGATAGAAATATTGTTCGTTCACTCCAATTAAGTTAAGGTGCTCATGAAAAGCATTATGATATTTTTTGTAAAAAACATCAACCTCAAAATAATTGTTAGTCTGTTTGATTAAATTAATGTAGGCAGCTCCAATTTTATAATTATCACTGCCAATATTTGTCTCTAAAAAAGCATCCCCACTTTGTACATTATCATAAAATGCATTTGATGGAAGTTTGTTAGTGAAATAGGCTCCAAACAATTCAACACTTTTATTCTTTGTGATTCTTTTTTCAACATAAACTCTTGCTTCAGCATCTAACAAAGCAAAAGGTGCAACCTTTATAGCCCATCCATTTTTAAATGAAAAATGATAAGTGATAGAATCTTTTTTGCTTTGGCTTTTAGCATCCAAGGAAAAAAACATCAACAACAAAAGAATAAGTTTTTTCACACTTCAAACTTATTACATTTTTTGTAATAAAAAAATCCCGAAGCAGGGCTGCTTCGGGATTTTGTATTTTCATTGTACTTAATACCTAATACTTTGTACAACTGTTGTTGTAATTACATATCAATAGCTTCATCTACCAATATTCTGCCGCAATGTTCGCAAGCAGTAATTTTGCGGTGTTGCTTAATTTCCATTTGTTTTTGAGGAGGAATACGGTTGAAACAGCCGCCACATGCCCCACGGCGAATAGGCACCACTGCCAAACCATTTCTATAATTTTTACGAATCTTATCGTAGCTCATCAATAAGCGTTCTTCAATATTTTCGCGATGATGCGTTGATTGGCTTAATAAATCATTTTCTTCCGATTCCGTTTCATCAATCAAATCAGTCAATTCAGTTTTCTTAGCTTTCAAAAACTTTTCTTTTTCCTTAATGTGCTTTTGAGCAGCTTCTAAATTGCTTTGTTTCAATCTTAATTCTTCCGCCGCATCTTTAGCCCGTTTTTCATTCAACTGTGCTTCCAGTTTTTGCATTTCAATCTCTTTGCTCAATGCATCAAACTCACGATTGTTCTTCACATTATCTTGCTGCTTTTCATATTTTTTAGCAGCCGCTTCGGCATCTTTCTTAGCCGCTTTGTGGTTGTTAATTACATCTTCCGCTTTTGTAACTTCTTCTTCCAAATGCTGAATACGCACTTTCAAGCCTTCCAACTCATCTTCCATATCTCTCACTTCCATTGGCAATTCACCACGAAGTGTTTTGATTTCAGTAATTTTTGAATCAATTTTTTGCAATTGATACAAATCTTTTAATTTCTGTTCAGTGCTTATTTCTTTTATTGCAGCCATTTTATTGAAAATATTTTATTGGATTAGTGCTAATTTTAGTTTTAAGGAGCGCAAAGGTAGGATATTTTTTTGATAAAATTTCAAATAATAAGTCCATTGTAAATTGCTCACTTTCATAGTGCCCAACATCGGCAATCACCAAGCTGTTTTCCGCATCAAAAAACTCATGATATTTAAAATCGGCAGTGATAAAGAAATCGGCTTTAGCTTGCTTGGCTTGGTCCAATAAAAAACTTCCCGAGCCACCGCAAACAGCAACTTTACGCACTTCCCTACCCAGCAATGCGGTATGACGAATGCAATCAGTTTTCAAATTTTGTTTTATCAATTTCAAGAAATCAATTTCAGCCATTTCTTCACTCAATTCACCCACCATCCCGGCGCCAATTTGCGGATGCTCATTCTCTAACAAATAAATATCGTAAGCCACTTCTTCATAAGGATGAGCAGCTAATAAAGCAGCTATTATTTTTCTTTCCAAATGCAACGGGAAAATAGTCTCTATTCTAACTTCATTTTCATGGTGAGTTTTATTTCTTTCCCCAACAAACGGATTGGTGGTTTCATTGCCTTTGAAAGTGCCTATCCCTTCCACATTAAAACTGCATTCGTCATAATTACTGATAGTACCGCAGCCTGCATCAAACAAAGCTTTTCGCACATCGTCAGCATGTGCTTTTGGAACAAAAGTTACCAGTTTTTTCAACTGATTGTTTTTGGGTGATAATATTTTGCAATTACGCAAACCCAATTTTTCAGCGATTTTATTATTTACACCAACCATCACATTATCCAGATTAGTGTGAATAGCATAGATAGCAATATTGTGTTGAATGGCTTTCATCACAACCCGTTCTACATAATTTTTTCCGTTTAATTTTTTCAATCCTTTAAAAATAATAGGATGGTGTGCAATGATTAAATCTGCCTTTTGCTCGATGGCTTCATCCACAATTTCTTCTGTTGAATCTAAGCAAATTAATGCTTTGTGAACAGTAGAAGAAGAATTGCCAACTATCAAGCCTGCATTATCATAACTTTCCTGTAAGCTGCTTGGTGCAATAGTCTCAAGATAATTTATTATTTCAGTTAAAATCATTTCAATATTTTTTGTAAAGAAAAACGGCTCGTGAAAAATTAATTCCATGAGCCGTTTAACAATTTTTTTATTCAATAAAAATTAATAACTCCACAAATCGTGTTCGAAGTTAAAAATTTCAGTTTTCACTCTTTCTCCTTCTAATAATGCATCTATACCGTTGGCATAATCAGCAATACGTTCATCATTTACGTTAGAAACCTTAATGATGTAGCTGCTGAAATAACGGAACTCCATGATGTCTTCCCAAGTCATTCTCACAGCATCATTTTGAGGATTGTAAATTTCTTTTTTTGCAAAAATAGGGCGCATATCGGGGTAGTAAACCCAATACATTGTCGTTAATAATGAACTTCCGCCTGAACTTAAATCCAAAATAGGCGCAATTCCTAAAATACGCACTTGCATAGTTGACGTTTCTTCATCAAAAAACCAATCTTCCTTCAAGCGAAATTGATAAATTTTATTTACATCCAACTCACGAACTTTAGGTACATAACCTGTTACCTCACCAGTTGTAATATCTGTAACTGGCACTGTATCAACACCAGCGCCAATAGTTTTAATAGCAGAAATTTCTTTCTTAACTATAAAATCTTCATCATCAAAAGCGGTTACTTCACCGTTTAAAACTGCTCTATGAATAACATCAAAGAAGGTTTCATTAGGAAAATGATAAGGGAATTTAAAAGGCAAATTCATTTTCTCACGAACATCAATTACTCTCCAAATTCTTTTTTGCCAAAAGATGTCAGCCTCACGAACATAATCATAAGGAATAATGCTTTTTTCCTTAAAATTATTTCGTTCGTAAACTCCGTTCAATCTTTGTGAAACTGGTAATGGCTTTAATCCTCCGCTGGCTTGCACAGTAGAAGAATCCTTTCCATTAGGATTATTGGTAGAATCATCAGCCAACAATTTTACTGTTGACGACTGTTCAGCACCAAAATCTATTTTAGCGGTTTGTGCTGCCATCAATTTTGAATTGAAAAGCAGAACAACCATACCAAAAACAACGAATTTTAAAATCTGTTTTTTCATACGAATTGATTATTGAATTATAACAGTTAATGGTGGCAATTTACGAGGTGTGCCATCGCAACCACGAGCATAAATATTATCGAAAATAAATTGGTCGCCTGGTTTAGCAGAACCAACCCATCCTTTTATTTGGTCGTTAAACATATTACTGCTGATGCCAGTTGCAATTTTTGTATCCTGACGTTTTGCTGTGTAATAGCAGTCGTATTTAGTCACCTTAAAAGTACAATCAAATAAGAAGTCTTTCAACACAGCAGAAATACCTGCTTGCGCTTTAAAGTTAGTTGCAGGCATTTTACCACCCGAAAAACCCCCAATCTCTGCAATTGGGTCAGGAATACGTTTGATACGGAATGGGAAAGCACCAACTGAATTAACTTTACCATCAGCACTTTTGCCATTCAATGAAATTGAAGTAGTACCTGAACCTAAATTATCAACTTTAATAGTGTAATGACCAGCAGAAACTTTTGTTAATGCGCCGAAAGAGGTACTTGCATCTACTTTATCAGGTGTATAACCTGCAGCCGAAACCGTAATTGGGTTATCAACACCTATGTAAATCGCATTCATTTTTTCAGCAGAAACAGAGCCAAAAGGTTTAATAACCTGGTATTTTTGAGGTTTGGAATTATAAACCTTTTCTTTTCCATCGGGTCCAGTAATTTTAATAGTAACCTTATATTCATGCTCTCCTTCGCCGCCACCTAATGAAATCATACCTTTTCCACTTTCTACTTTCACTGGCGAACCATTGACAAGCACTGTTGGGCTTTGTTTAGTATCAAATGCGGATAAGAAAGCATTAGCTTTAAATTGTTGACCTTCGGCAATAATTGTAGGTCCATCAGGAACAACTTCAGCAGTTAAAGTATCAAATTTAAAATCAGTTTTACCAATCGTTTTTAACAATTCATCAATTACATCTGATTCGGCAGTACGAATATTTTGTTCAATTCCATTTAAAATAGTAACACCAGCCACAGCAGGTACTGAATGGAAATTATGAAACCACCATTTCTTCTCAATATCACCTTCCCCATCGGGATAATCATCAGCCCTTAAAGCAATCTGTTTATCCAAACTAATCAAATAAGCTCCACTAACTCCTGGAATTCCTTTTAACAAATTCACCAAATTGTGTCGAGTATCATTAATGTTTTTTTGAACTTGCGAACCGATAGTTCCTTTCTCATCAGGACCAATAAAAATATCACCAGCAGCATCCAAATCCTTCTCATTTTTTAAGCGGTGAGTTTCGGGTTCGTAACCTTCGGCTTTAGTAATAATTTGTTGTTTGTACTTTTCAATTTCATCAAAAAGCGCATCGGCAATTTTTTTAGCTTGCTTAGAACGGTCATAAGCCAATTGAGCTTTCCCTTTATTTAATTCATATTGGTCATCAATAATTTTATAAGTTAATTGATTTTTAGTTTTAAGTGCTGTTTGACCAGTAACAATACCATTATTAACGATATTGAAAGCGTTCAAAATTTCAGCAGAAACGTTCATCGCCAGCATGGCTGTTAACACGAGATACATCATGTTAATCATCATCTGCCGAGGTTCTTTGGGCATTGCCATAACTCAAATAAGATTTTTTTGTTAGTTAAATGATTTAAGAATATTTTGAGGGCAATTATTATTATCTTGAACCGCTCATTGCGCTCAACATATTGCCATAAACATTATTTAAGGCAGACAGATTTTTGCTTAATGAAGCCATTTGTTCTTTGTATTTAGCACTATCTTCCAACGAACTATTCATATTGTCCATTGCTTGAAGCAAGTTGCCATAATATTTATTCATGGCTTGCAAATGAGAAGTAGTGTCTTGCAACTCCAACTCATACATAGCATTCAATGAAGATAAATTTTTAGTTACGCTTTGAATTTGCTCGTGAAATGCTTGTGCACCTGAACCCATTGAGCCAATTGATTTTACATTTTCAGCAGCTTCAACAAATGCACCATTCATGGATGACAAAGTATTTGCGGCGGTTTTAGCACTTGATGCGTATTCATTAGTTGCTGCTACTGCATCAGAAATGTCGCTCATTTTATTGGCGTTGTCAGCAATTTTTTTGAAGCCGTCCCCTAATTTAGAAAATACTTCATCACTTACCCCAACTTTTTCCATCAAATTACCAACTTGTTCGTTCATTGGTGCTTGTGACGGATTTTTACGAACAAAAGTTTTATCTACTTCGGGTGCAATATCCAAATTTGGATGTACACGTTCCCAATAATAATCTTTATGAGGCGGAAGTAATCCAAGCAACGCAAATAAAAAGGCTTCTACCAACATCCCAATCATCAACATTTGTGTTGCACCAGGCCAGTGAAGAATTTTAAACAAGGCTCCCAAAATAACTACCGAGGCTCCGACACCGATGATGGCGTTTTTAAATCTTTTACCTCTTTCTGTTTCAAAAAAATGTGCAATACCCGACATAATTTTTAGTTGGTTTTTTTAGTTATGAAATTATTGTTGAAGAAAAATTATTTTTGTAAATCACTTATTGAACGCCCTAAGAAAGTTTGAATACAACGGAATCCAATATAACATTTTGCAGTATCTTGAAATTCGTATTCACGAACACCGCATTGCAATTTGTAGCCAATATCTTTCCATGAACCGCCACGAATTACTTTGCGTTTCATGGCATTTTTATCATCATCTTTTGCAACATAGCTGATAGCTGATTCTAAATCGTGAGTGAAGGCGTAAGCATTTTCAAAATAAATATCTTCACACCATTCCGAAACATTTCCAGCCATATTATACAAACCAAAATCATTAGGAAAATAGGCATCGGCTTTTACTGTGTAAACGCCACCATCTTCCAAATAGTTTCCTCTCATTGGTTTGAAATTAGCCAAAATACAACCTTTTGCATTTCTTAAATAAGGACCACCCCATGGGTATGGTGAGTTATCATGTCCACCACGAGCTGCATATTCCCATTCCGATTCATAAGGCAAACGGAAATCATCACCGCTCATTTTGTTATTCAAACGGTCGAAATCACTCATGAATCTTGTGCGCCAAATAGTAAATGCTTTTGCTTGTTTCCAATTTACGCCCACAACTGGATAATTATCAAATGCTGGATGACTAAAATAATTTCTTGTTAAAGGTTCATTATAAGCGTAAGTGTAATCATGAATCCAACACATAGTGTCAGGATAAATATTTATGATTTCATTTTTCAAAAACTGATTTCTTGGTTTTTGACGATTTTCTTTTTTAGCCGCTTCTCTCCAATCAATCCAAACGAAGTCATAATTCAATTTACCTGGGTCAACAGCTTTTTGCCCCCAATAACTATTTTCAGGTGTGTATAATAAATCAGCTAACTTATCTTTATTATCTTCCAAATTCCAATCAATTTCTTTTTCCCAATTAATTCTTTCATGTTCACCACCTGGGTCTAACAAATAGTCATCCCCCAATAATTTATGAGCTATCGAATCACGAACCCAATAAGCAAATTGGCGATATTCATTGTTAGTAATTTCAGTATTATCCATGAAAAAACCTTGTACAGTAATAGAACGTGGGCGTTGAACCAATGTTCCGTTTACATCTTGGTCGCTGGGTCCAACATGCAATGTACCTGAATGCACATAAACCATTCCGTAAGGAATTTCAAGAGAATATTCAGGTCGGTCTAATACACCAAGCAACTGACCATTGTAACCTGAATGACCGCAACCAGCGGCGATTACACCAAAAATTGCGATAGCAATAAACAAACAATTTTTAAATAATTTTTTCATTATTAATGTTTAGGTTGTTAATTCTCGTCCACCCTTACAATTTGTTATAAGGGAGACAAAAGTAAACAGATAATTCAAATTTCCAAATACGCCGTGTATTGTATTTCAACACACTAAATAAACAACGAATTTAAAACTGAACAACTTTTTCTTTGAGTTTATACTGATAAAGATAAAAAAAGTTTCAGAAAATTGAAAAAAAAATTTTGTTACAAAAATCTTGGGTTGTAAACAATCTTGCCACGAGGTGGCGGTGGCGGTGGAATTAAGCGATAATGTAAGCCAATTTCATTGGAGCCAATTGAGGTATGATGTAAAGTTGAGATTGTTAAATCGTAAGAATAAACTGCAAATAATTCAGGTTTGATTTGATAACCGATGGTGAAAATAATGGCATCGGCAGTTGTTCCAGAAAAACCTCGAAATCCTAAACCGCCTGTTATCATGCGTTTGTAAACGGCTAAGAAATTAAGGTCGAGTGTAGTTTTTGTTAAGTCAGATTTGAACAAAATGTTTGGCGAAATTTTCCAATTGTTGTTAATTTCTCTATTATACTGTGCTTGCAAATAAATTGTTGGCGGATATTTTATTTGCCCCGAACCATTGCCTGTTGAGAACTTCAAAGGCACGGGTAATAAATGTTGCACTGCCAATCCAACAAAAAATTTATCAGTAATCAAACTTGTTCCAATACCTAAATCAGGTGCAAATGAATTCACTGTACCTGTTGGTAAGTCAGGGTCGTTGTGATTAATACTACCATCATCATAGCTGCCATCCGAAGCTCGAAGTTTATCGCCAAAAATACTGTATTGCAATAAACCTAATTGCACACCAGCATTCAAATAACCAAAACTGAATTTCTTTTTATAGGCATATTGCAGTTGCAAATCAGTGGAGCGATGTGCTGCTGCATAATCATTCACCAATGAAATTCCTACGCCACCTTTTAATTTCTCATCAGGCAATTGTGCATAAAACGATTGCGAAAATGGTTGCCCATTGAACAAGGTATATTGACTGCGAAATGAGCCGCCAGCAGCCAATCCATTATAGCTTCCCGCAAAAGATGGATTCCAAACAAACGATAAAAATGGAGATTGAGAAAACTGTGCATCTTCTTGCGCTTGAATATTTTTCACATTTAAAAATGCGAAAAACAAACAAAACAAAACACCATATTTTATTTTAAAATTCATTCAAAAAATCGAGCAACAAACGTAATCAGTTTTTAGCATAACGCAAAAAAAGCCGAATACTTATAATGTTAAGCATTCGGCTTTTTCAAAATCATTTAAAATGAAAATTATAAATTTCCTCTCAATGCTTGTTCACGTTCGATGGATTCAAACAAAGCCTTGAAGTTGCCTTTACCAAAGGATTGTGCGCCTTTGCGTTGAATAATTTCGAAAAACATCGTTGGTCTATCTTGCACAGGTTTTGTGAAAATTTGCAACAAATATCCTTCGTCATCACGGTCAACCAAGATGCCTAATTTTTTTAGTGGCGCAATTTCTTCATCAATTTTTCCTACACGTGCAGTTAGTTCTTCATAATAAGAATCAGGTACTGATAAAAATTCAACTCCTCTGGAAGTCAGTTCTGTAACGGTTTTCACGATGTCGTGTGTTGCCACTGCAATGTGCTGTACGCCTTGACCTTGATAAAAATCTAAGTATTCTTCAATCTGCGATTTCTTTTTTCCTTCGGCTGGTTCGTTAATTGGAAACTTGATGAAACCATTGCCATTACTCATTACTTTGCTCATCAATGCGGAATATTCTGTTGAAATATCATTGTCATCAAACGATAATAAATTGTAAAAGCCCATTACATTTTCATAAAAACTTACCCAAGTATTCATTTCATTCCAACCCACATTACCGACACAATGGTCAACGTACAACAAGCCAACATCATTGGTTTTGAGTTTGTTTTCCCATTTTTTAAAACCTGGTAAAAAATCGCCTTTATAATTTTTTCGTTCAACAAAAATGTGAACGGTATCGCCATACAAATGAATACCGCTGCGTTTCACTTCACCCATTTCATCTTTTTCAATCGTCGGTTCCATAAAAGATTTTGCACCACGTTTCACAGTTTCGTTGTATGCTTGCTCGGCATCATCCACCCACAAAGCCAATACACGAACGCCATCGCCATGTTTGCGATGATGTTCAGCAATATAACTTTCAGAGTTTAATGCTGATGTAAGCACCAATCGAATTTTGCCTTGTTGCAAAACATAACTGCAACGGTCTCTTAAACCTGTTTCCAAACCTGCATAAGCAACGGGTTGAAAGCCGAAAGCATTTTGATAATACAAAGCCGATTGTTTTGCATTACCAACATATAATTCAATATAATCAGTGCCGTTGATGGGTAAAAAGTCCGCAGCTGTATTGGCATTCGGACGAGATGAATAAGCTGTTGCTGTTGACATAAAAATTATTTTTGAGTTTAAATCTTTTACAAAATTACGAAGAATTAATAATCGCCCAACGTTTCGGGCAATTGTGCTAAGGCATTTGCCAATTGCTCATCATTTGGTGCAATGCCATGCCACGAATGGTCGTGCATCATAAAATCGACACCAAAGCCCATGGTTGTTTTCATCAAAATCATTTGCGGTTTGCCATCGCCCACATTTTCTTTACAGCGTTCCAAAGTGCTTACAACATCGAACATATCATTGCCATTCATCTGAACAACGCTCCAGCCAAAGGCTTTGAACTTGGCTTCCAAATCGCCATTCGCCATTACCTTTTCAGTTGGTCCATCAATTTGTTGCAAATTCCAATCAACAATCGAAATTAAATTATCCAATTTATGATGTGCTGCAAACTGCGCTGATTCCCAAATCTGACCTTCCTGCAATTCGCCATCGCCGTGCAAACTAAAAACTAAGTTTTTGTCGCCATTCATTCGTTTGCTGAAAGCTGCTCCACAAGCCACACTCATACCTTGCCCCAAAGAACCCGATGCAATGCGGATGCCCGGCAAATGGTCGTGAGTAGTTGGATGCCCTTGCAATCGAGTATTCAATTTTCGGAAAGTGCTCAATTCTTTCACTGGAAAATAACCAGCACGAGCCAAAATGCTGTACATCACTGGAGAAATATGTCCGTTGCTTAAAAAGAAAACGTCTTCATTTTTTCCTTCCATTTTAAAATCTGGATTATGCTGCATTACCCTAAAATAAAGGGCTGTAAGCACATCAGCACAACCTAATGAACCACCAGGATGACCACTTTTTGCACCATGAACCTGACGTAAAATATCTCTTCTTACTTGACTTGCTGTTTTTTCTAATTGAGCTATATCTGGTGACATAATTTTTTATTTGAGATTGCAAATGAACGTATGTTTTGATAAAATCTTCGATGAACTTTTCAACGAATGTTTATAGCACACTCCAACTCACCGAACCATCTTTTTCATCTTTTAATTGAATGCCTTTTTCTGCTAATTGATTTCTGATTAAATCGCTGGTGGCAAAATCTCTTTTTGCTTTTGCTTCTTTTCGCAAATTGATTAACACCTGCAAAGCTTCATCCAGCTTATTGTTGGCGGCAGTTGTATTTTCATTTTTCAAACCAAAAATATCAAATAAATAGTCGTGTAAATTTTTTTTCAACGAATCAATCCCAGCCTGACTTATTTCTGATGACTTGATTTGTCCGCCTTTCAATGAATTTACAATCGAAGAAAGTTCAAACAAATTCGCAATCGTTTTTGCCGTATTGAAATCATCATCCATGAAGTCTTTACAACCAATTACTAAATTTTCAATCTTCAAATCCCAATCTGTTTTGTTTGAATTCCTAATTCCTAATTCATAATTCTTAATTTCTTCCTCCGCTTCCATCAAGTATTTCAAGCCCTTTTCAGCATCTTGCAATCCTTTTACATTAATGTCCAATTCAGAGGAATAATGCGATTGCAAAAATAAAAACTTCAACACACTCGGCGCATAACCTTTATCCAACAATGGATGATTGCCTGTTACAAATTCCATTGGCAAAATAGAATTACCCAAACTCTTACTCATTTTTTGTCCGTTGAAATTGAGCATGTTGGTATGTAACCAATACTTTGCTCCACCGTGATTGCAGCTACCTGTGTTTTGTGCAATCTCACATTCGTGATGCGGAAATTTCAAATCCATTCCACCACCATGAATGTCAAATTGTTCGCCCAAATATTTTGTACTCATCGCCGAACATTCTAAATGCCAACCCGGAAAACCCTTTCCCCATGGGCTGTTCCACTGCATGATGTGTTCTGGTGATGCTTTTTTCCAAAGTGCAAAATCAATCGAATTTCTTTTTTCTTCTTGTCCGTCCAAATCGCGATAACCAGCCATCAACTCATCAATATTTCTTCCGGATAGAGTGCCATAGCCGTGTTCAGCGTTATATTTTTTTACATCAAAATAAATCGAACCATTCACTTCATAAGCAAAACCATTTTTCAAAAGCGTTTCAATCATCTCAATTTGCTCAATGATATGACCTGTAGCGGTTGGTTCTATTGTTGGAGGAATCGTGTTGAAAGCATCCATGATGCGATGAAAACTCACTGTATATTTCTGAACAATTTCCATTGGTTCCAAACTTTCTAACTTCGCTTGCGATTCCATTCTGTTCACCCCTTCGCCCCGTTCATTGGTCAAATGCCCAGCATCAGTGATGTTGCGGACATAACGCACTTTGTACCCCGAATAAGTGAGATAACGATAAATCATATCAAACGAACAAAATGTTCGCAAATTTCCAACATGCGGTTCGCTGTAAACAGTTGGTCCGCAAACATACATGCCCACGTGTGGCGGATGTAGCGGTTCAAATTTTTCTTTTATTCGGGTAAGTGTATTGTAAATATGGAGCGACATTATTGATTGTTCAAATAATTTTGAATGAATTGTTTGGGTGTAAGAATGGGAATTTTCGAGTGCTTAAAATCTTTTGTATTTCGAGTTACGATGCAATCAGCACCATAGTGAAATGCTGAATAATAGTGCATTGCATCTTCCCAATCAAAAAAATTGGAAGCCAAAGCTTCATCAACAATTTTTTGGTTGGATGGCGTAATTTGAACAAACGTTAATGCTTTTATCAATGCTTGTTTGGCTTGATTTTCAGAATATTCTTTTCGCAAAAAAGATTTTGCAAAAGCAAGTGTGGTAATATTTGTGCAGACAATAATTTTATTGAAATCAATTAATGTAAACACTTCTTTTGCATGTTGCTTATCCAACGAATCACGATGTTTGCAAACGAAATCAAGAAACACATTTACATCCACATAAACTGTTTTGTATTTTATCATCCATGCTTTTTTAACAGTTCTTGATAAATAATTTCATCATCAGATTCGGGCCAAGCACCTAATGCTTCGCCGCTTATTTCTTGAACTCGAGGACTGATTTCAATTCTATCCACTTTCTCTTTTTTTTCTGTCAAAGAATTTAAAAAGTTTTGTACCAACGCTGAAACGCTGGTGTGGTGCGTTTCGGCATATTGTTTTGCTTTTTTGATGACGTTTTTATCAAAACTTAAAGTTAGCTTTGCATTCATACATTTCAGTTTATACGTACAAAGATACTTGTTTTACGTACAAATCCAAAACTTGAAAAATATTGCCGCAACATCTCGAAATAAAAACGCTTGATTCGCATTTGATGGTTTGGAAAATCATTGAACCGATAAATTATTTTGAAGAAAAATTATCGAATTGGCAAAACGATTTTCATCAAATAAAAAGTGAAAAGCGAAAATTACAATTTGCTGCAAGCCGCTATGTGGCTGCATTACTCACCAATATTTTTGATGCTTCGCAATTTGCCAACGCTGAAGACCGAAGACCATTTATCAAAAACTCTGCATTGCAAATTTCCATTTCGCACGATGAAAATTGGGTGGCAGTAATTGTGTCAAAAAACAAAGTGGGCATCGATATTTTTTGCCCCACCGAAAAAGTTTTTCGAGTGGCGCACAAATTTTTAAGCGATGAAGAAAAAACATTTTTGCAAAATTATTTTAGCAACGAAAATGAAAACCTAAAATGGTACAGCATGCTTTGGTGTGTGAAAGAAACAGTGTTTAAATGGATGAGAAAAGATGGCGTTGAATTTAAAGAAGATATGCTGCTGCAAAAAATTGAATCGGCTGAAATATGGATGAACACTGCATTCTGCGGCGAAATAAAAGTGCAAACAAAATTTGAAAAAGAATTTTGTTTGAGTTGGTTAGCCTAACTAAAATTAGGTATAGCAGCATTTTTATTTTGACGCTTGTTAATTAATTCCTAAATTTGGAAACTATTCCATTTTTCAACGGCTCATAAATCCCATTTCACCCATGAAACTGAACGCCGAAACCCTATCGTATTTTAATCAATCTACCCATTGCATCTGCATTTGCAAACAAGCAAAAAACAAAAATTTGGAAACCGAAATTCAGGTAGTTTATCTGAACGACAGATTTCGAGAACATTTTAAAATAGCAGCGTCTAAGCCTTTGTATGTAAAGCCGCAAGATTTTTTTCCTGAATTGCTAAATAATGATTTGATTCATTTGGTAAAAGAAGTTTTTGAAAATGGGCAAGCCAAAGAGTTTACAATCAAATCTGAAATACCGAAAGTAGGCGAACTTTTTTTAGATACACAATTGCTGAAGTTTCAGAATTATGTTATCATCAAATTCAAGAACAATAAATCTTCTAAGCAAATTGAAAAGGAATTGCTCGATAAAGATTTGATGCTGAAGGATGCGTATAAGTTATTAAAAATGGGTTCGATGTCGATTGATTTGAAAACAAAAAAAATTTCAACATCACTCGATTTGAATGAATTACTTGAATTACCAGCAGAGAAAACTTATTTAACCTATGATGAGTATTTAAACCTAATCTCACCCGATGACAGAAGCGAATCGGAAGCCAACCAAAAGATTATATTAAATGGCGGAACAGTAAATGTTGAGCGAAAAATAATTACCCCAAAAGGCAACATAAGATATTTGGAATCTGCTGCCAAAGCCATTTTTGAAGACGGAAAAGCTGTTAAAATAATTGGCACTATACGAGATATCACCAAACGAAAAGAAGAAGAAATTTTCATCAAAAAAACCGAAGAAAAATTAATTGAAAAATCAAAAATGTTGGGAGAGGCTCATCGCCTTTTAAACATGACAACATTTAAAATTGATATGGCAACAGGTATCATGCATTCTGATTTTGATTTTCAAGAATTTTTTGAAATGACCAAAAGTGATGAGCCATTTACCATCCCTACATTGATGAGTTTTTTCGATGCAAAAGACCAAGAAGAAATAAAAGCTAATGAACAACGAATATTAAATGGTGATGGTAATGTTTTTATTAAGGAGAAAAAAATTACTACTGCCAAAGGCAATATCAAATATGTTGAAATAGCAGACAGAGCAATATTTGAAGATGGAAAATGCGTTCATGTTGTCGGTACTTTTCGAGATATTACAAAGCGAAAAAAAGAAGAATTATTTTTGATGGAAGCTGAAAGGAAATTAATTGAAAATTCTAGACTAACTGATATCTCTCATGCTTATCTGAAGATGGGAACTTATCACATTGATTTAGCAACAAAAACAATTTATTTTTCACAAAACCTTGCCAATGTTTTAGAGTTGCCAATTAGTCAAAACCAAATTTCATTTCTCGATTATTTAAACTTAATTCATCCAGATGAAAAAACTGAAGCAGCCGAACGGCTAAAGAAAAATTTATTTGAACATACACCTTATACTTTAGAACGAAGGATGATAACTGGAAAAGGAAATGAAATTATTACTGAAATTACAGGTTATCCAATTATTGAGGATGGCAATTGCATTAAATTCATTGGCACTTTAAGAGACATCACTCAAAAGAAAAAAGCAGAACAACTGCTGATTGATACGCAAAAAAAATTAGAACAGAGTTTACAGCAAACAGAACATGCACATAAGATTTTGGACATGTGCACTTTTGTTACAGATTTGAAAACAGGCATCAATCATACCAATTATGACTTTTCCGTTGTTTATGAATTAAGCGAAAAGAAGCCATACTACACTATTCAAGACTACTATAAATATTTAAGTACCGAAGATAAAATTGCAGCAGCCGAAAATCTAAAAGAACTAGTAAACGAAGGAAAACCATTTTCATCAGAAAGAAAAATTATTACTGAAAAAGGAAACATCAAATATATAGAACTAACAGGTCAACCTATTTATGAAGATGGAATTGTAACAAAATTTTTAGGCACATTCCGAAATATTACTGAAAGAAAAGTAGCCGAATTGAAATTACAAGAAACAGAAAAAAAATTGAGCAGCACCTTAAAAATGCTGAATGAAGCTCATGAATTATTGGATATGGGCGCTTATACAGTTGATTTAATTACCAAAAAGGTTACATCCGAATTAGACATCAATGAATTGTATGATTTGCCAGAAGGCAATACCGAATTCACACTGGATGATTACTTTAAATACATTCAAAAAGACGAGCAAAAAGAATCGGAAGAAACATTTGTTCGATTAATTGAGCATGGCACACCATTTACAAAAGAACGTAGAATCACTACTGCTAAAGGAGTTGACAAGTATGTTGAAATAACTGGAAACCCTGTTTACGAAAACGGAAAGGTTACAAAAATTACTGGTACATTTAGAAATATCACTGCCAGAAAACATCAAGAGATTCATCTAATTAACACCGAAATAAAATTATTAGAGGCGCAAAGTTTATTACAGATGGGCACTTTTGAAGTTGATTTAATCAATAAAAAAACAGAGCATTCGCTGGAACTGTGTGATATACTGGAGTTTGATGAACCAACAATGATTAATGATACAATTGAATTTTTAAGCTATGTACATCCTGACGAACGACAAATAGCAGATGAACACATGAAAGCACTCATCACAGGCTGCACTGATGATTACAAGGTGGAGCGAAAAATGCTAACAAAAAAAGGCAATGTTAAATACATGGAAGTGGTTTCAAGACCAATAATAATAAACGGAAGAGTAATGAAATTTGGCGGCACATTTAGAGATGTTACTGAAAAAAAATTGCAAGAAATTTGGATGGAAGAAAATCAGCAACGCTTGAAAGAAGCCAGCCTATTGCTTCGCAACGGCACTTTTTCATTGGATATGGAAACCAAATTAGTAACAGTTTCAGATGAAGTTTTAGAAATTGTAGATAACAAAATTCCAAAACAATTTTCCGCCACCGAATTTTTCAATTACTTACCTGAATCAACAAGAAAAAATTATTACGAAAAATTTATTGAAAAATTAGAAAACAATTTGCCAGTAAAAGATATAGTGAAGTTGAAATTTGCTGATGAAACACATCGCTATTTTGAAGTAACAGGAAAATTATCGGAAAACAAAAAATTTTACAAAGGCAATTTCCAAGATGTAACTGAACAACATGAAAAAGATAAGGCTTTGCATCAAAGCGAAGAGCGATTCAGAATGTTGTTTGAAAACACACCATCTATGTATTTCATCATGGATGAACAAGGCACAATTGTTTCTGTCAATCAGTTCGGAGCAGATACTTTGGGCTATAAAAAAACTGATTTAATCAATCAATATCATTCCATTTTATTCCATCCATCCGACAAATATTCAGTTGCCAAAAACCTTGAACTATTAAAGCTTTCACCAAAAAATTATATGCAGTGGGAAGCTCGGAAAATCAAGAAATCGGGTGAAATAATTTGGGTAAAAGAAACTGCAAGAATTACCAAAAGTCAAAGAGGCGAAAACATTTATTTAATCGTTTGCGAAGACATCACCAGCGAAGTTCAAAATAGAATTTTGGTAAACAAAAAACAAACTGAATTAATTAAAGCAAAAGAAAAAGCCGAAATGGCAGCAACCGAAAAATTGCATTTCACCAGCATCATGAGCCATGAAATAAGAACGCCATTGAATGCGGTAATTGGCATGAGTAATTTATTGCTAATGGAAAATCCACGTAAAGACCAAATCAGTGAATTAAATACACTGAAATTTTCAGCCGAAAATTTATTAATGCTGGTAAATGATGTGTTGGATTATAGCAAAATTGAGGCAGGAAAAGTTGAGTTAGAAAAATCGCCATTCGAAATTCGTCAGTTGATTTATAACATTCGTAGCAGCTATAAATTCAAAGCCGATTCAAAAGAAATTTTCATCAACACATTCATTGATGAAGAAATCCCAACGATGCTAATTGGCGATGTGATGCGACTTGGGCAGGTGTTGAACAATTTAATTTCCAATGCAATTAAATTTACCGATAAGGGATTTGTAGAAATTTCGCTTCGCAAAATTCAGTATGCAAAAGATAGTGAAGTAAAAATCAGATTTGAAGTAATTGACACAGGCATTGGTATCCCGAAAGAAAAACGACAACTTATTTTTGATAGTTTTTCGCAAGCAGCTTTAGATACGTCAAGACGATTTGGTGGTACTGGTTTGGGTTTGACCATCACTAAAAAATTGATTCAATTATTTGGCAGCGAAATTTATGTTGAGAGTGAAATTGACAAAGGCTCAACTTTTTATTTCGATTTAGTTTTTGAAATTGCACCACAACAAAAATTTGAAGTAATTGAAATTGATGGAATAAAAAATGATTTAACTACTTCAAAAAAAGTTTTATTGGTGGAAGATAATCACATCAATAAAATCGTAGCCACCAAATTTTTGAATAAATGGAACTTGAATGTAGAAACTGCTATCAACGGAAAAGAGGCGTTGAAAAAATTAGATGCGAATCATTACGATTTGATTTTGATGGACTTGCACATGCCTGAAATGAGTGGTTTGGAGGCTTGCAGAATAATTCGTAATCATGAGAATGTATCGTTTAAAAACATTCCAATCATTGCTTTAACGGCAGCAGCCATTGATAATGAAAAGGAAAAAGTTTTATCAGAAGGCATGAACGATTACATCAGTAAACCATTCAATCCAGAAGAATTGAAAGAGAAAATTTTCAAACATTTGTCATAGTTGCTTATTCAAATGTTTTGCTAAACAATAACCCATACTAAAATTTGCTTGCAGCAAATAGCCGCCAGTTGGTGCATCCCAATCTAACATTTCACCGATGCAAAAATGTTGAGGCAGTTTTTTCAATTCAAAATCAGTATTGATTTCATTCAGTGAAATTCCTCCAACTGTTGAAATGGCTTCGTCAATTGGAGCTAAACCAACAACTTTTATTGGTAAACTTTTTATCGCTTTTACCAAAGTATTCATGTTGGTAAATTCTTCTTTGCTTAAATAAAATTTTAAAATTGCAGTGGCAGTTTTACTCAAGCCGATTTTTGTTTCTAAATGATTACTCAAGGAATTTCTTTTGGGCTGATTCAATTTTTCTAAAACTTCTTGATGACTGAAAATAGGCTTGAAATCTACACAAATTGTAGTTTCCGCATTTTCACTCAATAGTTTTCTAATTGTTGAAGTCAACGCATAAACTGCGCCGCCTTCCAATCCGAATTTTGTGATTACCACTTCGCCTTTCAGTTCTTTATCACCACATTTTATAGAAATATTTTTTAGTGATTGCCCTTCGGCAATTTTTAGAAAATCCTTTTTCCAATCAATTTTCACGGCACAATTTGAAGATTGAAATGGAATAACTTGAATTCCTTTTTTCTCAAAATAATTTATCCAACTCCCATCAGAACCTGTAACTGACCAGCTTTTTCCGCCTAAAGCAAATACAATTTTATCTGCTGAAATAGCTTCAACTCCACTATTCGTTTCGAATTGCAATTCATTATTTTCAGTCCAACCTTTCCATAAATATTGCGTTTTGATTTGAACATTTTTCTTTTTCAAAACTTCTACAATTGCATTCAACACTTCAATCGGTTTACTATTTTTTTCTGGAAATACTCTGCCGCTTGTACCTATGAAAGTATCGATACCAATAGCTTTCAGCCAACTGATTAAATCGTTGTTAGAAAATTCAGTAATTATTTTTTTTAAAAAATCAGCAGGTTTGTAGCGTTGAATAATTTTTTGTAAAGGCTCTGAATGTGTGATGTTTAATCCGCCATCGCCAGCCACTAAAAATTTTCTACCCAATGCTGCATTGCGTTCATAGATGGTAACATCGAATTTATTTTCATCCAAATGCGCCGCTAACATCAGTGCTGATGCACCTCCTCCAATAATTGCAATAGATTGTTTAGGCATTGGTTAAAATCAAAAAGTTTTGAAAAAAACAAAATAGTTGTTGAGTTAATACAAATCAAACTTGCTTAACAATGACCAACAAAATTTCAATTAGGCATCACTATAATTTTAAGTTCATCATTTAAATGCAATTTGCTTGGTATCGGCTTCGGCTACTTTATTGAAAAAATCTTTGAAAGCATTGTAATCAGCTGGGTTTAAAATATCAGCAGTCGCTTTCATTTCACGGGTGACTACAATTTTTCCGGCATGACTATAATCATAATTCAAATGATATTCAGCCACCGAACAAGTTAAATTAACCGAAGCAGGTTTTTCTTGCAAAGCTACACCAGCAGGCAATTCGATAGTCAATTGCTCCATATTGTAAGGGATTGGATTATATGCCCAAGTCAAAAACGGATAGTTGCGTTTCTCCAGCGAAATAAAATCTAACGATTCTACTGCATCGGTCCAAGGCAGGCGAAATATTTTCATGCCAGCCACTTCGTTCACTGCTTTTTTCACGGTGAATGAATATTCCATTTTCACCGTGTCTTGCAATTTTTTCAAATCGCCCAATTTCAAATAATTCAATTTGGTAGGTGTGCTAAAACTGCCCGATACATTTTGGGTTAAAGTTTTCTCCCTTTCTTCCTGCCCTAAATCAACATAATCACTTCGTAATGAAGATGCCATTGCACCCCAACGAGTAATGTTTCGGCTGAAAGTCATATCATTATTTTGAAAACTAATTGTGCCCGTTCTTTCCACCCGATTATGAATGATAGTTGGCAAATCAATTTTGGTTAAAGTGCTTGCTGCTTCGTCATTATCACGAGGGATAAACAAACTGTTGGCTCTAAAATCTTCTGATGGCAAATTTGCAAATGCTAATTTTTGGTCAGTGAGTTCGATGTAATATTTTTTATCGCCCAAAGTCAGCAATGAAATGCAATGATTAAAATCCATCGAAGGCAAATGCAAATGATTTTCGCCATTGCTTCGAGTATCAACCAACACCAAATTAGCTTTCAAACCAGCTTCTTTACACATGGCTACAAACAGCGTAGATACATCTTTGCAATCGCCCAATTTAGTGGCTAATGTTCGGGCAGCTTTTTGCGGAATGATAGCGCCGTGCATAAACGATATATTGCTGTAAGCAATGTTGGTAGCAATATAATTGTAAATCAGTTTTGCTTTTTCTAAATCAGTGAAGTTGGTTTTATCTTTCAATAAATCAGCTACTACTTCTTTCACTTCAAAATCTTGTTTGGCTTTTGATGAAGATAAATCACTGTACCAATTGCTCATAAATTTCCAATCAGGAATGCTTGATAAACTCAAGGTTGGTGCAACATCCACTAGTTCAGGCATATATGGTTCTGATTTTATCGCCGCTTGATTTTCTAATTGCCAAGTGTACAACTTCATGCCTTCCAGATTTTTTATCGCAGGCTTTAAATCACCATTTAGTATTTCGTATTGAAATGTTTTTCCATCAGGCACCAAAATGCTGTAACGGGCTTTGGCCGATGGAATGCCATATTGAAAATGAAACTGGTCCCAGAAATATTGCGATAGTTTTCCAGTAGCATAGCTTTCAATTTTATACAACAAATGAATCGCATCACCAACCTCTAAATTAGTGAACACCACTGTGCCATCGTTTTCTTCGGCTTTCACACGGCTGCCATCAGCTTTTAATAATTCAGCTTTATCCAATACCACACGTTGCGAATAAGGATTGTAGCCAATTTGATATTGTTTCCAAGTTTCAATGCCCGATTGATTAAAAACTTTCACCAACAATTCTTCTTTTTGTTCAGATGCATTTTCAGGATAAATGATGCGTTGTGTTTCGTTTAATAAAATAATACTGTTGTCATTCGGGTAATCTTTAGCCGTTGGTGAATTCTTGTACAAGTCATAAGCATCAGCCGTTTCGAAGTTTTCATACAAATCTTTTTTGCCCTCTAATTTTCGCAAGGCAGCTCTTGAATCGTAATCAGTTGGTGCATAGCTAATCGCTTTTTGATAAGCAGCTTTGGCTTCCTCAGTTTTATTCATAGCTTCAAAAATCTTTCCTCTATCAGCAAAATAAGCCCCTACATAAGGAGCTAATTCCAACGTTTTATTGTTCCAATTCAATGCTTCTGTATAGTTTTGCGTTTCATAATACACATCACTCAATTGGCTGTAAAAGCCCACCGCATAAGGGAAATCAGTGGTTCGTTTCCTCATCATATCCAACGCATCAGCTTTGCTGCCATTTTTAAACAAATGTTCAATCAGCATTTTTTCAGCTTGTTCGCTGTAATACTTTTTGCAAAAATCTTTTACAATTTTAATTGCCTTGTTTTCATCTTTCGATTTATTCAATTCAATGTTGTAAGCCAAATTCATCAGCTCTTCATTTTCAGGATGTTCAGCATACATTTTCTTACCAAATTCAATCAATTCAGGAATTTGTTTTTTATTCGCAAACAAGCCCAGTTGATAGGTTTCCACTAAATAATCATCATGGTAAATGGTTTTAATTTTATCCATCAACTTAGCCGTTTCATCATAATCTTCCCGATTATTGGCTTCGCTAATTTTCAATTGCAAAGCTTCTAACGATTCGGCATCGGTGCGTTTTATCTTTTCTTGTTCTTTAGTTAAATCAGTTTGGTTTTTATCACGAGCATAAGCTTCAATCATTCTATCGCTGATGTAAGTATTGTTAGGTGCCAATGTTTGTGGATGCTTCAGCACTTTTCGGGCATCGTAAATTTTATCATTTCGCATCAACACATCAGCATACAGCAATAAATTGGTTAAATCATCTGGCTTGTTTTTTAATTCTTTTTCAAAAAAATCTTCGGCAAATAATGGCTCTGCAACAATCTTGTAATCAGCAGATTTGTTGTATTCTTGTGTTTTGTTAGAAGAAGTAATGCCGCTGATTGGATTACCTTTTTCATCAGTGAGGCGGATTAAAAAATTAGCAGCATTCGTTTCGCTTTCGCCAATCTGCACCAAGAAACGATTGTAGCCTTTGTTCAATTTTATTTTCTGATTGTAAATATCTAAATCAGCATTTCGTTCGGTTGCTTCGCTTAAAATATTGCAATCATTTACCCATATTTTCATTGAGCCGCTGCATCCAGCACGTAAAGTAACTTCCTGCTCTGTTGCGCTATACACATAGGTTTGAGCAAACATGATGGAGTTATCAATACTAAAATAATAATCGAAATAAAACCATCGGTCATCGCGTTGAAACGGCGGCGCAAACCATTTTACAGCAGCACCCACTTTATCTTTAAATTCTTCATCGGTTTTATTTTTCAATGCACCCCATTCTTTATTAAAACCACTTCCGCTGGTATTATCAAATGTGCCTAACACTTGCCAGTTATCAATACTTCCAATTTTATCATACTCATTTTTGCGTTCTTTAAATTTGTTGATGCTTTCAAAATGATGCCCCAAAGCCACATGTGCCATGGCTTTCAGCGTTCCATGTGCTTTGGTATCATTGATAATTTGATTCAAAAATTTAACTTTTGGTTCGCTCAAATTTGCCCGTGAGCCATACAAAATCGGCATACTCCAATACGCATATAAATACGGGTAAGGATTGTTGGATGAATTATAAAACTGTGTGAAAGTTTGAAATGCGCTATCGTTTTTATTGCAAGTCCATTGCACCATCATCAAGCCCAAATAGGCTTTGTCTTTATTCGGTTCATTATCCTCGATTGCTTTTGCAAAAAGCATTTTGGCTTCATTGCGTTGGTTGTTATTAAAGGCTTGCCAAGCTTTTTCATAATTACCAGCGAATGTTTTGATGGAGATGAAAGCCGCAATGGCAGTAAGTTGCAGTGGTTTGCTAAAATTCATGGAGAAGAAATATTAAGACGCTAAAGTATTTACGATAGGCTAATTTTCAAGAATTATTTTGTGATTTAATTCTACACCAACTTTAATCTTTCAATTGTTAAACATCAACAGTAAAAATATGGTAGTTGTTTAAGCACAAAAAAAGGCGAAATTTTTGGTTTCGCCTTTTTAAAATTTTGTCCCATAATCTGTTATTTCAACTTCATTTCCACTCTTCTGTTTTGTGCTTTATTTTGCAAAGTAGTGTTAGCTACTAAAGGCATTGTATCGCCAAACCCTTTAGCAGTCAATCGTGCAGCATCAATTCCTTTTTTCACTAAATATGCTTTCACAGCATTGGCACGTTTATCACTTAATTCTAAATTCTTTTTTGCATCGCCTACATTATCGGTATGTCCGTTAATATCTAATTTGTAATGGGCATTTTCTTTCAACACAATTATAGCCTTATCTAACGAAGCATAAGAAGAACTCAACAACATTTCGCTACCAGTAGCGAAATTGATATTGTGAATTAATACATCCAGCTTTTGTTGGTCTTCTACTTTTACCGTTTGCATAGGACAGCCATTATTTTCAATAGTGCCTTTTACATCCGGACATTTATCATCTTTATCAGCCACACCATCGCCATCTTTATCAGGGCAGCCATTGGTAGCAGCAGTTCCCCTTTCATTTGGGCAAGCATCTTTAGTATCTGGAATGCCATCACCATCTGCATCTGCAGGGCAACCACTGTTGGCAGCTACACCAGCCACAGTAGGGCATTTATCCATGTAATCAGGCACGCCATCACCATCTGTATCAGGGCAACCATTGGTAGCAATTGTTCCTTTTTCATTCGGGCAATAATCTTTGTCATCTGATATTCCATCGCCATCCGTATCAGGGCAACCATGCAATTCGATAGAACCTTTTACGGTTGGACATTTATCAAAATAATCAGGTACACCATCACCGTCAGAATCAGCAGGGCAACCTTGTTCATTCACTTTCACACCCATTGCTGTATTCGGACAATTGTCTTTCCAATCAGGCACGCCATCACCATCGCTATCTCGTTTGGTATGAATTGGAAAATTGAAAACAAAACCCAAAGTGTGTTGAGCAAATCTATCCCCTTTGCCATTCATCAAGCCATCAATTTCATCATTTTTAGTAATGCCATAAACTGATTGCAATTGAAAATGAATATCCTTCGCTAAGCGAATTTTTATACCATAACCCAATTCAAAAGCCAATGCAGATGTACGCCCGATGGTATATTCTGAATTTGCAAACATCGCTGCCGAGCCGATTAAAAAATAAGGTGCAATACGAGCATCTTCTTTCAAAAATTTTCCATTGTTCAATTTCAAATGCAAACGAACACCATAATCAAAAAAATTACCATCGAAATGAACCGAATCATTTTTGTGAAATGCCCAATTAGAATAATTTACAAACGCAAAACCATCTAAATATGGATTGATATAATAACCAACAGAGAGACCATAGGTTGATTTTTCAGTGTTGAATTGATAAAATAAATTATCACCCATATCGCCGCGATAGCCCGAGAAACCTGCATGTAAGCCTAATGCCCATTTATCAGTTTTGTCTTGGCTAAATGCCAATGATGCGCAACAAATCACGACAATAAAGAGTAGAATTTTCTTCATAAAAAATAGATTTTGATTAAATTGAAAAACAAAAGTAGAAATTTATTTAGTTAAAATTACGAATCAACGCTGCCAGTTTTTCAACACCTGCCATCGGCATTGCATTATAAATTGAAGCTCTGAAACCGCCTGCTGTTCTATGTCCTGCGATATTGATAATTTCGTTGGATGCAGCTGAGTGCATAAATTTTTCTTCCAACAATTTTTCCTTTGCTTTAAAAACAATATTCATTTGGCTGCGAAATTCTTTTTCCACTTCGCAAATAAAATTAGGATTGGCATCAATCGCTTCGTACAACATTTTTGCTTTTAAATTATTATTGGCAAAAATGTTTTTCAAAGTTTGTTTTTTCATCCATCGCAACATCAAAAGGCTTATGAACACTGCATATACGGATGGTGTACTATAAATTGATTTTGCATCAACATGATTTTTGAAATTGAAAATAGCTGGCACATTTTCATTTATTTTTTCCAACAAATTTTTCTTCAACAGCACTATGTTGCTACCAGCAGTTCCCAGATTTTTATGGGTGCTTGCATAAATAAAATCGAATTGATTGTAGTTAATTTTTCGACTCAATATATCACTACTCATGTCGGCAAACAGAGGAATATTAAATTTTTCAAAGTTTTTCCATTGTGTTCCTTCAATGGTGTTGTTGGTAGTAATGTGCAAATATTCTGCGTCAATATTTTTTGTTACGAAGCTTGGAATGTAGTTGTAATGCCTATTTTCAGACGATGCAATGATTTTTACCTTGCTAAAATATTTTGTTGCAGCAATTGCTTTTTCGCTCCAATAACCTGTGTTTACAAATGCTGCTGATTTATTTTTTGTTAGAAAATTCATTGGTATCATGGCAAACAAATTACTTGCGCCACCGCTTAAATAAAGAATTTCAAAGTCATCATTCAATTCACACAATTCTTTTAACAGCGATTTTGCTTCGTCTAAAATTTCTTCATACAAATAGCTGCGGTGTGAAATTTCTAAAATGCTTTGATGAGCTTTGTAATGTAAAACAGCTTCTGAAGCCTGTTGTAGCACTTCAGGTGGTAACATTGCAGGACCAGAATTAAAATTGTAAATCATCTTTTTCAAAATTAAGGTGGTGTGATTTTAAAAATTTGCAAGCCGTAAATTTTACCTTCCGTGATTTCTTTAAAATTATAAAAACTTTTCAAACTATCACTTTGGTCTGTCTTCCAATGCCAATAAAAATAATAGTTGATGTTGTTTTTTTGCAACTCGTTTTTCAATCTTTCTCTTTCATTCCAATGCACTGGGTTGATAATTACATTTTGCAAATCGGTTGCAAAACATGCGTACTGCGTATCATCGTAGTTTCCACCTTCGCCCAATACAATCCCTTTAAGTTTAAAATCGTTTTTCAATCGCATTGAAATTTCATGAACATATTTTTCCCTATTATTCAATTGCAGAGCAAGTGTAATCGGGAAAAGATAAAATGAAATTAAAAAAAAACTGACCAATCCGATTTTAAAAACTCGAGAAAACCCATTATTTAAAATCCATTGCTCAATAAAAACACACCCGAAAATTATTGTCAGAAAATTCAAAATAAAATAATACCGATACTCACCATGCATCAACCAATAACCCGAACAATAAACTGGCATGCTCAGCAAAAATATTTTTAGATTTTTTTTCTGATGAGTATCATTTGTTTTTTGAAATACAGTAATAGCAGTTATTAAAAGCAATGTGAAAACAAAAACACTAAATTGATTTATTATTTCCCAAAATGCAACTAATGATTCTTTGATGTGGTTTATCTCAAATAATATGGTGCTTTTCGAATCAAAAAAGCTCACATATTTTCCTTGCACGTAAAAAACATCTTCTGTAAAATCTGTAGCTGATGAATTAGATGGAAACAAAAAAAAATGTTGCGATGAATTTATATTACGAACCCAATTGTTCAGTTCTAATGAAATATCAATTTTGCCCGAAGTGCAGTAAATTAGCCCTATTTGATACTTCTGGCTGATAAAAAAAATCCATGGCAATGCAAAAATGAAAAATGAAATAAACACAACTGCTGCATTTTTAATTTTCCAATCATTGTTTTTGTGAAAAAAAACTATGCAAACCAAAAAGTGTAATAAAAAAAATGGAAAGAAATAGTACTTTGAGAAATAACAAAATGCTGCTGCAACTCCCAACAAAATTGCCTGCTTTACATTTTGCAAATATTCATCCTTAAAAATCAGAAAAAAATAAAAAAATAACCCTGCCAACAAACAAATATCCACTGCTATATCAAACAGGGAATAGAGAAGCAACAGACCAGTAGCAGTAAAGGTTACAGCAATTTTCAATCGTTTGTTTTTTATTGAAAAATTACTTAAAATATTAAAAGTAAAAACTGATAAAAATCCAATCAAAACGCTTGCAACTTTGGCAGCAATAATTTTATTTAAGCCAACTAATAAAAATGGCACAATGCACCATGAAATCATCGGACTCCAAAATCCGTTGATGGCATCTTTAAAATTTCCATTTGCATATTTCACAGCTATATTCGTGTATGATTCTCCATCAGGGTCAACAAAATATTTGTAGTGTGGAAATAAAACAATTGCCATTATTAAATATAATGCAGTGCAAAAAATAAAATAATTTTTCTCGGTATATGCAATCAGTTTTTTCATTCTACAATTTTTTCCAAAGTCATACCACGTGAGCCTTTTAATAAAAATGTGTGTTGCTGAAATTGATTTTCATACAACCAATTTTTTACTGCCTGATGATTTTCAAAACACAAAAATGAAGTTGGTCTGTTTTCAGTTTTTGCAAATTCGTTTCCAACTAAAATCACTTTTGCAAATTTTAAATTTTGTAACAACTGAATAATTTGCTGATGCTCAAACTGGCTGTGGTTGCCCAATTCAAACATATCACCCAAAATGGGAATTTTATTTTCCAATGGTAATTGTGCAAAACTTTCCAATGCTAATTTCATGCTGCTCGGGTTAGCGTTGTAACAATCTACAATAAAATTGTTGCCATTTTTTTCTACCCATTGCGAACGATTATTGGCTGGTTTATAATTTTCAACCGCATTTTTTATTTGTGACGAACTCACACCAAAATAGCTGCCAACACAGCTTGCAGCAATTATGTTGATGAGATTATAATTACCCGAAAGTTGCGATTGAAGAGAGAATTTTTCTTCGTTGATTTTTATTTCTGCTTCTAAAAAAGGAAATGATTTTTTGATAGAACCGAAGCACCCAACTTGCAAACTATCACTATAAAATATTTGCTGTAAACCAACTGATGCAGTTTTTAAATCAATATCACTTGCGTTTACAAATGCAGTGCCATCAATGATTTTCAGGTAATCAAACAATTCAGCATTGGCTTTTTTTACACCTTCAATATTTCCAAAACCTTCTAAATGGTCTTTGCCATTATTCGTAATTAAGCCAAAATTTGGTTCAGCAATTTCACACAACCGTTTTGTTTCCAACAAATGATTGGCACCAATTTCAATCACTGCAATTTCAGTATTCATCGGCATTTTGAGCAAAGTGATGGGAACACCAATATGGTTATTAAAATTGCCAAATGTTGTATACACTCGATATTTTTCACTCAAAACTTTGCTTACCAATTCTTTGGTTGTTGTTTTTCCATTTGAGCCACCAATCGCAATTACTGGAATTGAAAATTGCTTGCGATGATGATTAGCTAATTGTTGCAAACATTGCAAAACATCATCCACCAAAATACATTTTTCATTTAACACAAATCCATTTTCATCTACCACGACATAAGCTGCACCAGCATTTAGAGCTTGTTGAGTAAATTCATTGGCATTAAATTTTTCACCTTTCAACGCAAAAAAAATATCGCCCGAATTTATTTTTCGGGTATCAGTGGTGAACTGAAACTTTTGTTGAAGAAAAATTTTATAAAGATTTTCGATGGTCATTTTTTCAAAAAAATTATTCGCCCCATTTAAATGATTTTGTTTCAAAATCGGCTAATTGCAAAACACGGTCAATTACAGTAGCAGCAACCTGTTCAAGCGTTTGAGGTTTGGAATAAAACGATGGCGTTGCTGGGCAAATGATGCCACCAGCCAATGTTATTGTTTCCATGTTTTTGATATGAATTAAATTCAGTGGCGTTTCACGAGTTACTAAAATTAATCGTCTTCTTTCTTTCAACATTACATCAGCAGCTCGGGTGATTAAATCATCCGAAATTCCGTTGGCAATTCTACCTAAAGTCCCCATCGAGCATGGACAAACAATTAATGTATCATAGCCAGCAGAACCACTTGCCAACGGCGAACTAAAATCATTTTTATCAAAAAATTGAAACGAATATTTTTTGAAATCTTCATTCTCTAGTTCCAATTTCCAAACTTCTTTGGCGTTATTACTCATTACTATTCCGCATTTTTCAATTGTTGCTGAAAGCTGCGAAAGCTTATCCAATAATACTTTGGCATAAATACTTCCGCTTGCACCTGTAATAGCTATACCAATTTTTCGAGTTGAGTTCATGCTTCAAATATCTGCTTTTTCAATTTAAAATTGTTTGCTAAAAAAATATTTTGACAATTTGCGAAATGGTTTATTTTTGTTGCATCTTTAATTACAAAAAACATTTACTCAATATTCAAAAATGGAAAACAACAACGGAAGCGACAAGCGAATGAATGACAGTGTTTACTCTCAAAAATTTAGAGCAGGAAAGCGTCGCACATATTTTTTTGATGTTCGCAGCACCAGAGGAAATGACTATTTCATCACCTTAACAGAAAGCACCAAACGTACTGATGGCAATGGTTACGACAAACATAAATTGTTTTTGTACAAAGAAGATTTCAATGAATTTTTAGCATTATTGAATCAAACTATCAATCATGTAAAAACAGAATTGATGCCCGATTATGACTATGATGAATTTGCAAAACGCCGGGCTGAAGCACAAAAAGCTTGGGAAGAACAACGTGCAAATGGTGGTGGCGAAACTTCTACATCAGCCGAACATCAGGAAGATGACCACAGCGATGTAGATAAATGGTAATCGGATTTTTTTGTTTTATGCAACAACTAACAAAACATCACAGCCGAAGTAAAGTCAGCTAATATTATTCCAAAATCAATTTTCATCCATCTGATTAAAACTAACAGTGTATTTACTTTTAAAAAACTCTTATGCCTTCATTAAGCCATAAGTGAGAAATAAATACTTAAAAAACATTGTGGTGATTTCTGAAATTTCTGAACGTATTGTTTTGAAATTATTTGGCAAACGCAAAAAATAAATAGCTGACGTAACTACTGTTGGGCATTGAAAAAATATTTATGGCTAAAAAATCAGTCGAATTTTTTCTATCTGCCCATTCATTCTCTATTTCTTTTCTTAAAAAATTAAAATGAAACTTTTCCCCAACTTAGTAAAAGGTGTAACCGAATCGCTACAATTTATTTTTGAAAAAAATTATCAAGCCGATAAAGTGCTTGATTATTTATTTAAAGGCAATCCAAAATGGGGTGCTCGTGATAGAGCTTTCGTTGCTGAATCGGTGTATGATATGGTTCGTAGCTGGCGCAAGTTGTGGGCGATTTATGAAAATGAAATTACTTTTCACGAACCAAAATTGATGCGCTTGTTCGCCATTTATTGGTTGTTGAAAGGCAATGATTTGCCACCTTGGGAAGAGTTTAAAGGCATTGATAAGAAATATATTTTTGATAAAGCCAAACAAAATTTTCCACGAGCAATTGAGTTTTCATTGCATGATGAATTGGATGAAATTGGTTATGTCGAATTGGGTGAACAATGGGAAAAAGAATTAGCGGCAATGAATCAGCCAGCGAATATTGTGTTGCGAACCAACACTTTAAAAACCACCAAACGTGAGCTTCAAAAGGCTTTGCAACGCGATGATATTTTGACTTTGCCTGTTGATGAAGCACATGACGCATTAGTATTAAACGAACGAAAAAATGTTTTTGCACACCCACTTTTCAAGCAAGGTCATTTTGAAGTGCAAGATGCAGGCTCACAAATGATTGCTCAATTTTTGGATATTCAACCAGGTATGAGAGTGATTGACGCTTGTGCAGGTGCAGGCGGAAAAGCCTTGCACATTGCAGCTTTGATGGAAAACAAAGGACGTATTGTAGCAATGGATGTAGAAGAAAAAAAGTTGGCAGAGATGCGTCAACGAGCCAGAAGAAATGGTGTGAGCATCATCGAAACAAAATTAATTGAATCCTCAAAAACAATAAAAAGATTAAAAGATACTGCTGATAGATTGTTGATGGATGTGCCTTGCAGCGGTACTGGCGTGATGAAACGCAACCCTGATGCAAAATACAGAATTGATAAAAAATTCATCGAGCGATTACTGATTACGCAACAAGATATTTTGCAACGCTATTCGCAAATGCTGAAACAAAAAGGGTTAATGGTATATGCTACTTGCAGTTTACTGCCTTCGGAAAATAAAATGCAGGTTGAAAAATTTCTAAAAGCGAATGCTAACTTTGAATTGATTGATGAGAAAACCCTTTATCCATCAGCATTTGGCTTTGATGGATTTTATATGGCACGATTAAGAAAGAACTAAAATTTTTTCTGAATCAAAAATTTCTCCACCTCAATTTGCTTTTTCCCCCAACTCAATTCTTTGGTTTCAACCATTTCGGTTAGTTCGTATAACAAATGTAGTTGCTCATCAGGAGTGAGATTGCTGTTATCCACCTCAATCGCATCATCGGCTTTTCGCAGCGGACTTTCTTCTCGGGTAGAATCAATTCTATCCCGTTCTGCCAAATTATTTAGCACTTCATCCAACGAATTATTGAAGCCTTTGGCAAGCAATTCGTCATGCCGTCTTCTGGCTCTAATCATTGGATAAGCCGTGAGAAATATTTTTAGTTCGGCATCTGGAAACACAGTGGTACCAATATCTCTACCGTCCATCACTACTCCTTTTGTGGCACCAATTTTTCGCTGTTGCGCTACCATGGCTTGCCGAACAGATTTGATGGTACTCACTGGCGAAACAAAACTGCTCACTTCCATGGTTCTAATTTCTTGTTTCACATTCATACCATTCAACCAAATTTCGGGAGCAGATTTTTCATTTAATTCAAAATGCAAATGAATATTTTTCAACGCTTCTGTTACCGCATTTTCATTTTCAATGGCAATGTGATTACGCAAAAAATAAAGCGTTACGGCACGATACATTGCTCCTGAATCTACGTAAATATAATTTAGTTTTTGAGCTAATTGCTTTGCTACTGTGCTTTTTCCGCAACTTGAAAAACCATCAATAGCCACAATTATTTTTTTGCTCATAAAATTTTAAATAGAAAAATGGAGTGATGAAAGAAATTATTTTTTCTCTTTAGAGTAAGCTTCATTCATGCCTTTCAGCACATCAGGTGTTACATCCAATTCATCTTTTGCAAATAAAATTCCGCTACCTTTTTGATAACCTAAAATGTAATCAAAGTTTTTTTCTTTATTATAATTTTTCAAATAATCATGAATCTGATTAGCCAATTTATCATTCATGTCCTGCAATTTTTTTCCGTAGGCATCCTGCAATTCTTCTTTGCGTTGCATTAAGTTTTGTTGCTTGCGTTGCAAATTTTCTTGCGTCGATTGTGCTTGTGATGCAGTCATACTTGATACTTTAGCTTGTGCATCTTCATATTCTTTTTGTAATGCAGCCGCTTGAGCATTCAATGAATTTGAATTATTTTCTTCTTCAGCTTTCAATTCATTTTTTGTTTTTACAAAAAAATCATAATGCTCTAAAAGCGTATCGGTGTTGATGTACGCAATGTGCATGTCTTTCAAATTCATCGCAGATGGCTTTGCGTCAGCATTTGGCGATTTGAAATGAAAATAATACAAGACTGCCACTGCAATTGCCAACACCACATTTAACCCGATTGATAAATTTTTCATGCTTTTATTTTTTGAAAATTAATTAAGAGATTTTTTTTACAACACCTGTGTTTTCGCCAAACATATTGGCAAAGGTTTTCATGTTCAATGCCGCTTCTTCGTTGCCAGTAGAGCGTTTCAGCGTATCAGCCATGGTGTGCAGCGTTTGATAAAAATACAAATTCATTTCTTCCACAGGCATTTCTTTTGTCCACAAATCAATTTTCAAAGTTTGTTTGGCATCACCATCCCATAATGAAACCATCATCGCTTTGCAATCCTGTGGCTGGTTTCCAGCTTGTGATGCTTGCCACGTAATTTTTTCGGGCATTTGTTGTTTGTCTAAATCGATGTCGAAAATAATTTGATTGGGCATTTTTAAATTCTGAATTTGGCTGCAAATGTAAGGCTTGAAATTTTTATTGTGGCAGAAAAAATGAGTAGAAAAAATTGTAGCCATGTTGGTAGAAATTAAAAACTGCTGTTGGATTTGTGGCAGGGATTGAAGCGAAAATCCTTTTGCTGCATAGGTTTTGAGCATTGGGCAAAAGATTGTAGCGGAAAGCCCGTGTGCCGCCCAACAAAATATTTTTGTGGAAGAAAAGATGCGCTATTCCTTTTGTAACAAAACATTGCAGCAAATCTGCTATTTTTGTTTTCGATAAAAATGAAATGAAATGACGAACGAAAAAGAAAAATCAGTTTTGGCTTTTGAAGATTTTAAAAAAGAAGTTTTAAAAGATTTTCAAGTTGCTTGCGAAAGCCGTGAAGCAAGTTTGCTTGGGCGAAAAGAAGTGCTGACGGGCAAAGCCAAATTTGGAATTTTTGGTGATGGGAAGGAATTGCCACAAATAGCCATGGCAAAGGCTTTTAAGAATGGTGATTGGCGTAGTGGTTATTACAGAGACCAAACTTTTATGTTGGCTGCCGAGATGGTTTCGATGCAAGAATTGTTTGCACAATTATATGCTCATCCTGATGTGAATGCCGAACCAAATAGTGGTGGAAGGCAGATGAATGCTCACTTTGCAACACGATTAATCAATGATGATGGAAGTTGGAAATCATTAACCGATAAAAAAATCACATCGGCTGATTCGTCACCAACGGCTGGGCAAATGACTCGTAGCTTGGGTTTGGCGTTGGCTTCAAAAAAATTCAGAGAAATAAATCAATTAAAATCGTTCAATAATTTTTCGGAAAATGGTAATGAAGTTTGCTTTGTAACCATTGGCGATGCTTCCACTTCCGAAGGTCATTTTTGGGAAACCATTAATGCTGCTGGTGTTTTGAAAGTGCCGTTGGCAGTGTGTGTGTGGGATGATGGTTATGGAATTTCAGTTCCGAAAAAATATCAAACCACCAAAGGCAGCATTAGTGAGGCTTTGAGCGGTTTTGAAATCAACGAAAACGGCGATGGCTTTTTAATTTACAAAGTGAAAGGCTGGGATTATGCGGCTTTGTGCGAAGCATTTACCGAAGGAATTTCGCTTTGCCGAAAAAATCATACGCCAGTTTTATTTCACATTGAAGAAGTTACGCAGCCGCAAGGGCACAGCACCAGCGGTTCTCACGAGCGTTACAAATCACCTGAAAGATTGCAATTTGAAAAAGATTTTGATTGCATCGTGCAAATGAAAAAGTGGATGTTGGCAAATGCCATCGCAAATGAAGATGAAATAAAAACGATTGAAGAAAATGCCAAACAAACTGTTTCATCGGCGAAGCAAGCGGCTTGGAACGCTTATCAGCAGCCGATTAAACAAGAAATTGCAGAAGCATGTGCAGCGTTGGATAATTTAATCAACGAAAATATTTTGGTTGAATTAGCAACGCAAATCAAACAAAATTTGCAAAGCATTAAAGAACCTTTCCGCAAAGATATTGTGAGTGCATTAAGAAGAATTTATGCTGAAGCATCAGCTTATAATGCTTCATCTGTAAGCACTTTGAAAAATTTAATTGACCAATACAAAGCGGAAAATAAATATCGCTACACCACAAATTTGCATAGCGAAACACCTTTGAATGCAATGAAAGTGGCAGAAGTGAAAGCGCAATTCGATGAACAATCACCTGTGTTGAATGGCTTTGAAATTTTAAATAAATTCTTCGATGAAACATTTGCCAACAACCCGTTGGTAGTGGCTTTTGGCGAAGATTTGGGACATATCGGCGATGTGAATCAGGGCTTTGCTGGCTTGCAAGAAAAGCATGGCATCGAACGAATTTTTGATGTAGGTATTCGTGAAGCAACTATCATGGGACAAGGCATTGGCTTGGCGATGAGAGGCATCAGACCGATTGCCGAAATTCAATACTTGGATTATTTGCTGTATGGTTTGCAACCGTTGAGCGATGATGTGGCAACGCTGCAATATCGCACTGCTGGCGGACAACGAGCGCCTTTGATTGTGCGTACTCGTGGACATAGATTGGAAGGAATTTGGCATACAGGTTCGCCCATGCAAATGATTTTGGGCTCACTTCGAGGGATGTATTTTTGTGTGCCACGAAATATGACACAAGCCGCTGGCATGTACAACACTTTGCTAAAAAGTGATGAACCAGGTTTAGTGATTGAATGTTTGAATGGTTATCGTTTGAAAGAAAAATTACCGAATAATATTGCTGAATTTACTGTGCCATTTGGTATGCCCGAAATTCTGCAAAGTGGCTCTGATGTTACGTTGGTAACGTATGGTAGTTGTGTTCGCATTGCACAAGAAGCGATGGAAATGCTACATAAAAAAGGTGTTTCGGTAGAGTTGATTGATGTGCAAACTTTACTACCATTCGATGTGAATCATTCGATTGTGGAATCGTTGAAAAAAACTAACCGCATTTTATTTTTTGATGAAGATGTGCCGGGTGGCGCATCTGCGTACATGATGCAACAAGTGATTGATGTGCAAGGCGGCTATTATCATTTAGATACGCCAGCCAAATGTTTGAGTGCTGTGGCAAACCGCAGTGCGTATGGAACAGACGGTGATTATTTCTGCAAACCCAGTGCTGATGATGTGTTTGATGCGGTGATGGAGTTGATGAGTATTTGATTAGCGAATTAGAAGATGAGAAAATTTGAAAATGATAAAAGGCAAGATTAATACTTTCGGATTTTGGTTATACCCAATAATGATAGTGTTTTATTTTGGGTTGTTTATTTTTATGCTTTTAATTAATGAAAGCCAAAAAGATTTTATCATTAGCAGTATTTTTTGTTTCTTTTGGATTGCTATATCATTCCCAATATTTTGGAAAAACAAATTGATAACTATTGACACTTCAAATTCAAAAATCATTTTCACTCAGGTAATCACTCGACAAAATGAAATTTACAATTTCAATGAAATTGAAGGTTACGTTGATGTAATTAAAAAGCCATCACGTGGCAAATCATTTAGAGTTTTGTATTTGATGCAAAACAAAAAAATTATCAAGAAAATTTCAGCATTTACTTTCTCGAACTTAGATGAATTGGAAAGTGGGTTAAAGCCCATAAAATATTTTGGGCGAATTAATGACTCGTATTCTCTTCGATTCAAAACTTTATTTAGAAAAGATATAACAGTATAACAAAGCTCCGTTCTTTAAAAAACCATGCACAAAAAATATTTCACACTTTACGCCATTGCAGTTGTTGTATTAATTGCAATTTATTTTTCGCTTTTAAAATTCAAGGCAACTGACATGCAATTGCATACTGACTTTTTGCTTTGTGCAATTTTCTTTGCAGTACTTTCTCCATTACTTTTTTTATTCGGTGTGAAAGGTTTACAATCGAAAAACAATATTGGATTTATGAGTTTTTTCTATGGCAGTTTTATGATTAAACTCTTTTTGTCACTTGGCTTTGTGATGATTTATTTATCGCAAATAAAAAACGTACAATGGTCATTCATAGCCGTTTTCGGGCTGTGCTACTTTTTATTTAGCGGCATTGAAACTGCTTGCTTGATGATGGGTACAAAGAAAAAAGACTAAACCAATTACCAGTTTCCTTCTTTTAGCAATTCAGTTTGCATAATCTCAAACGCATGCTGTTTAAGCGTTTCGGCATCACGCCATTTTAATCCTTGCGCTTTTAATACAGGTAAATATTTTACGTTAATAAATCCAGGGCGAATTTTTAAAGCACTAAATCTGTTCAAAATTTGTTGCGTTCCTGTAATAATAAAAGGCTGAATATTGGTTTGTGTTTCAATCGCAATACGGAATGCGCCATCATAAAAACTTGCTAATGGCTCATCGCCCATATTAAAAGTTCCTTCTGGAAAAATTACTACCGATGTGCCTCGAACAATTTGTCGTTTCAATAATTTCACACTTCTTGCTCGGTTATAAGGGCTGCTTCTATCCACCGAAATTGCCAGCGAACGATAGATTGGACCGAACAACGGAATCTTCCCCATTTCAGCCTTGCCTAAGGGTTTGAAGTATTTTGGAATAGCAATAAAAATCAAAGCTGCATCCATATATGAACGATGATTGGCAATAAAAATTTCCGACTCATCTTCAATAATATTTTCTTTTCCTTTTACTCTGATTCGGATAAAACAAACGATGAAGAAAATTTTTGTCCAACCTCTATTGATTTTAAAAATCACTTCGCTGCAACGTGGTTCGGGCAATAATTGGCAAATCATAATTAATGAAAAAGCAATTAGCAACGACACCACAAAAAAACTCACAACCCATACTCGGTATGGAAACCAAATAATTTCTTTCAACTTTTTAAACTTAAATTTTGACGAATGTTGGTGAAGGTAATAAATACGAATGGCTTATTGTAAGCCATGAAAGATTAATATGCCCATTTAATCCAAATGCTGCCCCATGTAAAGCCGCCACCAAAGGCAGCTAACAAGATATTGTCACCTTTTTTTAATTGACTTTCATAATCCCACAAACAAAGTGGAAGTGTGCCGCTTGTGGTATTTCCATAACGATGAATATTCAACATCACTTTTTCATCGGGCAAGCCACAACGCTTGGCGGTGGCGTCAATAATGCGTTTGTTGGCTTGATGCGGCACGAGCCATGCAATATCATCGCCTGTTAAATTGTTGCGTTTCATGATTTCTTCCGCCACATCAGCCATGCCGACAACGGCGAATTTAAAAACTGATTGACCTTCTTGATAAACAAAATGTTGCTTAGCTGTTACTGTTTCCATTGTAGGCGGATAGGCACTTCCACCAGCTTTTTGATGCAAATGTTTACATCCACTTCCATCACTTTTTAAAATCGAATCTTGAATTCCTAAACCTTCTTCATTGGGTTCTAACAAAACTGCACCGGCTCCATCGCCAAAGATGACACAGGTTTGACGGTCGGTATAATCAATAATGGCACTCATTTTATCAGCACCAACAATCACAACTTTTTTATGTGTGCCTGCTTCAATAAATTTTGAACCCGTTGCCAGAGCATATAAAAACCCACTGCAAGCGGCGTTGATGTCGTAGCTCCAAGCATTTGTTGCACCCACTTTATCGCAAATAATATTGGCTGTGGCAGGAAAAATCATATCGCCAGTTACGGTGGCACAAATCAATAAATCAATTTCATCTGCTTTTATTCCACGTTTTTCCAACAAACGATTAACGGCTGCAATGCCCATCACACTTACGCCCTGACCTTCGCCTTTCAAAATTCTACGCTCTTTAATTCCTGTTCTTGAGGTTATCCATTCATCGTTGGTGTCCACCATTTTTTCTAATTCTTGATTCGTCAAAATATAATCGGGCACATAGCCAGCAACGGCGGTGATGGCGGCAGAAATTTTATTCATGAAAATTATTTTAAGAAAACAAAAGTAAAAATAGTAGCGACAAATTTTACAAGCATTTTTGAATACTTAATTTCTCTTTCAACTTTATAACTTCACAAACTCACAATTCAAATTCCCAAACCGTTCGGTAAGTGCCATGCGTTTCGATATAAGTCAGAAATGAATTATAAAATGCATCACCACCAATAGTTGCGCTATCACCAATCACATACAATTGTTCTTTTGCTCGTGTAATGGCAACATTCATGCGCCGATAATCTTTCAAAAATCCAATATCATTTTCATCATTGCTGCGAACCAACGAAAGAATTATCGTTTCTTTTTCTTGCCCTTGAAAACTATCAATGGTGCTAATTCGCATGGTTGGTAAAATTTCTTTTCCAGCAGCCACTTGACCTGAATAAGGCGAAATCACTGCTGTTTCAGTAGGATTCAAATTTTCATTTTCTATCAGTTTTTGAATCAATCGCAATTCTCCTTCATTTTGCAAACTCGTGCCATCGCTGCCTTTTGTTTCATTAAATCCCGAACCTGCGGTATCAATAAAACAAATATGCTGGGCAATATTATTGAGGTGCGATGCGGTTTTCAGCAAGCCTTCATAAAAATAATTGCTCGAAAATTGTGCAATAGATTCCCTCATTCGGTATTGTGTATTCAACAAAAAAACTTGCGAAATTTTCGTAAAACTCACTTCTAAAATAGAGCGATTGAAACCTAATTTCATCGCATCACGACTTAGAACTGTAGGAGGTAATTGTAAATGGTCGCCAGCTAATACATATTTTTCAGCAAACGGAAATATACACCAAGCCAACGGTTCAAGGCATTGCCCAGCTTCGTCAATCACTAAAGTTTGAAATTTTATTCCTGCAATTTTTGAATCATTCAAACCAATAGGTGTTCCTAAAATCACATCCGCTTCTTCATACAATTTTTGTTCGTTGTAAGCCTGAATATTTTTTATTTCGGCTCGAATATTTTTCACTTCTTTAAATAATAAATTGCGTTGCTCACGTTCGGCTTTTCCAAAACTTCGTTTGTATTTCAAAGCCATTCGGCGAAATTGTTCGGCTCTAAATTTTAGTTCTTTAATTTCTTTTTGTTGTTTACTATTCGCCAATTTTCCTTCGGGTGTGTGTTGGAAAATTGTTTCATCTACTTTGCTACTATTGCCCACTCGAAGTATCTTCAAACCTTGTGCTATTAAGCCTTTGGCAATATTATCCATTGCTGTATTACTCGGCGCAGACACTAAAATCTTTTCTTCTTTTTGTACTAATTGAAAAATAGCTTCTACCAAAGTGGTTGTTTTTCCTGTACCTGGCGGACCATGCACAATCGTCATTTCTTCATTTTGAATAATGGCATTTACTGCTTGTTGCTGACTTTCATTTAATCGATTATTTCTGAAAGAAACGTTTTCCAACCTCACCCCAACCCTCTCCAAAGGAGAGGGGGCCGTGGCATGAATTTTATCAAACAATTTAAAAAGCGGTTTATTGCTTTCCAAATTACTCAATATCTCTTTCATAATGGAAGTGGTGTGTTGGTCGGGTGCTAATTTTATGCCTACGCCAGCATCTTCAATCCAATCAGGAAAGTCGGGCGCAAAGAGGCGAAACTCACCGCTTCTGCCTTCTACATTCAACAAAATTCCTTTCACAGGTTGTTCGCCATTGATGAAACATTCAATCGCAGTTCCATCTCTAAACCGATTAGTTTCGGCAGGAAAATTTAATCGGAAACTGATTTCAGGATAATCGGCATAGCCAAATGTTTTTCGTGTAACCACAATTGGATGCAATGCCAAACCTTCTGCCTTCAAGGATTTCAGGCTATGTTGTTGGTCGAGGCTATATCGTTTTATTTCTTCGGCTTCTTCTAAATTGATACATTGAATGAGCTTTTGAATTTGTGGATGACTGGATGGCATTTATTGAAAATAAAAAAGGCTTCTGAAATAAGAAGCCTTTTTAGTAAAAAATTATTTTGTTCTGTTTCGTAAAAATTGAAATAATAAGCGCATGCCGTATCCAGTACCGCCTTTGCCCCAATAGCTGGCTTCGGCAAATGCAAACGATGGACCAGCAATATCATTATGCACGTAAGGATAATTGGTGAAATTTTCTAAAAATTTTCCAGCAGTCATCGCACCACCGTCAGCACCACCAACATTTTTCAAATCAGCAATGGATGATTTCATGCGGTCGCCATACTCTTCCCAGAAAGGCATTTCAGCGCCACGTTCATAAACCTCATCACCAGCTTTTTTAAATTCGCTCATCACCTTTTCGTCTGCATTGCCCATGATGGCATGCCCCCAAGGTCCTATCAATCGGGCTGCTGCACCAGTTAGTGTTGCAAAATCAATTACCAATTCAGGATTATATTGTTGCGCATAACTTAATGCGTCAGCCAAAATCATTCTGCCTTCGGCATCGGTGTTCAACACTTCTACAAAAAGCCCGTTATGCATTTTAATAATGTCGCCTGGTGTGTATTCTGAACCGTTGATTCTATTATCGGTTGAAGGAATTAAACCAATCACATGCAAATTCAATTTCAATTTTGCAATTGCCATGAAAGTGCCCAACACCACTGCTGCGCCGCCCATATCGCTTTTCATGTGGTCCATCGAATCGGGTGTTGGTTTAATGCTTAAACCGCCAGTATCATACACCACACCTTTGCCCACCAACACAATTGGTTTTTTGTTCAAAGGCTTTGCTGGCTTGTGTTCCAAGATGCTGAATGTAGGCTCGATGGGACTGCCCATATTCACAGCCAACAATCCACCAAAATTATTTTGTTTGATTTTTTTCTTGTCCCAAACTTCGGCTTTGAAACCATATTTTTTTGAGGCTTTTAAAACTTCTTTGCCCAAATCAACGCTACTTAATGAAATCACAGGTTCATTTACTAAATCACGAACTTGATACATCACTTCGCAAATAGTGTTTAAAGTTTCTACTTCGTTTTTCAATTTTGCATCACCAACTACATTAATAGTTTCTAAAGAATTTTTCTTTTTTGAAGCGTCTTTGAAATATTTGATGAACTGATAATTGCTCAACGCCATTCCTTCGGCAACATATAATTGTGCATTAGCGATATGCGATGCATTTACAACATCAACAGTTTTTGTTTTGTATTTATTCAATGATGCAGTTGCGCCATTAGCTGCTTTGCGCAAGGCTTCATGCGTTAAATGCAATTGTTTTTTTTCATCAGCCACCAATACAAAAACCATTTTTCCATTTTCATGAAGTAAGAAAGAATGGTTTTCTTGTTTGATTTGAGCAGCAATAAAATTGCTATTTTCTTTGCTCAATTTGATAGTAGCAGGAATAGAAGATTTTTTATCTAAAATCAAAACCAAATTATTTTTTTCGTTGGCTTTGCTCGAAAACAAAATTGCTGTTGGCATAAATTTAATAGAGATGTGGTTTAAAAAATTATTAAGGCTCAAATGTAATTAATCATCGTGAGAATTGAGGCAATAACAATTATTTAAGGGTTTTTACGGAGTGTTGTAAGCGAAACCATGCAACCAAAAGGCTTTGAAAGCAGTCTATCTTTATAGCAACAAACAAAAACACTATGCTACTATATTTTACCATATCATTAATCGCTTGGGTAAGCATCGGAAAAATGTTGAAGAACATTTTTAGCCATCATTAATTTTTTCTGAAAATAAAACCCACAGCCAACAGCAATCCTGTTATTTTTGCAAACAAATGTTTACAGAAATCAACAATAGAGCGGCTTCATTTCACTTCAATTTATTAGATAAATACGAAGCTGGTTTGCAATTGACTGGCTCCGAGGTTAAATCTATTCGTCAAGGCAAAATCAACTTGGGCGATGCTTTTTGCTATTTTCAAGGTGGCGAATTGTGGATTAAAAACATGCACATCAGCGAATATAAATTAGCCAACATCAACAATCACGACCCAATGCGTATCAGAAAATTGTTGTTGAATAAAAAAGAATTGAAAAAATTACAAACCAAAGTAAAAGAGAAAGGTTACACGATTATTCCCACACGAATTTTTCAAAGTGAAACAGGTTTTTTGAAAATGGAAATTGCTTTGGCAAAAGGAAAAAATGTTGCCAGCAAAAAAGATTCCATCAAAGAAAAAGACATCAAAAGAGAAACGGACAGATATTTAAGTACACGATAATTTTTATTTCACACCACTACTTCCAAAGCCACCTGCGCCTCTTTCAGTTTCGGTGATAACTTCAATAGCTTGCCAATCAACGGTTTCATGCTTAGCAACAATCATTTGAGCAATTCTATCAGCGTTGTTGATTGTTTGATGTTCATCAGAAAGATTAATCATTGGCACACCAATTTCACCTCGATAATCGGCATCAATTGTTCCAGGAGAATTTATAACAGTCAATCCACGTTTCAACGCTAAGCCGCTTCGGGGGCGAACTTGTGCTTCATAACCAATTGGCAATTCAATAAATAAACCAGTTGGAATTAATTTTCTTTCCAAAGGTTTTAAAGTAATTGGTTCGACGATGAATGCTCTCAAATCCATGCCAGCAGCAGATTTGCTTTCGTAAGCAGGCAATGGATTGTTGGATTGATTGATGATTTTTATCTGGAGCATTTTGTTCTTATTTTATCTATAAACCTAAAAATTCTTTCACCAAAATTTCTGCTTCTTTTAAAGTAATTGCTAAATTATCATTCAAAATAGTTACATCAAAATGAGGTGCATGGCTAATTTCGTGTTCGGCTTTGTCCATTCGTTCTTGCAAACTTTTAGCATCTTCGGTGTTGCGATTTTGCAAGCGTTGAGCCAATGTTAAAATATCGGGCGGCTTAATAAAAATCGCCAAAGTTTCGGTGGGATATTTTTCTTTGATGTGCAACCCACCCACCACATCTACATCAAAAATCACATGTTTTTTTTCGTTCCAAATGCGTTGCAATTCACTCTTCAAAGTGCCGTAATACTTGCCTTCGTAAACCATTTCCCATTCTACAAATTCATCGTTTTCGATTTTATTTTTAAAATCATCGGGCGACATAAAATAGTAATCAACGCCATCTTTTTCGTTGGCTCGTTTTTCACGGGTTGCGGCACTTACTGAAAAAGCCAACTGTGGCAAATGTTGCAGCAAATGCTTTACCACTGTGGTTTTACCAGCACCGCTTGGCGCAGCAACAACTATTAATTTTCCATTTTGCATAAAGGGAAGGCGAAGGTAAAAAGAAAATGAGGATGGAAAATTAAATTATTGCTTATTAATAGCCTATTTATCCGAATTCAAAACCTCTTCAATTTTGTAATAAACTTCAATTAGGGTTTTATAATTCGGGTTGGATTTGTGAAACAAAAATGAAGTGTAAAGTATCTGACCTTCATTCAGTTTTATTTCGTTGTCAATCTTCACAATTTTGTTTCTGAATTTCGATTTTTCGTACCAACGATTAAACACATTGAATCGCAACTTTGATTTTTCATTTTCATCCGAACAGATGTAAACCAAAGCATTTTCAATGTTTGCAAAAAATTGTTCGATAATTGTTTCAATAGTAATCGAAACGCCTGCATCCAAAGGTTCTGTTTCATCAGTTGCTTTGTCAATCACAATCTGATAAATGTTCGGAATTTCAACTTCTGCAATGGTTGAAAAAGTGTGGTCAACTACAAAAGCTATCCGATATAAAATAGAATTTTTGGTAGTGAAATTATAAGTGTTGGTGATGTTGTCGAAAACAAAATTATAAGGGCTTTGCAAAATGAATTCCTTTTTTTGTAAGCGATGACAAAGATTTTTTGCCTTTGATATAGGCAACAACATCTTCCTTATCAACCATCATTTTTGAAAGTGATTTAAGAATATCGGCTTTTTTTATTCTTTTCTTCATGATGCAAAATTAACTATTAAATTTGCTAAATAACAACAATTATTTTAGGGTTAAATGCAACGGCACTGCTCAATTCAATGCTTTAATAAAGAACATTGACAATGGCTGAAAGACAAACTTTATAAATTTTCAAGAACATGAAAAAACAAATTGAAACAAGAAGTTACCAAGCCACAACGCTAAAAGGCTATGCGGCAGCTTGGCGACAACTAATACAGCTTAACTTCTACGGTCACAAAAAGAGAAGAAAAAGTACCTTAATAAATTGGTTTTCTCTTGTCTTTTTTCTATCTTAGAAGCAATAACAAACCTACTTTATGTACGAGCCAAAATATTATTACTTTGATGAAATATACTTTGAAACTATTCTTTTTGATGACACAACTGACGTGACAATTTTTGGGTATGTAAATGACAAGGAAAAGGACGAATTATTTTGTTGTGATTTTATTTGTCAGTTTTCAGTGTTGTATGATATTTTATTTTTTTCTGGAAATGATGGCGAAATTTTGATGAATGAAATAAGTGAAAAATTATCGCATGATTTGGAAATACCTACAGAGATAGATGTTGTAGAGATTTTAGAAGACCCTTTGTTAATTGACAAACTCCTTCTTAAAGTTTATAAAACACATGAAAAAGATGAGTTTGGTATTTGGAAAGAATCAAATGAATCTTGTTATTTCATTGATGAAATTATCGATGAAAGCAAGCATCTTAAACCAATTACGGAAGAAGATTTGGACAAAGCTTTAGAGCATGTGAACTCATTAGAATATGCCAAAGAACAATTTGAAGAACACATGTTGCTTCTAAACAATGGCTACAAATATTACTTGCAACTAATTGAAAAAGAATTTACAGAAAAGGATGCAAGAAAAATGAGTGGATTAAAAGATGAATTGCTTTTTAGAATTGCATATTATTACAACAAAATAAAACAAAATGAAAAATGAAAATCAAAAAACTATTTGATGAATTAGAAGCGAAGTACAAAAAAGAAAATGGACAAAGCATTTTTGATGAATCGGGAATGATAATGATTAAAGAAAATCAAAAATTAAATTTTGGTTTTTTTCCAGCAGGTTCAGGAATATTTGTGCCGAATAAAAGTAAAATTCAAGAAGCAGAAATTGAAGAAGGTGGTGCCATGATTTTAGGAAATGATTTTGGAACTCTAACTTATCTAGACAAAATTAACAATGGCGATAAAATTGAAGGAGGTAGTTCAACAATTAGAAATTTGAAAAAACTTGGGCTGGAGAATAAGTCTTTTCATACCAACTTTTATTTGGGAATTCGTGATGATAAAACTCATGAAGGAACAACAATGACTGACAGAATTGCGCCTCTGGAACAAAACTATAAGAGCTTTTGTTTCAGATTTTTCTTGAAACAATTAGAAATAATAAATCCTAAAGTGGTGGTTTGTTTGGGACATGATGTTAGGTTGGCACTTGCTGAAAATGTACAACAGTTCGCTATTTGGAAATCAAAAAGTATTTCGTTTAAAAAACTTTATTCAACAGATAATTTTGTAATTAATGTTGATGATGAGTTAGGAAAACGAAAATTCATTGTTATTCCTCACCCATGTTTCGCCAGCAATTTAAAGAAAAATTACGTTGATAAAATTCTAAAAGAATTGACTTTAAATTAAAGTTTGCAAATGAAAATCTAACTCAAAAAATACCTCAAAATATTATTTTCAAACTTGTACCTTTGCGCCGCAAAAAGTCAAACGACTTTTGTGTTCAATCAACAATCAATCAATCGTAAATCAAAAATAGATGAGTGCTACAATCGAAAAATTAAGTGATGTTGTCATAAAATTCGCTGGCGATTCGGGCGATGGAATGCAATTAACAGGTGGTCAGTTTACCAATGCTGCTGCATTGTATGGCAACGACTTGGCTACTTTCCCCGATTTTCCTGCCGAAATTCGTGCGCCACAAGGCACTATTCCTGGTGTTTCGGGCTTTCAATTACATTTTAGTTCAAACGAAATTTTTACACCTGGCGATAATTGCGATGTATTAGTTGCCATGAATGCTGCGGCTGTAAAATCAAATTTATTCAACTTAAAAAAAGGTGGAATTATCATTGTAGATACCAATGGTTTTGATGCAAAAAATTTGCGCTTGGCAAATTATGCCGAAGGCGCAAATCCTTTAGAGGATGGCACTTTGGATGGTTATAAACTCTACAAAATTGATGTTACGAAATTAACTCGTGAAGCATTAGCCGACATGGCTGGCTTGGGCATGAAAGAAAAAGACCGCTCGAAAAATATGTTTGTGTTGGGTTTTTTATATTGGATGTATAATCGCAACATGGATTTTACCATCAATTTCTTGACAGAAAAATTTGGTAAAAAACCAGAGATTTTAGAATCGAATATAAAAGTGTTGAAAGCTGGTTACAATTATGGCGACACCACTGAAACTTTCATGACACGATATGAAGTGCCAAAAGCAAAAGTTGAAGCTGGAACTTATCGCAGCATCATGGGTAATCAGGCTGTGGCCATGGGTTTTGTGGCTGCTTCACAAAAAAGTGGCTTACCATTATTCTTAGCTTCTTACCCAATCACACCAGCATCAGATATTTTACACGACTTATCAAAATATAAAAACTTTGGCGTACGCACTATGCAATGCGAAGATGAAATTGCATCTATCTGTGCAGCCATAGGAGCAGCTTACGGCGGAAACTTAGCTATTACAACATCTTCAGGACCTGGCATTGCGTTAAAAGGTGAAGCGATTGGTTTGGCAGTGATGATGGAATTGCCATTAGTTGTTGTAAATATTCAACGTGGTGGACCTTCTACAGGTTTACCAACTAAAACTGAACAAGCAGATTTATTACAAGCATTATATGGTAGAAATGGCGAATGCCCTATGGTAGTGATTTCTACGTCAACACCAAGTGATTGTTTTGAAGTTACAATTGAAGCATGTCGCATCGCTTTGCAACACATGGTGCCTGTTATGTTATTGAGCGATGGTTATATTGCCAATGGTGCAGAGCCTTGGAAATTCCCTAAAGCCAGTGATATTGCGCCTATCGAAGTAAAATTTAAAACAAAATTGGATGAAGGCGAAACAAAATTTTTGCCTTACAAACGCGATGAAAAATTAGGTCGTCCGTGGGTAACACCTGGAACGCCAGAGTTGATGCACCGTTTGGGTGGTTTAGAAAAACAACATGAAACAGGTAATGTAAGCTACGACCCTGAAAATCATGAATTCATGATTAAAATGAGAGCTGCAAAAGTGGAGAAAGTAGCTGATTATATGCCTTTGCAAAAAATTGAAGTGGGTGCTGAAAAAGGAAAAATATTAGTGTTGGGTTGGGGTTCAACTTATGGTTCGATTAAATCAACAGTGTTAGATTTGATTGCCGAAGGTTATTCTATCAGCCATGCACACGTTCGCTACATGAATCCGTTGCCAAAAAATTTGGGTGATGTGTTGAAAAATTTCGAACACGTAATTATTCCTGAAATCAACAGCGGACAATTTATTAAAGTGGTTCGTGATAAATATTTGGTAGATGCAAAAGGTTATAACAAAACACAAGGAACACCAATTTCAAAAACAGAATTGAAGGAATTTATTAAGACCAATTATAGCAAATAACAATGAACAAATATCAATTGAAATACAAAATTGCGCCTTAATTGTTAATTGATATTTGCTAATTGAAAATTGTAAAAGATGGCTAGTGGAAGTGAAAATATTATTTTGCAAAAAACATTTTCTTTTGCTGTCAGAATTGTAAAGTTGAATTGGTTTTTGATAGAGAAGAAAAAAAGTTTGTGCTTGCCAAACAAGTTTTAAGAAGCGGCACTTCGATTGGTGCTAATGCCGAAGAAGCCGTTGCAAGCCGCAGTAGAAAAGAGTTTATAGCTAAGTTTGGAATTGTTTATTCAGAAGCTAAAGAAACCAAATATTGGCTACGACTTTTAAAAGAAACAGAATTGATTGATGAAAAAATGTTCTTATCACTGCTTGATGATTGCGAAGAAATAATAAAGATTGTTTTCAAAATCATTGAGTCATCAAAATAATAAATTAATAACTGATTAGCGGTTTCCAAATTGATATTTGCTAATTGAAAAATGTAAATTAACATGAGTGAAGTAATTGAAAAAGCAGCATTAACAAGTAAAGATTTTGCCAACGACCAAGATATTCGTTGGTGTCCAGGTTGCGGTGATTATAGTATTTTGAAACAAGTGCAAACCATTTTGCCGCAGGTTGGGGCATCGTTGGAAAACACCGTGTTTGTAAGCGGAATTGGCTGTAGTAGCCGTTTCCCGTATTACATGAACACCTATGGATTGCACACCATTCATGGTAGAGCAACTGCTATTGCAAGTGGCTTAAAAGCATCCCGACCTGATTTGGATGTGTGGATTATCAGCGGCGATGGCGATAGTATGAGCATTGGCGCAGGACACACCATTCATTTGTTGCGCAGAAATTTAAACGTGAATTTTTTGATTTTCAATAATCAAATTTATGGTTTAACAAAAGGGCAATATTCGCCAACATCCGAAGAAAATAAAATTACCAAATCTTCGCCGATGGGTTCTATCGACCATCCATTTAATCCTGCTGCATTGGCTCTGGGAGCCGATTCGAGTTTTGTGGCAAGAAGTGTGGATAGAGACCCAAAACATTTGCAAGAGATTTTAAAACGAGCACATGCACACAAAGGAACTTCGTTTGTAGAAATTTATCAAAACTGCAACATCTTTAATGACGGGGCTTTTGAGGTGTTTACCGAAAAAGGAACGAAAAAGATGCACACACTTTTAGTAGAAAATGGCAAGCCATTAATTTTTGGCGACAACAACGAATTGGGAATAAAATTAGATGGTTTTACACCTAAAATTGTAAACTTAAACGAAGGCAATTCTGCCAATGATTTATGGATACATGATGAATCGGAATTGATGAAAGCATCGTTGTTGGTTCGCATGTTCGACGACCCAGCAAAAGAAGGTGCAATGCCTCGACCATTTGGTGTGTTTTATCAAAACGATAGATTGGTGTATGAAGATGTAATGCATGCTCAAATTGCTACAGCCATGGCTAAACCTGGCGATTTGGATAAATTAATTGCTGGCAAAGAAACTTGGACAGTGAATTAATTTTTGAAGAAATAATTTCATAAAAAATGCCGAACAAAAAATTTTGTTCGGCATTTTTTTATTTAGATATACAAAATTATTTCTGCGGCAAATTCACCTTATTCAATCCCATAATTTGGTTCATAGTTTTTTGCATTCCTTCGGCACTGCCATCTAAGAATATCACATTGCCTTTCCCTAATTCAGCAAAGTTCTTAATGGCTTCTGTCCACATGCTAAACATGATGACATTGGTATCTAAATTAGCTTGTTTCATTTCTTCGGCGGCTTGACTCATGCCTTTTGCCACCTCTTCACGAAACAATGCAACGCCTTGCCCACGAAGTTGTGCAGCTACACGTTCGGCTTCAGCAGCAATTTTTATAGCATTTCCTTCAGCTTCGGCAGCCTTAGTTTTTGTGATTAATAAAGCTTGTCCTTCGTTTTCAGCAGCGGCTTTCAAATTGTTACTGGCAACCACTTTACTCATACTTGCCATGATGGCTTCATCAAAAGTGATATCATTGATTTGTAAATCTTGCAAATGATAACCCCAAGTTTCTAATGTGGCATCAATTTGTTCTTTTACAAACTCAATAATTTCACGGCGTTGAACCAATATTTCTGCTTGTTTTTTTGTTGCAACAAATGAACGAATACTTCCTTCAACAGTCCTTACCAAAGCCTGCATCAAATCACGGTCGCTGATGAATTTGAAAGCCACATTTTTAATGGTTTCTTCAGCAGTATTCAATACTGAATATAATAACATGGATTTGAAATAAACATTTGCTTGGTCAATCGTTACAGCCTGAAACTCCAATTCCACCGAGCGATTTTGAATACTCACTCGTTTGTAAACTTGTTCAACCAATGGCAGTTTGAAATTCAACCCTGGTGCTAATACTCGGCGAAATTTACCAAACATGGTAACTACACCAATTGTACCTTGTTGAATGGAAACAAAACTTCCGAATAGTGCGATAACTATTAATGCTGGAAACCAAATAATTTGAATGAGTTGCATAAAAACAATTGTTTGAAATTTATTTTATTGAAAGCAAAGGTATAAGAAACAAGTGGTTAAAATAAAAAAGGTTGATTGAAATTAATCAACCAACCTTTTAAAATTTTGCTCAACAAAAATTACTTGCTATCAGGAGTGATATAAGATTTGTTACCGTTTTTGTTAATGTAATATTTTCCACCACGAGGACCAGTGTGAACTGATTCACCATTTGGACCATGCAATTTAGGGTCAACTGCATCAGTTGTTTTTACAGCCGATTCAGCTTTATCTTTCTTTTCAGAAACTTCTTTTTTAGTTGTTGCGCCTTTTGCTTCAGCTTTTGCTTTGCCTTCTTTTTTCATCGAAGCCCCTGTTACTTCGGCTTTTTCTTTTTTCTCAGCAACTTCTTTTTTGGCTGTTGCACCTTTTGTTTCAGCCTTTGCTTTGCCTTCTTTTTTTATTGCTGTGCCTTTTGCTTCAGCTTTTTCTTTTTTCACTTTACCTTCTTTTTTTACCTCTTTTTTCGCTTCTGTTTTTGCTTTTGTATCAGCTTGAGCAGCAAATGATTGTTGACCGAAAAGTAATACCACAACTATTGCAGCACTTACCAAGAATTTTACTTGTTTCATTTTAATTTGTTTGTTTGTTTGGGTATGATTTAGCGAATATCGTGCCAATAATTTTATTAAAGAAGAAATAAAGCTATATTTTTTTCAACTTCCATCGTCCTGATTTTAAATAAAAAATACTGAGTAATACCAATGATGTCCAATAAAACAATTCACTTGCCCAAGCCCAAGTAAGTGATAGTTGCAGGCGATTGACAAAGCCAAATACATAAGCACAATACACCAACACCGAAATAAATTCTGCTAATAAATTAAACATGGTATTGCCAGTGCCTTGCACCCCCTGAAAAACCACAGTTGAAAATGATAAAAATAAAATCGCTACACCCAGCATATACAAAGGCTCAATTGCACCATTAATCAAAACAATTTTATTGGTATAAATATGCATAATTGGTTTTGCAAACAGCCATAATAAAATCACAAAAAACAAGCTAATTAAAAAGCTCAACATGCCTGCACTTTTGATAGTTTCAATCACTTCATATTTTTTGCCTTCACCAATTTTATTACTCACCAGACTATTACAACTGCTAGCAATTGCCCAACAACTAATGGTGAACAAAAACAAAATGCTTCGCATAATATTGGCAATGGCAACTGTTTGTTCGCCCATATTTTCTAACACAATAAAAAATAAATACCAAGCACCAAAACTAAAACTATACTGCAAAACCAATGGTGATGATAGTTTGAGCAATTGCTTAAATTTTTCTTTTTCAAATTTTGTTTGAAATGAAAAATTATACTGTCTAAAATAATTGTGTAAAAACAAATTGTATAACAACACCGCCAAACCACCCAACTCGGCTATAATACTGGCAATGGCAGCACCATCAGTTTGCAAAGCAGGAAAATGAAAATGCCCGAAAATCAAACTATAATCTAAAAAAATATTGATAGCAGCAGTCACCAATGTGCTGTAAGTAATCACTTTTGTTCTGCCCAAACCAATATAAAATGCATTGAGTGTGCTGATAAAAACGGTGAATAAAATCCCCCAACTTCGATATTTTAAAAACGAAATACTTTTATCAAAAACACTTTTTGAGTGAATCACTTTTGCTAAAATTATTTCAGCACCAAATTGCAAAACCAGAAATGCAACTACGGCGTAAACACACATGATAACAATGTTGTGCATCGTTAGCGAACCAATTTCGCTGAATCGTTTTTCGCCTAATCTTCGGGCAACTAATATTTGTGTGCCATTGCTAAAACCCCATGACAATACACTTAGCAACATATAAAACAAACCACCCATTGCGCTTACCCCTAAAGATTCTTCGCCCAATCTGCCCAAGAAAGCAGTGTTGGTAATCTGAATAATATTTTGCGACACCATTCCAATCATGATTGGAAAAGCAATGAGCAAAATTTGTTTGTAGGTTTTAAAATTGAACATAAAAATCTAACGGCGAAATTAAACATCTTACCGAACTGTCGGTTATCATCTTCATTTAAACTTCAATTCTCTATATTTGCCGCCACAAAAAAAATCAGCAATGATAAATTTCGATAACACTGAAATTGCTTTTAAAATAAAAAGTAAAAGTGCTTTGCAAAAAGCCAATTTTTTATTTGGCATGATGAATAATCAATCGTTGGTAAAGATAGGAACATCAATGGCGCAAATGGCTCTCAACCTGCATTTGCCAGTAAAAACGTTGATTAAAAAAACAATCTTCGAACAATTTTGCGGTGGTGAAAGTTTGGAAGAATCGAAAGTGATTGTTGATGAATTGAAGAAATATCAAGTGCAATCTATTTTAGATTATGCCATTGAAGCGAAAAGTGGAGAAGCCGAATTTGATAACACTTTGAAAGAATTGATGCATGTAGTTGATTATGCAGCATCGGCCAATGTTCCTTTTGTGAGTGTGAAAGTTACAGGCTTGGCAAGATTTGAATTATTAGAAAAACTGCAAGCCAAACAACCATTAACAACAGATGAACAAGAAGAATTTCGTCGAGTAAAAAATAGAATGCTCACACTTTGCCAAAGTGCATTCGATAAAAATATTGCAGTGTTGGTGGATGCTGAAGAAACCTGGATTCAAGACCCAGTGGATGCTTTGGTAAATGCCATGATGCTTCAATTTAATAAAACAAAAGCAGTAGTATATAACACGGCACAACTGTATCGTCATGATAGATTGGAGTTTTTGAAAAAATGTATTGCACTTTCAAAAGAAAATAATTTTATTTTAGGGATGAAATTAGTTCGTGGTGCATACATGGAAAAAGAACGCAAACGTGCAAAGGAAATGGGCTATCCCTCTCCTATTCAACCCAATAAAGAAGCGACTGATAAAGATTTCGATTTAGCCGTAGCTGCTTGTTTAGATGCTATTCAGCATGTTGCTTTTTTCTGTGCATCGCACAATGAATTATCGCATCAAAAGGCTGTTGAGATAATGCTGCAAAAAAATATTCAGCACCATCATTTAAACATTTATTTTTCGCAATTGTATGGCATGAGCGACCACATCACTTTCAACATGGCACAAGGTGGATACAATGCTTGCAAATATTTACCGTTTGGTCCTGTTGGCGATGTGATGCCTTATTTAATTCGCCGAGCACAAGAGAATACAGCTATTGCAGGGCAAATGAGCCGTGAATTGAAATTGATTAAAAAAGAAATTGAAAGAAGAAAATAACTAAAATATGCAAATCATCCGTCGCCCACGTATTCTTCGTCAATCGCCAGCTATCAGAGCCATGGTGAGTGAAACCATTTTATCGCCCAACGATTTTATTGTTCCACTTTTTATCAACGAAGGAAAAAATTATAAAGAAGAAATTTCTTCGATGCCTGGTTATTACCGCATGAGTTTAGACAACATCGAAAAAGAAGTGAAAGAGTTGTGGCGTATGGGTTTGAAGTGTGTTTTATTATTCATCAAATGCGATGATAAATTAAAAGATAACAAAGGCACTGAAGCATTGAACCCTGATGGATTAATGCAACGCAGCATTAAAGCCATCAAAAATGTTTGCCCTGAAATGTGTGTGATGACTGATGTTGCACTCGACCCTTTTTCCATTTATGGGCATGATGGCATAGTTGAAAATAATGAAATTGTAAATGACCCAACTGTAGAAGTATTGGCACAAATGAGTGTATCGCATGCCGCTGCTGGTGCTGATTTCGTAGCACCAAGCGATATGATGGATGGAAGAATTTTAGCCATTCGTGAGGCATTGGAAGAAAATAATTTTACCAAAACAGGCATCATGGCTTACAGCGCAAAATATGCTTCTTGTTTTTATGGTCCTTTCCGTGATGCGTTAGATTCTGCACCTGGTTTCGGTGATAAAAAGTCTTACCAAATGAATCCTGCTAACCGAATTGAAGCAGTGAAAGAAGTGATGATGGATATTGACGAAGGAGCTGATATTGTCATGGTGAAGCCGGCTTTGAGCTACTTAGATATTATCAGAGAAGTGAAAAATATTTCTGATGTGCCTGTGAGTGCTTATCATGTAAGTGGTGAATATAGCATGATTAAAGCCGCCGCCGCCCGTGGTTGGCTGAATGAAGACCAAACCATTTTAGAAACAACACTCTCAATCAAACGTGCAGGCGCTGATTTAATCGCCAGTTATTTTGCAAAAGATGTGGTGAGATTGTTGGGGTAATTGAACTTTCTATTATTTAAGAAACATACTCAAATTTGTAACCAACCCCTTTAATCGTTTTAATCACTTCATCTCCTAATTTGCTTCTTATCTTTCTGATGTGAACATCAATAGTTCTATCCCCAACATACACATCATCGCCCCAAACACGGCTCAATATCTCATTTCTATAAAAAACTCTACCAGGTTTTGAAGCTAATAAACTTAAAAGTTCAAATTCTTTTCTTGCCAAATCAACGGGTTTATCTTTTTGGAAAACCACATATTGTTCTTTATCAATCACAATATCACCATAAGCCATTTTAGAAGTATTGCCACTGTCGGCACTTCTTCTTAATAAAGCATTCACACGACTAATCAGCAATCGGGGTTTGATAGGTTTAGCAATATATTCATCAGCACCCACCTCAAAGCCTTTCAGTTCACTTTGTTCATCATCTAAAGCAGTTAAGAAAGCAATCAAGCAAGTTTTTAATTCAGGTAGCTTTCTGATTTGCTCACAAGCTTCAATACCTGTTTTTTCAGGCATCATAATATCTAACAGAATTAAATTAGGTTTGTGTTTCTTCGCCAATTCAATAGCTTCGTTGCCATTTTTACCTGTAATCACCTCATATCCTTCTTTTGAAAGATTATAAGCGATGAAATCTAAAATATCAATCTCATCATCTACTACTAAAATTTTAGCCATGCTTTTTTTTTATGTTTACAAAGTTCGTTGAAAGCTTTTATTAACCCAATGTTTTTCTCATTAACTTAATGTTACTAAAAGCGATGAATTGAGCAATGACATTTATTTTATTAAAAACAACAGATAAGTAAAGGCAATAGTCTCCAACAAATAATTGAGAAAGAATAAATAGGTTTCTGCTTTTGAAAAACTGCGAAAGATTTTACTGAAGCAGTGCAAAAAAAAATTTGTTGTTTCAAACTTTTTTCTATTTTTGTTAAAACATTTAATTACTATTATTTTATGAAGAAAAACGCTTTACTTTTTTTCGCTGCTTTGGCAGTAGGTTATGTTACTTTAACTGCTTATCATGCTGGCGCAGGCAATAGTGGCTGGGATTGCACTGGTGCTGAAACAGGCTTGAGCAACCCAACTGGTTGCAAGGGTAGCGGTTGTCATGCATCAAGCACTACCGCTAACATTGGTGTTACTTTAGAATTAGATTCGGCTGGTGTTGCCACTACTCGTTATGTAGCAGGTATGAATTACACCGTAAAAATTACTGGCACAAACAATGGAAGTACTTCATTGCCAAAATTTGGTTTTCAAATTGGTTGTATTACAGGTTCTACTGCACAAGCTACACCAACTAATGCAGGTACATGGGCAACTACAGGCTTACCTGCTTCTACACGTTATACAGGGGCTTCAGCTAATAATTTTGTAGTCAATGTGGTGGAGCAAAGTGCAGCTATTGCAGCCACTTCGGGTAGTGGTGGTAGCGGAACTACTTATACCAACTCATTTACTTGGACTGCGCCTGTTGCAGGCACAGGCACTATCTCTTTTTGGGGGGTGTTAAATGCAGTGAATGGCAATGGCAATCAAGATTCGGGTGATTTGTGGAATACTACTTCCTTAGTAATTTCTGAAAAAACTGCATCAGGAATTAATGAGGTGAATGCTTTAAATTTAAACATCTATCCTAACCCTACGCATCAAACTTTAATGGTAAATTGTGCAACACCAGTGCAAACTATGGAAGTGTTTGACATGATGGGTCGCCATGTGAATGTGGCTTATACTGCCAATGAAAATCATTATGCATTAAATGTTAGCGAATTAAATGCAGGTATTTATTTCGTTAAAGCATTAGATAGTAAAGGTGCTATTGCCTTAGAAAAGTTTATTAAAGAGTAATTGTAAATAGGTTTTGTTGTTTTTAGAAATGAAACTCACTTTTGAAATATAGAGTGAGTTTTTTTTGCCTTATAAATGAAGGATGCAAAAAAAACATTACAGGCATTAAACCTTGCTTTTAATTTGTAGTCTTCTTAAGGCAAATGTTTAAACAACGACTAAAATAAAATGGACAGAAAACAATTTTTAAAATCAACTCTTTTATTAGGTGGATTAGGCTTAGCAGGTTCGGCTTTATTAATTGAAAGCTGTAAAAAATCAAGTAATACTGCTGCTGTTAATTTCACTTTAGATTTATCGCAATCAGTCAATTCAGCATTAAATTCAGTTGGGGGTTCTGTTGCATCCAATAATGTAGTAGTGATTTGCACTGCCACAAATACTTGGGTAGCCTTATCGCAATTGTGTACGCATCAAGGTTGTTCGTTAAGTTATTCCAAATCGGCTAAGCAATTAATTTGCCCATGTCATGGCGGCACTTTTGATACAAGTGGAAATGTAGTTTCGGGCCCACCGCCTTCTGCCTTAACTAAATATACAGTTACTAAAAGCGGAACAGTATTAACTATTACAGGCTAAAATTTAATCGACAAATATTTTGTTGTTTCAACATTTCTTGTTTTTTTTGTACTTACTGAAACGAGTGATTTTTGTCACTTTTAAAATTGATTACTACATCTATTTTTGCAAAAATTATCATTTACTAAAAACAACATCAAAACATCAAAATGAAGAAAATTACACTCTTAACTACTGTAGCTATAATTGCTGCTTTGTTTATCAATGTAAACAACAATCGTGTTAACTCAAGAAGCAGCGGCGCACCTGCTGGTAATGCAGGCAATCCATCAGCAGGCAATTCTAATTGTTACACTAGTTGCCACAATGAAACAGTTGCCAATCTTTCATCAACACAAGGTGGTGTAACACTTTCACTTCGTGGTGTAGCTGCAACAACTGGCTATTATCCTGATTCTACTTATACGGTTACGTCATCAATTTCTGTATCAGCAAGTGGGCACGGGTTTCAAACTACAGCCGAATCTTCTTCAGGTTTTGCTGGAACATTCACAGCAGGTTCGGGCAATAAAGTTACAGGCACTAATTATGTAACACATACTTCTCCAATTAGCTCAACACCAGCATCATGGTCTTACACTTGGAAAGCACCAAGCGCAGGTAAAGGAACGGTTACATTTTATTCAGCCTTTATGACTTACAATGTTCATACATATTTATCTACTTCTGCTTTTACTGAATTAACACCAGTGAATACAACAGGCATTAAAAATTTGGATGAATTTGCATTCTCAATTTATCCTAATCCAACAGTTCATAAATTCAATATTTCAGTACCTGAATTGAATAGCTCATCAACCATTGAAATTTATGACATCGCAGGAAAATTAGTTCAGCATTTAAACTTTGAAGCAGCTAACAATATCGAAGCAAACATTAGCAATTTGAATGCAGGAATTTATTTTGTGAAATTAACAGCAGGTAACAAAACAGGCATTTCTAAATTAATAAAACAATAACTAAATCTTATAACAGCAGTTGCATAACTTGCATCTGCTGTTTTTTTAAAACACCCAATCAACATGAAGAAAAACTTACTCTTTGTTATGGTAATAGTTGTTGCAGCCTTATTAATGAATAATGCTTGCAAAAAAGATAAAGCACAAGCAATTGTTGCAACTGCTAATGTACCAGATACTTGCTCTGCAATTACTTTTACTAAAACGATTATGCCCATCATTACAACCAGTTGTGCAACAGGCTCTAAATGCCATGGTGCTGGCTCATCGCATAATGTGTATTCTAATTACGCAAGCATTAGCAGTGAAGTAACTAATGGTTTTTTAACTGTAAGTAGCAATCAAATATTGGGTAAAGGCATTGATATGACTGGTCCGTTAAATGGCAATTTAACGCAATCGCAAATCAATCAATTTATTTGTTGGCTAAATAGTGGCGCACCAAATAATTAGTTGGAACACTAATTGCATCTTGTTGTTTTATAATCAAAATCAAATCAATCATGAAAAATTATTTTTTAGTTCTCGTTAGTTTTTTGTTTGCTTTTTCAACTGTAAAAGCACAAGACATTTACATTGCACCAACTGCCTCTATCGGTTTTTTCTCTGCCACATCTATGGAAAATATTGATGCAAAAACAAAAGAAGCTTCGGCAGCTATTAATGTGAAAACCAAAAAGATTTTCTTCAAAGTAAAAAACACTTCCTTCATTTTTAAAAGTAGTTTGATGCAAGAGCATTTTAACGAAAACTATATGGAAAGTGAAAAATTTCCATTCACTCAATTCAATGGTGAAATTGTAGATGCACCTAATCAAGATTTCACAAAAGATGGTGCTTACGAAGTAACTGTAAAAGGCAAAATGACTTTGCATGGCGTTGAAAAAGAATACACTACCAAAGGTTCTATTGTGGTGAAAGATGGTAAAATAAGAGCGCAAGCTAAATTCAATATCAAAATGGAAGACCACAAAATAAAAATACCAAGTGTGGTTGGTGCAAATATTGCTGAACAAGTGGAAGTTAATGTTGATGCCACTTTTGAGCCACAAAAAAAATAATCAATTCGTTTTAAACCCTGCAAGATTTTATTTTGCAGGGTTTCTTTTTCAAATTTCCAACTTAAACAAATCAATACCAACATGAAATTTTTGTACCTCTTTTTATTGGCTGCATTGGCAACCACTTCATTAAAAGCACAAGATGATTTAAGCAATTTATTTAAAGACGATAAAAAATCACACGACCCTGTTACAGCCACTTTTAAAACTACGAGATTAAACATGGGACATTCCATCGAAGTAGTAGGTAAACATCAATTAGATGTTAGAATTTCACACGTTTTTGGTGAAGTGCATAATACATCAAGCACGGCTGATTTACATTCCTTATATGGTTTAGAAAGTATTTCAAATGTGCGTATTGCTTTTGAATATGGTGTTACAGATAAATTAACAGCAGGCTTTGGTCGCAGCAAGGGTTTTGGTGCAGCTAAAGAATTATACGATGGCTTTTTAAAATACAAATTATTGCGCCAAACCATTGACAACAAAATGCCTGTAACTGTAACATTGGTGGGCACTGCACAAGTGAGTGGAATGATTGCATCTACCGACCCTACCAGTGAAACCAGCTATGGTAATTTTTCTCAACGTTGGAGTTATTCAACACAAGCATTAATCGCTCGTAAATTCAGCGAAAAATTATCATTGCAAATAATGCCAACTTGGATTCATCGCAATTATGTGGTGGCAGCAAATACTTTAACAAATTTACCTGCTGATGAAAATGATATGTTTGCCATTGGTGTTGGCGGCAGATATAAATTTAGTAAACGTAGTGCCATCATTATTGATTGGTTTATGCCTTTTAGCAATTACCGAACACAAGAACACAAACAAGGATTGTATTACAATCCACTTGGAATAGGCTATGAGATTGAAACTGGCGGACATGTGTTTCATTTAAGCTTAGTAAACACAGGTGGATTTTCCGAACAAGATTTTATTTCCAACAGCCCAACATCATGGACTAAATGGGGATTCCGTTTAGGATTTAATATCAGCCGTTGGTTTACTATCGGGCACTAATTTTTGTTTCAAAAAAAATAATTTTAAAAGGCAATCATTTATGATTGCCTTTTTTATTTCCATCAATTTTACGAATGATAAACTCGTGAAGCGATAATTTTTCCATTTTCAATTACTAATATTTCACCTACTCGTAAATCAGGTTCATTGGGCGTTTGACGAATATACTCCATAAAAATTTGTTCGTCATCAGCAGTCAATTTAATCACTTCATAATGCAAATTGGGTAAGCGATTAAATGCATCAGCCCACCAATTTCGTAAAGCAGCTTTTCCTTTTATCCATCCATTAGTTTCAGGTTGATGAAGTTTTAATTTGGGGCTGTAATGCTCGGCATTATCATCATACAAACTCAATAACTTTTTTAAATCGTGTTGATTAAAAGCTTCGAACCATTGATTGGCTATATGTTTTAAGGAATTCATGATAAAATAAAAAAACAAAGATAGTTTTCAATTGGCAATAGAAATAAAAAAGCAATTACCTTTGAACAGACTTATAGCAACAATTCAGCAACGATAATTTAACCGATGAAACCAAAGCACCCAAAAGAACTTCCATTTTTATTATACGCCGATGCTAATGGCAAAGTATTTGAAGATACCACGATGTACATGGCTGGCAGAAGTGGTTGGGATGCTGTTGTACCCGAATTAGAAGATTTAATTGAGATGCCCGAAGGCAGTGAATTTTATGTTTTGCCTGGTAGAAAAGCAGCAGGCTTTGATGTAGAAACTGGCGAATATAAAGTGAGAGAAGATGGTTTCGCAGTTGCGGCATTTGTGCCGCCTGCACACACTACTTTGTATTTAGCTACTTATGAAAAATTGCCTGAAGCACCTACACTTCCTTTGTTTTGCTACAATGCAGTAGGTTGGTACAACGATAAATTTTATGTAGCTGCCACACGAATTGATGAAGATGTAAGACAAGAACCAAAAAGTTTTGACCATAGTGCAGTTAAAAAAAACGTAAAAAAACTAACAGAAAAATTTCCCGACAATCGTTTGTTGGCGCACATTGGCAACAATTGTGCATTAACTTATTTTTGCCCTGCTGCTCGAAATTTTTTCTTAGGAAGATTTGAAGCGCCTATTCCTACTTCGCCAGCTTGCAATGCTAATTGTGTAGGCTGTATTTCATTCCAACCCGCCGAAGAAGAAATCACTTCATCGCATGATAGATTGCAATTCAAACCAACTGTTGAAGAAATTTCAGAGTACACTATTCCGCATTTAGAAACAGTGGAAGATGCCATCATTAGCTTTGGTCAGGGTTGCGAAGGCGAACCTTTGTTGATGTGGGAAGTAAATGCCGAAGCTATTAAATATATTCGCTCAAAAACAAAAAAAGGAATCATCAATATCAACACGAATGGCAGTATGCCAAATGCTGTAGAAGCTATGTGCAAAGCAGGTTTGCAAAGCATTCGTGTGAGTATGAATAGTGCTCGACCATCCATTTACGAAGGGTATTATTTGCCCAATAATTATCAGTTTGAAAATTTAAAAGAATCTATAAAAATGGTGAGAAGCTATGGTGGTTGGGCTTCTATCAATTATTTTGTTTTCCCTGGCATGACTGATTCAGAAGCTGAATATAAAGCGTTGAGAAGTTTCATTAAAGAAACAGATTTAACCATGATTCAATGGCGCAATTTCAACATTGACCCTGATTGGTATTTAGAGAGAATGGGGGTAACTGATTGCGGTGAAACAATGGGCATCAGAAACATGATGAAAGCCATCAAAGAAGAATTTCCTCATTTAATGTTTGGCTATTTTAATCCACCAGAAAGAAAAATCAAAAAGTATTTGGCGGCAAGAAAAAAGTAACTATTACTTCTTCCAACATTTGCATTGTTGCAAACCACCAGCATCAATTAATTTATTTAGGTTGGTTGCAAAATCCTCACCATAGCTACTTTTCAAGCCACAAGCATAAAATTCGGTGAACGGATTTTTGTCAATAATTTTTGCATACATGTCATCTAACGATGGCGCATTTTGCAATTTGCTATACGCTTCATAAGTGATATTGATGAAAACGCTGTGCAAATTTACACCCCGATTATCTAACCAATAACCATTTTTCAATGGTGTTGGTAAAGCCAAGGTATCATTATAAAAAACATCAGTTGGAGCAGGGTAAGAAATAATTTTTGAACCATCATCAGATAAGTTTACAGGCACAAATTGTCTGTAATCTATTTTAGTTTTATAAATAACAGATGCTGGTCCAGATG
>CAIODY010000035.1 GCA_903857255.1 uncultured bacterium
CATCAAAACGCTTGGCTTTGATAGCATTTTATTGGTAACAGGTGAAGCCAATCAAACGGTGAATGTCGATTATTTTTTAAACGCTATTAAAATTGCGAAGCAATATTTTTCTGCCATTTCCATCGAAGTGCAACCATTGAGCGAAGAAGAATATCGGCTGTTGCATGTAGAAGATTTGTATGCAGTTTTAGTTTATCAGGAAACTTATCACAAAGACAATTACAAAATTTATCACCCTAAGGGAAAAAAATCAAACTTCGATTATCGCCTTGAAACACCTGACAGAATTGGTTCGGCAGGTGTTCACAAAATCGGTTTAGGCGTTTTATTAGGCTTGGAAGATTGGCGAACTGATTCATTTTTTGCTGCATTGCATTTAGATTATTTAGAGAAAAAATATTGGCAAACTAAATTCTCTATTTCATTTCCACGAATCCGTCCGAATGAAAGTTGTTATGAACCAAAAGTAATTGTCAGCGAAAAAGATGTGGCACAATTAATTTGTGCTTACCGAATTTTTAATGAAAATGTTGAGTTAAGTTTATCAACTCGTGAAAGCATAAAATTCAGAGATAATGCTTTTAAAATTGGCATTACAACCATGTCAGCAGGCTCTAAAACCGAACCTGGTGGCTATGCTATCAACAGTCATGCGTTAGAGCAATTTGCCATTGACGATAATCGCACACCACAACAAGTTGCACGAATGATTAAAGAAACAGGCTATGAAGCCGTTTGGAAAGATTGGTTTGCTGAATCAACTATGTTGATGTAGCCAATTCATTTTTTTTATTAAAAAAACAAAAACTTTTTCTTTGGTTTAATGATGGTGCATTTGATAATGCGAACATCTTGCAACGGTCTGTCACCAGGCGCAGTTTGCACGGCAGCAATTTTATCTAACACATCCAAGCCTTGTTCCACTTCGCCAAACACCGTGTAGTTGTTATCTAAATGCGGTGTGCCGCCGATTGTTTTATACAAATCTTTTTGCTCTTGCGTATATTTTACGCCGCTGCGTTGCCCCATTTTATTCAATTCATCTTCGGTAAAAGTTTTGCCTTGCACAATATAAAACTGACAATTGCTGCTGGCTTTTTCAGGATTACCATCTCTTGCAGCGGCTAATGCTCCTTTTTTATGAATGTATAAATCTGTTTTAAATTCAGCTGGAATGCGCCCTCCGGGTGCTTCACCGTTGCCTAATGCTTGAGCAGCTTTGGCATGTTTCGATTCTGGGTCGCCACCTTGAATCATGAAACTTTTGATAACGCGATGAAATAAAAGACTATCAAAAAAGTGTGCTTTTGTTTTTGCTAAAAAATTATCGCGGTGCAAAGGTGTTTCGTTATAAAGCCTTAAAACCATTGTCCCCATTGATGTTTCCATCTTAATGCGATAAACTTTTTCCTTTTTTGCAAAAGCATTTAAACTTAAAAATGTGAGTGCGATGAATAAAATTTTCTTCATGATTTTTGTTTTAATTGAGTTCGTTAAAATAATCTATTTCGATAAAATAGTTGATGATATTTTCTTTCAGCAAATTTTCTTGCGCCATCAAATCCATATTAGGCAAAGGTTTCACTGCTTTCCAATGAGGCCAGCCATCTTGGTCGGCAAATTCTAATTCGTAATAACCTTGGCGGCTCAACAATTTGCAAGTGGCAATGTGCATCAAATTTTGTTTCTCTTCTTTCGAAAAATCTTCGGGCATTTTTCCCAATTCTCTTACGCCAATTAAAAACAACAACGCATCAATATCGGGCTTCTTGCCAAATTGATTTTGCAATTGCACCAATAATTTTCCCCATTGAAATTCTAATTGATTCATGGTTGCAAATGTATTAAAATAGAAAATTGAAAGAACTACATTTGTAAAAATTCTGCAAAAATGCCTTTTCAGAAAAAAATTATTAACGACCCAGTTTATGGATTCATCAGCATTCCAAATGCTTTAGCATTTGAAATTATTGAACATCCATTTTTTCAACGATTAAGAAATATCAAGCAATTGGGCTTGTCGAATTATGTTTACCCAGGCGCAAATCACACTCGGTTTCACCATGCATTGGGCGCTATGCATTTGATGATGGAAGCGATAAAAGAATTGCGAAGCAAAGAAATTTCGATTTCCAAAGAAGAAGAAGAAGCCGCCATAGCAGCCATTTTGCTGCATGATGTGGGGCATGGACCGTTTTCACATTGTTTAGAAGGTGTGTTGTTGCAAAACATTCATCACGAAGAAGTGAGTTTGCAAATGATGCAATCGTTGAATGAAAAATTTGATGGAAAATTGAATTTGGCGATTGAAATTTTTACAGGAAAATATCCTCGAAAATTTTTGCATCAACTCGTCAGCAGTCAGTTAGATGTAGATAGATTGGACTATTTAACTCGTGATAGTTTTTTTTCGGGCGTAGCTGAAGGAGTGATTAGTTATGATAGAATCATCAAAATGCTGAACGTAAAAAATGAAGAATTGGTAGTGGAAGAAAAAGGAATTTATTCTATCGAAAAGTTTTTAACGAGCAGAAGATTGATGTATTGGCAAGTGTATTTGCACAAAACTGTTATCGCTGCCGAACAATTGTTAGTAAAAATATTTCAACGTGCAAGAGAACTGAATGCCGCTTCGGAATTGAGTTTCAAAACGCCGCTGTTAGAATTTTTCTTGAGCGAAAAAAATAAAACTGAACCTTGGATTGAGGTATTTGCGCAATTAAATGACGCTGAAGTTTTAACCAACATCAATTATTGGCAACACGAAAAAGACCCTTGCATAGCCACTTTGAGCCGCATGTTGGTGAATAGAAAATTGTATAAAATTCATTTGAGCAACGAAAAAATTTCAGCAACAGAAATTGAAAACAAACAAAAAGAATTTTTAAAAAAAAATATCGTATCGCCCGAATTGAGCCACTACTTTGTGTTTCAGGATACTATTTCTAATTACGCTTACCGATTAGATGTTGGGCAAATCAATATTTTAATGAAAAATGGCGAAGTGGTAGATGTGCTAAATCATTTGAATCACCTTAACATTCCTATTTTCACCGAAGCAATTATTAAACATTACATTTGTTACACAATTTGAAAAAACATGGAACACGGATAACACAGATTTAAAAGATTATCACAGATTTAAAATCGGCGAAAATCAGTTTAATCCGTTTCATCAGTGTTCTATTCAAACTAAAAATTCAATGACCATATCTGCAAACCAATTAGCAGCCTTATTAGGCGGCACTGTTGAAGGAAACGGCGATGTACAAGTAGAAACAATTGCGAAAATTGAAGAAGCACATCCTAAAGCATTAGCTTTTTTAGGCAATCCGAAATATGAAGAATTTGCTTACTCAACCCAAGCAGGTATTTTGATGGTGAACAAAACTTTTGTGCCATCGCAAAAAATAAATGCCACACTTTTAAAAGTAGAAGACCCTTATCAAGCATTAGCTTTTTTGTTAGAAAAATTTGGCAATGCTTCGCAAAACCCATTAACGGGTATTGATGCAAAAGCGGCTGTGAGCGATAATGCAGTGGTTGGTCAGCATGTATATATTGGTGCATGTGCAGTGGTTGAAAACAATGTGAAAATTGGTGCCAATACACAAATTCATCCACAAGTTTATTTGGGCGAAGGCGTTGAAATTGGCGAACACACGATTATTTTTTCGGGCGTAAAAATTTATAAAGGCTGCAAAGTTGGCTCTAATTGTATCATTCACAGCGGTGTGGTGATTGGCAGCGATGGTTTTGGATTTGCGCCGCAAGCCAATGGCACTTATCAAAAAGTGAATCATATTGGCAATGTGGTGATTGAAAATTATGTGGAAATAGGCGCCAACACTACAATTGATAGAGGTAGCATTGGTTCAACTTTAATAAAAACAGGTGTTAAATTAGATAACTTAATTCACATTGCACACAATGTTGAAATTGGTGAAAATACTGTCATCGCAGCACAGACGGGCGTTGCAGGCAGCACCAAGATTGGAAAAAATTGTATGATTGGCGGACAAGTAGGCATTGTTGGTCATTTGAAAATTGCTGATGGCACAAAAATTAATGCTAAAAGTGGTGTATCAAAATCTATTGAAGAACCAAACACGGCTATCAATGGAAGCCCTGCCTTTAAATATGCATCATCGCTGCGTTCGCAAGCGGTTTACCGCAAACTGCCTGATTTAGAACAGCGCATAAAAGAATTGGAAGATTTGCTGAAAGCAGAGAAAAAATAAGCGACTACTTACTTTTTCCGCCAAACAATTTTTGCACTTCATAATACGCCTTTTTCTTATTGCCGTAATAATCAATCAAGCTCCAACTGGCTCCGGGCCAACAATCGTTGAGTTGCCAAATAATTGTACCCATGCATCGTGGCTGCGCTTGTAGGTGCGCTGTGATAGCGGTTCGCAAAGCATCGGCTTGTAATTGTTGTGTAGCATTGATGTAATCTTCAAATTCTTTTATGGTAGGATTTGCTTTTAAGTTTGGCGAACCTTTGAGGTTCGCCAAACTTGTTTCCATTGAATCAATTGCATCAGGATTTCCTTTGCCATATTCAGGAATTACTTTCCTGCCTTTTACCAATCCACCATTTACTTTGAAGCCATAATATTTCAAATAACCATCTAAATTTTCAAACCCTGATGGATGTTTTTGATGATTGCGCAAGGCAACAGAATTAATTCTTAATGATGAGTCGGGAGCAAATTTTCTAATCGTTTCTAAACAAGGCAAACTTTGCATGCCATATTCGCTGGCAAAACGAGGCACACGTTTTTTATACATTTCATAAGGTTCCATTCCCCACCAAACGCCCCAATAGTGGCTATCACCATCGGTTAAACTTTCTTTATGACCCCAACCAAATTTGGGAGAAGATGGGATGTAAGAAGTTTGATTGCCATGGAATTTAATTCCACTTGGAATGCGTTTTTCAAAATAAAGTTCATATTGATAACATATTGCTTCGCTATCTTTTTTTGAATAATTGAATTGTTGTTGCCAACCCCAATTTTTCCAAGCTTCGTCAACTTCATTATTGCCACAAATTAGGACAACACATGCATGGTTTTGTAAGGGAGCAATATCTTCCTCAATTTCAAATAATGGATACGATTCATCAGAAGGATAGATAGCCCCAGCAAACATCATATCCTGCCAAACCATGATGCCAAGAGAATCACAGAGGTGATAGAAATATTCATCTTCATAAATTCCACCACCCCAAACCCGAAGCATATTCATGCCTGCATCTTTCGCAGCGGTTAAAAGTGTTCGATATTTTTCGTGAGAAACTCTGGGCAAAAAAACATCTGCAGGAACCCAATTTGCTCCTTTAATAAAAATCGGTTTACCATTTAATTTGAAATAAAATGATTCCCCAGTGGAATCTTTTTGTTGAATAAATTCAATTTTGCGAACACCAATTTTTACTCTTTTTGTGATGTAATGAATACTATCATTTGAAATGGAAATTTCAAATTCATTCATTATTTGAGAACCTTTTCCATTGCAATTCCAAAGAAATTTTTTATCAATTTTTATTGGTAATTCATACTTTAGACTTTTTGTCAAAAGAATACGCGAAGGATTTATATTTAATTCCTCTTTCGTTGATAAGTTTTTTAATTTTAGCCAAACATCAGAAGGCCAGCCCTCAAACCCCTTCACTCCGCCATCATATCTCATCTTATAATTGTCACAGGAAATTAAAACATGCAAAAATGCTTGTGATTTTTCATTAAGTGAATCAAGCACAAAATTCACTTCATTAATTTTTAATTCACCTACGCCAATCAACTTCACACCTTTCCAAATTCCACAGCCTAAAAATTTCGGCGCAAAATCCCATCCAAATTGGTATTGCGCTTTTCTTACAAAAACTCTTTCACCTTCGGGTAATGAATAACCGTTCTCTTTTTCAAATGCTACTTTCAATTTTCTTGCCTCATTTAAAGTGGAATGAAAAACAATTTTCAATTGGTTGCCTTTTAATTTTAAGTAACGACTCCCTATGACTATATTCCATTTCACAAACATGTTATTTAATGTATTGCACATAGAAATACCATTTAACTCTACATCAGCATAAGTATCTAAGCCATCAAATTGCAATTCAAAAGTGCCTTGTTTATACAAATTTGAATCTACATCAAAAGTAGTTTCATACACCCAATCCAAAGTATCAATCCATTGCAAACGCTTTTCATTATCTGCATAAAATGGGTCAGGAATTAACTTGTTATCCAACAAATCTAAATGAATAGTACCGGGAACTTTGGCTGGGAATTTTTCTCCTGCTTTTCCAATTTCACAATTTGTAGTGCAATAAAATTTCCATTGCACTTTATCGCTATTGAGTGATTGCTCAATGGTTTGGGCGAATGCAGCCTGACCAATGGAAAGAGATAAAAACAAAAAATGAAAAAGCAATTTCTTCATGATAAAAAATTTATCGCAACACAAAATGTTGTTTTAAAATTCCTTTTCGGAAAAATAAAATTCCAAAATAAAACAAATCCGTTGAAATGCTTACTTGTGGGTGTTTGCATAATTCATTCCATGCTTTTTCCATTTCAGCACTCCAATGAATATCATGAAAAATTAACACCGAATTTTCATTGGTGAAAGGTAATATTTGATTGAAATAGCGTATGGTAGGCTCATGCCGATGATTGCCATCCACAAATGCAAAATCAACTTGCTGCATTTTTTGCAATGCTTTTGATAGATTTTCTTCAAAAGTGCCTTGCAATATTTCAACTTTATTCAACTGCAATTGATTAAAAAATTGCTGTGCAATGTTAGCAGAATCCGGATTCCCTTCCAAAGTAAACACTGGTCTGTTGCGGTTTTCCAAACTTAAATAAGCTGTGCCAATGCCAATACAAGTGCCTAATTCTAAAATATTTTTAGGTTGAAAATGTTGTACCAATTTAAACAACCATTCACCCTGTTTAGCAGGCATACTCACTTGCTTCACTAATTTTGAAATTGATTTTTTTTGTTCCACCACTCCCCTGCTGCCAGCCCCATGTTCAATTTGTGTGATGGAAATATTTTTTTGCAGCAATTGCTTTTTGATGTGTTCAATTTCTTCAAAAGCATAAAAATGTTTTTTATCGTGAATCACACTTTTCAACAAATCAAAAACAAACGGAGAGTGGACTCCATGCTCATTTTGAGATTGCCACAAATATTTTAAGTACGCTAAAATTTGATGCAACATGAGTTAAATAGTTTGAAAAATATTTTTTGATTCTTTCCAAATCAAAGCCGCTGCACCCAACACCGCAGCATCTGATTCGGGCAAATTTGAAAGCAATATTTTTACTTTATTTTTATAAATCTGCAATAAATTTTCTTCCATAAAGTGTTTGAGTGGCTGCAATAATAAATCACCTGATTTTGCTAATCCACCAAACAAAATAATCGCTGAAGGACTGGTGTAAGCAACAGCATCAGCCAATGTTTGCCCCAAAATTTCGGCTGTAAATAAAAATGCTTTTTTTGCCAAAGCATCATTTTGCATAGCTGCTTCATACACATTCCAAGCTGTAATTTTTTCATTTGGAATTTTACTCAACGAAGTTTCTTCACCATTGCTCATCCATTCTTTCATAGTTCTAACAATGCCTGTTGCCGAAGCATAAGTTTCCAAACAGCCTTTTCTTCCACATCCACAAAGCCTTCCGTTTCTTATAGCAGTAGTATGTCCTAATTCGCCAGCGAAGCCATCATGTCCGTAAATCAATTCGCCATTGGCTACAATGCCGCTTCCTAAGCCAGTTCCCAAGGTAATGATGATAAAATCATGCAACCCTTTTGCTGCACCAAAAATCATTTCGCCAATTGCTGCTGCATTCGCATCATTCGTCAAAATGGCTGTGGTAATACATTCTACGGCAAACATTTTTGTCAAAGGAATAATTCCCTTCCAAGGCAAATTCGGTGCAAACTCAATTGTGCCGTTGAAAAAATTTCCGTTAGGAGCACCAATGCCAATGCCTTTGAGTTGCCAATTATTCAATTTGCAATGCGATAAAATTTCAGCAGAAAATGTTTTTACTAAATCATCAGGCGTTAGAAATTTTTTAATGGGGTGATGAATTTGTTGTAAAATTTTTCCATTATCAGTTGTAAAACCTGCTACCACATTGGTTCCGCCGATGTCAATTCCTACTGCAATTGCTTCACTCATCTTTTTTATTTTTATAAACGAATGTAAAAATTATTTGCAATTCACTTGCTGCAAAATAGTAGCAGCAACTATTCCTGCTGTTTCAGTTCGCAAACGATTGTTGCCCATGAGTACCATTTGAAAATTATTTTTCAACGCCATTTCAATTTCTTGATGACTAAATCC
>CAIODY010000036.1 GCA_903857255.1 uncultured bacterium
ATTATTCAGTTTTTTTTCTTTTATAAACTTAATAATTCTATAAAAGATATAGATGTATAATGGACCCATCAAAAAATCGAGATACTGAATAAAAAGCAACCCCGTATCAGACCCGAAATAATCTTTATTCATAGTCGGTAAAAATAAACTAAAAATTAAAACCTAAACAAAACAATTCCATTATTTTTGAAACAATAATCAATCAACTATGTGTGGAATAGCTGGCTATGCTTTGAAAAATGTGGCGAATGAAAAATTTAAAACCTACCTGAATAATGCTGCTAATGCTATCCAATTAAGAGGTCCGGATAATGAAGGTTTTTTCTTTCATCAACAAATTGGTTTAGCACATCGCCGATTATCCATCATTGATACTTCTGCTTCAGCCAATCAACCTTTTGCCATTGATAATCGTTACACAATTGTTTTTAATGGCGAAATTTTTAATTACAAACAACTACAAACACAATACTTAGCCGATGAAAAATTCAACACTACTTCAGATACAGAAGTTTTATTGAAATTATTTATTCGCTACGGAACTCAATGTTTTCAATGGCTCAATGGTTTTTTTGCTTTTGCTATTTATGATAAAATGGAAGATAAATTAACCATTGCCCGAGACAGATTTGGTAAAAAGCCTTTATTGTTTTGCCACAATGAAGATGGTTTTTTCTTTGCCAGCGAAATGAAAGCTTTGCTTCAATTTGGCATCAAAAAAGAAATCGACCAAGCATCATTAGCACAATATTTTCAGTTTAATTATTTACCGCCTAATGTCAGTATTTTTAAAGGTGTAGAAAAATTACAAGGTGGTTATTTTATCGAAATAAACCAACAAGAAATCAAAACAAGGCAATATTATAAATTAGAAATTGACTACACCAAAAACCAAAATTTAAGTTATGATGCAGCACAAAAAAAATTAGTTAATTTGATGAACGATGCTGTTGAAAAGCGCATGATTAGTGATGTTCCACTGGGTGCATTTTTAAGTGGCGGCATCGATTCATCAGTAATAGTGGCATTGGCTTCACAACAAAAAAAAGGGTTACACACTTTTTCAATAGGCTATAAAGACGAACCATTTTTTGACGAAACAAAATATGCCGAACTGGTTGCTAATAAATATCAAACCAATCATACAGTTTTTAAATTAAGCAATGATGATTTCCTAAATCATGTATTCGATGTGTTGAATTATTTAGATGAACCATTTGCCGATTCATCAGCTTTGGCAGTTTATATTTTAAGCCATCATACCCGACAACATGCAACAGTAGCATTAAGCGGTGACGGGGCTGATGAAATTTTTGCAGGCTACAATAAATATGCGGCTGAATTTAAAATGCGAAATGGTGGTTGGAACAATGAAATGGTAAAACAACTTTCACCCCTTTGGAAAGCATTGCCAAAATCTAGAAATCATACTACAACAAATTTGTTTCGTCAACTTAATCGCTTTGCTGAAGGAGCTAAATTACCAATTGCAGAGCGGCATTGGCGATGGTGCAGTTGGATGAGCGAAGAGAATGTAAAAGAATTATTGAAAGAAAATGCGGCTTCAGTTTCGAAAGTTTTAGAGCAACGCAAAAAAAAAAATTTAGAGAATTTTTCTTCAAAAAATGATTTTAATGAAGTGTTGTTGACTGATGTGAACTTAGTGTTGAAAGGCGATATGCTAGTGAAAGTTGACTTAATGAGCATGGCAAATAGTTTAGAAATTCGTTCTCCTTTTTTAGATTTTAGTGTAGTTGATTTCGCATTTAGTTTGCCTACTGAATTTAAAATAAATGGCTCAATGAAAAAAAGAATTGTGCAAGATGCTTTCAGAAATTTATTACCACCAGAGTTATACAACCGCCCCAAGCATGGTTTTGAAGTACCTTTATTGAAATGGTTTCGGAATGAATTGCGTTCGTTGATTGAAGATGACTTACTGGCTGATAAATTTATTATTGAACAAAACATTTTCAACTTAGCCTTTATTCAACAACTAAAAAAACAATTACATAGCAATAACCCAGGCGATGCGGCGGCTAATATTTGGGCATTGATTGTTTTTCAATGGTGGTGGAAAAAATATTTTGTGTAGAGAGGTATTTGTTTTCAAAAACAAACCATTTTTTTTAGGCAGGTCATTTTCAAATTGGTAACCTGCTACAAATAATTCCTGCTGCCACGGCTACATTCAATGATTCGGCTGTGCCTTTGCCAGTAATAGTTACAGGATGTGTAGCTTTTTCAATAATACTTTTACTTACGCCTTTTCCTTCGCTGCCTAAAATCATTAAACCGTTTTTAGCAAATGCAACTTTAGAAATATTTTCACCATTCATTACCGCCACAGCAATTTGTTCAAATTTATTTTCGGCGATTAATTTTTCTAAATCAATTACTTGAACTTTCATTCTTAAAAAAGAACCCATGGTTGCTTGAATAGTTTTGCTATTATACAAATCAGCACAATCGGGTGATGCGAAAATTTGCTTGATTCCAAACCAATCGGCAGTGCGAATAATAGTTCCAAAATTACCAGGGTCTTGAATGCCATCTAAAGCCAAACTCCAACCATTGGTGCTAATTTCAGCATGATTGTGAGTAGGAATTTTTAAAACAATCACTACATCAGTAGGTGCTTGCAAATGGCTGATTCGTTCAATTTCTTCTTTCGTTACTACATTGATTTTTGATTTGTCAAACCGAAAAGTATTCGCATCAACAAATTGTTGTGTAGCATAAACTTGCTCAATTGCCCAATTGCTGTTTAAAATTTCAATAGCAATTTTATTTCCTTCAGCCACAAAGCAAGCGTATTTTAGCCGTTGCTTTTTATCGCTCAAACTGCGGATAAATGAAATTTGGTTTTTAGAAATCATGAATAGAAAGATTGCTTTGTATGGGTTTTTATTGTTGTTGTGCTATTCGTGCAATGTTACCAAACATTTGCAACCCAATCAATTGCTGTTAAAAAAAAATGACATCGAAATTATTGCGCCGCTAAAATTAACTACAAAAAATATATCGAAGAAAGAATTGCTTGATTTAGCAAAGCCTGCTGAAAACAAATCCATGTTTGGTTTCTTAAAACCATTGGGTATTCGGTTCAAATTTAAAATGCTGGTGTATAATAAGTTTGCCAACGGCAGGCAAACTGGTTTTAAAAACTGGATGCAAAATAATTTAGGCGAACCTTACAGCATTTATGATTCAACATTAGTACGCCGAAGCTTGATGGATATGAAATCGTATCTCATCAACAAAGGCTATTACGATGCTACGGTTGATGTGAAAATAAACAAGCACAAACGCAAGGCATCGGTGAAATATATCATTCGCCCAAAAACTTTGTATGTACTGAATGAAATCAGCGAAATAGCTGATAATGCTGATATGCAAAGCCTTTTGCAAGAAAACTTGAAAGCAAGTTTTTTAAATTCAAAAGATGCTTACAACAGTATTAATTTAAAAAACGAACGTGAGCGAATTGAAATCATGATGCGTAATAATGGCTATTTTGAATTTAGCCAACAATATGTTTTATGCAAATTAGATTCATCAGCAGGCAAATTGAAAAAGAATTTTTTCGATAATTTATTTTCTGAAAACAAACGTCCTGTGAATGTAAAATTGATTGTGAAGAACCCTGAAAATGAGCAACACAAAAGGTTTACAGTCAACAATGTGTTTGTGTTTCCCAATTTCAAAAATGATACTTCAAAAATAAAATCACCCGTTGATACCATTGTTTTTAATCAATTCAAATTTGTTGGGAGAAAATTCAAAATCAAATTTTCGGCGTTGGTTGATAATATTTATATCGAGCCGCATCAAACATTTTCATTGCTCAATCAACAACAAACTAATGCACGATTAAGTGCTTTGGGCATGTTTAGCAATGTTAGCATTCAATATATCGAAACGGGCAACAACCAAATTGATTGCTATATTTTTCTTACGCCATCAAAGAAAAATGAATTTGGTGCCGAGCTGTCAGCTAGCACCATTACTGAATTTTTTGGTTTCGGATTAAATGTTTCGGAAAAGAGCAAAAACTTTTTTCACAATGGCGATTTATTTACATTGAATTTAAAAAGTGCTTTAGAATCGCCTTATGAAAATGTTGACCACAAGTTTCATACTTTAGATTTAGGCGCACAAACTATTTTTCAATTTCCTAAATTTATTGTGCCATTTAAAACACATAAAATTTCGGTGAATGAAAATCCGAAAACGAATATTACAGCATCATACAATTATTTAGAACGACAAGATTTTTACAAACAAAATCAAACCAATTTTTCATTTGGTTATGATTGGAACGAAACAAAACGCAAACATCATTATCTAAATCCATTGGTGTTGAGTTTTATTAATTACAATCAAATCACTGATTCGTTTCAACATTTTTTGAGTTTGAATCCATTGCTGCAAGGCAGTTTCAAGCCGCAATTAATTCCGGGCATGAATTATTCTTTTACCTACAACACATTAGACCCCACTGTTTTTAAACCACTCACTTATTTTTTCAAAGCCACTTTTGATGTGGCTGGCAACTTATCAATGTTAGTTGCAAAAAATATTTTCAATACTACATCATCGCCCGTTATTTTATTTGGCAATGAATTATCGCAATTTATAAAAGTTGATTTTGAAAACCGGTTTCATATTGATTTAAGAAGAAATCAAAGTTTGGTATTCCGCTTTCTTACTGGTGTTGGCAAGGCTTATGGCAATAGTTCAGTGCTGCCTTATATCAAACAGTTTTACATGGGTGGACCAAATGATATGAGAGGTTGGCGTGCCAGAACTTTAGGACCAGGTGTTTATCAAGACCCTAATTTAATCTCCAATCCATTATACATCAATGAAACTGGAGATTTACGATTAGAAGCCAATGCTGAATATCGGTTTAATATTTGGTGGTATTTTAAAGGTGCTTTATTCAGCGATGTAGGCAATATGTGGTTGATAAAAAAAGATGCCGAACGACCAGGTGCTGAATTTGACGTAAATACTTTTTACAAACAACTGGCAGTAGATGCTGGTGCAGGTTTACGATTTGATTATAACTATTTTTTATTGCGCCTCGATATTGGTTTTCCTTTGATTAATCCGCAATTAACCAGCGACCAAAAATGGTTGGGCAATGCCATTAATTTATCTTCTTCTACTTGGCGGTCAACCAATTTGAAATACAATTTAGCCATCGGTTATCCTTTTTAAAATGTTGTTATTTCAACACTTGCAAAGCTTTTTGAAAACCATACCCACTACCCTTTCCTTCCTCCCACATCAACAAAAAAAATCCACCGCCTTTTTCAAAGCAATGGATTTTTTTTCTTTAAAAACTTGATAAACTTTACTACCAGGCTATTGCTCAACAAATTTTGTGGTGTGCTTAAAACCATTATCATCAACTGTTTGCAGGAAATAAATGCCTGAAGGCAAGTTTTCAGTATTCAGTTGGCAGTTATCAGCATTCATCACTGTCATTTTGCAATAAACATTTTGACCAAGCATATTCATCACTTCTAATTTTGTGTTTGCTGAAAACTGAATTCCGCTAACTGATAAATTGTTTTCGCAAGGATTTGGATAAATTTCAATCGATTGGTTGAGCTTGTTAAGTGTTTTTATTCCAGTTCCTAAAAATAATCTTACTGTATCACTTAGAACATGTACTGTATGGTTACAATAATTCATAGAACAACAAATCAAATCAGCTGTGTCGGCAATTGTAAGTGATGAAATGGTAAAAACCGAGTCAGTATTTGATATAAATGTATTGCCAGGTATTATTTGATACCAAAAAAAACTTTCGGGCATCACTCCTGAATAAAAAATTTTGAACGTTGCAGAATCTCCTGGTACAAAATATTGGTTGGTAGGTTGCTGACTGATTTTTCCGCCTCTGCAAAACAATATGGTATCTGGTAGTGTATTAAAACTATTGCTATAGTTGCAATTTGCTACTGTACAAAAATAACGAGTGTTATTGTCAGTAGCTGTTATAACTGGTGTGAAATACGATGAATTGATTGCGCCTGAAATGGGGAAATTATTTTTATACCATTGATAAGCTATAGGCAAAGTACCTGACGCTGCAACATGAAATGTATCTGACATACCAATTTGTGGTTGAAAGGTGGATGTGAATTGTTGCATCGTTACGCCATTACAAATGCCAGCTAACTTTGCGAAAAAAATATCTTCCCCACTTCCAGCATGGAGCGAAGCTATATGATTACCTAATTCAAGATTTTGCCCAAATTGAGTTCCGACAATATAAACCGAACCATTATGAACTGCTATATCGCTACCTATATCATTAAATGAATTACCTCCACCAAATAGTTTCATCCATTGCTGTTTGCCTGTAGGTGAATATTTTTCTAAAAAAATAAAGGTGCTATCCACTTTAACCCCAATAACCAATAAATTACCTGCTGTATCGGTGGCGCAATGGTTAATATTGGTCGTGAACCCATTTCCACCTTTAGCCCAATTATAATTACCAGCACTATCAAGTGATGTAATAAAAATTCCAGTATTAACTATTGAATCATTTCCTAAACGAATGAAAGGTGAACTAAAATCACCAACTACATAGATGGATTGAGTAGGTGATAATTTTATATCACTTCCTTCTGCACCCACACTCTTATTGGCTAACACCCATTTGCAATGACCAGCAGTATCAAATTTAGCAATGAATAAAAGTTGATTGAATCCTGAATTAATATTTAAATCATTATGAATGGTGTAATTGTCAAACTTGATGGAATCACTATAAAAATAGCCAGTAGCAACTATTGTTGTTGAGTTTACATCAATGGCATTGATTTCATCTTCATCATTTCCACCAAACGATTTATGCCAGATGGTGTGCCCTGATGAATCATATTTTAGGAGAAACATATCAGGAGCAACGATTGAGTTTGAATTGATAGTATCATTATCAATAATCATGTTGGATGCACTAAAATAACCACCTGCATAGATATTGCCTAAACTATCAGTAGCTATACTTTTTATAGTGGTTCCTCCTCCAGAACCATTTAAAGTTGTCCTGCCTGCTTTACCCCAAAGCGCATTACCATTTTGGTCAAATTTTATCAGAAAAAAATTGTTCGTTGAATTCCACCACTGGTATTTCAATTTTACGCCTTGAATAATAATTGAATCGGCTGAAGCATAACCTGCTACAATAATATTCCCATAAATATCTGTTTTTATGCTGGTAGGTTGAATTGAATTGAAACTGCCGCATGCGGTTCTTGTCCAAATAATATGACCATTACTATCAGATTTTACAATAAAAAAAGAACTATTACCACCCGACACAGTTGAGCAATTGGTAAGTGTTTGGCTACCGAATGTAACAGGTGTACTATTTGCTGTAAATGTATTGTTGAATGTGCCTGTCATGTAGATATAACCATTTTTATCAGCAGTAATATTTGTGCCTCTGCCATCATTTCCATAATTATTTAACCAAGCACAATCAGGCGATTGTGCCCAAGCATGTAGTTGAACAAAAAACAAGCATAATAGGCAAATCTTTTTCATCAGCAATTAAATTTGTCAGCCAATATAACAGGTTGCTTTTAATTTCCTCATGTTTTTTTTGCCTAGGTTCGTGTCCCCACCATTATCAACTATTTCAGTTAGAGAGAACACTAATCGAGGCAAAAGCAAATTATTTTTTCTTTTCAAGGGCAGCGTACATTCATCATTCATCAAAAAAAATCCACCACCTTTTTTCAAAGCAACCGATTTTTTTTTCTCCATTTACGCATATATTTTTTGCACTATAATAAAATAAACGCTGGCATAGTTGCTTACACAAAGTGTGAATTATCTAACTTTTATATGCAATTGTGCAACACAGTTAGCACTATCGTAACGCAACTTTGAAGCGTAATAAAATATACTCACAATATCAACTCAAACAACATGAAATCAAAGATTCACGAATTCCGTAAAAACAATTTATTCATGCCTAAACATCTTTTTCTAACGCTTATCATGGCGCTGTTTTTAAACACTTTGCAAGCTTATACTTTAAAACAAAAAGAAGTGCCTACATTGGTAAAAGAGGCATTTCAAAGGGCGCATCCCTCTGTTAATTATACATCATGGACACGGCAGGAAAACAATTACAAAGTAGAGTATGCTATAAACAGAGTAGATATTGCAAACACTTATGAGGCATCGGGCAAATTGGTAAATGTGGAAGCCGATATTGAAATCAATATGTTGCCAGCTGTGATTGGACCCTATGTGAAAGCAAATTACAATAACTCCAGTATCAATCAAGCATTTAAAATAAAAGACAACAATGGCACAATCACTTACCGAGCCGATTTGAACAATAAAAGTTTGTTTTTTAATGCCGCAGGTAGTTTCGTAAGTGAGTCAAAAAAATAAGCGCATTGGTTTATTGAACAGATGCTTATAAACACCAATCGTTTTTATATTGCAGATACAGAACCGTAAAAAAACCACCCCCTTTATTCAAAACGATGGATTTTTTTAAAGCCCCCGTTAATATTTTTTCACCAACGATTCAAATAAGTTGTCTTAGGACAAACTCTTACAACAGCTCAACCCCATTAGGGGTTCTATGTTTATAGATTCGTTGCGACAAATGGCATTCGACCCCTAAGGGGTCGCATTTGACCTTCTCACATCTTCCCTATAAACATTTGATGCCTAAGGCATCAATTCGTTTACCAACAATTCAATAATTCAAAACAAAAAAAATCCACCACCTTTTTCAAAGCAATGAATTTTAGCTACAGTTAGTGTTTTAAACAACAATTCCAAATTGAGTTACTGGCAAACAAACCCCGACAAAGGCTTAAATATTTTGCCTCAACTTGCTTACAGAAAATGTTTTTTTGCATGCACTTTGTTTTAACTTGCTTGCAAGAAATGTTTTTTTGCATGCACTTTGCTTTAACCTGCTAGCAGAAAATGTTTTTTTGCTTCCACTTTGCCTTAACTTGCTTACAAGAAAAAGTTTTTTGCTTCCACATTGTCTTTACTTGCTAGCAAGAAATGTTTTTTTGCATGCACTTTGCTTTAACTTGCTAGCAGAAAATGTTTTTTTGCATGCACTTTATGTTAAAGTGCTAGCAGATTAAGGCAACTTGCTAGCAGAAAATACCCATTTTAATGCTGAAAATGACGACCTGTTTGGCTGAAAAGGCTTATTGGGTATAACTTACAAGGGAAATAAAGTGTTTTCAGGCTAATGCCATAAATAGCCAGCGTTGGCTATTGACTTTGTAGTTTTAGATAGTTTATCTTTACCAAATATAATTTGCTAACCTAAAACCGCTAACAATTATGCAAGACCAAAACAACCAACCTGACAATACCCCTAAAGTAACAGGCATTGGCGGCATTTTCTTTTTTGCCGATAAACCCACAGCAACCAAAGAATGGTATGCTAAAAACTTAGGCTTTGATGTGAATGCATGGGGTTCGGTAAGTTTCGATTACCGCGATGTAAACCAACCCGAACAAATTATTCCATTGCAATGGAGCCCTTTTAAAACAGGTGATGAATATTTTGCCCCTTCCAAAAAAGAGTTTATGATTAATTATAGGGTGCAAAATATTGAAGGCTTGATTGAGCAACTAAAAGCCAATGGCGTAACCATATTAGATGAACTAGCTACTTACGACTATGGTAAATTCATACACATTATGGATGCCGATGGCAATAAGATTGAATTGTGGGAGCCAAAATAGGGAATGAAATGATTAATGAAATTAGGTGATAATACCCAAGTGAAAAAACAACTTATATTTGAAACATGAATAGCGCAAAACCTTTTTTAAAATGGGCTGGTGGAAAGACGCAGTTAATTCCTGCTATTGAGAAAGCTTTGCATGAAGATTTTCAGCACAAAGAATTTACTTACATCGAACCATTTGTAGGAAGTGGAGCAATTTTATTTTGGATGTTGAATAATTTTCCCAAATTAAAACATGCTTTAATTAATGACATTAATGCCGATTTAATAATTACCTACCAAGCAGTTGCCAGTAAACCTAAAGAATTAATTAGTGTATTAAAACAATTACAAAACGAGTATCATGAGTTGAATGAAAATGAAGAAGAAAAAAAGCTGTATTACTATGCAAAAAGAGAATTGTTCAATACCCGTAAGGAAAATAAAACTATACGAGCTGCCTTATTTATTTTTTTAAACAGAACTTGTTTTAATGGATTGTATAGAGTGAATAGCAACAATTTTTTCAATGTGCCAATGGGTGGTTATAACAAACCAACTATTTGTGATAAAGAAAATATTTTAGCCGTAAGTGAAGCGTTAAAAAGAGTTGAAATACTGAATGGTGATTTTGAAAATACATTGGAACATGCTGCTAAAAATTCATTTTTTTATTTCGACCCACCCTATAAACCATTAAGTGAAACTTCCAGTTTTAATAGTTATGCTAAAGATTCATTTAATGATGATGAACAAATTAGATTAAGAGATTTTTGCCGAAAGATTAGTGCGCTTGGGCATAAATGGATTTTGAGTAATTCGGATGTAAAGGGCAAGAACATAAATGATAATTTCTTTGATGAAATTTATGAAGATTATAACATCATCCGTGTTGAGGCTAAACGAATGATAAATGCTAATGCAACGAAAAGAGGAAAATTAACAGAGTTACTAATTACAAATCAAACGAATAGTCAAGATTATGTCAGAGCAATTTAAACATTTCCTATCACAATTTTCAGAAACCAATGCAACGCTTGACTATTTCACTGACTTTAAGAAAATAAAAAGCAACGTAAACAAAATTTCCATCAAACTAAATCAACTAAATTATTTGATTGGGAAACAAAATTTGAAAGAAGCTGTAAATGAACTTTATCAAGAAAATCCTACTGTTTTTGAGGTTTTAGATATTCTAATTGCAATTCGTAAAAATAAAAAAGCAAAAACGTTTAACAATAAAGGACAAATTGTATTGCTTGACACCTATTTCACAACGCCTGAAAGCATTTTGGAATATATTTATGAAACAGGTCTTGCAGAAGTTTTCAGAAATAAAGATGTAACAAATCTTGTAGATTATGTTTTCGGAATTGAAGTTGGTTTAGATACAAACGCAAGAAAAAACAGAGGTGGCGACAATATGTCGAAGGCAGTTTCTTTGATTTTTGATAAAGCAGAAGTTTTCTATAAAAAAGAGGTAAATAACACAATCTTTTCTGAAATAATAAGTTTAGGAGCAGATGTAAAACGATTTGATTTTGTAATTAAAACCAAAAAGAAAACTTATTTAATTGAAGCAAATTATTACAACAGCGGTGGTTCTAAATTGAACGAAACTGCAAGAGCATATTCAGATGTCGCTCCAAAAATCAATCAGTATAGCAATTATGAATTTGTTTGGATAACTGATGGACAAGGATGGTTTTCTGCCAAAAACAAACTTGAAGAGGCTTACAATATAATACCAAGTTTATATAACCTTATAACTATAGAGGATTTTATAAACAAAATTAAGACAGAAGAGATACTCAAATTTTAATTAAATGGTACGATTAATAAAACAACTTCAAAATAACAGGGCGGTAATTTTTGACACAGGTAAATTTGATGATTGGTGTGTTTATATTGTGGAAAGTAATGGAAATAAAAAAGCACCATTTGATGAAACTTATTTTGGCGACTTATTCAATATATCCCATAAATATTCAAGCAATAAAGTCTATAATGATTTTGTTAGGATTTATGAACCAACATCAAAAATAATTGACCCATCCGTGTTAACTTTAATTGATGAAATTGTAACCTCTTATAATGACGAAGACAGAACATTGGTTGAACAATGGTTGACAGTAATTTATGCAGGGATGATAGCAGAAGAAAATAAAGCGAATGCTATTTTAAAGAAAAGAGTTAAGCGTTTAGGAATGTATCAGGTTTTAATTTTGAATATGCCTGCAAAAGATGCTGCCAAATTTAGTTATGGTAAAAAGTGGAGAGATTTAGACGCAATAATGAGACCTTTTGGATTTTGAACAAACATTCATATTACAAGCCCAGCCGCAGCGGATGTGCTGAATCGGATTTGCAATCCGATTCTAATGAGTAAAGGATTTAAAATCCAATACCCCTGCTGGCGCATTCTGAAGCGTAGGAAATGTGTATAGGGTTTTGTAATTGCTTAGTTCAATGGTTTTCTACCTTTGCTGACTGTTGGCGGCAATAATAAATTAAACAACAAAACAAAAAAAATGACAGAATCGAAATTTAATATCGCTGTTTTAATTGATGGTGATAATGCACAGGCTAAACTAATCAAAGAGATTGTTGAAGAAGTGTCGAAATACGGGAAAGTAACCATCAGGCGGATTTATGGAGATTGGACCAAACCACAAATGAATAGCTGGAAAGAAATAATTAATCAATTTTCAATCAGCCCGATTCAAAAATTTTCCTACACCACAGGTAAAAATTCAACCGATAGTTCATTAATTATTGATGCCATGGATATTCTTCACAGTGGCAGTGTAGAAGGGTTTTGTATTGTTTCAAGCGATAGCGACTATACAGGATTAGCTAAAAGAATAAGAGAACAAGGGCTTTTTGTGATGGGTATTGGTCGGAAAAATACACCTATTGCATTTGTAAACTCTTGCGAAATATTTACCTACAGCGAAAACCTTTTAGTGACAACCGAACCGAAAAAAGCGGTTGAGCATAAGCAAAATAGTAAGGCAAAAGAAATCAATAAAAAGCCCTTAGCAAAAACAGAAGTGCCTAATTCATTTCAAGGCATTGACATCAGCCTGATTGATAAAGCTTTTGACATTTCTATTAATGACGATGAAGAAGCCTATATTTCGAAAGTTGGTTTATCCCTACGAAAAATAGACCCAAGCTTTGATACCAGAACTTATGGTTTCAAAACATTAACGCAACTATTTGAAAAAATTGACAAATACGAAGTGGTTAAAAAAGAAGTGAATGGACTTAATCACCCATTAGTAAGGTTAAAATAGTTACCTGCTGGCGAAAGTTTGAAGCGAAGGAAATGTGTATAGCCAACTTGTGCCAATTAAGTAACATTTTCAAAATTATGAAAGCATATATTGCCGTAAGTTTTAGTAAAAGAAAATTGGTTGACCATGAAATTAATGCCATAGTGGAGGTATTAAACGAGTGGAAGATTTCGGCTTTTGTATTTGTTGACCATTATCAATTTGATAAGTCACAAGAACGACAAATGATGCAGCAAGCAATGGCTGACCTAGATAATTGCGACCTATTATTAGCTGAAACATCTGACAAAGGAATTGGGATAGGAATAGAAGTAGGTTATGCAAAAGCAAAAGGCAAAACAATCATTTACCTTCGGCAAAAAGACGCAGCACATTCAACCACTGTTTCGGGAATTAGTGATTTTCAAATTGTATATTTGGACACCGCCGATTTGAAAAAGCAATTGGCGAAAATCGTAGAGAAAATAATAAACAAAGCCAACAATATTAATTCATAAAGCACTAAAAAAATGGATAAAAACAATCTAACAAAAGAATATGGTAATGATGAAATTGTGGTGGTGTGGCAATCGGGCAAATGCATACATTCGGGCAATTGTGTACATCATTTACCTACTGTTTTTCATCCCAAAGAATCGCCTTGGATACAAATAGAGCAAGCCACCACAGATGAAATTAGGGCAACTGTGGCAAAATGTCCATCAGGCGCATTAAGCATAAAAGAGAAACAGCAATAAAATATTTATTTCGGTTATTGGAGACACTAACCGAGGCATGAAATAAAATGGTACTTCTAAAACATAATGCTATTTGTAGTGTTTACTCACTTACTTTAACCAATACTAATTCGAAAACAATACAGCAAAATGGAAGGCATAAATTTTGATTTTGGAAAAGGTTTTATTTTCAGCAAACACATCCCCAAGCTGTTGCCTCCATTCGATAAAGTCTTTGAAATTTTTAAAGATTTGCTCACCCACACTTCGGGCGATATTGAAGAATCATTTAACTGGCTTAGATTATTAGATAAAGAGTACAAGATTTTTACTCCCGAATACACCATTGAAAATTTTGAAGAAGACCTGAAGAAAAAAGGTTACATCAAAGAAGAGATTGAATTGGATGATGAAGGCAATGCTGGTAAAGGAACGGGCAAGAAATTGCTGACAGCTAAAATGGAAACTGCTCTTCGTGAATTTGCACTCGACCAGATATTTGGCAAACTTAAAAAAAGCGGAATTGGTAATCATCGAACAACAAAATTAGGCATAGGCGATGAACGTGATGGTGAGAACAGAAGCTATCAATATGGCGATGATATGGCATTGATTAACATGACGGAGAGTTTGAAAAATGCTCAGATTAATCATGGCATCAGCGATTTGAAACTGACAGAAGATGATTTGATAGTGGAAGAATCAAAACACAAAGCACAGATGAGTACGGTGTTGATGATTGACATCAGCCACTCCATGATATTGTATGGCGAAGACAGAATTACGCCTGCTAAAAAAGTAGCGATGGCTTTGGTGGAATTAATTCATCGCAAATACCCAAAAGACACGATTGATATTATTGTGTTTGGCAATGATGCTTGGTCAATTCAAGTAAAAGATTTGCCTTACTTAAAAGTTGGTCCTTATCATACCAATACAGTGGCAGGATTGGAATTGGCAATGGATATTTTACGCAGAAAAAGAAATACCAACAAGCAGATTTTTATGATTACCGATGGCAAACCAAGTTGTGTAAAATTGCCTACGGGTGAGTTTTATAAAAACAGCAATGGCTTGGATGAGATGATTGTAAATATGTGTTTGGAAAAAGCAGCGCAGGCTCGAAAGTTGAAAATACCCATCACTACTTTCATGATTGCACAAGACCCATATTTAAGGCAGTTTATAGAAATGTTTACCGAACAAAATAAAGGCAAAGCATTTCTAACTGGCTTGCAAGGCTTAGGAGAAATGATTTTTGAAGACTACGAAAAAAACAGAATCAAGAAAATATAATTAAAACAGCTACACATTGAAACAGGAAATTACATTTAAAGAATTGAAGAAATCGGGCTATGTTGATAGAACTATCAACGAAGAAATGAAAGCCAACTTAATTGAGAAATTAAAAGCCAAACAACCTGTATTTGAAGGTTTGTGGGGTTATGAAGATACTGTGATTCCTCAATTAAAAAAAGCGATTTTATCAGGACATCACATCAATTTGTTAGGATTACGTGGGCAGGCAAAAACAAGAATTGCCCGAAACATGATTGAACTGTTGGATGAATACATGCCGATTGTAAAAGGTTCTGAAATTAATGATAGTCCTTTTCATCCTATTTCAAAATATGCCAAAGACTTATTGGATGAAATGGGCGATAAAACACCAATAGCTTGGGTGCATCGCAGCAATCGTTTTTTTGAAAAACTGGCTACACCTGATGTGAATGTTGCTGATTTGATTGGAGATATTGACCCAATCAAAGCAGCTACTTTAAAGTTGCCTTATTCAGATGAAAGAGTATTGCATTATGGTATGATTCCCCGTGCTAATCGTTCGATATTTGTCATCAATGAATTGCCCGATTTGCAAGCAAGAATTCAGGTTTCCTTGTTTAATATTTTGCAGGAAGGCGATATTCAGATAAGAGGTTTTCAGCTCAGAATGCCTTTGGATATTCAGTTTGTTTTCACCGCTAATCCAGAAGATTATACGAATCGTGGTAGCATTGTTACGCCATTAAAAGACAGAATTGGTTCGCAAATATTTACGCATTATCCTAAATCAATAGAATTAGCCAGAAAGATTACTGAACAAGAAGCGCATATTTCTGCTGCTGATAAAACTTCTATCACCATGTGTGATTTGGCAAAAGATTTATTAGAGCAAGTAGCTTTCACAGCCCGTAACAGCGAATATGTAGATGCTAAAAGTGGCGTAAGTGCACGATTAACCATCAGTGCCATGGAAAACTTGTATGCTGCTGCAAAATTAAGATTGATAGAAACTGATTCAGAAAAAACAGCCATTCGTTTGGTGGATTTTGTTTCCATCATTCCTGCCATTACTGGTAAAATAGAATTGGTGTACGAAGGCGAACAAGAAGGCGCTGCCGAAGTGGCGCAGTTATTAATTGACCAAGCTATACTAACTGAATTTGAAAAGATATTTCCTAAGATAACTAAGTTGGAAAAACAAGGTGTAAAAACACCTTATACCGATGTTATCAATTGGTTTAATGCTAATTTTTTAGAACTGAATTATACCGATACCGATGAAGATTTTTATGCAGCATTAAATAGTATCAAGCCCTTGGTAAAATTAGTGGATGAATTTGCTCCTGAATTGTTACCACAGGATAAATTATTCTGCATGGAAATGCTCATCTGGAGTTTATCCATCAATAAAAAATTAGACAAAACGAATAGCGAAAAATCGTTTTCATTTTAGAACATTTTTTCAAGCTGATTGATAACCTATTCATAAATAGGCTTTCTTAGAGTTACTTATTTGTATTTATTGTTTTGAAGTTACAGTAGAAGCCGAGTTGTATTAGTTGAATCGAAGCTGCATAAAGCATAGTGTGTTGGTGGCATTTGTTAGCACACCAACCGAAGCAAAGCATTCCTATTATTTCACCCTAATTATTTTCACCCCTATACACTCTTTGTCTTGCTCATTCAAGTATTTGTATCTTTTGGTTTTGAACACCCATTTCAACTCTCTATACTTAACAAAACTATATGCAATGCCGTTGGCATTTTGTTGGGAATATTTCTTGAAATGTGCTGTAAAAATAATTTCATCACCCACTTTCATGTTAGCTAAATCAAACTTGGGTGGTCTGCCTGTTGCTTTTATCTTTTTTGCCATTGAGTAATTTTATTGAGTTAAAAATATCATGCAGTTACTTTCGTATAATTTTCTTTCAACCATTTCGCTATTTTATGTGTAAGAGAAATTAAAGCACAAAGTTACAACGCTCAAATGCTCGGCGGCAAACTTGCACAAGCAAGGTATAACCTTTTGTTTTTTTTTGTTCTGCAACGTAACAGGGTTTTAATCTCGCCAAGTAAACCGAAACAATAATAAACCTAAAGCCAGCATCAAAACATCAATGCTGCTTAGCAATACAATATCGGATGTAAAAATATTATAGGGTGCAGTAGCAATTGTTTTCAACGAAAAATTTATCAATACTGATAACAATGGGATAATCACTGGCAAACTCAAAATAGCTGATAAAGAAGCATTCTTAGATGCTTTTGCTGAAATGGATGACATAATAGAAAACATCAAAACAAAAGCTAAAACTCCCAATAAAACACTCCCATAAAACATCATTTTGTTTTCAATAGGGAAACCTAAAAACAAAACAAAAAGTATCAAATTGAATAGGGTGATGATGCCCAATAAAAAAAAGTTGTAAATAAATTTTGCCACTAACAATTGGGTGGGTGAATGCAAAGTATAATAGTAATTCCACCTGGAAGCTGATTCTTGTAAAAAACTTTTTGCCATAGCATTCAAAGCAGCAAACAAAGTGATTATCCAAAATAAGCAAACCCAAGTGATGGGTTCAACTTCTTTAAAAGCATAAAAAATTAAAAAAACGGTGAGTAAAGAATATAAAAAAACACCGTAGAATGCCGAACGGTGGCGAATATCAAGCTGCCACTCTTTTTTTAGTAAAGTAATAATTTTATTGAAATCAGAAGTTGAAGATGCACTCACCAAAGCTGTTTTTAATTTCTTTTACCTACATATACAAAGCGACCAAAGTTGATAGTATCAGCAGTGATGTATTGTAAAATCTTAACGCTATCAGCAGTAAAAATCACGGTTGAATTAGCTTTAGTAGAATAACCATCTTTATCCGCATCACAATAATAAACGCCATCAACCCTAACTGTTATTTGGTCGCTTTTACCATTTTTAATTAACTCAATATTAGTGGGCGATTCCACCAAACTATCCATTGTGTAATTATAGGCTTGCCCTGTAACATAGTTGGTGTTACGCTTTTCATGTCGTTCAGAGCCAGTATAACCAGCTACAAAACTATCACGCCAATCTTTTTTCTTACAAGCAGCAAAAAATAAAATTGAAATGGTAGCGAATAAGAAAAGATAGAAACCTGTACTTTTTTTCATTAGTAATAAATAAATGAAGTCGCCAAAGATAATAGATGTTTGGCAATGAAAAAATATTATGCTAAAGCAAAAGAAGCAACCATTTGTAATCTCTCTTAAAGATTATCTTCGCCCCATGCAACAAAAAACTTGGAAATGGAATTTGGCTCAAAGCATTGAATTGCGTTGGTGGAAAAATTATTTACAAAATAAAAATCCTGCTGAATATTTAATTTGGAAAAAAGAATACTGGAATAATTTGTTAGCACAAATCAATGATTTAAAATTTGAAAATATTTGTGAAGTGTTGGATTGTGGCTGCGGACCAGCAGGTGTGTTTATTGTATTGCCCGAAAATATTAGCGTTGACGCCGAAGACCCTTTGCTAAATGAATACGAAAACACATTGCCTCATTTTAAAAAAGCAATGTATCCAAATGTAAAATTTCATGCGGTTGCATTTGAGGATTTTACCACCGAAAAAAAATATGATGTGGTGTTTTGCATGAATGCCATCAATCATGTAAGCGATTTGGATTTGTGTTATGATAAACTTTCTTCCTTGCTAAAACCTAATGGAAAATTAATCATCACTATTGATGCACATAATCACCAATTCTTCAAACAATTATTCCGCTTGATTCCTGGCGATGTTTTGCACCCTCATCAATTTGATTTAAAAGATTACGAACAATTGCTCACCAAAAGAGGATTGAAAATTTTACAAACTGAAAAATTAAAACAAGAGTTTTTCTTTAATCATTATTTGCAGGTGGCGCAGAAGCAATAATTTTTTTTGGGGTAATAAAGCAACCCACTAATCTTTATTCACAAAAATTTTATTCACCCCAATTTTTTGTTTCGCCTTCAAATACACCGCTAAATACAAGCCTGTATTAAGGTTCAGCGAATTCTCTTTTTTGCTTTGTAAATATTTCGAAAAAGTAGCAGCATAAACTTGTTGACCAACTACATCATATATAATCACTTCATCAGGCTGAATAGAAGTACCAATAACATCATCAATCCCAACACACGAAACCACTTGAATATCCTTACAGAAAGTAATTTGGTTAGGCTGACCTTGATTATAAATCAAAGTGATGGTGTAAGTACCAATGCTATCAAATGAAATTTGTGGCGGATTATATCCGTTGAAAGTTGGAATGGATGAAGTATTACATCCTGGGAAATCTAACCGAACCAACCGACTGCTAACATCCGTAATAAAAATCACTTTATCATTCGATGTTCCGCTTGCTAATTGTGGTAAAGTCAAGCCATGCGGTTGATTGGTGTAAGCAGTGAAAGAATCTATTTTCGTCAAATTGGTGTATGCGCCGCTAATATCATTCCCAACAAATTCAAATTGCACCACAGTATTTGATGCTTTGTAAACACCAAAACCTTTTAATTCACTACAACTTTCCATGATGGTTACATCACGAAATTCATTCGCAGAATCATTCAAAATAAAATTATCCATAAAAATTGGTGCATTGCTCAAGCTATTGCCAATGTTGAATCTGGTGAGTGAATCGCTGAATAAATTTGATACAAACAAAATCCAATTAGCATTCAAACTATTCTTTTTCAAAAACACCCCACTTGGTTGATTGAGCAAAGGAGAAAAAGGATAATTAACGCCAGTTGGTGTATTGAACAAAGTGTTGCCAAAAATTAATTTAGTTATTGAGCTCGTATTTCTGTTGGCAATAAATCCATACCAAATTCCATTTTCATTGGCTAATTGAAAATCATGAGGCCAATCTAAATTACCAATATTGCCTAAATTGGTTACAATTGGCGAAGTATTACTTAATGAAGTGCCTAATTCTATTCGGTTAAGTTGATTGGTGCTAACAGTAAACAAAATCCATTTGTTGCTGTCTTTCGCAATTTGCACACCCTCTAATTGTGAACCCAAGCCACTTACTAAAATCATAGAAGTTGGTGTATTGAGCAATGAATTTCCAAAATCTGCTCTCACTAATTCACCCGAATTATAGTTCGTTGTAAAAGTGTAATAATGCCCCGAATCTTGCGCCACCGCTGTAAAAGCATTCGTATTCAAGTTACCACCAATTGTTCCTAAATTGGTCGTAATGGGTGAAGTTGAAATAGATTTATTGCAAAAATTCCAAGTGAATTTTTCGAGCAACGAATCACCAACGCTCGAATTTTGTATCTGAAATTTTGTGCCTTGGCAAACAGGTGTAGGAAATGTAAAATTAATGACCTGTGCATTTACAAAAGAAATGAGGTAAAAGAAAAACAGAATTGTAAGTATTGATTTCATGCAATTGATATTTTAGTACTTCAAAGATATAAAATAGTTTCATTTTTTTGCTCTGCCAAAACATCGCAAACACCTGCTTCATCAGCCACTCTTTCCGTTTTGCTTCATGATTTCTGTCATAGTTTCTTGTTAATTTAATTGGTTAGTTTGTTGCGGAAAGCCAATGAGCAAATTAGAGAATGAGTAGATGAGTAAATTGATTTTAATTGTATTCACATCTTCTAATCTGCTAATTTTCTAATCAACTAATTTTAAAAGAATGAACTTAAATAACTTTACCATCAAAGCCCAAGAAGTGGTGCAAGCCGCGCAGCAAGAGGCTTTTAACTTAAAAAATCCACAAATAGAAACTTCGCATTTGCTCGATGCTTTGCTGACTGAAAGCGAAGACACGATGGATTATTTGCTGAAAAAAAACAACGCCAATATTACTTCGATTGAAAAACGAAATCAAGATTTGGTAAACAAATTGCCAACTACAAATGCTGAAGGCGGACAAGCATTATCAAGAGATTTGAATTCGGTTTTGATGAAAACCAATTCTTTTTTGAAAGATTTTAAAGATGAGTTTGTAAGCGTTGAACATTTATTGTTGGGCTTATTATCCAGCAATGATGCGGTTTCTAAACTGTTGAAAGAAGAAGGCTTAAACGAAAAGAATTTAAAAACTGCGATTTTAGATTTGCGAAAAGGCAGCACTGTAACTTCTCAAAACGCTGATGCACAGTATAATTCATTGCAGAAGTACGCAAAAAATTTAAACGAATTAGCAGCCGCAGGAAAGCTCGACCCAGTGATTGGACGTGATGAAGAAATCCGTAGAACGCTTCATATTTTATCACGAAGAACAAAGAATAATCCTATATTAGTTGGCGAACCTGGTGTGGGCAAAACAGCGATTGCAGAAGGCATTGCACACCGAATTGTGAATGGCGATATTCCTGAAAATTTGAAAGGAAAAATAATTTACGCATTGGATATGGGCGCATTAATGGCTGGCGCAAAATATCGTGGTGAGTTTGAAGAACGATTAAAAGCCGTGGTAAAAGAGGTAACCGAAAGCGATGGCAACATCATTTTGTTTATTGATGAAATCCATACATTGGTTGGTGCTGGCGCAACAGAGGGCGCAATGGATGCGGCAAATATTTTAAAACCTGCGTTGGCTCGTGGCGAATTGAGAGCAGTTGGTGCAACCACTTTAAACGAGTATCAAAAATATTTCGAAAAAGATAAAGCCTTAGAACGCCGATTCCAGAAGGTGTTTATTGATGAACCAACGAATGAAGACGCGATTTCAATTCTTCGTGGATTGAAAGAAAGATATGAAACGCATCATAAAGTTCGCATTAAAGATGAAGCGATTATTGCTGCGGTAGAATTATCAAGCAGATATATCACCGATAGATTTTTGCCTGATAAAGCCATTGACTTAATGGATGAAAGTGCCGCCAAGCTTCGATTAGAGATGGATTCATTGCCAGAAGAGTTGGATGAATTGGAACGAAAAATTCGTCAGTTAGAAATTGAACGGGAAGCCATCAAAAGAGAAAAAGACGATAAAAAATTAAAAGAGTTGAATGAATCTATCGCCAATTTTTCTGCCGAAAGAGATTCGTTAAAAGCAAAATGGCAAAACGAAAAAAAGATTGTAGATGCTATTCAACAAGCGAAAAAAGAAATTGAAGAATATAGATTAGAAGCCGAGCAAGCCGAGCGAAGTGGCGACTATGGCAGAGTTGCAGAGATTCGTTATGGGAAAATAAAAGAAACAGAAAGCAAGCAACATCAATTAGAATTGGATTTAGAAAAATTGGATAGCGGCAAAAGAATGTTGAAAGAAGAAGTGGATGCCGAAGATATTGCCGAAAGTGTGGCGAAAGCAACGGGCATTCCTGTTTCAAAAATGTTGCAAAGCGAACGTGAAAAATTATTGCATTTAGAAGATGAATTGCATAAAAGAGTGGTTGGTCAGGAAGAAGCCATCGTTGCAGTGGCTGATGCTATACGCAGAAGCAGAGCAGGATTGAACGATTTGAAAAAACCAATTGGTTCGTTTATTTTCTTGGGAACTACTGGCGTTGGTAAAACAGAATTGGCAAAAGCTTTAGCCGAATATTTGTTTGATGATGAAACCATGATGACCCGAATTGATATGAGTGAATATCAGGAGAAACATACTGTAAGCCGTTTGGTGGGTGCTCCTCCGGGATATGTGGGTTATGATGAAGGTGGGCAATTAACAGAAGCTGTTCGCAGAAAACCTTATTCAGTAGTGTTGCTGGATGAAATTGAAAAAGCACATCCTGATGTTTTTAATGTGTTGTTGCAAGTGTTGGATGACGGACGATTGACGGATAATAAAGGCCGTGTGGTGAATTTTAAAAACACCATTATCATCATGACGAGCAATTTGGGAAGTCATATCATTCAGGAGAATTTTGAAAAAGTGGATGAAACGAAAATGGACAAAGTATATGCTGCAACCAAAGCGGAAGTAATGGAATTGCTGAAGAAAACTTTGCGACCTGAATTCCTGAATCGTGTAGATGAAATTTTAGTTTTCAAACCATTGTTGAAATCTGAAATCCGTCACATTATTGAAATACAATTGGCTGATTTGAAAAAGAAACTTGCAGAGCAAGATTTGCAATTGGAATTAACTGATTATGCTTTGAACTACTTGGCTGATAATGGCTTCGAACCACAATTTGGTGCACGACCATTAAAACGATTAATTCAAAAGGAAATTACCAATGCCTTGAGCCGCAAAATACTGGAAGGCAATATCGACAAATCAAAACCTTTGTTGGTGGATGTGTTTGATGGATTGGTGGTTGTAAGATAATAATTAGAAAATGAGTAGGTGAGGAAATTAGGAAATAAAAACAGGCAAGTTCGAAAGGGCTTGTCTGTTTTTGATTCTAATATTACAAAATCATTCCTCTTTATAATTGACTCGATTAAAGTTTGCAAATTTTGATTTTCTAGTTTTTAAATTATACATCAAAAAATCATCTCGATGAATGAGTCTTGAGTCGTTTTGGTCAGGGTTAGATATGTTGTAATCCATTCTGAAAATAATTTCTGTTCCTTTTCTTGCCACAATTATTTTTTGCTGGTTTACAATATGTATATTTTGCAATCTAATAGAGTCCAAAATATTCCCAAATGAATCTAATACATAAAATTTGTCGGTGTGATAGTTATTGTAAATACAGATTTCAGAATCTGCGTAGAAGAAATTATCTCCTTGTTTAAGTTGTAAAAATTTATTGTTGTTTCTGTATAAAATGGTTGCATTAATTGTACTATCTACTTTCCAATGGAAAGGAGTATTAGCAAGAGTGTTGTAATAGTTTCCGTCATCTCGAATTGCTTTTCTTTTAAAAAGCAGAAAAGTATCTTTTGCTAAATCAAGCCTAATTATGTTTACAGAGTCAATTTGAAATTCAGGTTTTATTTTTTTATGATAAACTTCATCATTGGGAAAGCGAAAAACTGGAGGAAATTTAATTGATGCTACGTTTTTAAATCTTGAATTGCTTATCGGTATGTTGTTTCTGGTTTGCTTATTGTAGATAATCACATTATCGCTTTTTGAAAATCTTGAGTAAATAGGAAACAAATAAATGAATTTATTTCCGTCAAAAACGTAATACTGTTTTGGAGTATTAGAAGTATTAATTGGTAAGGGAACTTTATAAACCACTTTGTTTTTAAAAACATCAAATAAGTCAATTCCATTTTCGTCATATTTCCATATAGCTTCTAATGAATTGCTATTGGGAATATAATTGAATTTCATTTGATTTACAGGAAAAGAGTCATCATGATTATGCATAATCTTCTGAACCACATGTTGCCAACATCTTACTCCTCCTAATATATTGGATTCAACTATTCTTGTTTTAAAATAAATATCACACGAAACATTTGCTTTCACAAATCCATCTCTTCCATTCAGAAAATAATCATTTGTTGTAAATGTTAGATGTCCTTTAAGCATTTCACCAACTTTAAAAACAGGCTGTTCAAGTAATTGCAAACGCTGCTTCTTTGCACCAACTTCAATATAATTTTGTTCTTTGTCAATTGTAGATTTGTAATATCGTTTATCAAGTGCCCAATAATCAAAATAAGAAGTTGTAAAATTTTGTCTGCTAATTTTTATTTCAAAACCTGTTTGCTGTTTCCATCCAATCAGCATCCCCATTTCCATGTAAGTTCCAGTAATTTCAATTGTGTCTCCAATCAATCTTGTAAAGCAAGTGAAGCCTGGTAACAAAAAAGAATCATCTGATAGTCTATCGTTGTAGTACCAATGCAGTTTGATTAAAGAATAATTTTCAGATGGTTTAAAACCTTTAATTGAATCCTGTCTATTATGTACATCAATTAAATAAAGACTATCGGCTTTCAGCATGTTTGATGTCTTAGCAAAAATAGAGTCTGATTTTCTTATAGCACCAATCTCAAATTTTGAGTGAAGTTTATTATCTGTTGCTGCTTCTGTTCTTTCAAAAAAGATACAGAACAAAAACAATATTGATAGAATGATAGGCTTCATTTAGATTTTATCTCTTTCTACAAATCAACAAAACAATTCTCAAAAATTTATTTCAAAGGAATTATTTCACAGAGTTGCAAGAAAGAAATTATTGGGCTGAAGCCCATGAGGTGTGGTGCATTTTTGTAACCCCAGCCTTAAGGCTGGGGTTACTGAATACAAGTGTAGTCAAGGGCTTTAGCCCCATTTGATTTCAGGAAAACCTTGCTTGTTTATATCAAAACAATTCTCACAAAATTTATTTCGGGGGAATTATTTCACGGAGTTGCACGAAGGAACACAGAGTTACACAAAGAAAAAAACTTGGTGAACCTTTGTGGTGCTTTGTGTAAAAATTTAAACCGCAAAGTTTTATTTCACTGCCTTCATCAATTGCCTAAATTGATAAATCAATTCACCAATAAAAATCAACAACATCAGCAACACAGTTTGTTTGATGATGGCTGCATCAGCGTTTGCCGCTAATGGATGCCCGATTGGAATACGAGTTAATGTTTCATTTACTGCTGGCACAAAAGAAAGAAACAAGGAAAAACTCATGCAAAAAATGACAATGAATTTTGCTTGCGAAAAGTTTTTATTTTTCAGCAAATAAGCAACAGCTATCAATACTAAAATCAGAATTCCAATCGCATGACCGGGATTAAATCCACCTAATTTTGACAACCAAAACGAAGTGATACAAGCCAACGCATTTAAAATACTGTAAGTTTTTCCTAACGAAGATTGTGGTAAAATGAATTTGTCTTTCAACAAACTTACTGCTGCTACAACTATTGCTGCAACAGATATTGCGGTGTGAATTATGCCTAATGTGCTCATAATGGTTTAGTGGATTTTGAAGTACAAATCAACAAAACAATTCTCAAAAATTTATTTCGTGTTTTAAACCCGTAGTTTTTTTATTGGTAGATATTAAAAAGGCAAGCTAACTAAATAACTTGCCTTTTTAATTTGTTGCTCTATCAAAATATTATTTTTGAGGTGCTTGCTGTTGTTGAGGTGCAGCAGGCATTTGAGTTGCTTTCTGTTTACTGATGGCTTCTGTAACTTCTGACTTATTCGATTTTACGCCTTTCGGAATAAAAAAGAAACTACCTAAGATTAATACACCAATCACAGCAGCTAACGACCAAGTTGATTTTTCTAAAAAATCAGTGGTGCGTTGTACCCCTAAAATTTGATTATTAAAACCGCCGAAAGTTCCGCTCAATCCGCCACCCTTAGGGTTTTGAATCAACACAATCAAAATCAACAACACAGCGGCAAGAATCATTATTACTACTAAAAAAGATAACATAATTTATTGAATTTTATTTTTAAGTTCTACAATTTGGGCTGCAAAGAAAACACTTTTTTCGGGTTTTAACAAACTTAACTTTTCATAAGTTGCAATTGCCTTATCAAATTTTTCTTGTTGAATATACACTTTAGCCATCGTTTCAGTTACAAACTCATCGTGGCGTTGCATGCTAAAACTCATCAACTCGGCTAAATTTACTTTCAAATCATCAGGTTCGCTATCCTCTTCGTCATTGCCAATAAATTCATTCATCAAGGCTTTTGCTTGCTTCAAGTTGTCTTCTTTCCTTTTCGATAAAGTTTTATCTTGATGAATGGCAGAGCCTTTACTAAATTGATGCAACCAACTGGTAAACGATTTTTCTGTTTTTATTTCTTTTGAATTATTGGGTTGTTCCATTTCTATTTTTTCAGGTTCAGTTGGCAAAATTATTTGCGCTTCAACATTTATCAAAATTGTTTCAGCCATTTCTTTTTCTTTTTTCACTTCCGTAATTTCATCAGCAACAATAGGCATTTGCAGCTCTTCTAAATGCAAACTGGTTATTGAAAATTCAGGAATTAAAAATTCATCCCTTCGTTTTTCATCATTCAAATTCAAATCAATTTCAATCGAAGATTTTTCATCTTGAAGCACTTTGGGTTCTTCTTGCAAAAGAATTGGTGCTATTATTTCAGTGATTTTAATTTCTGTTTTTTGTTCAACAATTGCTGGTTCAGTTTCAATAATTGTATGCTCAATTAGTTTGAATAATTCTTTTCTATCCAACGCATGCAAAGCAGCTACTTGCAATTGCTGATTAAATTTTTCAGGTTGTTCCATCTGATATTTCTTCGCCAGCAATTGATGCGCTTTTGCAAACCAAGGATATTGCTGTACAAGCATTTCAATAGAATCAGTCGACACCAATTTTAATTGTTGCACATCAGCCAATGCTCGTTGAAAATAAGTTTGATTTGTTTCTTGCATTACCAATTCACTACTGATTTGTTGTAAATATCATCCACCAACATTTTGCAAATATCTGTTGCAATCGTGTTTTCAATGGCACTTAAATTTTGCGAAGCATCAAAAGTTTCAGTTTTGGTAAATGTTTGCGACCATTTTTCTTTTTCTTTTTTATGATTCACATAATCCATTTTCACCGAAATACTCAATTGATTTCCTGTTGAAATATTCCCACTTCTACCAACCGCTGTAATCGTGTAATCAGTGATGACGCCAGTAAAATCCAAATCACCATTTTTATCAACAATCTTCAAATTCGATTCATTCAAAAATTTATTACGCATCGCATCCATCAGCAATTGACTTAATGCTGGATTCACTTTTGGTGCTTGATTCGGAATGTAATGGATAGAAACAGTTTTAATATCAGGCGGCAACTGACCTGCTTTCAACGAATAAAAGCAACAGCCGTAGAAACCGCTAACAGCAAGCATCGCCAACAATAAAACATAGATTTTTTTCACTACAAAATTCATTTTACAAATCATCTAAACCGTAATCTTTTATTTTTCGATACAGTGTTCGTTCGGAAATACCCAGCTCCAAAGCCGCATCACGCCTACGACTCTTATATTTTTTCAAAGCTTTGATGATTAATTCTTTTTCTTTTTCGGCAATATTTAAAGTTTCTTCCACCACAGGCGCATGTTGCAAAACAATGGGCTGATGCTGGTTTGCAGCATTATTGTTGGTTGAATTAAAATTAATTGGTGCTGAATTATTTTCAAAATTATTATTCGGCGAAAACTGCATCGGCATTTCGTTGCCTTGCAAAGCATTGCCAAATGCATGTTTCAGGTCGTTCACATCTTTTCTTAAATCGTATAAAACCTTGTAAATAATTTCTCGTTCGTTGGCAAAATTATTTCCGTTTGAGTTTGAATTATTGATGGCAACTGGAAACGCATCAATTTTCCCATCGGGCATAAATCGCATCAAAGCTGCTGCTGATAACTCTTTATCAGTTGAAAGCACTGAAATTTGTTCAGCAATATTTTTCAATTCCCTAACATTGCCAGGGAATGAATAATTCACCAACACTTGTTTTGCAGCATCATCCAATTGAATAGGTTGGCGGCGATATTTATCAGCAAAATCAACACAAAATTTTCTGAACAAAACCACAATATCATCTTTTCGCTCACGAAGTGCTGGAACTTTGATAGGCACTGTGTTTAAGCGATAATATAAATCTTCTCTAAATTTTCCGTTGTGAATAAATTCTTTCAAATTCACGTTGGTAGCGGCTATTACACGAACATTTGTTTTCAAAACTTTTGATGAACCTACACGAATATATTCACCAGTTTCTAACACTCGAAGCAGCCGAGCTTGTGTTCCTAAAGGCATTTCAGCTATTTCATCTAAAAAAATTGTGCCGCCATTCACCGTTTCAAAATATCCTTTTCGGCTATCATGTGCGCCTGTGAATGAACCTTTTTCATGACCAAACAGTTCTGAATCTATTGTCCCTTCAGGAATTGCGCCGCAATTCACTGCAATAAACGGATGATGTTTTCTGTTGGAAAGTTGATGAATGACTTGCGAAAAAACTTCTTTGCCCACACCACTTTCACCAGTTATCAAAACTGACAAATCGGTAGAAGCCACTTGCATGGCTATTTGCAGGGCATAATTTAAAGAAGGCGTATTGCCTAAAATGCCGTATCGTTGTTTAAGGGTTTGTAAATCCACCATAAAAATTTGAAGTGCAAAAGTAACAAAAAGCAAGGCACATTAAACCGATTTTTGTAACAAATACGAAATGTACAAATTCAGTTTTCCTTTACAAATTATTGCAACAATAAATCAAAATTCGTTTTAAGTTTGTAAAAATTAAATCACAATTATCATGAAGAAAGTTATTATTTTATCGGCTATTAATTTAGCTTTAGTTGCAGGTGTTTTTGCACAGCAAGCGCCTACTCCGCCGCCGTCACAGCCTGCTGGCGAAAATCATCAACGCCAAAATGGTGAGCAAGAAAGAGAAATGCAACCACCCGAAATTCGTGCAAAGAAAAAAGTAGAACATTTATCAAAAGAATTGGGCTTAAATGGCGACCAACAATCAAAAATTTTTGCATCAGAAGTAAATTTTTTCAAACAAAGAGATGCTTTGCAAAAAAATAAAGAATCAATGGATAAAGAACAATTTCATCAAAAAGTAAAAGAAATAGAGGAATTGCGTAAAGCTCAAATGAAATCTATTCTTACTCCAGAACAATTTGCAAAAATGCAAAAACAAATGGAGGATAATAAAGAACGTAAACATCAAGGAGAGCCACATCCGGGCGAAGAACCGAATCATTAATTCAAGAAACATAAAAATGAAA
>CAIODY010000037.1 GCA_903857255.1 uncultured bacterium
GCTTTCAGGAAATGCACTTACCTGAATTTGGGTACAATTGAAACACAAGACCAAGTGAGTGCTGCACGATATTTCAAAAAACAAAATTGGGTAGATAGCAATAAAATTTCGATGTTCGGTTGGAGTTATGGTGGCTTCATGGCAACGAATTGTGCACTTCGTGGAGGCAATGTTTTCAATGCTTGTGTGGCTGTTGCGCCAGTTACCGATTGGCGTTTTTATGACAACATTTACACCGAGCGTTATATGCGTACGCCAAAAGAAAATAAGTTGGGTTATGATAATTCTGCTTGCACAAAATATGCTGACAACATGAAAGGACATTTCCTTTTAATGCACGGCGGCGCTGATGATAATGTGCATACGCAAAATACTTTTGAACTCACCAACGCCTTGATTAAAGCCGATAAACAGTATGATGAATTTATTTTCCCCAACAAAGCGCATGGCATCAGTGGTGGTAATACAAGATATTTTTTGTTCAAAAAAATGACGAATTTCATTTTCGAAAAAAATCCGAGTGGGAATATTCAGAAAGAAAAAGAAGAAAAATTGATGTTGAAGAAAGATTAAATTGCTTTGCTAAAAGTATTACCAGTTGATTGTTTGCGAAGCAATCGGGCATCAATGGCTGCACTGATAATGCGAACAAATAATTTCCCGTTTTCTTTTACTACAATTTCATTGTTGTTTAATTCAATTAAATCATCTGCCAACAATTGTTGCAGTTTTGATTTCATTTCAGCAAATAAAGCATTATCAAGCTTTTCGGGCTGTAAGGTGGTTTTATCTTGGCACATTAATTCCAAAATATTTTTCCGAATCATTTCATCTTCCACATCTAATTTATGTCCTGCAACAATTGGAAAAATGCCTTGTGCTATTTTTTCTTCATAGGCTTCCACTTCTTTTTCATTTTGTATAAATCCATCCCAACAATCGCTGATGCTTGATGCACCCAAACCAATAATCAATTTAGTTTGTGTTGTGGTGTAACCCATAAAATTTCGGTGCAAATTCCCATCGGCTGATGCAGCAAACATTTTGTCATCAGGTAATGCGAAATGGTCCATGCCTATTGCATCAAAACCTGCATCCAGCAATAGTTTTCTTCCTGTGTTATACATTTCCCATTTTTCAGTTGCTTTGGGTAAATCTTCTTCGGTGTAGCGGCGTTGCACTTTACTTTTCCATGGCACATGAGCATAAGAATAAAATGCAATTCTATCAGGCATCATTTTTTTGATATTATTAATTGTGTGTTCAACGCTGGCAACCGTTTGTTTAGGTAAGCCATACACCAAATCAACATTCACACTGCTGTAATTCAATTCCCTTGCCCATTCCACCACTTCGTTTGTTTTTTCAAATGATTGAATTCGATTGATAACGAATTGTACAGCAGGGTCAAAATCTTGCACACCCAAACTGATGCGATTGAAACCCACGTCAGCTAAAGCTTTCAGATGTTCTTTAGTGGTGTAATTAGGATGAACTTCAACACTAAATTCATGGTCGGCAGGTACAATGCCAGCTTTTGTAATTCCATTTATTAATTCAGTTAAATGTTCGGGCGAAAAAAAAGTTGGGGTTCCGCCACCTAAATGAATTTCATGAATAATTGGTTTAGATGGAAGTAAGGCAACATACATTTGCCATTCCTTCAAAACCGTTGCTATGTAAGGACTTTCAACTTTATGATTGGTCGTGATACGTTTGTTGCAAGCACAAAATGTGCATAGGTTTTCGCAAAACGGCAAATGAATATAAATGCTCATTTCGCCATTTTCTTTTTTGAAAGTATTGACAACACTTTGTTTCCAAATGTCAGTCGTCATGGTTTCATGCACCCAATAAGGTACAGTAGGATAGCTGGTATATCTAGGTGTAGGCACATCAAATTTTTGCAACAAGGCTAAAATATTTTCCATGCTGCAAAATTAATGGTTCTAAAATGGAGTTTGAAAAGAAAGTTGCACATGTTTATACTGAAAACATCTCTCACTTTAAAATATTTTCAATCGGTTGAAACTATTATGAATAGAGGACTTTGAAACAATAAGAAAAAACAACCGACAACCATACCCTTGTACTTCAAGAATAAAACTGATTTTAATTACGTAAGTTTGCAGCCGCAAATGAACCAATTTTTATAAGGCTTGTTTTTGAAAAAAATAATTTATGCTGAACACCATTGACGAAGCTATTGAAGATATTAAAAGAGGAAAATTAGTGATTGTAGTGGATGACGAAGACCGTGAAAATGAAGGCGATTTTATTACTGCCGCACGAAATGCAACACCCGAAGTGATTAATTTCATGAGCAGATACGGCAGGGGCTTAATTTGTGCGCCAATCAGCGAAGATATTTGCCACAGATTAGGTTTAGAGATGATGGTAGTAGATAACACCAGTTTGCATTCCACACCATTCACAGTTTCCATTGATTTATTAGGGCATGGCTGTACCACAGGCATTTCGGCGCAAGACCGCAGCAAAACTGTGTTGGCAATGTTAGATGAAAAAATTAAGCCTGAAGAGTTTGGCAAACCTGGACACATTTTCCCTTTGAAAGCTCAAAAAGGTGGCGTATTGCGCCGCACAGGTCATACTGAAGCAACCATTGATTTAGCCATGTTAGCAGGTTTTGAATCGGCTGGTGTGCTGGTTGAAATCATGAACGAAGATGGTACGATGGCTCGTTTACCACAATTATTAGAGATTGCTAAGCAACACGATTTGAAAGTAATTTCAATTGAAGATTTAGTGGCTTATCGACTGAATAAAGAGTGTTTGATTCAAGAAGAAACCCGAGTAAAAATGCCGACCAAATGGGGCGAATTTGAATTGATAGCTTTCAGTCAAATCAATTCGCACGAAACTCATTTGGCATTAAAAAAAGGTGATTGGAAAACTGATGAACCCATTATGGTGAGAGTGCATAGCAGTTGTGTTACAGGCGATATTTTAGGTTCGTTGCGTTGCGATTGCGGTGAACAATTACACAAAGCTATGGAGTTAATTAATAAAGAAGGGAAAGGTTTGGTATTATACATGAATCAAGAAGGCAGAGGCATTGGTTTATTGAATAAATTGAAAGCCTATAAATTGCAAGAAGAAGGATTAGATACTGTAGAAGCTAATTTAGAATTAGGTTTCAAAAGCGATGAAAGAGACTATGGTGTTGGTGCACAAATATTGCGACACCTCAATGTGAGCAAAATAAAATTGCTGACTAACAACCCTAAAAAACGTGCTGGCTTAATTGGTTATGGTTTAGAAATAGTTGATAATATTGGTATTCCAGTAGTTCCTAATCAACACAATCAACATTATTTGCAAACAAAAAAAGATAAAATGGGGCACCATTTAGATTTGTAAATATATTTAGCTCTTAGTATGCTATACTTTCACTTACCCTTAATACTTCGTTAATCTTTTAGTAACAAAGCACTTCGACCTTTGCAAAAACTAAAATGAATTTTAAAAAAGAACTCGAAGTAGTTGTAATCAGTGATGTTCACTTGGGTACATATGGCAGCCATGCCAAAGAATTATTGCAATATTTAAAATCAATTCGCCCACATACATTAATCCTTAATGGTGATATTATTGACATTTGGAATTTTCGCAAAAGTTATTTTCCAGCCGCTCACATGGATGTTTTGCGGCGCATTATGAAAATGGCAAGCAAAGGTACAAAGGTCGTTTACATCACCGGCAACCACGATGATATGCTGCGAAAATATACTGATTTGCAATTGGGCAATTTGCAAATCGTAGATAAATATTTACTGGAAATTGAAAACAAAAAAGCTTGGATTTTTCATGGCGATGTTTTTGATAACACCACCAAAGGCTCGGCAAAGCTGCTGGCAAAGCTGGGTGGCAAGGGTTACGACTGGTTAATTATTGTAAACAGAATGATTAATTGGTTGCTCGAAAAATTTGGAAAAGACAAAATTTCTTTCTCGAAAAAAGTGAAAGACAGTGTAAAAAAAGCAGTGTCGTGGATTAATAATTTTGAAACCACAGCAGCCGAATTAGCCATTGAAAAAAAATATGACTTTGTGATTTGCGGACATATTCACAAACCGCAAAACAGAATTATCACCACCGAAAAAGGAAGTGTGCAATATCTGAATAGTGGCGATTGGGTCGAAAACCTTACTGCGCTTGAGTTTAATGAAGGCGAATGGAAAGTGTACCAATATGAAGAAGATAAAATCAAAACTTTTTTACCCGAAAAAGAAGATGAAAACGAAGCCGATTTTTTGACTAAAATTTTAGCATCCTAATTTACTATGAAAATATTTTATGCCGTACAAGCTACAGGCAATGGGCATTTGAGCAGAGCTACTCAATTATATCCACACTTAAAAAAGTTTGGTGAAGTTGATTTTTTTGTAAGCGGAAGCAACTCGAATTTAGATTATCCATTTCCAGTAAAATACCGCAGCGATGGATGGAGCCTGCATTACAGCAAATGCGGCGGTTTAAATTATTGGGATATTGTGAAAAATACAAAACCTGCCCATCTTTATAAAGATGCAGCAGCATTGCCTTTGAAGCAATATGATGTGGTAATAAATGATTTCGATTTTATTACTTCTATTGGATGTAAAATGCAAAAAGTGCCTTCGGTGCAGTTGGGGCATCAGGCAAGTTTTCAATCTGATTTAACGCCACGACCTGCGAAGAAAAATTATTTGGGCGAAATTATTTTGAAACATTACGCCAAAGCCACACAGCATATAGGTTTGCACTTTCAACCGTACGACAATTTTATTTTTCCACCTGTGGTAAAACAAGAATTGATGAATCAAGAAGTGTTAGATTTAAACCACGTAACCGTTTACCTGCCTTCATTTCAGCAACATTGCTTGCATGATGCTTTTAGAAAATTGAAAGACATTCCGTTTCATTGGTTTTTAAATGGTGTTGAAAAACCTTACACCGAAAACAACATTACTTACTACCCTGTGAACCAAAATATGTTTAACAAAAGTTTACTCACTTGCCACGGATTGATTACTGGTGGCGGATTTGAAACACCTTCCGAAGCTTTGTTTTTAGGAAAGCGATTGATGAGCATTCCTATTCGTAATCATTACGAACAACAATGTAATGCAGCAGCATTGCAGCAAATGGGCATTTGTGTGTTGGAAGAGGCAGATGAATATTTTGCAAAAAATATCGAAACATGGTATTTGGCAAATCCACCGAAAGCCGCTGTGAAAGCTAACAATATTGCTACAACTTTAGAATATTTGTTTGATACTTTTCCCTATCATCAAAAAGAAGAAGCACACGAAATGGCATTGTTTGTTTAATGTTTCCAAAATAAACTAACCATAGCTTTTAGGTAACATTTCGATAATATTAACTTTCGACTTTTGCGGCGAAATAATTAAAGTCATGCAAAAAGTTTTTTACGCAGTCATTTTTTCCATTATCATTTTTTCTGGTTGTACAAAAGATAGAACCTTCACATTCCCAACAAATGTAGCTGTTGTTTCATACGATACTACAAAACCTTTCATTGTTGCCAACGAGTTTGTTGCCACCGAAGATGCGAATTCGTGGACGAACGAATTTGGCAAACAAGCCGATTGGATTGAGTTGTATAATCCATCCAACCACATCATGGATTTTAACACCGAAAATATTTACATCACTGATACTATCGGCATCAAAGACAAATTTCAGTTGACACATTTTACCATTGCGCCCAAAGCATTTTTAATGGTTTGTTGCGATGATTCGGCAAGAAATACCGCTACACAAATTCACACCAGTTTTAGTTTATCAAAGAAGGGTGAGTTTGTTGGAGTTTACAGAAAAAATAATGACGGCAGTTTTACAGCCATGACTGAAAAGCCTTTTGCAGCGCAGACTGCAGGCGTAAGCACAGGCATGTATCCTGATGGAAGTGGCGTATGGTATGGCAATTTAACACCAACACCTGGTGCATCTAATCATCAATAATTTCTTTCAAAAATTTCATCTAATAATTATCATGAAAAAAATATTTTTCGCAGCACCGTTTGTTGTGTTGCTTTCATTTATTCCGATTCAAAAAATAAAATTCAACAAAGCTGTAACGGTGGATGTGTTGGAACCATCAGACATTTGTTTGGCTGCCGACAACCAAAATTTTTATGTAGCTGGCAACCGTGGAATGATTGCAAAAGTTACTCCCGAAGGAAAAGTGATTAACTCGTATGACAATGCTGGAGCGGATTACGAAGGTGTTACTTTACTTGGTAATGATTTGTATGTGGTGGATGAAACCTATCGCCGAGTGGATAAATTTGATGCTACTACTTTGAAAAAAATTAGCTCGGTTTATTTACGCGACAATGGCGGCATGAACAAATCGTTTGAAGGTATTACTTACAATCCTGAAAGAAAAATTTTCATCACCATTACTGAAAGTCCTGTTTCCATTCATGAATATAATGAAGAGTGGTTTGAAAAAAATGTGATAGACGAAACTGCTTTTAAAGAAGCGTCTTCTATCCTTTATCACAAAGGGTTTGTATGGATTTTGAGTGATGAAAAACGCACTGTTTATCAAGTAAATCAAAACGATTATTCCATCATTAATCAATGGCAAATTCCTGTTTTAAATCCTGAAGGAATTTGTTTTGATGCCAACGAAAACTTGATTATTCAATCAGATGATAGACAAACCATTTACACCTTTTCACCATTAAATTACCATGCAAAATAAAAATTTACTTTCGCTTGCAATATTGATTGCTACTGTGTTTGCAGTCAATTCAACCCAAGCACAATTTACAGTTGTGGGCAGAAATTCTGTATCAGAAATTTCGGGTTGGTTCACACCAATTTACAATTTCAGATTTTATAATCCTGAATTGCCTAACAACGACCATGCAAAAATAAATTCAAAAGATGCACTTGGTGTTGATTATGCTCGATTTACTTTGAATGGAAAAATCAGAGGCAAATTTGAATATTCATTCGAGTATGATTTAGCCAGCACATTTGCTGGAAACACTGATGTAACGGCATCTCCAGTAACCGATGCAAATTTAACTTATACAGGTTGTAAATTTTTCAACGTAAAAGTTGGCTACATGAAAGTGCCATTTTCAATGGGCTCGATGATTACCGAAAAATACTCGGCGTTTGAAGGCAGACCCGAAGTGGTTCGTTCCGGATTTTTTAGTCGCCGCGATGCAGGCGTGATGTTGTTCAAAGATTTTTTGAATCAACGATTAAATGTGTCGGCTGGCATTTATAGCGGCATGGGCGAATACATTTGGTATGGCGCAACGGATGCGATTGCACAACCCGAATATATGGCTCGTGTTACATACAGCTATCCTTCAAAAGTTCGTGAACGTGAAGTTGATTTGAACAGTACGCCAGTGCCGCAATTTCGTATTGGTGTAAATGGTTCTTACAACAAACGCGATACAACAATTGATGGCGGACACAATGTTGGAAGTTCAACTCCACTAACTTATATCAAAGGCGAAAAATATGGCTATGGTGCTGATTTTACTTTCTTCTACAACAATTTTTCGTTTCAAGTTGAAGCCGACCAATTCCGTTATCAGCCTGCTGATTTAACCATGATTCCAGTAAATTCAAATGGGAATATTTTGACAAAATATTTCAGAGGTGGTGGTTGGTATGGTCAGTTAAATTATTTTTGCCCGAAATTAAAATCATCATTTTCTGTTCGCTACGACAATATAAATGTGAATGATGCGGTGAAAGGCGACAATGGAAATACAGTAAGTTATTCGTACCAATATTATTTCAACTCTTACAAAACGGTGTTCAGAATGCAGTATTGGCAACGCTTACACGATGTTGATACCCATCTGCCTTTAGAAAATGACCAATTAAGAATTGGATTTCAATTCTTGTTTTAATAAAAATTGAAACAAAATTTTTCATCAAAAAAAGCCTTGTGATTTTTTCGCAGGGCTTTCATTTTGAAAGATGTCAAGAAACTAATTTTGTACTAAATTAGTTCACTTCTTTGTTCATCATTTTGGCTGCAAGCATTGCTGCTAAAATGATGGCAGCAATAAAAAAAGTAGCTAACGGAGAAATTAATTTGTGTTGCATCATCAGTTTTTTTTGTTGCTACAAAGTTGTAACGCCAACATGAAGCCAATATTAAGCCCAAATTATTTTACCATGAAACCTTGATGAATGCTAATTCGTAACAATTATTTCAATTTTAATTATTGCGAACGTAACCTTTACGTAACATAGCTAATTGAACTTTGCTAAAACTTCAATGAAGTGTTTTTGAAAAATTAATTCTACAAAAAATGTTAGCAAAGAAAAAAATTTTGATTGCCGATGATGAAAAAGATATTGTCGAATTTCTACAATATACTTTTGAAAATGTAGGTTTTGAAGTGATTGCTTGTAAAGATGGCATTCAAGCTTTGAAGCAAGCTAAAGTGCATCATCCTGATATTATTTTGCTCGACATCATGATGCCAAACTTAGAAGGGACAAGCGTTTGCGAACAATTGCGAAAGTTGGATGAATTTAAAAACACACCGATTGTTTTTTTAACAGCACGAAATAATGAAGAGACAGAAGTGAATGCTTTTGAAATTGGCGCCGATGATTTTATTGCCAAACCCATCAAACCAAAAGCGTTGGTTTCAAGAATTAACAAATTACTTTTAGCAAAAAATGACAAACAAGAAATTGTTGTCGATAAAAAAATCACCAAAATAAACAGTGCCGAAATTGACCACGAAACTTATACTTTATATTTCAAGAAAAAGGCTGTAGAGCTTGCCCGTAAAGAGTTTCAGTTGGTAGATATGTTAGCATCAAAACCAGGAAAAGTGTTTACTCGAAAACAAATTTTCGATAAAATTTGGGGACAAAATTTAGCGATGGGCGATAGAACGATTGATGTGCATGTAAGAAAAATCAGAGTAAAAACTTCGGATGATTTTATCAAAACGGTGAAAGGTGTTGGATTTAAAATCGAAGCGTAAATCAGTTTGCAGTAAATACAAATCGGTGAATAAAAAAGGAAGTTTGAAATTCAAACTTCCTTTTTTGTTGTGATAATTTTTACAGAAAATTATTGTTTTACAAATTTTGTAGTGTACTTGAAACCATTGTCATCAGTTGCTTTGATGAAGTAAACACCATTTGATAAAGTAGAAATATCGATAGTTATGTAGGGCGAATTATGAATGATGGATGCTTCGTTCCTCAGCACGACACTGCCCAACATATTTACCACTTCCACTTTTTCAATTCTTAATTCATCATTCTTAATTCTTAATTCAGTGCTTGCTGGATTTGGATAAATTGATAATTGCTCATTGCTATTTGTTAATTGCTCAATGCCTGTTGTACTGTTGGTTGTGAAATTATTTTGAGCGGAAAAATTACTCAAATTTCCACCACCACAATTGCTTTGAATTTGATAATCATAAATAGTAGATGGTGTTAAACCACTGATGGTGATTGAAGTGTAGCCTGTTGAAGCAGTTGACCAAGTTGAAGCGGTTGATGGTTTGTATTCCACATTATAGCTCGTTGCATTGCTCACCCCTTGCCAATTTATTTTAGCAGAAGTGGCTGAAATATTGGTAACATTTATCAAACTATTTGGCGCATCGCAATTGTTGGTGGCTAAAGTTACAAAGGGCAAAGCGGCTGAAAAGCTACTGATATTGCCGCTTCCACAGTTTGATTGCACCATGAATTGATAATTGGTGTTGGGTGTTAAACCAGTTAATGCGTAGAAATTTGTTGCACAAACAATGGTTGTCCAAGTGCCAGTTCCTGTTTGTTCGTAAGATAAATTGTAGTTTAAAATGCCACCAACAATTGCCCAATTTAACTGCGCCGATGTGCTGGTAATGCTTGATGCAGAAAGGCTTTGTGGCACACCGCAAGTAATGATGCTTGCCAAAGTGAAGAAAGAAATTGGCGAAGAATAATTGCTCAAATTTCCACCACCACAGTTAGCTTGCACTTGAAAATCATAACTGGTTGCAGCAGCCAACCCTGTTAATAGATAAGCATTTGAAGCACTTACAACTGTTGTCCAAGTTGAACCTGATGATAATTTATATTGCACATTATAACTTGTTGCGCTGGCAACATTGTTCCAATTTAATTGTGCTGTTGAAGCTGTAATACTTGATGCGGAAAGGCTTGTAGGTACATTGCAAACTGGTGGTGCAGCAGTTGTAAAAGAATCTTTTGTTGAATAATTACTCGAATTTCCACCACCACAATTGCTCTGAATTTGAAAATAGTATTTTGTTGAAAACGATAAACCGCTTAATGCGTATGCGTTTGTGGCACTTACAGCAGTAGTCCAACTGCCTGCGTTGTATATTTTATATTGCACATTATAACTCACTGCGCTTGCAACTGCTGACCAATTCAGCGTTGCAGAATTGTAAGTAATGGATGTTGCATTTAATCCTGTGGGAACATTGCATACAGGAATTAATGTAGTAAAGGAATCCGCAACTGAATAGTTGCTCAAATTTCCGCTGCCACAATTACACTGAATCTGAAAATAATATTTTGTGTTAGCATTCAAGCCAGTCAATGAATATGAGTTAGTTGCACTTACAACAGTAGTCCAACTTCCTGCTGAAAATATTTTGTATTGCACATTATAATTGGTTGCACCGCTCACTGCATTCCAATTTAATGTTGCAGAATTTGAAGTGATAGCTGTTGCTGAAAGATTTGTTGGAACACCGCATGGTGTAAGGGTTGTAAACGAATCAATGGTGGAGTAATTACTCAAATTTCCACCGCCGCAATTGCTTTGAATTTGGAAATAGTATTTGGTTGATGGTGTTAAACTACTTAATGCTTGCGTATTAGTTGTAGCTACAACAGTAGTCCAACTTCCTGCATTGTAAACTTTGTATTGCACATTATAATTCACAGCACTTGCAACGCTACTCCAACTTAAAGTAGCTGATGTTGTTGTAATCGAAGTGGCTGAAAGTCCGCTGGGGACGCTGCATACAGGGAATGGTGTAGTGAAAGATTGCACAGAAGAATAATTGCTGTTCTGCAAATTGTTGCAGTTCGTTTCAATTTTCACTTGATAAGTGGCGTTGGAATTTAATCCTGATAAAGTGTAAGAATTGGTTGTGCTTGTTACAGTTGTCCAAGTTCCACTCGATGATAATTTGTATTGAATGGTGTATCCGCTTGCGTTCGCAATTGCAGTCCAGTTCAAGGTTGCAGCGTTGGATGTGATGTTGCTAATTGTAAAATTCAACACCGTATCGCATGGAATAACATGCCCATTTGCAGTAACTTTTATATCATCAAATCGATAAGTGCCATTGCCTGCTGAAACAATGTAAGTGCTCCATTTAAATTGCAAAGCCGCATGGTTGCTGGCATTCACGGGCAATCGAATTGGCGAACCATTATTTACTAAACCCCAAACACTGCCGCCTGCGCTTTCGGTGTGTGGCAACATAGCCCACGTAGAACCATTGTTGATGCTGTAATACAACATGGGCACAGCCGAACCGCTGGTAGTAAAATTGGTCGAAATTCTTGAAGCCCAAATTAAATAAATACCTGTATCACCAACGGTTGAAATACTGGGTGAAATTAAATCGTAAGTGCCTGTGGTGTCGGAATTATTTTTGATAACCAAATTGTTCAAACCCGAGGCTGTATCAGCAGTTGTGGTGTATCCGCTGGATGAATTGCCGCCTGTAGTATCAATGAAATAGCCGATGGAAGAATCTAACGGAAATGGTTTTATCATGGTGAAACCCATTGGTTTTTGATTTCCCAAAAAATAAAAATGACGGATGGTGTCGAAATCTTGTTTGTATAAAATGCTTTGTGCTTGCACATTTTTTAAAACCAAAATAGCCACCATGCACAAAATGATTTTCAGGAAATTGTATTTCATTATTCTTACTTTTTTACAAAATTAAAAAAAGCAGATTTAGTTTCCTAAATCTGCTGTTAATTTAATAATAACATTTTATTGTTTTACAAATTTGGTTACTTGCTGAACACCGCTGTTGGCGGTGGTTTTGAGAAAGTAAATGCCCGATGGTAAGTGTTCAGTATTCAGTTTACAGTTATCAGTTGAATTATCAAATATCAATGGACAAATAACCATTTGCCCAACCATATTTCGCACTTCAATTGCTCTTATTGCTAATCGTTCTTTGTAAATGGTTAATTCATTCGTGGTTGGGTTGGGGTAAACTTGCAATTGTTCATTGCTATTGGTTAATTGCTCAACGCCCGTTGCCACATGTTTTGCTGGCACTACGCTAATGCTTACCATTGAATTTTTTGAGCGCATTAAATAAAATGAATCGCAATAGTTATTAGTGCAATTCACTGAATCAATAATGGTTAAACAAATAGTATAAAACCCAGCTTGGGCATACAAATGATTAGGATAACGAGCTGTATCGGTGGTGCCATCGCCCCAACTCCATAAATAATGCAAAGGCAAAACGCCCGAAGCCATATTGACTGCAATGTAATGATGCAGCAAATTGGTATCGGCATATAATTGAAATTGCGCCGAGCAGGTTTTGGTTAAATCCAATGTATCGCACACGGCACAAGTGTTGGCATCGCTTACACAAACACGATAAGTGTTAGGAGCAAGCTGATTGATAGCTGCTGCACTTTGCATCGGGTTGGTGTACCAAGTATAATGATAGGGCGCAGTTCCGCCAATTGCATTTACCCATGCACTACCATCAGTGCAAGTGTTGCAGGTTGGATTGATTTGATGTGCCGCTACCTGAAACCCAAAACAAATGGTGGAATCAATTTTTATGGTATCAGTACTTTTGCAACCATGCAAATCGGTAGCAGCCACGATGTAATTGCCGATAGCAATATTTTTAATTGAATCAGTAGTTTGTGCAGTGCTCCATAAATAAGTGTAAGGCGTTGCGCCGCCTGTGGCTACAGCCCAAGCTGCTCCATTGGTGCAAGTGCCACAAGTAGTATTTTTGCCGTAAGCATTCACGTGCATATTGCCGCAATTGAAGGAATCAATCAACACGTTTTGACACAATTGACAACCCTGATTATCTTTTACACAAACTTGATAAATGCCTTGCTGCTGATTTTTAATCGTGTCAGAAAGATTGATGGGAAAAGTGTTCCAATGATAACTGTAAGGCATTACGCCGCCTTGTGCATGCACCCAAGCCTTTCCATTGTTGCAAGTATTGCAACTTACCGAATCAGCAAAAGTTTGAATTATAAAGCCTACACAATTTACTGAATCAATATAAATAGAATCAGTAGTAGCACAACTATTCGCATCGGTTACATGCAAAGTGTACATGCCGAAATGCTGATTGGTAATGCTATCAATAGTTGTTACAGGTGTGGTATTCCAGCTAAATGAATAAGGCGCAGTGCCTGCAATGACCTGTGAAAAAGCCTTTCCATCATTACAAGTTTTACAACTTACGGCAGTAGAAGAAAGTTGCACAGCAAAGTTTTTACAACGGGTGGAATCAATAAAAACCGTATCACAGCTTTGGCAATTGTTGTGGTCGGTTACGCAACCGATATGTGTTCCATAACTCAAAGCCGTTGCTGAATCAGTGTATTGGGCTGGTGAAGTATTCCAAGCAAACAAATAAGGCGCATTGCTCAAGCTATGTGTGATTTTTGCTGAACCATCATTACAAGTAGCGCAAGTTGCTGCAATTGTTTTTGTAGTAGTATGAAATGCATTGCAATTGACTGAATCAACAAACACGGTATCGCAAGCCGAGCAACCACGAATATCGGTTACACAAAAATGATAATTGCCTGTTTTTACATTGGAAATAGTAGCTGTGGTTTGCAAGGGCGTAGTGTACCAAGTGTAATGATAAGGTGCGCCGCCACCGCTGGTTTGCACACTTATTTTTCCATTATGACAAGTATCGCAAGTGGCGTTGGTAACAGTGGGTGTAAGCACCAAATGGCAAGATGATAAATAACATTGTGCTGTATCAATAGGCAAAAAATTAACCAAGCCCAAAGCAATGTTGGTGTAGCCATCATAAATTTTGGTATGAATAAGTGAATCGTTTCTTGTTCCCCAATCGTTGGAGCCGATGTGAGCATTCGATGTTGTACTATATTGCACATCATAAAGAGTGTCGTTGAAGATTTTGTTGCAGTAGATGGAATCTAATAGGGAACTACTTTTTATGCCAATTCCATTTCCTGTTATAGTGTTTTTCTTAACAGAATTACTCCCATTAATACCAACGGAGTTGAATGCAATATTGTTGTTTGTGATTTTTGAATTGGAGGTAAGTATTCCTGTTCCGTTGAATTTTATTTCGTTTGAAGATATTATTGAAGATGGTGTACTGATTCCAATATTGTTAGAATCGATGATGTTGTTTAGTAGGAAATTATGATTAGCGACATTCGTCAATAATATGCCAGTTTGATTATTGTAGAATGCAGATTTGCTAACACTTATTGTATCTAAAATTTGAGAAGGAGCATGTGAAGTATTAATACCAATTCCATTATTTTTAAAAGCAGAATTAATAGTTGTAAACGACTGAATGTAAGATACACCCCCACCCGAATTATGTTGCATGTTTACAGCCGTTGAATTATTATTAAACCAGCAGCTATCAATTTTTCCTGCAATAATAAATCCAATTGCATTGGTAGTATTGTTGTTGAAAGAACATTTTTTATAAGAATAATAACCAGCAACATCGTTGCCAGAATAATAAGTGCCATTAATATTATTGTTGAAAGTAGAATTACTCACTATCATTAAACTATTGTCAGAATTAAATATTTGGCATAATATACCATTATTGCAATTTGAAAATTGACTGCTATCAATCTTGATTATTTCAGAGTATGGGTAATTATAAGAGCTATTATAAAACATAAACCCATTGTAAAGATTTTGCCAAGTGCAGTTTTGAAAAGTTGATTGACTGAAATTATTACTTGAAAGCATAACACCTAATGTTGAGTTGGAAAAGTTAGAATGATTGAAAAACAACATTGATTTTGTGTTATTAATCGTTATCCCATTTGTTGCATTGCTGAAATTTAGATAATTAAAGACTAAAGTGTCAGGTTGATTACAAATTATCCCCTGCCAAAACGTTCTCCCAGCATTCGTACTATTCGCTTGAAAAGTAATCGGCTACGCCGCAGTACCATTGGCAATTAAAGTAGCTTGGCGTATTTCCATGTAAACGGTGCTATCAAACTTCACCACCACACCAGGTTGTATGGTTAATGTATCGCCAGGGAAAACAACTACGGTGTCGGTAATAATGTAAGGGCTGTTGGCTAATGTCCAAGTGGTGTTGGCATAAATGCCGCCGTAGAAATAGGTTTGGGCTTGGGTTTGGTGGTAGGTTGTAAAAAATAAAACAACAAGGGCAGCAATAATTTTCAGGTAATTTTTCATGCTACAATTATTTTGGTAAAGTAAAAGTAAACAGAAAAATAGGAATACGAAAAAGTTTTTTAGGATTTAATGCGGTTTGAAAACTTATTGCTTTTATTTAGTTTTTAGGTTAAACCGCTTATTTTAGTTTTCCAAATCAATAAAATAGGATGCCGATTAATTTTCGATTTTTGGAGTTTTTAAGTCGTTAGATGGCGTTTTGATTCTGTTTCCGAAGGTTATTATTTCGTTTCCCAGAGTTTTCTTTTCGTGTTTTTGACTTTTCTTTTTGTGTCCGGAAGTTTTTATTTCGTGTTTTGAGATATTATTTCGCTTCCGAGAGTTTTCTTTTCGATTCCAAGAGTTTTCTTTTCGTGTTTTTGAGTTTTAAGTTCGTGTTTTTGAGTTTTCTTTTTGTGTTTTCATGTTAGTTTGTCATTTTACCTGCCATTTAAGCAATAAAAGTTATTCTTTCACAAACTTTGCATTGCTCACCATGCCTTTATCATCAGTGGCTTTGAGGAAATAAATGCCGCTGGCTAAATTGCTGATATCTAACCTCACCCCAGCCCTCTCCAAAGGAGAGGGAGCGGTGGCGGTGATGTCATGGTAAGCTTGTCGAACCATCAACTGACCGAGTACATCAAAAACCTCAATTGTATTGACTAATGACTTTAGACTTACGACTATTGACTCATTGGCTGGGTTAGGATAAATAGTTAATTGCTCTTTGTTCATTGTTAATTGCTGAACGCCATTGGGTATGCCAGTACCGCCGTTGGTGTATAATTGTACGCCGCCACGATAAGCTCCGCAAAGTATTTCAACAGAATCATTGCCGAGCAATTGGGCGGCAGTGGGGGCAGCTCGTTCGCCGCCATTGATGCCCGAAAAATTATTGCTTTGCAACATAAATGTGCCAGTGAGGTTGTTGCTGATGTTTTCGTATTGATATACTTTGCCGTATTTATTGCCTACTAACAAACTTAATGGTGCAGTAGGCGAAAAATGTACAAAGCAAGGTGCTGAATAGCCCCACAAGTCACCATTTTCAATCACGTTCACCCTGCCGAGCGAATCGGTTTGTTTGCTGAAGATGGCATTAGTAGCCGTGCCTGTGTTTTGGAAATAAGCCAGCCTGCCATCTTGCTTTCCGCAAACCAAATCGAGCAAGTTATCGCCATTCAAATCAATCAGTTGCGGCATAGATGAATTGATGAGGTTGATGTTTTGGTAATTACTGCTTTGCAACACAAATTGTGGTGATGCACTCCAACCCATATTTTTATACAACATGATTTTGCCTGAATCATTGCCTAATAACATATCGGGTAAGCCATCGCCATCCACATCGCCAAAGCAGGGAGCTAACATTCGTTTATGCAGTGAGCTTAATTGCAACCAATCTTTACTCACCAAATGAAATTGTGCATCGTTTTTTGTGCCTGTGTTTTGATAGAGATATAATCGGGCAATAAATGTTTTGCTAATGGAATCGTAAGCACCATTGCTGCCCATTATTAAATCGGGCAATGAATCATTATTGTAATCGAACAAAGCAGGGAAATTGCCTTCGCCTACATCAATCATTTCATCTACCATAAAACTATCGCTCACCCACTGAAAAGGTTGCATGCTGGCTATGCCTGTGTTTTTATAAAGACTCACACAGGTTCTGTTTTCTGAAAAATATTGGGCATTGGGCGCAGCAATTAAATCAGGATGTTTATCATTGTTGACATCTACCACAAAAGGCGCAGCAAATTGGTCAGTATTAAAAGGATGACTGTTAGATGGAAACAAAGTATCCTGTGCATAAATGCTATCTAAGCCGCTTTGCGGATGATTATACAAAGCACTTAAATTGCTCCATGAGATATTGCCTTTGATAATATCTTTTACACCATCGCCATCTATATCATAAGCGGTGATAGTGTTGCCAATATGCTTAGGCGCACCTAATCGGGGGATGACACAATTGATGCCCAATGAAACACTTCGCCCAATATTATCTTGCAAATGCCCCCAACACCAACTGGTATTTTGAAACCGTATGCTATCCGTACATAACATGCCATCTTCGGCTTGCATATTTTTATATTCCCAAATCATGCTGGTTTGGTCAAAGGTGAGTATGTCTAAATCGCCATCACCATCCAAATCTTCAATGGCACAAATATCAGTTTCAGTTGAAAAAATATTTCCGCTCGTGCCTCCATTAATATAATAGGTTACGAATGGCACATACCCTACTCCACTTTGATAAAAATTCTTGAGTTGATAGCTTAAAGTGCCATCCACATTTCGATGAGCCATGTATAAATTCAAATAAGGACCATTGGAGGTGAGTATATCGCCTTCGCCGTCGCAATTCATATCTCTGATTAATGTCCAGCCGCTTAAGTTTTGCGGAAACCATTTTTCTGCTTCAGGATAATATTGATAAGCTACCGAATCATGAATCCCTTGATTGATGAAGCACAAAATTTTGTTGCCGCTTCTGTCAAACACAAACAAATCAGGGAAAGTATCTTGGTTTAAATTGATGACTGAAAACTGTGCATTGTTCAATCCGCCAGCAAAAGGAAATTTCAAATGATGTGCGCCATTAGATACTTGCAGCGTATCTATTCTTTTATAAAATGGTTGGGCACCAGCATGGCTGCTCATCATTGCTATTATCAATACCACCAACAATTTGTTTTTCATGCTTCGCAAAAATACAAAAACACATAGGCACATAGAAAATAAAAAATAATCAGGTTTTAGTTATACTGCTATGTGGAAAATTTATTTTTCTAAGTTGCCCTTGTATTAAACCAAGGATTTAGTTAGAAAAACAACAGTCAAATGCTTTGCATTTTTCTACTGTGTCTATGTGTTTTAATTTGATTAATAATAATTAAAACTAAGCATAAAATTTCAGAAACTAAATACCCCACAGTAGTTTTAATCATTTCACGAAACAATTCATCAGGGTCAAATGGTTTGGTAATATAACTGTTGAAGCCAAATGATTTGGTATTGTTTTTTGTGTCCGATGAAGCATCAGCACTCAAAGCAATCACGGGTATTTTATTAATTTTCGAATTGGCATGCGCTCTGATTTGTTTGGTGGCTTCATAACCATCCACCAATGGCATTTGCAAATCCATCAACACAATATCATAATCATCATTAGCATTTAATTTATCCAATGCTTCTTGCCCATTCATGGCAAAATCCATTCTGCCCACATTCCATTTCGATAAAAATTGTTTCACCACAAAAGCATTGATGTTGTTGTCTTCGGCAACCAATACATTCATTTTATCTAAGTCTTTTTTATACGTTGATTGTTTGATTTTTAAATCGTCATTTAGGGTAGCACCAATGCCGAATTTCATACTCACATGAAATGTTGAACCTTCATTTAAAGTGCTATCCACCGAAATATTTCCACCTTGCATTTCAATCAATTTCTGACTGATGGCTAAACCCAAACCAGTGCCACCATATTTCCTGTTGATTTCCATATTCGCTTGTGTGAAATGTGTAAAGATGGAATCAATATGGTCTGCTGAAATACCTATACCAGTATCTTTCACGGTGAAATGAATAATCATTTCAGTGGGTGTTGATTCGGCAATAGAATATTGAATTGACACAAAACCTCTTTCAGTAAATTTGATAGCATTGGAAATCAAATTGGTTATAACTTGACTCAATCTCAAATTATCGCCCACCAAATAATTTTTCAAATTATCATCGTGAATTACTTTTAGTTCTATCTTTTTTTCTAACGCTCTTAATTGATGCGTTAAATAAATATCTTGCACTAACGAACTTAAATTGAAACTCACTTTTGCGAATTCGATTTTCCCTGATTCGATTTTTGAAAAATCTAAAATGTCATCCACCAATGATTTCAAGTGTTTGGCTGAAAACTCTAACAATTTCAAATATCGTTCTTGGCTCGCAGTTGGATGTTCGGCTAATAACAAATGAGCAATGCCAATCACACCATTTATTGGTGTACGGATTTCATGACTCATGGTAGATAAGAAAAGTGATTTAGCTAAATCAGCTTGTTCAGCTTTATCTTTTTCGTAGTTTGCCACTTTAACATCTTCCAGCGCATTCTTTAAAGCATGCTCCGATTTTTTTCGGGTTTCAACTTCCTGTTCTAATAATTGCTGATGATGATTCGATTGATTAATCAATCGAGCCACTTCACCGAATTCAGATTTGTTGTCTTGCAAATCTTCAATCGAATCATTATTGCCTTCGTGCAAGGCAGTTTCAATTTTTGATAAGGGTGTATTTACCCAGCGATTAAATAAATAAAACAGCAACATCATTAATACAATACAACCATTAACGAATAGAAAAAGGGAATCGCTAAATAGTTGATTGAACTTAATAAGTATGGAGGAGGTTTTTTTTACTCTAAAAACAGCAGCAACCTTTCCGTTGATATCTTGAATTGGTTCGTAATAAATTATGTCACCCGTTTTTGTATTAAGCTGTGCTGCTTGATTTTGAAAATCATTTTTGCCAATTAATTCAATAGTTGTTGAAGTAATCATGTTTTGAATTTCAAACAATTTATTGTTATCAATCAATTCACCAACTACCATATAACCACTTGGTTTGTTTTTGTGTTCAGCATCAACAGATGATTGAATAGGCGAAGTGATTACCCAAATTAATTGATTATTATAGCTGATGAAAAAATTTCTTTGGTGATGATTATCGAATAGCTTTTTGTTATTTTCATTATTGCAATCGAACCAGTTTTCATTTTTGGCAGTTTTAATATCTTTGAAATAAATAGGATGCATTTCATTATTAAGCACAGTAACATATTTCACACCTTGTTTCATAGCAGCTTCATTAAAGCTACCGTTCATCCATGCAGAATCTTTTCGGCTATGAGCAAAATCAGCCATTTCATCCCAACGTGTATCATCATCAATAAATACTTTTAAAAAATTCAAATTGTTATCAATCGCCTTTCTAACTTCTTTTCTGTTCTCATTCATTCGTTGCTCTAAAATCACTTTTGATTTATCAGTAACCGTATAAATAAAAAAGGCAACGCTCCCAATAAATAAGATTAAATAAGTAGTTATCAGTAATAAAACTTTACTTCTGATTTTCATTGCTATAAAATTTGTGGTGCAAATTAAACGATTGTAGATTCAAAAAAATCGAAAATCAGCGCAAGGATTCAACAAGTGAAGTTAAATTGTCTATTACTTTTTAATTGACTGATTTCAATTTTTTCCAAACAAAATAAACTGGAATTCCTAACGCAACAATTGCCAAACCTGGGTAAGAATAATTTGGTTTCATGATTAATAAATCAATGCAAATCAACAACGCCATTAAAATATAAATGGCTGGCAACACAGGATAGCCAAAGGTTTTGTAAGGTCTATCAGCATTTGGTTTTTTAATTCGCAAAATAAAAACACCAACGATGGTGAGAATATAAAAAATCAAAACGGCGAAAATTACATAGTCTAATAAGTCGCCGTATTTTCCTGAAAGACATAAAATACTGCACCAAACAAATTGAATCCACAACGCAAATGCAGGCACATTTTTACTGTTGTTGTTTTTCATTTTTTCAAAAAATAAATTGTCCATCGCCATTTGTTGATACACTCTTGCACCTGCTAAAATCAAATTATTGTTACAAGCAAATGTAGAAATGATAATCAGCAAAGCCATGATGGACGTGCCGATGGAGCCGAACAACATATTTGCTGCTGATACACCAACTCTATCATTTGGTGCAAACATGATTCCCATTTCTTTCAAAGAAGTTGAATTGGGAGAGCCGAAAAAAGGGAGTAATTTTAAATAAGCGATGTTGGCTAAAATGTAAATAGCGGTTACGATGGAAACACCAATCAACAAACTTCGTGGAATATTTTTTTTAGGATTTTCAATTTCACCAGCGATAAAAGTTACGTTATTCCAAGCATCGCTGCTAAATAAACTGCCAACCATACCCACACCCAAAGCCATTATCAATCCTAAGTTTGAGAGCGATGAAGAAATTACTTGATGATTGTTTTTATCAATGGAAAAAGTTTCGGCATTCCAAAAATGGTGTAAATTGTTTTGCCAGATAGTAGCATCTGTTGCAAAAAATAATCCTAAAAAAATCAAACCAAAAAGAGCTATCAATTTTGCCGAAGTGAAAATTCTCAAGATGATTTTTCCATACTGAATACCTTTAGTATTTAAAAACGTCAAGACCGCTAACATAGCAATACCAAGCATTTGCGCCCCAGTGATTTTTAAAAATCCAAAATCGTGCAACACATTATTTTCGCTTAATGCAGGAAAAAATACGCCAACAAATTTTGAGAAACCAACCGCAACCGCAGCAATAGTGCCGCATTGAATTACGGTGAATAATGTCCAACCATATAAAAATCCAACAAACGGATTGTAGGCTTCTTTTAAATAAGTGTATTGTCCGCCAGCTTTGGGCATCATGCCAGCTAATTCGCCATAACTTAATGCGGCTAATAAAGTCATCACACCAGCTAAAATCCAAAGTAACAACAACCAACCTGCACCGCCCACAGTCCTTGCCATATCAGCACTTACAATAAAAATGCCGCTGCCAATCATGCTGCCTGCCACAATTAGTGTAGCATCAAATAAGTTGAGTTTTTTCATAAGCAGAATTTGAAAACGATAAAATTATTTATCATTCAGTCTGCTATTTTTTGCACCGTAAAAAATGTAAATCACCATGCCTATTGCCATCCACACAAAGAATCGAACCCATGTCATGGCTGGTAAACTTAGCATTAATGCAAAGCAAAACAGAATGGCTAAAACAGGAACGAATGGAACAAATGGCGTTCTAAAAGATGCAATTCTTTCGGGTTGATTTTTACGCAAATAAATGATGCCAGCCGAAACTAAAACGAATGCAAACAAAGTGCCGATGTTTGCCATTTCAGCAATTGTATCCAGCGGAACAAAGCCAGCAACAAGGCTTACAACACCACCAGTGATGGCCGTTCCAATCCAAGGTGTTTGAAATTTTGGGTGAATTTGAGCAATCCATTCGGGCAATAATTTGTCTTTGCTCATCGAATAAAAAACTCGTGATTGTCCTAAAAGTGTTACCAACAAAACGCTTGTAATGCCGCATAATCCGCCTATTTCAACCAAAAACAAGGCAATTTTATTTACCCACGAAGCATCTACTTTTGAAAATGCATAAGCCAATGGCGCACCTTTGAAAGTGCCCAATTCATCAAACTTTAAAGTGCCATCGCATTTTACAATGCCTGTAAACACAGCACTCATCAATATGTACAAGATGGTGCAAATTAATAAGCTCCAAATAATTGCTCGTGGCACATCGCGTTTTGGATTTTTTGCTTCTTCACTTGTGGTGGAAACTGCATCAAAACCAATGTAAGCAAAAAAGATAACTGCTGCGCCCATAAAGATGCCACTCCAGCCACCAAAGCCAGTTTGCACCGTGCCACCAAATAAATGAATAAGCCATTGCCACAGCGGAGTGGAGTTAGCATTCACTGTATTTACTGTTCCATCTGGAATAAATGCTGGAACAAAAGGATGCCAATTTTCGGGGTTAATAAATATGATACCAACACCGATGAAAAACAATGCCACCGAGGTTTTGATGATGACAATAATGTTGTTAAATCGAGCTGATTCTTTGATTCCTAAAATCAATAAAAGTGTGATGGCAATGGAAATAAACATGGCTGGCAAATTCATAATGCCATGCCCAATTGTGGTGGCATGACCTGCCGCATCTTTCAAAATATTTCCTGCAGCATCTTTTGCAAAAGTGGGCTCGAATGGTGTGAGTGCCCATGTTTCGGGCACTTTGAGGCTATGCGCCGAAATTAAATCGATGAAGTTTACAAAATGGCTGCTCCAACCGCTTGCCACTGCTGATGTGGATAAACCATATTCTAAAATCAAATCCCAACCGATAATCCAAGCCACTAATTCGCCCATAGTGGCGTAGGAATAAGTGTAGGCGCTGCCTGCGATGGGAATGAACGAAGCAAACTCGGCATAGCACAAAGCTGCTAAAATACAGGCTACTCCGCAGATAACGAATGAAATCATAATGCCGGGACCAGAATTTTCGATGGCAACTTTTCCTGTTAAAACAAAAATTCCTGTGCCAATAATGCAACCAATTCCAATCGCAATCAACGACCACAAACCCAATGTGCGCTTGAGCTGATGCGTACCCGATTCGCTTTCTTGTAAAATTCGTTCAACAGATTTTGTACGAAAAAAATTATTTGCCATGTTGTAGTTTATTGGTTAAATGGGTTGTTGGTTAATTAGTTTTTAGAAATTATTTTTTGTCGTTTAAAAGTAAAATGATGTTCTCTTTCAAATTGGGTAAATCAAATTTAATGGTATCCCAAATTGCTATCGAATCCAATCCCCAGTATTCGTGAATCAGGATGTTTCGCATACCAGTAAGGCTTTTCCAAGGAATTGAATTGTGATTGTTTTTAAAATCATTGCTGATATTTTTAGAAGCTTCGCCAATGATTTCAAAATTTCTTACCACACCGTCATAAATTAAAGTATCTTCTAAAAAAGTATCGTAAGAAATATTCATTGTGTATTTCTCAATTTTCAAAAGGCTTTCTAAAATGTGTTCCAAAAAAAGAAAATCGTTTTTAATCATCCAAAAATGATTTTTAAATCTTTTAAAATATACGTCTTTAATTTGGGATGCATCGAGCGTTCGGTAACAAGGTCAACATTTCTTTTGATAAGGTCAGATAATTCAACTTGAATTTTACCTAACTCGAAAAATGAAACTTTTTTTTTGAAATCAACCAGCACATCGATATCACTTTTATCGGTTTGTTCATTTCGTGCAAACGACCCAAAGATGCCTATTTTATTAGGCTCATAAGGTTTCATGTAGTTGATGATTTGTGTTTCTAAATGCTTATCCATTTCAAATTTGTTGTTTTCAAAAATAAGATTTAATCAAAATTATTCTAAAGAAATTTTTAAACCATCATACGCCAAAAAAATATTCGGTGGCAATTCTTTGCTTACTTCATCATGCAAACCAAGCTGGTGGCTGATGTGTGTAAAGTAAGTTTTTTCTGCGCCAATTTTTTGTGCAATCGCAATCGCTTCATCTAAAGTGAAATGAGAAACGTGATGTTCTTTTCGCAAAGCATTTAGCACCAAAATTTTTGAGCCTTTTATTTTCTCCAATTCTTTTTCTTCAATAAAATTTGCATCGGTGATGTAGGTGAAATCGCCAATGCGGTAGCCCATTACAGGCAATTTGTAATGCAACACCTCAATCGGAATTATTTTCAAACCACACACTTCAAACAAATTGTTTTTTGAAATTTCATGCAAATTTATTTCTGGAATTCCGGGATATTTATTACCGCTAAACACGTATTCAAAATCGTGTTTAACAGCCGCTAAGCAATGAGCAGAGCCATACACAGGCATCGGCATTTTCATAAAATGATTAAACGCTCTCACATCATCTAAGCAAGCCGTGTGGTCTTTGTGTTGATGCGTAAACAAAATTGCATTTAGCGTTTTTACATGCTCTCTCAACATTTGCGTTCTGAAATCTGGTCCAGTATCAATCACCAAATTTTGTCCATCGCATTCAATCATCACCGATGAACGCAATCGTTTATCTTTGGAGTTGGTCGATTGGCAAATTGGGCATGGGCAGGCAATCATAGGGATGCCTTGTGATGTGCCAGTGCCGAGAAAAGTTATTTGAAGCATTGCAACAAAATTAATTTTTCAAAATCAATTTGTCGATTTAATTTTTCATCACCAATTTCTGAGCACCATTCAAATCGACAATATAATTGCCTTTTGGCAAAAAACTGATGTCGTAAAAAATTTGTTGAAAGCCACTTTTTTGTTTTTCATTACACAGCTCTTGAATGCGATTACAATCTTTATCCAGCAATTGAATTTTGATGGTTGGATTGTTATAAACCACATATTTCACATTCAGCAAAGTGTTTTTAGAATTTTGATGAACCTCAACCACATAGTTGCTTACAGCACTTTTTGGATATCTTTTAAAAAGATGAAACGCCATTAAATTAGATGTTTGCAATACCAACAAAACGAGAACAAAAATGTATTTTTTCATGCGGTTAAAATGAAGTTCTTAAAGTTAATAAACTGCTATCACCATAACTTAAAAATCGAAAATTATTTGCTAACGCAAAGTTGTAAATCTGTTTCCAATCATCACCAACAAACGCTGCAATCAGCAACAGCAGTGTACTTTTGGGTTGATGAAAGTTGGTGATGACACGTTTCACCATTTTAAATTGATAGCTCGGCAAACACATGATTTGTGTAGCAGCTTCAATTTTCGACAAATTATTTTCTTGCAAATAATTCAAAATTGCTTGCATCGAATCTGCTTTTGAAATTTGTAAATGTTGATTTTCTAAAGCATAAAATTGCGGCACAAAAAAAGGATTTTTTTCTTTTTGAATCAGCCGAAAACCAATCCAATAAAGGCTTTCCAGTGTTCTTAAAGATGTAGTTCCAACAGCTACAATTTCATTTTTTGATTTTAATTGTTCAACCAATTTTTGTTCCACCAAAATATTTTCTTTGTGCATTGCATGTTCTAAAACATTGTCAGATTTCATCGGCAAAAAAGTACCAGCACCAACATGCAGTGTAACATAACCGACTTCAATTTTCTTCTTTCCTAAATCATCAAAAACATTTTTAGTGAAGTGCAAACCTGCTGTGGGAGCAGCAACTGCGCCATTTTGCTGGGCATAAATGGTTTGATAACGTTCTTCATCTGCATCATCAGCTTTGTGTTCGATGTAAGGCGGAAGCGGCAACAAACCAATGGCTTCCAAAATTTTTCCGAAAGAAAAATTACCGCTCCAATTAAATTCAATCAAGAAACTATCTTTTTCTTTTTCAACTTTTTTTGCTCTTACGATGACTTTCTCGTTCTCAATTTCTAAAGTTTTTTCTAACAAAATATTTTCATTCCAATTTTTTGCATTGCCCACAAAGCACCGCCAAATGCAGGATTGCTGCACATTCATTGCCAACTCTTGTTGCGAAAACGGCGCAACAGGTTCTAAGCAAAAAATCTCAATCGGTTTGTTTTTACCAATGTCAAACAACATTCGAGCATGAATAACTTTGGTGTTGTTAAACACTAAAAATGAATCTTCGGAAAGAAAATTTGCAAGGTTTGAAAATGTGTTTTCTTCAATTTCCCCATCTTCATAAATTAATAATTTTGAAGCATCACGTTGTACAAGTGGATGTTGTGCAATTCGCTCTGGTGGCAGATTGTAACTGTATTCGGATAAAGAATTTTTATTGGGCTGCATTATTTGCAAATTTCTTCGTCAATAATTTTTCGAACAAATTGTTGAGCTTTTTTCAAATCAAATGCTTGATGCTCTTGTACATAAATATCAAATTGCATTCGCCCCGATTGTGATGCTTTGTAGTTGGTATGCCAATAATTATTTAGTGCGTACAAAAAGAAAGTTGAAGTTTTCGGGCAGTCATTTGTCCATACTTTTCCATAATCCGAACGCATTTCACTTTCAATTTTATCCAATTCGTATAAGTTGGCTTGGGGGCAAAAATACGTTACACCAGTGGTGTCATTCGACACATCAATCCAAGTTTGTGCTGCAAAATAATCTTTGTTTGCACCATTAATTTGTTGTTTACAAGGGATATAAAAGCTGCTATCAACGCTGATTCTGTAAGTTGGGTTGGTGATTTCGCTATTGTTCAATTCAATGTGCATCGCCTCCTTATCTAAATTATTTTTTTTGAAAAAATTAAATCTAAAATGAAAAAGACTTTCTTTTTTATCAAATCTCACTTTTATCTGCAAGCTATCCATAAACTTTCCTGCGTTAGAAGAGTTCACATCAACTACACTGTCAGGGTTCATTCCATTAATAAAAAACACTACTTCGTGGTCAATTTCTTTTGATGGAATTTGTCCCAAATTTTCCCATTTGTAGGATGAAGAATTGTTTGATTGTAGATGAATATTTTTCGACAAAATATCAAAATAATATTGTGCCGAATCCGCAAATCGTTTTTTATAATTCCATTGCTTGATTGTAAAAGTATCATTAGGTGCGCTGATGCTACACCATGCGCCCCAAGTGTGTTCGTGCCACATCACGATGCTTCTTTTTGCTCGATATAAAAGTTGTTCATCTAATTTTATTTGATGTTGGTTGGCATATTTTTCCAACGCTGAAATTTTCAAACTTACTATTCTTGCATCGCCTTCTTCTGTTGACGAACTGTAGGCACCATCTTCCCAATAGCCAGTAAAATCGCCGCTTTGCACAGGAATTTGCTTGCCATATTTTTTTTCAAAATCTTCAAACACTTCATTGGTAGTGGCAATTTTTATTTTTGGCGAAGCATACATTTCATTCCATTTTTCAACAAAAGCAGAAAGAGAAGAATCAACTGGACCATTGTCGGAGCCTATGTTGTAGCGCCATTGCACAATTGAATAAGGATACTTGTTGCGCTGCAATTCATCCATGTAATTGCCAATTTTTTCTTGCCCACGTTCGTTGATGTCACCAGCTTTAAAACCATGAAAAGAAGAATAACCTTTGCCACAAGTCCAAAACAAAACGCTGTCTTTTCCACTCACCGATTTCCACCAAAACATTTTATCGGCTTGTTCAATCAAAGTGTTTCCAATTCTATCGCCATGGGCTGGAAATTGCTCCATGTAATTTGGTGCATGGCTCACATATCTTATCCCGTGTTTTGCTAACGCACTCACTATTCCCCAGCTCATGCCTGGAATGTCGCTCTGCATTGCACTTTTAATTGGTAGTTGAAAATCGGTTCTCAATTTTGCAGCATAATCAACTGTCCAATTCAATTCATCTTGCGTCATCAAACCTGTTAATTCATTGGCATAAAACGCAGATAATCCGATTTGATTTTTCTTCACCGCTTCAAAAAAATCTTGGCGTTGTTGAGGCGTTGCAATTTTCAGAAAATTCTCTACAGCCCAAGCTGATTCTATATTCCACTTAAATGGCGCTTTGCTTTTTTCAGTTAATTTAATTTGCCGAAGTGCAAGGATGATATTCTGATTTTGAATTTGCTCCACTTGTTCCTGCAAATGTGAATAACCAATATCATTGTGTGAATGTGGGAGTAAATAAATTTCACGATAAACAACAGGTTCTATTTTTAAAATCGTGTCTAATAGTTTTCTATCAGAATTATTTACAACGATGTGTAAATGCTTTGTGGAAGATACTTTTGGAATGTTGATGTTAAAATCATTGTAGTTGGTTGAAAAACTTTTCTCAACACTTCTGTCATTAATTTTGATGGTAATTTTTTTATTATCATCCACATCAAAAATCTTGAAGTTCAAAACCTGTTCATGATTATTTTGAAACTCAAAAGGAAATGGTTTTATCCTGATTTGATTTTTGTATTCAAATTGATAAGCCATCATCCAATCTTCGCTTTGTTGATTATTGCCCACTAATTTTAGTTTTAATGGTGCATGATTTTTCAGATTTTTTGTTTCAATTTTTAAAATTGCATAGCCATGTAAATCGCCGAAAATATCTTTCTTTTGATAATCGTAAAGTAAGGCTGTACTATCGTTTGACGAGTTAAAAACTTGATACGGCGGATATTTTTTTTGCAACGTTTTGATTTTTATTTTGAAATTGTCATTTACAAAAAAATCAAAAAAACGAGTGCCGGAATTGGTACCTGTAGAGTGTGCAAAAACCCAGATAACGTAAACGTATTTTTGATTTCCAGAAAAATTTATGGTGTCGGTTTGCCATTCAATTTTCATTTTTCCATCGTTGCATCGAGTCAACAATGAATGATTGATGATGTCGCTGTGCATAGAAATGTAAGGCAAAATTTCGCCGCTAATTCTTTCGTGATAACCATTGATTACTTTTTGATTACCCCAATTTGGAATGTTGTAAGATTGAGCGTTGACAATAGTTTCAAGGCTTGTGAATAAAACAATTAGTAACAGTTTTTTCATTCGATATTTTTTAGACTTACACTCTTTAGATGTTGCAATTTGTTTAAAATGTTTTCAAAATTCTCAAGCGGAATTGCGACATTAATTTCGCAAAACAATTCAATTTTTTTGGAAATAATATTCAGCGAATTTGCTTTTACAATGTTCATCACTTCGCCTAATTGCGTATAATCGCATTCCACCAAAATCTCTTTTTCAATTGATTTCGTAATAATTTCAGCATTGCTCAAAGCCAATGCTGTTGCCGTTCTGTAAGCATTGATTAAGCCTTGAACGCCCAATAAAATTCCACCAAAATATCTTACCACAACAACTAAAATGTTGGTTAGATTTTTAGAATCAATTTGATTTAAAATCGGTTTACCTGCTGTACCACTTGGTTCGCCGTCATCGCTGCTGCGAAAATTGTTTTTATCATTTCCTATGCGATATGCAAAGCAATGATGCACTGCTTTTGGATGTTCGGTTTTTAATTGTTGCAAATATTTTTTGAAATCTTCTGTTGAATTTATTGGAAATGCAAACGCAATGAACCTGCTGCCACGGTCACTAAATTCAGCTATTGTAGCAGTTTTAATGGTTCTATATTGAAATTCAGCCAATTATTTTTTTTTGCGAAATTGCTAATAATGTTTTACTTTGTTTTCAAATTTTTTCAAGCATGAGAAAATCTGTTTTGGTTATAATTATTTTTTTAATGGTAGTTGTCATTACGTTTTCTTGCAAAAAAGAAACTGTTGAAGGAACAACAACTACATTGCCTGACAATCCTTATTCACACATTTCTTATCCGTCAAATATTACTTCGCCAAAAATTGATAGTTTTAGTTTTGTTGGGTTGCATCAATATATTTTTCAAGCTCGTTGTGCCATGCCAGGCTGCCACGATGGCTCATTTGAGCCAGATTTCAGGACTGTTCAAAGTGCTTACAATACAATGGTTTTGCAGCCTGTTGCAAAAAATAACTCATCCCATACTTTTGTTTACAGAGTGAAACCTTTTGATGCTACGATGAGTTGGTTACATTATCGAATCACTACTAAAGACACAGTTTTAGGGCGAATGCCATTATATGATAGTATGCTTTCAGCTCGTCAGATTTTGCAAATTACCAACTGGATAAATAGCGGTGCTCCTGATATGTTTAGCAATGTAGCAAATCAACCAAATGCAAATCCGCAAACCTTCGGAATAGTTGCTACCATTGTTGTTTCGGGAAATCCGTATCGTGTTGATACGATTAGAAAAGGTAATCCTTTTATGCCATTTTTAGTGCCAAATAATACACAATTAACCATTTGGTTTGGTGTATATGATGATGTGCAAACGCCATTACAACTCATCAATAATCAAATAAAATTCAGTGCCAATCCTATTGGTTTTGGGAGTGTTGTTGCTAATAATTTAAGTAATGTTACTTCGCCAATTTGGATGGATAATTTATTCAAAACTCATCAACCATATTATTATTATTTTACGGTAAACACTGCTTCATTGCCCAACGGACAGCCAGTTTATTTTAGATTTTATACACAGGACAATCAACACAATACGCCTGTTGAATTGCCTAATGATGGTTGGGATTTTTATCAACAAAGTTATTTTTCTTTAATCGTTGCTCCTTGATTTAAAATGCAGTATTTTTTTGATTGTTCAGTCAAAAAAAATGTGTAAATTGCATTCATCCATTACACCCTAAACATGAGAAGAACCTTACTTTTCATTTTTGTATTTTCACTAACTGCTTTTTTCGGTTTTTCACAACCGCCTAAAGTGGCTATTGCTCCGCATATTGAGCGAACTCAATTACAATTTATCGAAAATAAAAAACAATGGTGGGATGGAATTTTGTTTAAAACCAACTTGCCTTTTGGTTCGGCCTTTTTTGAAAAAAACAAAATCACTTATCAATTTATTAAAGAAGAAGATGCTCATAAATTTGAGCATCCGCATCATTCAGTAAAGGTTGGTGACATTATTCATCTGCATGCGTTTAGCATGGAATTTTTAAATGAGAATGCTGATGTGAAAATAAAAGGGCAAGATACTTTTAAGGAATACCACAATTATTTTACCGGCAACCAGCCTGAACATTGGGCATCGCATGTGCATTTGTATAAAAATGTGGTGTATGAAAATTTGTATCAAGGCATTAATTTGAAATACAGCAGTATTGGGAATAGTTTGAAATACGAATTAGAGGTACAACCCTTTGCTGATGCTGCTTTGGTGAAAATAAAATATAATAATGCAGGTGAAATAAAATTGAAGAATGGATTGCTACACATCAAAACATCGGTGAATGAATTGATTGAACAAGCACCTTATACTTATCAAATTATTGATGGACAAAAGAAAATTATTCCATCCGAATTTATTTTAAAACACAATGAAATCAGTTTCAAATTAAGTGATTATGACCATTCACAAAAATTAATCATTGACCCTACACTTATTTTTTGCACTTACACGGGTAGCACAACTGATAACTGGGGTTCATCAGCTACTTATGATAATGCTGGAAATCTTTATGCAGCAGGTATTGCAACTAATTTAGTTGGATTTGGAAGTGGTTATTTAGGTTATTCATGGGGAAACAGTGGTTATCCGACTACCTTAGGTGCGTTTCAAACGCAATATGGTGGCGGTGATTCCATCTATGCGAATTGGAATCCATATTTCGGCGATATGAGTATTGCTAAATTTAATAGTACTGGAACAGCCATGATTTATTCCACTTTTTTAGGTGGTTCGGATAATGATTATGCCAATAGTTTAATCGTAACACCAAACAACGAATTGATAGTTTTTGGAAGAAGTTATTCCACCAATTATCCTGTCACTTCAGGTTGCTATCAAAATACCAATCATGGTAGTGCTGATATTGTGATTACAAAATTTAATGCTGCTGGAAGTGCCTTAATTGGCTCTACTTATATTGGTGGAAGTAATGCAGATGGCATAAATTATAGTCCGTTAGAATTGAATTTAGGTTCTTTAAAAAGAAATTACGGCGATGATGCACGAGGCGAAGTAAACTTGGATGCCAGCGGAAATATTTATTTAGCAGCCTGCACCATGTCATCCAATTTCCCAGTTACCACAGGCTGCTACCAACATACATTTGGCGGTGGTTTACAAGATGGTGTAGTGATGAAATTCAACGCTAATTTAACATCGCTTTCATGGGCAACTTATATGGGTGGCACTTTGAATGATGCTTGTTATTCGTTGGATGTTGATAATACGAATAACACTGTTTTTGTAACAGGTGGCACCGAAAGCCTTAATTTTCCTACTACTTCGGGCGCATACAATACAACTTATCAAGGTGGAACAGCCGATGGTTTTTTATTTCATTTGAATGCAACAGGCACTTCATTATTGGCATCCACATTTGTTGGTACCAATCAATATGACCAAAGTTATTTTGTGAAATTAGACCGCTATAATAATCCGTATATTTTTGGGCAAACATCGGGCGCATATCCAGTAGTAGGCAGTGTTTACAGCAATGCAGGTAGTGGTCAATTTGTTACAGAATTTAATCCAACGCTCTCAAACATAGTAGTATCGACAGTTGTGGGCAATGGAAGTGGTTCACCAAATATTTCACCTGTTGCATTTACGGTTGACCATTGCGCCAGTGGCGATGTGTATTTGGCAGGTTGGGGCGGCTATTTTTTCACCTACTACAATTCAAATAATGTATTACAAAATTTTGGTCCTGGGCAAATGCCCAACATGCCGCTAACTGCCAATGCCATCCAAACTACTACAGATGAGGCAACAGCTTCTGATTTTTATATTATGGTGTTGGGAATGAATTTACATTCTTTAGTTTTTGGCAGCTATTACGGTGGCAACGGAAGTATTGAACATGTGGATGGTGGCACCAATCGCTTTGATAAGAATGGCTATATCTATGGTGCAATATGCTCGGGTTGTGGCGGCAATTCTTTGTTGCAAGCTACTCCAAATGCGTATTCATCTACCAACAACAGCTTCAATTGCAATTTGGCTGCGTTCCGAATGTTTGTTACATCGCCTACAACTATTGCGGCTTCGCCTGATTCATTCAATTGCAAACCATTTTTTGTTCAATTTAATTGCACTTCATTAGTACCTTATTACAAATGGAATTTTGGCGATGGAAGCCCCATTGATACTACCCGAAACCCAACTCACACTTTTGTAAATTCAGGAACTTATCATGTACAATTAATTGCCACCGATTCAAGCACTTGCAATATTCACGACACCGTTTATCTAAACATCGTTTGTCGAAATGATTCGGTGCATGCCAAAATAATTTTACCACCCGATACTTTGTGTAAAAATTCACCCATTCATTTTTCATCAAGCAATAATTTTTCTACTACAAATTATTATTGGACTTTTGGTGATGGCGGTTCATCAACAGCTCAAAACCCTTTTCATAGCTATGTTTCGGCAGGTTCGTATGTGGTAAAATTAGTGGTAAATGATACTTCCATTTGTTACAGACACGATTCGATGAGTGTGGTTGTTCATGTTGGATTATTCAATGTTGCTGATTCGTTTCATGTCAACAGAACGCATACTTGCTCATTGCCTGCGCCATTTATTTTTAATGGATTTACAAATAACGCTTCTGGTTATTATTGGGATTTCGGCGATGGAACTCCTCACAATAATTCTTCCTTGAACATCACACACACTTATATTCACAGCGGAACTTTCATCGCAAAATTGATTGCATGGAATTATAACGCCTGCGATTCAACGGATACATTCAGTGTAACCATTTTTGTAGATAGTTTTTTTACCAAAGCAAAAGCCTCACCACTCAACACTTTTGGGTGCTTGCCTTTAAACATTCAGTTTCACGATTCAAGTTTCAACGCATTAAATTATCAATGGAATTTTGGTGATGGAACTACTTCTATAGCAGCATCACCAAATCATATTTACAATCAGTTGGGTGTTTTTTTAGTAACCTTAATTACTAATGATAGCAACACTTGCAACAAGTCGGATACTTTTAAAATGCACGTCAGAACTGATACCAGTTATGTGCATTCCATTGCTTCAGCATCACCAACTACAGGCTGTTCGCCGCTTTCGGTGCAATTTACAGCATTGAATAATAATGCCACTTCAGTGATTTGGTATTTAGGAAATGGAAATACATCAACCCAATCTAATTTTAATTTCATTTATAACGATACGTTGCATTACACCGTGATTTTAATTGCAACTGATACCAACAAATGCAACAAACACGATACTTCTACGGTTTTCATCGACCCTTATTTTACACAGCCTTTTGCGAAATTTTCTTTGAGCGATACGGCTGCATGTGGCAATTTGCCAAATGTTTTGTTTACTAATTTAAGTTTAGGGCAAACTACCAATGCTTGGAATTTTGGCGATAACACTTCTTCCATTTTGCAAAATCCACCTTCAAAAAATTATTCAGTTGTGGGTGATTATAAAATTAAATTGGTGGTTACCAATCCAAATGATTGTGTGGTGGCTGATTCAACTTCGCAATGGGTGCATGTTTGGCAAGTTGCGATAGATTCATTTTTCATTCAACCAAAAACAATTTTAAAATCTGATTCGCTTTTTTCTTTCATCAACGCTAGCCAAGATGCCGATAGTTATGAATGGTTTGTAGATGGTGTATTAATTTCAAATGCACAAGATTTTTATCAGTCGTGGCATCCGTTGGGTTTTCATAAAATTTGTTTGGTGGCAAAAACAAAAAATAATTGCAACGACACGATGTGCAGATTAGTGCAAGTAGAAGAAGTGCCTTATATCGGTGTGCCTAATGCATTTTCGCCAAATGGTGATGGCGAAAATGATGAGTTTAGGATTTACGGAATCGGAATTGAAGAAGTAGATTTCAAAGTATATAATCGTTGGGGCGAATTAGTTTTTCATACCACCGACCGCAATCAAGGCTGGGACGGCACTTACAAAGGCAAGCCACAAGAAATGGAAGCTTATGCTTGGACTTTGAATGCCACATTAATCACTGGCGAAAAGAAAGTGATGAAAGGAAATGTAACTTTAGTAAGATGATTTTTTTTGATTGAAAAAAATTGCTGTCATATCGTTTCTTATTTTTTTTGTCGGTAAAAATTTATCAGCACAAGACATTCATTATTCACAATTTTTCACTTCGCCTATTTCGCTCAATCCTGCTAAAACTGGCTTGTTTAATGGTGATTGGCGCATTGGTGCAAATTATAAAAATCAATGGAACAGCATTCCGGTGCCTTATAATACAGGCTCTGTTTTTTGCGATATGAGCAAAGGTGCAAAACGAAATAACCTGATTAAAAAAGTCGGATTTGGTTTGTTTGTAGCACAAGATGCTGCTGGCGATGGTAATTTATCAACCACTAAAATTCAGTTGAGTGCCGCTTACCATCAGGTGTTAGACTATTATGATAAATATTTTTTGTCGGGCGGAATTTCATTGGGCTATGTGCAAAAGCATTTAGATTTTACAAAATTATATTGGGGTAGTCAATGGGATGGAACGCAGTTTAACACAGTGCTTACGTCGAAAGAAAATTACAAAGCAACTGTGTTAGGTTATCCTGAAGTGAATGCTGGTGTTGAGTTTTCTGCTATTTTAGAAAACGATAGATTTTTTCATGCAGGCGTTGCCGTGTATCAAATCAACAAACCAAATGAAACATTTTATGTCAATGATAATAATTTAGGAATGAAACCAGTGTTCAATATGGGTGAAAGTTTCGTGTTCAATTATGATTATGAATTGTTTTCTGAATTTTATTTTGCTTATCAGAAAAAGGCTATGGAAGCCGATTTGAGTGTGGTTGGCGGAAAAAATGTAAGTAGTTCGAAATTTATTCGAGCGTATGTATATGCTGGTGTGATGTATCGTTTCAAAGATGCGCTGATGCCGATTGTTGGTTATTCAAAAAACAATATGAGGGTGTATTTGAATTATGATATTAATCTTTCGGGCTTAACTACTTATACTACTGGCAGAGGTGGAATTGAATTGTCATTTCAATACACTTATCAAAAACGCAAACGCTATTCGTATCTCAAATTGCCCTGCAGTGTGTTTTAATTTATTCTTTCACAAATTTTGCGTTGCTCACATTGCCTTTTTCGTCTGTTGTTTTGATGAAATAGATACCACTTGTTAAAGTTGAAACATCAACAATGGTGGTTGGTGCATGAATATTGGTGCTTAGTAAAATACAAGTTTGTCCGAGTACATTTTCAATTTCAATAGATTTAATTGGCTCATTTTCTAATTGACTAATTGTCAAATTGGTGTTTGTTGGATTTGGATAAATTTTTAATTGCCCATTCTTATTTATTACTGATTCAATGCCTGTTACATAAATAAATCGGCACGAAGAAGTATCTACACAATTATCAGGAATAGTAGCAATGATGACTGCATAATAACCTGCTTGCGATGGCATCAATGTATCATGTATTGCGCCTGCAATAATAGTTTGTGCAGCGCAATCTAACCATTGATAATGACAATTAGTTGCATGAGCAACCAATTGGTCAGTTTGCTGTAACACAGCCGTATCAACACTTGTGAGGTTGTTGATGGTGATGGTAAATATTGAATCGCAGGTGGTGTTGCTGAAAATTGTATCCGCAAAAGTGCCTGCTGATGTATAATTTTTTCCATGAAAACTAAATGCGCTGCCCACACATAAGTTTTGCGACAGACTGAAATTTTGATTCTGCAATACATTCAAATACAGTGTGATGATAGAATCGCAGCCGTTGGCATTTTGCAAAGTGTCTTTATAAGTGCCTGCTTGAGTTAAATTTCTACCATTGAAATGGTAAGTTTCATTTTTGCAAATGACTTGTGTGGTTGATGCGATAATTGGCGGAAGCACCGATAAATGAAGCGTAACAAACGAATCGCAGCCTGCATAGTTTTGTAAAGTATCTTTATAAATTCCTGCTTGCGATAAATTTTTTCCGTTGAAATTAAAATGATTGCCGCTACAAATAGTTTGTAAAATTGTTTTTGTTGAAATTTGATTGACCTGCAAATGCAGGGTGATAAAGGAATCACAGCCCAAATAGTTTGTTAGTGTATCGAAATAAGTGCCCGATGAATTTAATGAATGACCATTAAAAAAATAATTTTGATTGCTGCAAATAGTTTGATTAAGTGTATAAGTTGAAATTGGATTGACCGTTAAATGCAGTGTTATCAATGAATCGCAGCCGACAGAGTTTTGAAGTGTATCAAAATAAGTACCTGATGAATTCAAATTATGTCCGTTGAAATGATAAGATTGATTATTGCAAATGGTCTTATTAATCATGTATGAACTTGGATAATGAACACTTAAATTCAAAGTAATTATCGAATCGCAGCCTGCATAGTTGCTGATAGTATCCTTATAATTTCCTGCTGTTGAAAAATTGCTGCCATGAAATGAATAGATTTTTCCATTACAAATAAAATCGTTAATGGTAGAGGCTGTAGCATTGCCCACTAAAATATGTAGCGTTACAATTGAATCACACCCAACATGATTAATCAAAGTGTCATAAAAAGTTCCAGCTGTGGTAAATGTTTTGCCATGAAAAACAAAATTGTTGCCATTGCAAATACCAGCACTTAAAGATGATGTGGTTGGTTGTTTTACAAAAACAGTTTGCGTATCGTGTGCTATGCAACCACCAGCATTAGTTTGCACAATATATTGTGTAGTAACAGTTGGAGTTGCAATAGGGTTTGAATCAACAGCATTACTTAATGATGAATTTGGTGTCCATGAAAAAGTAGCAAAAGCAACACTATTATAAACTGTGTCTGGAGAATATGAGCCATTCCACCAATTATATTGTACGCTCGGCATTTTTTTAGACCCTAATTTTACAGGCTGTCCTCTGCAAATAGTTATGTCGGTAATTGCCGGTATAGGATGTGGAATAGGATGAACAACAGCAAGAGAAGCATTATGTTGATTATTTTGCATTACGACACTGCCACACATATAAGCATATGAAGCAGAGCCAGCTACCTCACCTGAGGATGTTGAAATATTTGTATTCCACCCTCCACCACTTGTAGTAAAATATGTTCCAGCACCTGAAAAAAAATAATCAGCCCAAACAGCACCATTGTAGTTATACCCACCAACACACGTAACACCGCCCCCAATTACATCGCCTTGGCAATAATCAGTTTGATAGAAAGTAAAATAACAATGAGGGTCAAAATAATTACAGTCAGTAGCACCACCCCCAAAAGTTCCAGCAGAAGTACCAGTGCAATTAGGGACACAACTTCCACCTCCGCCGCCACCTCCGCTAATTGCTGCGGAATCGCAAACAGTAGCATAATGAAATGTAATTGGAAATACTGTTGATGAATTTGGCGACCATTTAAAAGTCCAATGATTTGAACCACTTGTAGAATTATAATGACTCATATAACTAACACCGCCACCTACTGTAATAATAGTATTGGTTGAATTGACAATGAAAAAATTGCCTGCATTATTTCCATTATTATCTAATACATAAAATTGAAATCCAGCAATGGGTGTTTGGGGTAATTTTAGTGTAATGGTCAAAGTATCAATAACATTATTTGTTGGGTCATAAAGCATTTGTATGTTGCTGGTTGGTGCGCCAACATTTCTGAACTGCAACCCCATATATTTACTCACAATAGTCATCGAATCGGTGCAACTACCAAAGCTACCGCTACCATTGTGGCAGCCGCTGGCGTTGCAAGCCATGCCTGCTGGCGGCGTTAAAGAATGAGATTGAATAAAACTAGCTGAATAAATTATTCCAAGTAGGATGGCAACAAGAGTGAGTAAGATTTTTTTCATCTACACATTTTTTTAGGTAATGTAAAAATATGCTTTTATCTTTAGACAATGAAACTATTAAATGCGTTGTATGAAACCCATCTTTTACACCAATTTATTTTTTTCTACGCTCCTATTTTGTAGTGTATTTTCTGATTGCAAAAAAGATGATTTTACTTCCACCGAATTAACCGAAGTGAGCGATGTAATTACAGCCAATGGCATTGCAGCCGATTTAAAAAATTTAGAAGAGCAAGCCAAAACACTGAATAACACTAATGTTGGCAACAATTGCAACATCACATTGGATACATCGCATACGATTAGTAGCCATGATAGATTGACCATTGATTTTGGTTCATCAGCTTCATCTTGCCACGATAACAGATTTCGCAGCGGAAAAATAATTGTAGATTATTCGCCCAATTTTAAAGCGGCAAATGCTGATGTTCAGTTTTCGTTTTCAAATTATAATGTGGGTTTTACAGCCACTACTATGTATGCCATTGAAAACTCAAGTAGTACCACTGTAACGCATCAAACCTTTAACAGCAAAGGCTTTTTGAGTTGGACCAACACTTGCAATTTAATCATTGATAAACCAAACAGCGGCGGCACAATTACTTATAATGAAAACATTACTCGAACACAAACCGCAGGTAATGCTTTGCAAATGGATTTTAGCAATAAGTTTTCCATTGCTGGTTCGTCAAGCGGTATATGCAGCGATGGTAATTCATTTGCTGCTTCTATCTTCTCAAGTAATTTATTGTTGAAAGATTTAAGTTGCGCCAAATATTTTACTAAAGGCGAATTGGATATCACACCTAAAAACATTGCAACCATCGGTGCTGATTTTGGAGATGGTTCGTGCAGCAACAACACAGTTACGCTGTCAAGAAATTACACTAGCAAAATAGTTGATTTGCAGTAAGCACTTGCAAAAAAAATCAGTAAAAATTACATTTTTCTAAAAAAGAAAACCGCCGAAGAACTCCCATACTTCGGCGGTTTATATTAACTCCATGAAAAAAATCTTAACACAAAGATATAGGCAGTTGAACACTTGCAACATCAGTAATTGCTTGCATTTTGTTAAGTAGTTTCTCGTAGTCTATATTTTTTTGTTCAATTAACTGTTTTGATGTACGTTTGCACCGCTTTTTAAAAGCAACATTTATGAGTGAGGGCAGCAATCATCACCACCATCTTCAAAAGCTTACTACTGGCGGTTTATTAGTTACGTTAGGAATTATTTATGGCGATATTGGTACATCGCCATTATATGTTTTAAAAGCCATTGTTGGCTCAAAACCAATCACCGAACAATTGGTACTCGGTGCTTTGAGTTGTGTGTTTTGGACACTCACTATTTTAACAACACTGAAATATGTCATCATCACCCTTCGTGCTGATAACAAAGGCGAAGGTGGAATTTTCTCGTTATACACTTTAGTTCGCCGAACAAAAGGGTGGCTCATTTTTCCTGCCATCATTGGCGGCAGCACTTTGTTAGCTGACGGATTAATTACTCCACCCATTTCAGTTTCATCAGCCGTAGAAGGTTTAAGATTAATCAAACCCGATATTCCAACCATTCCCATTGTAATTGCTATTTTAACTATTCTATTCATCATTCAACAATACGGTACAAAAATAGTAGGTGCTACTTTCGGACCAATGATGACCATTTGGTTCAGTATGCTGGCAGTGCTTGGTGTGATGGGCATTTGGGGACATTGGTATGTTTTAAAAGCCATCAATCCTTATTATGCTTTTCAATTGTTAGTGAATTATCCTGGCGGATTTTGGTTGCTCGGCGGTGTGTTTTTATGTACCACTGGAGCCGAGGCTTTGTATTCTGATTTAGGTCATTGCGGCAGAGTAAATATCAGAGTGAGTTGGACTTATGTAAAAGCTGCTTTATTGTTAAATTATTTTGGACAAGGCGCACGATTATTGGCATTGCCAAATGGAAATTTGGGCTTGCAAAAAGTTGACCCATTTTTTCAAATGATGCCACAATGGTTTTTACCAACGGGCATTTTCATTGCTACCATTGCCGCAATCATTGCTTCGCAAGCCTTGATAACAGGCTCTTACACGTTGGTTGCCGAAGCTATGCGATTGAATTTGTGGCCCAAATTAAAAATTGTTTACCCAACTAATGTGAAAGGGCAAATGTATATTCCATCCATCAATTGGTTGCTGTGGGCAGGCTGTGTGGCGGTAACCTTATATTTTCAAGAATCATCTAGGATGGAAGGTGCTTATGGTGTGAGTATTATTATGACGATGTTGATGACTACTTTATTGCTGGTGCATTATTTCGTTTTAAAGCGAATCAACCCAACATTAATTTGGGGCTACATGCTATTTTATTTTTTTATCGAAGGCATGTTTTTGGTATCGAATGCTAATAAATTTTTGAATGGCGGTTGGGTAACAGTAGTAATTGCGGCACTTTTAATTTTCATTATGTGGGTATGGCACGAAGCCACGGCATTGAAAAAATCATTCACCGATTTTAGCCGCATTGATAAATATTTACCACAATTAAATGATTTAAGCAACGACACTTCTATCCCGAAATATGCTACGCACTTAGTTTATTTAAGCACTGCCGAATCGGAAAATTTTATTGAGAAAAAAGTTACTTACAGCATTTTTAAAAAATTCCCCAAACGTGCCGATACCTATTGGTTCTTGCATGTAGAAACTACCGATGAACCTTATGGAATGGATTATGAAGTATTTACGCATGTGCCACAAAAAGTTTTCAGAATCGTGTTCCGATTAGGTTTTAGAATGGAGCAACGCTTATTGCCCATGTTTAAAAAAGCGGTGGAAGATATGGTTGCCAATGGCGAAGTGGATACCATGAGCCGTTATCCATCGTTGCAGAAATATAAAATCAAAGGCGATGTACGCTATGTGATTATTGATAGATATTTAAGCTACGAAAACACTTTACCAGCCTATCAAAAATTCATTTTAGAAACTTATTACATCATCAAAAATTTCAGTTATCACGAAGACCGATTATTTGGCTTAGATAGTAGTTTTGTTGAAGTAGAAAGTGTTCCGATGGTGTTATCAAAAAAGAAATCGGTTGATATTAAACGCATTCGCCGCTCTTGAACTATTTAATGTAACATTTGTTTCAAAGTCAGCAAATACATTTTTAATTTTGTTTTTTTTAATTGAATCATGGAAAATACAACGACCGTTATTGACATTTATACCGAAGCAACTCCTAACCCCGAAACATTAAAGTTTGTGGTAAATAAAATGCTGTTTGAAAACAACAGTGCCGATTTTCAAAATATTGAATCAGCCAAAAGCTCACCATTGGCAATGGATTTGTTTGGTTTCCCTTTTGTGAAAGGAGTATTCATTATGAACAATTTTGTTACCATTACAAAACATCCAGAAACAATTTGGGAAGATATTATGCCTTCGCTAAAAGCCTTCATCAAAAAATATGTGCAAGATGATAGACCCATTGCATACAAAGTGGAAGAAGTAAAAAACACCGAACCATTAGTGGGTGAAGCAGTGGTTTCAAAAATAAAAGAAGTGTTAGAAAATTATGTGAAACCAGCTGTTGAAATGGATGGCGGCGCAATTCAATATAAAGAGTTTGATGAAGAAACTGGTGTGTTGAATGTGATGCTACAAGGCAGCTGCAGCGGTTGCCCAAGCAGCATGATTACACTAAAATCAGGCATTGAAAATTTGATGAAACGCATGGTGCCCGAAGTGAAAGAAGTAACTGCTGATGCAGGATAATTTATTTTTTCGCCAGTATTTAAGAACCACTTTTTTATATTTAAATCCCAATTTAAAAATCTCTTTCAATTGGAGTTATCTATTGTTTTACGGTTTCGGGTAATCGTAATTTATCATCCATTTTATACCAAATTTATCTTCCCACATTCCGAAGTAAGCACCCCAAAATGTATCTTCGATGGGCATTTCAACTTTTCCATCAACTGATAAACCATTGAAAATTTTATCGGCTTCTTCTTTCGATTCAGCATTTAATGACAACGAAATTTGATTGCCAATATTTAATTGATGACCAACTGATGCCAACATATCCGTTGCCATCAAAGTAATGCTATCATTGATTTTTAAAGCGACATGCATCATTTTATTCTTTTCGTTGTCGGGTAAATTATCAGCAGTACCCGGCACATCGCTAAAGCGTTGAAACGTCATAAACTCACCACCGAAAACTGATTTGTAAAAATTCATCGCTTCTTCAGTATTGCCCATAAAATTTAAATAAGGAACTAATTGCATCATGATTTTATTTTTTCTTTTTTGATTTTTCTAAATTTTCTTTCACTCTGATTTTTACAATCTTTTTTATCAAAGTAATAGGCAAAGGTTTGTTGAATTCAAATTGAATAGTGCCTTTTGAAGTTGTATAAATCTTCAATTCTGTTACCATTTTTGCAATCAAACCAGCATTGGCAGGAAACAAACTGCAATGATTTTTGAAGCCTGCAAAATAAATTAGCACTCTGCCGCAAAGCTTGAATGCTGGCATATTGTAGCTAATTACTTCTTCAGCATTTGGCGAAATTTCTACAACAATTTCTCTTATTTTTTGCAACATCATTTTCGCTTCATCAGTTTGCGAAGCGATGTATTCATCAATAGTTTTAAAATTGGTGTTCATTTTAAAATAAATTCCCCATTCGTTGTGGTGGAATTTTTCCAACATGCTTGAAAGCCAAATCGGTGGCTTCTCTTCCTCGAGGTGTTCGCATCAAATAACCTTCTTGAATTAAATAAGGTTCGTACACTTCCTCTATGGTGCCAGCTTCTTCGCCAACAGCGGTAGCAATGGTTGTAACACCAACAGGGCCGCCAGCAAACTTTTCAACGATGGCAGATAAAATTCTATTGTCCATTTCATCCAATCCATTTTCATCTACATTCAAGGCTTGCAAACCATATCGAGCAATTTCTAAATCAATTTTCCCGTTGCCTTTTACCTGTGCAAAATCTCTGATGCGGCGCAACAACGCATTCGCAATACGTGGTGTACCGCGGCTTCTACGTGCAATTTCAAATGCGCCTTTCGTATCAATTTCTGTTTTTAAAATGGTTGCAGAACGTTTTACAATACCTGCCAAAACTTCTTTTGTATAATAATCAACTCGTGATGTAATGCCGAAGCGGCTTCGCAAAGGTGAGCTTAATAAACCACTTCGAGTTGTTGCACCGACCAATGTAAATGGATTCAATGCAATCTGCACCGAACGGGCGTTTGGACCACTTTCAATCATGATGTCAATTTTGAAATCTTCCATTGCACTGTACAAATATTCTTCAATGGTGGTGTTCATCCGATGAATTTCATCAATGAACAAAACATCATTCGGCTGTAAATTGGTCAGCAAACCAGCTAAATCACCAGCTTTTTCAATCACTGGTCCACTCGTCATTTTCATACTTACACCTAATTCATTTGCCACGATATGACTCAAAGTTGTTTTGCCTAACCCTGGCGGACCATGCAACAACACATGGTCTAAAGCTTCGCCACGTTGTTTGGCTGCTTGAATAAAAATCATCAAATTTTCTACAATTTTTTCTTGCCCTGCAAATTCATGAAAGCCTTGCGGACGCAAAACTTTTTCAATCTCTTTATCAGTGGGCGACAAATTTTCTTGTTCGTTATTTAGATTCGGATTTCGCATTTGTTTTTCAAAAGTAAATTATTTTTTCAGGTTCTTATATTAATCAAGGATGAATTAGCTGATTACAGTTTCATTTATTCGTTTCGTTACAATTTCTTTCTTTTTCAATAATTTTATCCACAGCCCTAAAAATTAAAAAGCATTTATTTTATTGGCTTTTTAATTTTTTTGACCTTCTATTATCCACATCTCTCTATTGAATTATTTGCCTTTTTAATTTTTATTGCTTTGATTTGTATTGCCAAAAAATAATACTTATGAATTTTCTTTCCTTTTCAGATTTCAGATTTCAGATTTCAGATTTCAGATTTCAGATTTCAGATTTCAGA
>CAIODY010000038.1 GCA_903857255.1 uncultured bacterium
AATAGTAATAGTAGTAGTAGTTGATGTGCCGAATGTAGGTGGCGTAATATTAATTTGGCTAGGGTTTGCACCTAATTGAATTAATTGATTTTGAATTTTGATTGCACGATTCTGTACTAAATTAGCGATGCTATTTGAACCTGTTGGAACTCCGTTAATAATAGTATTAACCATTTGTTTTGCTTGGAAATTAGAATTCCCATTTACATTAATGGTTGCCTTTGGATTTTGTTTTAGGTATTTAATAAGATTGGCAAAGCTACTATTTGTTTTAGCAATATTTTGAGGGTCGTAAGAATCGGAATTTGTGTCAAAAAATACATCAAAAGTTTTTGCTTCAGTTGTATTAGTTGAATAAACTGGATTAATTGCCGTGCCATCTGGATTATTTCCTTTATCTCTTTTTATTATTGTATGAATTGGTTGAGTAGGGTCTCCTTCTATTACTATTACATCAGAAACTACTTTTCCATTTACAATGTGAATAAATCTGAGTGTTTTGTCTGAATTAACTTGTGTTTTATCTTTTTTTTGCCAATCAGAAAAAATCGGGTCATCATTTTTGAATCGTTCTTTTAATTCTTTTGGAGTTTTAAAATTTCTTTTATAGTTTATTGTATCGGGTATTTTGTTACCTTGTTGAATTGATGGCGTATTTAAAAGTTTAGGGTTGCTAAACAACATTTTCATCAATAAATTATCACCGCCATAAGAAGGATTAAAAGCCAAAAGCTTATCTTGGTTAATTTGCTGCAAATTCCATAGCGTTTTCATTTTGCTATCAGCATTTAATGTGCTTTGCAGATTATTGGCAAGTAACTTTCTGTTGCTTTGCAATTGCTTTATATCATTATCCCGTTGTTTTTTACGGGCTTGGTTTGCTTCATTTAGTTGTTCTATTTGCTTTTGCCATTCAATGTAAGCTATCACAACTAACAATACAATAGTTACAGCGGCTGCGGCACTTATACTATAGCCAACTATCTCAGAACCCAATCCATAGGTGAACTCGTGATAAATTGGTGTAAGAGCTGCTTCGTAAGTATAAGTAGCCAACCCTAATGAAGCTGCTTGAATTGTCGATGGACTAACATTTGCCAAATCATTTGCAAATTTTCTAACTGGAATTTTCAGCGCAGAACCATCATTGAAATTTAGCAGGAAATGTTGATTGTCTGGTGAAAAATTGGCATTGCTAATTCCCAAATTTGAGGGCAAAGAATTTGTAATAAAATCGCTTAATGAATTATTGGTTGCCATACATTCTTTATTTTAAAAAAAGAAGTGGTTGAACAAATTTAAACTTTATTCAACCACCCTGCTTGTTCTCGTTTGGAGCGTTGATTTTGTGTTTAGCCAACGAGGATAATTTATCTTTTCGTCTTAGACGAAATACAACTCATATCCTCGTCTGCTTCCCTATTGGCTCGGCGACAGACGAGTATCCATGTAATTTAAAAAGGTCTTAGATTAGGAGTGGTCTCCAAAGAGCCACAATATTTTACTAAATAATCTAAATCTAAGACCAATGACAAAAGTAAATCAAAAAGTAGATTTCGCAGGGCAAACAATTTTTGTAGGTATTGATGTTCACCTAAAAAGTTGGAATATTTCTGTTTATTATGGTACTCAATATTTAACAAGTTTTAATCAACCTCCAACGCCACAAGCATTAGTTGCTTATTTGCAAAATTCTTATCCTAATGCTATTTACAAATGTGTTTATGAATCTGGCTTTTGCGGTTATTGGATACAACGTGAGTTGGTAGAGAAAGGAATAAATTGCATAGTTGTAAATGCTGCTGATGTTCCGCAAACAGATAAAGCTGCAAAAAACAAAACAGACACTAACGATTCCAAACGATTGGCTCAAGCACTGCAAGCTGGATTGCTGCAAGCCATTTATATTCCTGATGGAGAAATAGAAGCCGATAGGCAATTGGTTCGTTGTAATGAACGATTCAACAATGATTTAATAAGAGCCAAAAACCGCATCAAAGGTTTGTTGTACCAATTAGGAATAAAGTTGCCCGACCAATTCGCTAATACGAACTGGAGCAACTTATTTATTCAATGGCTAAAAGAATTAGAACTGAAAAATGTGTCAGCAAAAATTGCGCTACAACATCAATTAAAAATGGTAGAACTTATTCGAGAAGAAAAACTAGCAGTTTTAAAAGACATCAGATGTTTACTAAAAAAAGAAAGATATGCAGCCACAGCAAACTGTTTAATGAGTGTGCCAGGGATTGGTCCAATAACAGCAGCAGCATTGGTAACGGAGATTGATGACATGAAACGATTTTCAAATTTTGAACAACTTAATTCTTTCATCGGTTATTATCCATCACAGTTTTCAAGTGGTGAAAATATTCATCAAGGCAATATAATAGGAAGAAAACACAAACGACTGAGAAGCTTATTGATTGAATCGGCTTGGGTTGCTATTAGAACAGACCCTGCTATGACAAAAGCTTACCATGATTTTAAAATAAAAGTAGGTGGCAAAAGAGCTATCATAAAAGTGGCAAGAAAATTATTGTCGAGAATAAGATATGTGTGGCTCAATCAAACAACGTATGAAAAAGGGATAGTTCAATAAATAGCAAAAAACAAAACATTCTTAACATCAAAACTAATCAATGTTAGACCACTTTTTTGTCCTTGTAACTCATTACTTTAGACGAGTGTGTGGCTAATATTTTCTTTCAACACTAATAAATACTTGTAGCGATTTTACTGACTACTAATAGGAGGTTGATGAAAAAGAAAGTTTGTTGTATTTTTGAAAAACGAAACAAAAAATCTTGCGAAGACAGGAGCAGTTTTTTACTGCCCTGTTTTCAAAAGAAATTTATTAAAACAATTGATTGCTACTAATCAAGGGCTTACTAATTCATAGGAGGACGAGCAGGGATTTTCCAGCAACAACTAATACAGCTTAACGCCTACGGGGGCAAGTTTGCAGCTTGGGTTTGTGCGGTGGCGAACTTGTGCTTGTTTGGCACAAGTCGGCTATACTCATTTCCTACGCTTCAGACTTGCCAGCAGGTCAATTGCTTTATTAATTGCAGTTTGAGCTGTTACTATTTTTGTTCGTAATGTGATTAAATTCATTAAATTACCTTCCATTTGCCACCAAATAATTCTTATAATCAATAAGCAACTGTTTCATTTCAGCATTATCTACTATGTATAGCTCTTCAGTGCTATCACTGAAATCATCATATACATAACATCCATCAGGCTTGCATTCTATCGCTATTCCTGATTGATTTCCAAAATTAAATTGTGTGATGCTATTACTCATTACTCCATTGATGCCATCAATGTTTTCTTGAAAATCTTTGGATTTGGGGTTGTCTGCAGAAAATGATGTTAAAAATCATACGGTCTATCAACTTCAATTAAGTAATTAGAATATCCGTTTATTATTTTTTTTAAAAAAGAGTATTTCATTTTATTGTTGGATAAGCAGTGAAAATATTATTATTATCTATTTTAAACTGAATTGTGAAACCTGTGGTTGATTTCCCTTCGTAAATGTTGCCAACCATATGTTCCTTATTCTGAAAAGCATAAGCTACTTCTTCCATGATTCGTTTTTTATCCCAATTTTCAGGAAACATGGTTGATTTCCCTCCTTTACTATTGCCTTTATCAACATAATTCCCTTTTGAATCTTTTATTTGTATTTCTGCTTCATAAGGCTGGTTGGCTGCTGGATTAGGCGGTTTCTTTGTACCTGGTTTTATTTTTATTTCTCCTTTTCTTACCGCTTCACTGCTATGTCCACCAACTGCGCATAATTCTTCAATATCCATTTTCGTCCAAAAACGTTTCCAAAACATTCATGTCTGCCAAGATGTTATTTTGTAAAGCAGTATTTGCTAATGGAGCTTCGTATAACATTCTGCTACCATAACCTATCCGCCTTAACTCATTTTCACTTATTTGTTCTCCAGCATCAATTTTATCAATTGCTGTTTCGTAATATTGCTTGATGTCTTGGTATGCAATAAAATTATCTGCAAGTATTGCTTTGTCAATTGCCGATTTCGCAATTATCAGTTTGCTTTTTAGTGTTGTTAAATTCATTGTTTCTTCCAATATTCGTTACTTATGTAAGAATATAAATCTCCCAAATCCACTAAAATTTCATCCATTAATTTTTGATTTTTTAATGGAGCTTCATACAACATCCTACCTCCTGCTGAAATCTTGATAATATCTCTTTCACTTAATTGTTCTCCTGCATCAATTTTATCAATAGCAGTTTGATAATAGTTATAAATACTTTTGTAAGCCTTGAAACTATCAACTGCAATTGCTTTATTAATTGCAGTTTGAGCTGTTACTATTTTTGTTCGTAATGTGATTAAATTCATGACTATATTATTTGAAAAGTTCTGGGTGTAATTGTTTAAATTGTTGGACTGAATAGGTTTTACCAGTTTGTGTATCCGTTATTTTTTTTATCCAGTTAACATCATAGTTTTGCGGTAATAGTATTTGGTCATCACCTCCTTTATGTATTGGGTTTGAGCTTCCTGGTGGTTGTTCTCCAATTTTACCAATTTGTAGTTCTTGATTGGGTGGAATTTCTATTTCTGCTTTATACTGCATAGTGTTATTGAAGTCATCCAAAATAGCTGTACTCTCTTTTGTTGCATTCAAATTGGTTGTTGTAAATGAACCATTCGCTTTTGCTTCATCTCCAAAATCTCTAAATACTTTTGTTTTTTTTATTGTTTTCACTGTTCTATAATAGCCATCTTTAAAAGATTCTACTATGTCTGGTACTTTTATTTCCTTCTTCGGCACTTCCACCACCGCATCTTCAATAGCGGTTAAATATTTGACAGGTACTTTGTTGCCTAATTTAGCTGCATCCTTTTCCAATTGGCTTTCCAATTGCTTAATTTTCGTATCTGCTTTACCGGTTGCAGCTTCTTCTTCTAATCTTTTACTTAATCGCCCAATAGCTTGTTCGGCAGTTGTGCTTTCTTCAAAGATAGCATTCAATTCTTCAGCACCAATTAGAAGTCCTGCAATAATAAAAATTGCATTGCCATAAGCATAACCCTGATTATATGCACCTTGTTTGCGTTCAGCTTTATCAAGCCAATCATTTAATTCCTTTTTAATTGAATTACCTACTTTTTCAATCAGCATTTGCTGCAATGCAGGTGTACTCATTATTGTAGCTATAATAATACTTGCATTGGTAATTTTCTGCCTGAACTTAACACCATCAACTGAATAATAATAAGGGTCAAGCGGATTAAAAGCCCTTGCAAATTGATAGGCAAAATTACCAATTTCATAAATACCTCCAGTGGTTTGAATTAGTCCAGCAAAAAATCCAGCAGCAATTCCCATAAAGTAACCACCTAAATTTTCAGTATCATATTTTGGAAAACTTGACGAGGTAGTATTGGTATATGTTCCTAACCTATCACTATTCATTCTTTGTTGCGGCAATGTACTGCTCGTATTTGAACCCTGAGTGGTAGCAGGTGTATTTACTGCTTTTATGGCTGATTGAGTGGCTTTGGTAGGAGATAAGTTAGGGCTGTTAAAAATAGAGGCGTTTGGCGAAGTGCCTAAAACTTTATTTAAACTCAATCTCATTTTATCAATCCCATTATTAATTGCATTATTGCCTCCATTTAGGCTTTGTGCAAATTTATCTCCAAGTACCTTTCTATTAGTTTGTAATTGTTTGATTTCAACATCTCTTTGAGCTTTTCGAGCTTGGTTTTCTTCATTCAATTGTTCTATTTGCTTTTGCCATTCAATGTAAGCAATAATAACAATTGCTATTACAGCTAAAGGAGCTAAAGCAACACCTGCGGCTTCTAAACCAGATGCACCTGCTTCTTCAGCTACTGCTTCTGCCTCGGTTGGAGCAGTCCATGCAATACTATCGCCTGCGGCAGCTATAGCATCTGTGGTTGCCGAGGCGTCAATAACACCCGAAGCTACTTGTGGCATTGGAACTACACGTAATGCTCCATTAGATAAGCCAACTAATAAAGATTGACCGTCAGAAGCCATTCCTACTGTATCAATTCCAACACCATCAGGTGCAGAACTTAAAATGAAGTTGATGAAATCGGGGCTTAATGGTATTCCACCAGGCATAATTATTTACTTTTTGATTGTAAAAAAATAAGAAGTGGCTGAACAAATTTAAACTTTATTCAACCACTTCAAAATTTAGATGATTAATAATTAGGTGGTGACGAAGTATTGTCGTTGCAATTTCCACAACCACAACCGCCTCCACTTTGAGGCACATCGCAACAATCGCCAAATACTTTTTTGTAGAATTTAGCTTTGTCATCGTTGTTAGTAAATCCATCAATGATATCAATAGCTTGACTCAATTTTTGATTGTTTAATTGCTGTGTGATAACTGCTTGTTGTTGGGTATTCATGTTGTAGCAATCTAACGCTTCGCCTTGACCTAATAAGGCATCAACTATTACAGATGGAGTTTTTAATACATGGCGTTCAGCACTAATGATAATACCAGGAACTGTAAAGCGGTCATAAGTATCTGATAATCCTTTTACACGAAGCCACAGACAATTGTCTTTAGGGTCAGTATGTGTGCCATCGCAACAATCGGTAGGTGCAGTTGAAAAATGACGACACTCGAAAAAACGCACTTGGTCTTCGTTATAATCAATGATGTAGCTTACTTGCTGCATGATTTGTTGGTAAATTGTAGTTACGAATTCGGGGCGCAAAACGCTGCCTAACAAATCTTTTAAAGATTGGCTTAATACAATTTTGGTAGATGCAGGTGAACCATTGGTGTAACCAAAACGAATATTGCGTAACCAAAGTAAAGCAATGTGTTCTTGCAATAATTGGCGGAAAACAAAATTTAAAGTGCGACTTAAATTGATGTTTTCTAATTCTCGAACAATTGAAGTTTGTTCGCCGCTATTTGTTGTTTGGCTCGAACTTGAATTGATGTTTACCTCACGATTGTGATTGCTTTGATTTACTGAATTGCTAACTGTATTGGATATAGTTGAAGCAATTGTACTAATGTGCATTTCGGAAGAAGAAGAAGAACCGCCACCGCCACCAGCCGAGAAAATAAGTGGAATGCTAAAAGTAGCTGAACCATCATCTGACATACTTGAAGAAAAAGAACCGTCTGTTTGTTGCCCACTTTGTTGCTGCAATGCTGATTCAAAACTATTTGCGCTAGCTTCACTTTTTGAATCTAAAATATTTTGCGACCTGCTACTTGTTGAACTATTATCTAAATAAGTACTCATGGATATAGTAGTTTTTTCCCCTGGCAAAAGGCTGAATGTGCCTACTGTTTTCCCTGCGCCATAATTACCTAAATAACTACAAAGCATTAAATCGTATTCTAAAAACAATTGTGGATGATGTACTTCGGCTGCTTCTTTGTAGAATTCAATATCAACAAAGCCACCATGACGTTTTACAATTCTTGCTCTGTATCCAGCTTTAAATTTCGCTGCGATTACATCAATATCAAATTCAGCAGCAACTCCATTTGGGAAATTAATAGTGGTTGGTTTGCGGCGACTTAAAAACGGATTTGTGCCTACTGGGCTTTCTGTTAATGGAAATTCAACTTCACTATAAGTAGCTACATGATTTATTCTGTTTCCTTTAATGACAACAGCCATTACATTTTCTTTCCCATTGCTAATATACAAAGGGTATTTTAAAAATGAAGGAAACAAAGGATTCAATTGGAGCGAATCTTCATGGAAATAAGTTGGTTGAATTTTTTGATAAAACACAGCAGGGTGCACTGATTTGTTGAGCAAATCGTAGTTCAAGAAAAACATGGAATGGCTGGTGTGTAAATCAGCAATTAAGTTTTGTGTAATTGTACTAATGTCCATTGCAGGAATGGCAGCCCAAAAAGTATCTAAAGCAGTGTCGGGTGGGCTTGTTTCAGAAGACAAGAAATAATCTTGCGGAATGCTGAGTGGAACTCGTGTTTTGATGTTGATGCAATTTTCTTGCTCCATGTTGTAATTTAAAACTGGAGCATTTGCATAATCATCACCTAACCTAATAAGTGGGTTGGATGAACAAGTTAATGGGGGTGTTGTTGGTAATGTTGGCATGTTGATATTATTTTTGTTCGCAAACTTACAGTCATTAACCTCATTTTGTCAAGCGTAGTTTTACGCTAAAGAGTTAACATGTTATCCACAAAAATTTAATTCAAAAACTATCAAAAAGATTGTGAATTTTTGTGGAGTATTTGAAGAAATTACCAAGTAAATGAATTCTCTTTTGCCCTTAATATCATGTTTGTGTGTTACCAAAAATAGACCTGCACAATTAAGCAGAACTATACAATGTTTTATTGCACAAACTTATCCTAACAAGGAATTGGTAGTGGTATATGAAGAAACAGACGAACCTACCAACAAGGTGTTGCAATCATTTGCATCACAAGTCAATTTTAAATTAGTCGCCGTCGAAAACAATAACACAATAGTTTCATTGGGCGACCTAAGAAATCTATCAATTGATAATGCCACAGGTGAATATTGTTGTCAGTGGGATGATGATGATTGGTATCATCCTACTCGAATTACCGCACAATTTGAATTAATGCAACAAGCCGGTAAAGATGCCTGTGTATTAGAGCAGTGGTTGTTTTTTGACGGACATACTAAGCAAGCCTACTTATCTCATAAGCGATATTGGGAAGGAAGTTTATTGTGCAGCAAAATTTTGATGCAGCAATATCAATATGCTAAATTAGCTAAAGGAGAGGATACACCTCTTATTACAGCGTTAAGGAGCAAAAATCAAATTCACTTAATTCAAAATAAACCACATCTATACATCTACAATTATCATGGTAATAACACTTGGCAGTATCAACATTTTAAAGGATTCTTTCATTATTCGAAATTACTTAATACTGAACAAAGCAAATGGGTAGAGGATGTGTTAAGTCAATCAATAAGCGTTGAGGAAGGAGCAAAATTATTAACGCAATCATTTTTACAATCCTAATTATGATTCCAAAAGTCTTACATTTTACTTATAAAAATGAATTGATGTTAAATCAGCATCAATCTTATCTTGATTCAGCACAACGAATCAATAAAGGCTGGCAGATAAATTTGTATGATGATGAAACAGCCAGAAATATCGTAAAAGAACACTTTGATGAATACTTGCAAATGTTTGATAATTTTAAACATGCCGTGCAACGTGCCGACGTTTTCCGATTGATGATAATGTATTTAAAGGGAGGTTTTTATGCAGATTTAGATATGGAATTTTTGAAACCATTATATGATTTAACAACACATCAATTGATTTTGGCGGAAGAGAAAACACTTTCGGCTGAAGAGTGTAATCGCTTGAAACATCTTTACCCCATGCGAATTGCCAACTATATGTTTGGCAGCGAAGCTTACCATCCATTTTGGTTGGATGTTTTAAAAGCTATTCGATTTCAAAACAATCTGACTGTTAAAAACGAAAATGATATTTTGCAGCATACAGGCCCAGGATTATTTACAAATATTTTTCATCAATTTAAAAACAAGTATCCTGAAATTTATTTGTTAGAAAATAAGACAAATCGCTGTTTGAAAAATTGCAATCCCAAAATATCTTGTCATTTTGGTGACTATGCAAGGCACTGGCATCAAGGTTCATGGCGTTGGCAAAATAAATCAACTAACCTTCAAGAATAAAATGAAAATACCCAAAATCATTCATCAAACTTGGAAGGATGAAAATATTCCTGCTGAATTTATTCCTTTCATTAAATCATGGAAACACTACCATCCTAATTGGGAATATATTTTATGGACAGATGAAATGAACAGAAAATTTGTTGCCGAGAATTATCCTGATTTTCTCTCTATTTATGATAAATACCCTTACAAAATCCAACGAGCAGATGCCATCAGATACTTATTACTCAATACTTTCGGTGGTGTATATGTTGATTTGGATATAGAGTGTTTGCAGAATATTGAATCATTGCTTTCAAGCAATAGTTGTGTGATAGCTAAAGAACCCGATGCTCATAGCCAAACACACAAAATGCCTTTTGTGATTTGCAATGCTTTTATGGCATCAGTTAAAGATGACGTTTTCATGAATGCAGTTATTAAAGAGCTCATGTTGGATAACAAAATCAGTAATCCAAATTTGTTAGGTAACACTGTATTACACTCAACAGGGCCGTTTATGTTGAATAGAATTTATAATGATGGCAATCAAGCATCACTTACTTTGTTGGATAGTAAAACTATTCATCCATTATCAACGCATGAAACTTTAGCCTTGTATTTTAACCCAAATAAAGAACAGCAAAAAGAACAATTAAAATCAAATGGCACTTTTGCCATACATTATTTTTGGGGAACATGGTGGCGCAAACAAAACCCTTTTAAGAAATGATAACTGTCAATCCATTAGTTTCATGCATCATGCCTACAGCCAATAGGGAGCAATTTATTCCTTCGGCAATTCAACTTTTTTTGAAACAAGATTACTTGAATAAAGAATTAATTATTGTAGATGATGGATTGAATAGTATTGAACATTTAGTGCCTGAAAATAATTCCATTAAATATTTTCGATTACCCAACAATATAAAAAGAACAACTGGAGAAAAGCGAAATATTTGTTGCGAAAAAACTAGTGGTGAAATCATTGTTCATTTAGATGATGATGATTGGTATGCTGAAGATTGGATAAGTAAAAGTGTAATAGCACTTTTGGAAAACGATGCTGCCATCACAGGTTTATCATCATTGTATTTTCATAAACCAACTAAGAATGAAAGTTGGCAATACACTTATCCTTCCAATGATAAACCTTGGGTTGGTGGTGCAACGATGTGTTACAAAAAAGATTTGTGGCGTAAGCACCCTTTCAAACATAAACTAATTGGAGAAGATAACGATTTTGTTTGGGGGTGTAGTGAAAAAGTTTTTGCACACAATTATTTAGGTGGTTTTGTAGCAACTGTTCATGTGAATAATACTAGTTTGAAAAGAATGATTAGCAACCGATGGAAAGCAATTCCAACATCAGATGTTGTTACATTTTTACAATAAAATTTATTTTATCATAAAATATCATACCATGAGCATGACACTTAAATCAGAAACACTTTTAAAGTATAGAAGTGTTCAAAAAACATTTATAGAAACAGGTACTTATGATGGAGGCACAATAAACAAAACTATTACATGCGGTTTTGATAAGTATTATGGTATTGAAATTAGTGGAATGCATAAGGATGCTGTGCAAACTAAATTTGCAAATCAGATAGCAGAGAAAACTGTTAATTTATTTTATGGTGATTCTGCTTTTCTTTTTCAAGAAGTGTATGAACAAGTTAAATTTAGTCCTTCAGTTTTTTGGTTAGATTCGCATTACGACAACAATAGCGATACCAAAGGAAATTTGGATTGTACGCTTTATCATGAGCTAATAATCATGAAATCTAACTTTCATAAACAAAGCATAATCTTGATTGATGATTTAAGGATGTTTAGCAAAGTTGGTACATGGGGGGCTAATATTTCTTTACCACAGGTCATTAAACACTTAAAAGAAATCAATGCTGACTTTGTTTTCAATTTCGAAAATGGGTATACAGAAAACGATATATTGGTAGCTATTGATAGCCATTTCATCAATAACTAAATTGAATTACTCTTTCTCAAATTTCAACACCTGCCCAGTTTTTATGTTTCGGATAAAATAAACACTTCACAATTAAGATTCTACTTTTTTATTTTATAACAGCTAATTTTCTACGTGCAATTGCACTATTTTTTCTAATAACTGTTACAATAATCATGGTAGAGGTGGTAAGATTTAATTGAATTGAATTTTCATTTTTTAAAGCTTGCTGCATAATTAATTTACCATCAACTGTATGAATAATAACTTCATCGCCTTGCTGAATATTAGTCGACTGAATTTTTAGTTGATTATTGTTTTGTAAAGTAATCTTCCA
>CAIODY010000039.1 GCA_903857255.1 uncultured bacterium
AAGTATTAAAAGCACAGTATGGGCTTATGTGGGTGTGGCTTTGGGCACTATCACCACATTGTGGTTGTATCCCAAATTTTTAACGCCGGAGGAATTGGGTTTAACGATGGGTGTAATGTTGCCACTGGCAAGTATCTTGGCGCAATTTGCTTTGTTGGGTACGACCAACGCTGCGTTTTATTATGCTTCGCATTTTAGAAATGATGCCGTTCATCAACCTCGGTTTATTCAGTTTCTTTTTCGATTGATGGTGGTTGGGCTAACTTGCATTTCCATTTTGTATATTTTCTGCAAACCTTTATTCGTAAAGCTTTATAGCCAACATTCGCCAAAGTTTATTGATTATTATTGGTGGGTTTTGCCACTCACAATTTTTGTGGTGGGCTACACTTTTTTAGAAGCATTTATTCGTTCGCAAAAAGAAATTGTATTCACCAATTTCACTCGTGAAGTATTGCTGCGCTTGCTTTCTATCGCTATTTTAGTGTTGTACATTTTTCATTTCATTTCCTTTCAAACCTTTGTTATCGCATTTGTTTTTAGTTGGTTGATTTTATTTTTAACGCTTTTTGTTTTCAGTTTGAATGAGCCTTGGTTTCAATGGAGCAACAACACTTCCATCAATCATATTGCGGCGAAAAAAGAAATTTTTAAGTATGGTGCATTAAACGTGATGAGCACTGCTGCATGGGCTTTGGCAGGCAATATTGACAGCTTAATGATTGCAAAATATATTGGGTTGAGCGATGCTGGAGTTTTTAGATTAGCGGTGTTTATTTGCTCCGTAATTCAAGTGCCGCAGCGAACGATGACACAAATTATTTTGCCCATTTTATCCGAACATTGGCAAAATAATGTGGTGGAAAAAATTGACGAACTCTACAAAAAATCGGCATTGCAATTAATCATTGTCGGTAGTTTTTTAGTGATGTTGGTGATTGTAAACATTGATTCGTTTTTGCAAATTTTACCAACTTCTTATTCCAGTTCGGGTGCTACAAAATGGGTAGTTATTTTATTGTGTTTGGCTCGATTGATTGACATGGCAACTAGCATCAATGGAGAGATTATACAAACTTCTAAATTTTTTCGGTTCAATTTTTACTTCATCATTGCACTGTTGATTTTTACAGTAATTGCCAATTATTTATTGATTCCGCAATATGGTATTATTGGTTCGGCATTAGCAGGAATGATAGTGGTGGTGCTTTTCAATGTGTTTAAATATTTGTTTGTGTTGTACAAATTCAAATTGCAACCTATCACCAAAGAATGTTTCATTGCTTTAGGATTGGCTGTGGTGGCTGGTTGTGCAGTTTATTTTATTCCAACTATTATTCATCCTATCATTACTATTGCTATCAAAAGTGGCATTGCTACTATCATTTTTGGTTTATCTTTAACGCTGTTAAAAATTTCACCTGAAATAAATCAGTTGATTTTAAAAGGTTGGAAAAAGTTTTTTCATTATTAAAAACATAGACACATAGTTTTTTTGAAACAAAATTTAACACAACAATAT
>CAIODY010000040.1 GCA_903857255.1 uncultured bacterium
CTCAAGCTAAGAACTCAGGACTCTGAAAAATTATATATCGTCAGTAGTAACAAAAATATACTAGGAGAGAAAGAGCTTATTGTTAAAGTTAACGGTAATGATACGGAAATATCAATTCCTTATGATGAAATAGAGTTTCTAAAATTAATTGACGGAGCAAGTTGGGATTTTTTATTGTATAGCATTGATAGCTGTATAGAGAATCAAGCATTATACTGCATTTTTTTTAACGGAGAGGAAAAAAACAATTTGATTATTGATAAAACTGACCCAGTTTTATCAATAAACCAAATTGAATACAAGATTGATTTATCAAGTGGGGTTATAGACACCTATAAAAATAGCATAGAAAAAATAATTCATGAAAAAAACGAGAAAGTAAGGATAGCAGATATAAAAAACAGAGCAGCAGATTACAAAATAAAGTTTAAAAACTGTCCTACAGTTTATCGTTTTGATGAACTCCTTCTAATTAGGACACCCCTGCTGGCTCAAGTCTGAAGCAGAGCCAAGTGTATAGCCGATTTGTGCCAAAATTATTTCGCAGAGGTTCACAAAGTTTTTCTCTGTGCCACTCCGTGTTTCTTCGTGTAACAACCTTGGCAGCTTGTAAATTTCAGCAAAGTAAAAAATCTATTTTCAGTTATTCAGCCTTTGAAAATCAGTAGAAACTCGTAAGGGTAGGGCAGCAGGGTGTTTTAATTTTGCTATTGTAAATAAACTAATCACCAAACCAATCAGCTTATGAAAAAGAAATTTTTACTCTTCATTTTTGTTGTTCAGTTTTTAGCTTGTTTTTATATTGGCACATCATCGAGCCGTTCACAAAATGCTTCGATAAAAACAAATCCTATCAACTCAATCTTTTAAAGCCTGTTCAATATTTTTATCGGGGATAAGCCATAGGATGGCAACGGCTACAAAAAGCAATTCAGAAACAATGGGTTGCAAAAAGGCAAAACCCAAAGCTGTGGTATAACCGATGAGCGATACAATTCCTTTTTTACTTTGCTTTTTCATTGCCGATAATAGTTCGTTGGATAAATGATGACACGACATAATGGTGCGTTGCAAAATGGTGTACGATATGCCGCAAACATTTAACAACACAGCATACACAGCCACCGTGTTGGCTGCAAAATGATTTTCACCCATCCAAGCGGTAGCAAAAGGCACCAGTGAAAGCCAAAACAATAAATTTAAGTTCGCCCACATAATACCTGCACTTACTCTATTCACCACATGCACCAAATGATGATGATTGACCCAATAAATACCCACAAATACAAAGCTTAGCATATAGCCAAAAAAGGTAGGCAGCAAGGCTGAAAGTGCAGCGAAACTGCTATCATGCGGCATTTTAATTTCCAACACCATAATGGTGATGATGATAGCTAATACACCATCGCTAAAGGCTTCTAATCGAGTTTTATTCATAGGCAGCGAATAATTTATTTTTCGTTGTCGTAAATATCCAACAATTGTCGATTTTTTTCCTTCGATTTTATTTCTTTCAAAATATCGTTCAATACACTGATTCGGTCTTTTTCAATATCAGGATTATATTTTGATTTGAAATGTTTAATGGCTTCATAAGCCGCATAGCGCACTTGCCATTCTTCATCGTGTTGGGCAATATCGTTTAATTGCAAAGTGCCTTTTTCAATAATCGGGTCGGGCATCCGATACAAATAATTTCCAAAATCATTCAAAATAAAATACACTGCACCGCCTTTGTTTTGTTTCAATAATTGACTTAAGTAAGGGTAATTATCCATCGTGCCTTTATCAGCATATACTTTTGCAATGGCTCGTTGAATGAGTGGATTAGTTTCGTTTTCAAATGTTGAACACACATGCAATGCAATAGGTGTACTTGCATTGGCTAAGGCTTTCAAGGCTTCGGCGCAAACTGTATAACTGCTGTCGGCAGTTGCTTTTTGAAATGTAGAATAATAATCAGCAGCCTTTTTGCTATAACTTAATTTACGTAATGCAGCAGTTCGTATGGGTGCTTCTTTATCGTCACCAACTATTTCTGCTAAAACAGGCGCAGCCATTTTTATACTAAATGAATCATCGGTTGAAATGTTTTCGCAGGCAAATTTCCGAATGTTTTTATTGGGCGAACGCAAAGCCGTAATCATCAATTCTTTTGCACTAGTGTTTTCCGATTGTAGCATTGATGCATATTGTAGGGCTTCTAATTTATCCTTGTAATTTTTCGCATGATGATATTGATATAAAAATTCGGGCAAAGTTTTGTTATCATTTTTTTCGCACAATAAAGTTTTATCGGCATCTACATTCACCCAATCAGGTCGGGCTTCGCAATTCAAAACAAAATCTTTATGACGGCTATCCACAAACACATTGTAGCTGTTTACATTGCCTTGCACATGCACATCAATCTTCAAAGGAAATTTGAAAACACTTAATGATGGCTCGGTTTGAGTTTGGTCAATCGAAATTTTTTCTTCTCGTTTCACCATGTCGTAATTGTAATTGATGTTCAATTTTGGATGACCAGCTTTAAAATACCATTCATCAAAAAACCAACTTAAATCAACACCAGTAACATCTTTAAATACTTCACGAAGCTGACTGACTTCGGCATTTTTATATTGATAGCGCAGCAAATACTGATGCAATGATTCATAAAAAGCTGAATCGCCCACCAAATTGCGAAGCATGTGTATCACACAACCACCTTTCTGATAACTATGTCGGTCAAACAAATCATCAGCATCGTTATAATAATAGCGAACTATACTTTCAGTTTTTCTTCTCGATTCGGTAAAATAAGCTTGTTGAAAATCTTCTAATTGAGCATCGGCGGCATCTTTGCCATAAGCCCATTCATCCCAAATGTATTCGCCATAAGTAGCAAATGATTCATTCAAAGTAATGTTGCTCCACGATTCAGCTGTTACCAAATCGCCAAACCATTGATGAAACAATTCATGTGAAATAACATCTTCATTGTTTTTATCTAATAGTTCGCGGCTGTTGCGTTGCAAAAATTCACCGTGCAAAGTGGCTGATGTATTTTCCATGGCACCCGAAACATAATCGTGTGCTACCACTTGGCTGTATTTGCACCAAGGAAAAGGATATTTTAATCGCTGACTAAAACACTCTATCATTTGTGGCGTTTTGCCAAATATTTCTTCGGCATATTCTTGATAATTTGGGTCAACATAATAATCAACAGGAATGCTATCATGCCAATAATTATTACTCACTGCAAAATCGCCAACAGCCATCATGAACAAATAAGGTGAATGTGGTTTATCCATTTGCCACACATCGGTTTCGGTTGAATCATCATTGCTGATGCTGAATAATTTTTTTCCATTGCTCAATGAAGTAAAATCTTTTTCATGATTGATGTACATAGTTTGTGTACACTTTTGATTCGGATGGTCAATGGTCGGAAACCAACACGAAGCCGATTCGGTTTCGCCTTGTGTCCACACTTCACGAGGTTTGTTTTTTTCTTTTCCATCAGGATTAATGAAATACAAACCTTTATCAGATGTAATAGCAGAGCCACTTTTGGTTCGGCGTTCGTTAGGTTTTGCTACATAATCAATGTATAATTCAAACGTATCTTTTCGTGAAAATTGATGTGGCAAATGTATATGCAACTGCATCGAATCGTAAGTGTACGATAGTTTTATTGTATCGTTTTGTTGGTTGATGAATGCTACTTTAGCAATGTTAAAACCTTTCGCATCCAACACTATGCTATCAGTTGAGAAATAATGCGGTGTGGCTTTAATAGTGGCTTGAACAGGCATACGACATTTTTTCCAATCGAATTTTACTGCCAATTTAGTATCAATCAAATCAATAGTTTTTGGTGCAGCAACCCTATAAGTAAATTGCTTGAAAGCACTTACCTTGATAGTATCTAAATGAAAGTTTTGTGTAGTTGCTGTATCACTTTTTGCAAAGGTAAATCCTAAAAAAGGGAGTATTACCAATAAAATAACTAAGCCTGTTTTTTGCATGCAATAAAAAATTTGTGATGCCAAAAGTAATACGAATTTGATTGGGTTGATAGAATGGAGAATTAATATAACTCTATTGTTGCTTTATCTAAAATAGAAATGCCTCAAACACTTATCTATAAAGTGTTTAAGGCATTCTCTAAAGTACTCGAGACGGGTACTATATTGTTTTCCTTTGTTTTCTGTAAAAATTGATATGCAAAAAGTGAAAGGAAAAAAGGAGTTAAAAGAAATGGGTGTGCTGGCATTAATTGAAATGGAGGGCGGCAAATTGCAATTCTTACAAAACCTTTTAGAACGCTACAAAAAGGGCGATTTAACAAAGAAACAATACTATGATTTTAAAGCAATGGTAGAAGATTGCAGCACTAATAAACTACTAAC
>CAIODY010000041.1 GCA_903857255.1 uncultured bacterium
CCGCTATGCGTTAATAATATTTTTTACTGGCTCAAAACTAAAATAAAAAATGAGGAAGATTTTAGAAACCTTCATCGTTTTTTTTAGGCTATAAAAAATCAGCCCTATTTTTCAAAATGTTTTTTGTAAAACAAACAATCGTACGTTTTTTCGATACCTTTTTTACAGGGGAGGAAGCCGTTACTTTTTTTGAAAAAAAATGAAAATAGTTTTTTGGGGGAGGATTATTTGAAAAGCTATTTTTCAAAATTATTTAGGTACGATTCAACCGAACGAAAAGTTCCTTTCGATTCATCATTCGATTGTTTTTTTAAAGCTTCTCTTAAAATGTAACCACTTTTCGCTCTCGGTTTAGAATCCTTAATTCCAATAGGACGACCTAATATTTTTCCTTGCAATTTTGTTCTTCTCAATCCTTCAATGGTACGTTCTCTAATGAGTTCTCTTTCAAATTCGGCAAATGCACACAAAATTTGAAAATGCAATTTTCCAACTGCTGATGTGAAATCAATATTGTCGGACAATGAAATAAATCCAACACCTTTTTCAATTAACTCTTGAATTTCTAAAATTAATTCTCGGCTGCTTCGTGCAAATCTATCCAGCTTGTAAACCACTATTGAAGCGTATTCACCATTTCTTAACTTTTGTAGAAGTGCTTGTTTTACAGGTCTTGTTTTTCTGCTGCTTTCAGTTTCTTCATACAAATCGAAAGCTAAATTATTTTTCGCAGCATAATCTAACAATCGAATTTTCTGATTCTCGTTGGTTTGATGAAATGTGCTTACACGGCAATATAGAGCTACTTTTTTTGTTTGAATTTCGTTCATCGTTTATGATTTTAGTGAGTTGTTAAATGATTTAAAGTCTTCGATAGTATGCCCAATTACTTTCAATAATTTTCCAGCAACAAAAAAACAAGCAACGCCAGCCAAAACATAAACTGCAATTTTTATTTTTCTGTTTTCCATCAATTCTTCATACACTTCAATTTGTTTATCAAAGTCAAATCTGTTTTTCATTTTCAATAATTTTGATTTTGTGATTTAGAAAAACACAATAGCTCATCAATGCAACGCCGCCAATTATTATTATCCATGTAGCGGTTGTTAAATTGCGATTCAATCTATTGTTTATGGTTGAAAGCCCCATCACATCTAATGGTATTGGATTAAGTGTAATTGTTGTCAAGTCAATCATTGTCGTACAATTTTAATATTTTCATTGCCTTCATTAACAATAATAAAGTTGTAAATGGATATACAGTTATTGTTGTTGTATTTAACAGCGTTAGTAAATAAAGCTAAATTTATTCCAAGACCCAACAAAAATTGCCTGTGAAAAATTTTCTCGTTTTCATTTTTCATTATCGAATCTAACAAACGAAAATTTTGCAACAATGGCTTATTAATTGAAGCTAATTTTAGTCTTAATTTCTTTGCCTTTTCATTATGAAATTTGATTCGATTTTTTGATGAAGCAAATTTTTGATTGCTCCGCTTAAGCTCAAATTTTTCTCTTGTTAAAGGGTCAATATTATTTTGATGTTGTTCCATAATCACAAATTTAAACAGTGAATATGGCATCAACATAATGAAATGAAAAGAAAGTGGAGAATTGAAACGAAATGAAAACTTGTTAATGCAAATGACAACAAATTTTACACGAATTAATTTGCGTTAATCCATTTTAATTTGAAATTAATTTGCCGTCTTTTTTTTGTGAAGAACTAAAATGCTTTGTTTTAATTTCATTTAACAGAATAGTTTTAGCATTAAAGATTGAACAACAAAAATAGTGTGCAAAGCGGCAATGATGCAGATTAATTTTGCACAATAATTTTACAGCAAAAACATAAAGTCATGATTGTTCAAGTTAAAAATAGTGAAGGATACCCAATAGTTGAGATTGATATTTATGTAAAAACATCAGGGTAATATGTTTTTGTTTATATTGATTCAACACTTTCAGTTAGAGAATATTCCGAATTTCTACTTGCTGAAAATGACAGAGAAAAACAAAATGAAATTGTAGATGATTTTGATTTTTTGACGGTTCAGTTATCTATCATTGGCTGAATAAAGATTTCTTTAAAGGCGGTATGAACGACCCAAGTAAATACGATGAAGTTGTTGATGCGTTGGCGGTAAAAATTAATGCTATTGGCGATAAGTATAATTTAGTTTGCGCCTATGAAAGTGAAATGTAATGGCGAATGGAAAACAACCTCGAAGAAATACTTTCAAAATACGCAACAAGGCAGATTAATTTTGCACAATCAAATTTTTAGCAATGGCACAAGATGAAGAAATAGAAATCGTATTACACAGCAACGCTGAATTTGTAGCCCAGCAATATGCAAAAGCATTCAATACTTTAGATGTTGAACCTATTGCTTTGTTGTTGGACAGAGCAGTAAAACACACTTTTAATTTAAGCGGTGTAAACCACTTTTCCATTCAAGGTGAAAGCCGATATTTAGGCTATTTATACAAAACCTTTTTACATCTAAAAAATGAAAAGGCTTCTATCAATGCAGCCGTAAGATTTATTGAAAACAAGGGTTTAATTATGCCTTGTATCGTGATGCAACCACCACACCGTTTATCAATTATTTATCCATCACCTTACAACGATTACAACAAAGAATATGTAAAAGAACAATCAATGGAATGTGAGTTGTTTCTGTATTTACGAATAATAGAAGGTCTTTTGTATAGGGTTGAATCGGGTAATTTATTTTACAGCACAAATAATGCAGAACGCAAAGAAGTTTTGATGGCTAACGGATATAATGGTGAAGTAAAATTTGTAGAACGCAATGAAAAGCAGCGATAAGATAATAGTTTCAAAATACTCCCAAGCATTGAGCGGCTTTGATGTTGCGGCTATCGAGCCATTGCTGCACGATGAATTGAAGTACCTTTATTTTTTTCGCAGCGTTGGCATAGGTTCTTTGCAAGGGAAGAAAAATCTTATCGAGCATTTACAAGTTTCTTTTGCCGAGATGAAAGCCAATGGGCTTGCTGTTAATGCCACCATGAAACAATTTCTGTTCAACGAAAAAATAATGCTGTGCCTTGTTTTACAGCCGCCGCATCATTTCAAATTCATTTACCCAACAAAAGAAAAAGAAGAAATTGATTTGCGAAAAATAACCGCCAGCAACGCAATATTTATGGGTTTCAATTTTAAAAACGATTTGATAAAAGGCATTGATGTATTTGAGTTGGTGAACTACGAACATGATAAGTATAGAGTAGAATCAGCATCGCTGAAAATCGAAATTAATTTTAAAGCTATGGGGCAAAAACAGTCCTACCATAAATCAGTAAAACGCTTGCCAAGAAAGCTGAAAAAGAAAATAAAAAAGCAAAGGACATTCGCACAGATAGCGAAAGAAAGAGCAGCAAAATATCTATTAAAGATGCCATTGTTTTCATATCAACAGGCATTAGAGCAACAAAAGAAAAACAACCCATAGGATTTTTAGAAGTCGAATTAAAAGAAAACAACTTGAATCAGCATCGCTGAAAATCGAAATTAATTTTGTGGCGGTTTAACAAAATAAATTTGGTGAGTTGAAAAGTATGCCCGTAAATTTGCAGCAGAAAATAAAAAGGTAAGATTTGCCTTGTTAGCACTTACTGCCTTTTTGTTTTTATTAAATAGGAAAAAGTCTGAGATAAAACCTTTGAATTAGAACTTACATCTGCACTATTGGAGAGCAGTTAATTTCTAACCGCTTTTTAAAACATTAAAAAGGATAAGAAATTATCGGCTTCGGTTGTGTACCGATGACTGGTTCTTTTTTATCCTTTTTTCTAAATAGAACTTTTACAAAATAAAAAAGGTTCTTGAAATTGTGTTTCAAAAACCTTTTTCCACAGCTCAAAGCCCCCGAAGATGGTTCAGGGAACAGTGATGTGTACAAAGGGATTCACGAGCCATCTAACCCTAAGACCGCTGCAAAGATAAGTTGTACTTTTAAAATAAATTCGGCATTAACATTTATTTGAACCAATATCCTAAAAATGATTTTACTTTTGCATCGAGATTTTTAAACAATACTGTATCACGTAGTTTTTAAATTGTTTGCAATGGGTGGTATTTTACCATTGCAAAGCCGATTCAACGGAACATCCGAATTAGTTTTCGAGCAGTGCCTGTATAGCCTGTATCGCTTATTAGTTCGGATTTTTCTTTTTAGGAAACTTCGTAAAATAAAAAAAGTTCTTGAAATCTAAATTCCAAAAACTTTTTTCTCCACGTTGCATACATAGGCTACTCGACCTGCTGCAACACCCCAGAAAGACATTTATAAAGAGTAGCGACCAATCTGAACTCGGTGCAAAGATACAGCATTTAACATTCGATAACACCGATTAACAAATGGTTTGCGTTTAAGCAAATAAATCCATTTTGCGACCTTCTACTTTTGTTATTCCAAACCATTTTGTTATGCCTACAATCGAAACCCCCAAAATAAAAGAGATTGAAAAAGTAATCTACTCACCATTGGTTATTCATCAAACATCGGAGCATGTAACTATTCACAGAATAATAGGCAATGAGCGATTTACAAAAATTGATTTCATCGCTTATGCCGACCCAATTTATTATAAAGGTGGATGGGTGCAAATAGAAAGTGATACTTTCATTCGTCCATGCGGCTCAAATGATAAACTAACATTGGTAGATGCGTTTAATATTCCTTATGCGCCCGAAAAGCACCATCACAATAGCACAACAGCGTTTTTGTGTTACACACTTTATTTCCCTGCCTTACCGAAAGGCACAATAGCAATAGACATCATTGAAAACGAAACAACTGGCGGCAACTGGTTCAACTTTTATGGTGTAGCAATCGAAAAGGCTTTGAGCCAAAGAATTGTAGCAAACAACTAAACTTTAATCAAAAAAAACAAACACAACTTTATGAACAAAATCGTTTCTGACAAAATGAATGTATTGGCTATTGCAGCCGAAGCGGTAATGCTATTTATCTTGCCAAATTTAGAACTTTCGCATGGCAACAACTTTGCTATGTTCGCTGCAAGGCTATTGGCTTTAATGCCAATTTTCTTGTTAAAAATCAGCAAGGATAGTTTGGCGTTTGTGTTTTCTGCTTACATCTTTTGCTTAACCATTTTTCAGTTGTTCAACGGCTTGTTAGTTGGCTTGCCAATGCAGCCAATTTCTTTGATGAATGGTGTATTTATCTTGGCTTCGGTTGCTTTGCTATTCGCTACTTTTAAAGATTATAAAACTAAAATCAGTTTACAAATTAGGACTTCCACTCTCAATTAATTTAATAATCGAATCAAATTTTACAAAAATTCTGTTCCCGATTTTTCTAATTTCGAGTTTTCCATCTTTTACAAATTCATAAAATTTGGTATCGCCATAATCGAGTATAGCCATTGCTCTTTTTTTGATTACCCAGCCTCCAATATTACTGTTTAGATTTTCGAGTACCTCTTTCATAAGCTCATACAGCTTCTTGTAATTCAAATTGTCGTCCTGTGTTGATGATGTCTTGTCCATGATTATTTATGTGTTTGGTTAAAAAATTATCGAAAGATTTTTTGGCATTAATAAGCCTTTTAGAATTAACATTAATGTAAGCAGAATCAATCCCTTTATACTCATGCCCCATCATTGATTTGTAGGCTAATTCGTCATGTATTTCGGCATCTGATATCAAACTTCTAAAAGTTCTTCTGGCAGAATGTGTAGTTAGAGGAAATCGTAAATTCAATTCTTTGCCAATAATTTTCAAGTAGCTATTTTCAGTTCGGTTTGCAAATTTTGGAAACAACTCATCGTTTTTGATTAATGGATGATTTCTATATTTTTCAATTAAATTAATTGCTGGTTGAGTAAGATATTGCCAAGTTTGAA
>CAIODY010000042.1 GCA_903857255.1 uncultured bacterium
GTGCCTTGTTGCTTGATTGAAGATGCTCCGAAATTTGAATGGAGAGGAATGCACTTGGATGTTTCAAGGCATTTTTTTACAAAAGAAGAAGTAAAAAAATACTTGGATTTGCTGGCATTTCACAAGCTAAATGTTTTTCATTGGCACTTAACTGATGACCAAGGTTGGCGTTTGGAAATCAAAAAATATCCTTTGTTAACGGAGGTTGGAAGCAAAAGAGACCAAACGATGGTGGGTAAAGATTTTGCCGCTATGAGTGGCGATGGTAAGCCTGTTGGCGGATTTTATACGCAACAAGATGTACAAGAAATTTTGGGTTATGCAGCTAATCGGCACATCACTGTTGTGCCTGAAATTGAAATGCCAGGTCATCGCAAGCCGCACTGGCAGCCTATCCGCAGTTCAGTTGTAGCGAAAAGAAAGGTGATGTTTTAACTAAATGGGGTGTGAGTGAAAATGTGTTTTGCACCAAAGATTCCACACTAAATTTCTTGAAAGATATTTTGAGTGAAGTGATGGATTTATTTCCATCGCAATACATTCACATTGGTGGTGATGAAGTGCCGAAAACCGCTTGGAAAGCCTGCTCAAGATGTCAGCAGCGTATGAAAAATTTGCATTTGAAAGATGAAAATGAATTGCAAAGTTGGTTCATTAAACAGATAGATTCATTCATCACATCTAAAGGAAGAAATACGATTGGTTGGGATGAAATTTTAGAAGGTGGGTTAGCTCCAAATGCAGCAGTGATGAGTTGGAGAGGCGATGAAGGTGGAATTGCGGCAGCAAAACAAAAACACAAAGTGGTGATGTGTCCGGGTGCTTATTGCTATTTCGACCATTACCAAAGTTCGCCACTGACGCAGCCTTTGGCGATTGGTGGTTATTTAACGGTGCAAAAAGTGTATGCTTTTAATCCAATTCCTGATTCATTAAAAGGTGATGAACGCAAAATGATTTTGGGCGGACAAGGAAATTTATGGACAGAGTACATTCCCGATTTCGACAAACTTACTTTCATGGCTTTGCCTCGAATGAGTGCTATGGCAGAGGCTTTGTGGACGAATGAAGAAAACAAAAATTGGGCTTCGTTTCAACAACGATTATTGCATGTTTTTAAATATTGGGAAACACAAAAAATAAATTTCAGCAAAGCTTTGTTTGATGTGGAAAGTAAAATTACACCAATTGATGGTGGTGTGGAAGTGAGCTTGCAATCAGCATTTCAAGAGGGAAAAATAAAATATTCCACTTGCGATTCATGCCGATTTAAAACTTATTCCGAACCATTAAAGCTCACTAAAAGTGTAAAACTATTGGCATTTTATGAAAACAAAGATTGGAACATGAAAAGCGATTTATGGAAACAGAAATTTATCATTCACAAAGCAACGGGCAAAAAAATTGAATTTAAAAATCAACCTGCTGAAGCTTACAATACAGGCGGAGCAGGCACTTTGGTGGATGGCATTAAAGGCGTAACACCTTGGTATGGTAAAGAATGGTTGGGATTTAGCGGTACCGATTGCGAAGCGTTGATTGATTTAGGAACTGAAAAAGCAATTTCAAAAATTAAAATTGGCTTATTGAATGCAGAGCCAAGTTGGATTTATTTGCCCGATTCTGTTTTCATTACTTGCAGTTTAGATGGCGAAATTTACATCCCATTTTTTACACAACATTTGTTGCAAACCGAAGATGAAAAAAAAGCTGAAAGACAGGAGTGGACTTATGTTCCAGATACACATCAAAACGAACATTGCTTAACCGATGCCGCTGGAACAAAAATTTCAGCCATTGGTTTTGCTGCTCGTTATTTAAAAATAAAAATAAAAAACAAAGGAATTATTCCACAAGGAAAAAATGGGGCAGGGGAGAAGGCTTGGTTGTTTGTGGATGAAATTGAAGTGCGATAAATTTTATTAAACTGGGAGTAAACCTTCTTTGGCGGCTAATTGTAACATCAAAGCACAGGCAGCATCGTAGTTGTTTTCAATTTTACCATCTAATATTTGTTCTCTGATTTCATCTTTAATAATGCCAACAATTCGGCTTGGTTCAATGCCGAAAGTTTTCATAATTAATTCACCACTAATGGGTGGTTGCCAATTACGCAAATGGTCACTTTCTTCTACCACTTTCATGCGCTGTTTAACCATTTCAAAGTTCTCTAAATAGCGCATCACTTTTTGTCGGTTCTTTGAAGTAATGTCGGCTTGACACAGTTTCATCAAGCTTTCTACATCATCGCCAGCTTCAAATAATAAGCGGCGAATGGCAGAATCGGTAATATTTTCTTTGGTTAATGAAATCGGTCGAAGATGTAGAAAAACCATTTTTTTTACAAAACGCATTTCTTCACCCATAGGCAATTTCATTCGTGAAAAAATCTTTGTAGTCATTTTACTTCCTACTACTTCGTGCCCGTGAAATGTCCAGCCATGCCCATTTTCAAAGCGTTTGGTTTGCGGCTTTGCAATGTCGTGCAATATCGCAGCCCAACGCAACCACAAATCTTGTGTACTCATGCAGATATTATCCAGCACTTGTAAAGTGTGATAAAAATTATCTTTATGCCCTTTGCCATCAATGTATTCAGCACCTTTTAGTAACATGAATTCTGGAAAAATAATGGACAATAAACCTACTTCATCTAATAGTTTAAACCCGATTGAAGGTGTTGCTGATAAAATTATTTTGTTCAATTCATCGGTGATTCTTTCTTGTGAAATGATTTTTATTCTTTCCGCATTTTGTTGAATGGCTGCGAAAGTTTTTTCTTCAATTTTAAATTGCAATTGCGAAGCAAATCTAATCGCTCTCATCATTCGCAAAGGGTCATCACTAAAGGTAATATTGGGTTCTAAAGGCGTTTTGATAATCTCATTTTCTAAATCATTTAAGCCGCTAAACTCATCTATCAATTCACCAAAATTATTTTTGTTGATACAAATTGCCATGGCATTAATTGTAAAATCTCGTCGATTCAAATCATCTTGCAAAGTTCCATTTTCAACAATTGGATTTCGTGAGTTGGCTCTGTAGCTTTCTTTTCGAGCACCAACAAATTCTATTTCTAAATTTTCGGTTTTTAATAATGCCGTTCCGAAATTTTTATAAACGGTTAAATAAGCATTTGAAAAAACTTTTTCTTTCAGTTTTTCTGCTAACTGAATGCCGCTTCCTACACACATTACATCTATATCTTTGGTGGTTCTATTCAAAAATCTATCTCTCACAAAACCACCAATCACATAAGTTGGAAAGCCTAATTCATCAGCTATTGCACCAATTTTTTCAACTATTTCTATCTCATTACTTTTAAAAGAAAATTTCATCGTGGCAAAAATAAGATTTAAGTTGGTTTAAAAGGTAGTTAGATGACAAGTCGTCAAAACCTTTTTTACCATAACTCAACACTACTCAAGTAGTATTGAGTTATGATGCCTGCTACATTTTTATTTTCCAATTATTAATACTTTCTTTACGCCTCAATTTAAAAAAATGATTTACCCGATAAACCAAACAAAAGTAACCAAGAGCAGATTAAGCGAAGTTGATTTAACCAATTTGGCTTTCGGAAAAACCTTTACCGACCATATGTTAGTGGCTGATTATTATGATGGCAAATGGCAAAAATGTGAAATCACTTCTTATGGTCCAACATCAACATCACCTTCTATTTACGCATTGCATTATGGGCAATCTATTTTTGAAGGCATGAAAGCGGTGAAAGATGCTAATGGTAATGCGATGTTATTTCGCCCTGATGATAATTGGAAAAGATTGAATTATTCAGCGCATCGCTTGGCAATGCCTGATGTGCCTCGTGAAATTTTCATGGATGGATTAACCCAATTGTTGAAATTAGATAAAGACTGGATTCCGCAAGAGGAAGGAAGTGCATTATACATTCGCCCGTTTATGTATTGTGCTGATGAATTAATTGGAATAAAACCAACAGAAGTTTTTCAATTTAAAATCATCATGTCGCCCGTGAGTAAATATTATAGCCAACCGGTAAAAATATTGGTGGCTGATAAATTTGTACGTGCATGTGCTGGCGGCACAGGTGATGTAAAAGCAGCTGGTAACTATGGCGCAACACAATTGCCTATGATTGAAGCGAAAAAATTGGGCTACGACCAAGTTTTATGGATGGATGCTCGTGAATTTAGATACTTAAATGAAATTGGTAGCATGAATGTATTTGTACAAATTGAGGATAAATTTTTAACGCCCGAATTAGATGGGAACATTTTAGATGGTGTTACTCGTAGAAGCGTTATAGCTCTTTTAAAAGATGAAGGATACACAGTCGAAGAACGTAAAGTAGATATTGCTGAATTAGTTGAAGCACATGAAAAAGGAATATTAAATGATGCTTTTGGAACAGGTACTGCTGCTTCGTTAGCCCCTATTGATTCATTTGGCTATAAAGGCAAAACCCTACAAGTGAAGCCTATGGAGCAGCGCATTATTTCAAACCATATCAAAAAAAGATTAGACGCCATTAAATGTGGAGTAGAGGCTGACAAATTTGGCTGGGTAATGGCAGTGTTGTAAGTCTCTAATTGAAATCATTTCTAAAGCTGTTTGTGTGACGTTTAATTATATGCGGACATTTTTTTTATTTATTGATTTAATTAGAGAGCATTGCAAATTCCCGAATAAGGTCATTAGCTGTATTAGGCATCAAAATAATTTGTTTTGCAAGTGCTAAATAAGATGAAGATATGGAGAATAAAAAGTTGATTTTAATATAGTCATCAAATGAAATTAGTGTTAATTAAGTGATTGATTATATTATCTTTGCCGTCATTTTCAAAAAAATGTATCAATCTGTTAACTTTCATGGTAAGGAAGATTTAAGCCAATTCAGTTTTTTAGTAACTGGTTGTGCTGGTTTCATTGGTTCGCATTTGGCTGAATATTTATTGCAGCACAATGCAAAATTGGTGAGAGGGATGGATAATTATTTAACAGGCTTGAAATCGAATATTGATTTACTAAAAAAGTACCCCAATTTTGAATTTCACGAAGCAGATATCTGCGATGCAAATGCCTGCAAAAATGCTTGCGATGGAATTGATTTTGTGACCCATCAAGCTGCATTAGGTTCGGTGCCACGGAGTATTAAAAATCCGCTACATAGTCATCAGGTGAATGTTGATGGCTTTTTAAATATGCTGATTGCGTCAAGAGATGCAAATGTGAAAAGATTTTTGTTTGCTTCATCCTCATCTGTTTATGGTGATTCGGTTGATTTACCAAAGGTAGAAAGCAAAATTGGTAAACCACTTTCGCCTTATGCAGTTACTAAATTAAGCAATGAATTATATGCTGATGTATTTGCGAAAAATTACAGCATGGAAATTATTGGGTTCAGATATTTTAATGTGTTTGGTCCGAGGCAAGACCCCAATGGTGTTTACGCCGCAGTGATTCCAAAATTTATTGCATCGTTACTAAAAAAAGAGAACCCTGTAATTGATGGTGATGGCTTGCAAACTCGTGATTTTACTTTTGTTGAAAATGTGGTACAAGTAAATATCAAAGCCTTTTTTGCTAAAAAAACTGATTGCACAAAAAGAATTTACAACGTAGCTGTTGGTGCTAATTTTTCAATATTGGAAATGTATAAGGACATGATTGAAATATTAGGCTTGTCATTTCAACCACAACATACTGAAACCCGAAAAGGCGATATACGCAACTCATTAGCAGACATTTCAAACGCAAAAAATTATTTAGATTATCATCCTACAGTTACATTTAAAGAAGGATTAAATAGAACAGTTCAATATTTCAAAACCATATATTCAAATTAATGAAAAGAATAGCATTACTATTTTGCTTAGTTATTATCGGCTTTCAATCGTTTGCACAAGTGGACATGACCAATATTCAAAATATGCTGCAATCAGGCGGATTAGACCAAGTGTTGCAATCGAACGGTATCGGAGCTGATGCAATTTCAAAACTTAAATCAATGTCATCACAATATGGAAGTGGTGCTGGTTCTTCGGGCTTAAATGCTATGACAGGAGCTAATTCGACTATTGTAACTAATTCGCCAGCCGATTCATTTTTGAATGCACCGCATCGAAATGCTAATCAGAACAATATACAAAGTCAGAATCCTTATCTCAATAATTTGTACAATCAAAACAATGTAAATACGCTAAGCAACATTTTGAATAATTATGCTTCCTCACAATCTTCGGCATTGAGCCCAAGTATGCCTCCATCAGTATTTTTTGGGCTGATTGCTAATATTTTAAGGATGAATGATTCGCTAAAAAACATTCCAATAAAAAGAGCAAAAAGTATTTTTGGATTAGATTATTTTCAAAACACTCAATTATCAGTTTTTGACAGAAGCGGTGGGAGCAAAGCACCAGAAAATTATTTGTTGGATGAAGGTGATGAATTGAATATTTCATTATGGGGCAATTCAGAATACAACGAAGTTTTTAAAATTGATAACGAAGGCTATATTCAACCACAAAATGTTGGAAGAATTTATTTGAAAGGACTTTCTTTTAAGGATGCACGAGATGTGATTACTAAAAAATTCGGCGGTGTTTATGATTTAAACAGTTCAAAAATTGGCATCAAACTCAATTATTCTCGAATAATAAAAGTGAATATTGTTGGTGAAGTAACCCACCCTGGTACTTACTCTATGTCGGCTATTAATAGTGCTTTCAATGCACTCACAGCTGCACAAGGCATTGATTCAATTGGCACAGTTCGTAATATACAAATCAAACGCGATGGTAAAATTGTTCGTACGCTTGATTTGTATGAATTTTTGATGAACCCTGATAACAAGGAAGAATATTATTTACGAGATAATGATTACATCATTGTGAACTTTTATGAAGCTCATGTTTCTGTATTAGGCAATGTAAAACGCCCCATGATTTATGAAATGAAAAAAGGTGAAACTATAAATGATTTGATGAAATTTTCAGGCGGATTAAAATCATCAGCATATACCAAAAATATCAGAGTAAAACATATTGAAAACAACCGAATAAATTTGGTAGATGTTGATTATGATGCCATTCAAAAATCGAATTCAAAATCGTTTGCTTTGAGTGATGGAGATGAAGTATTGGTAAGCAAAGTAGATTCAGAAATAATCAACAAGGTTTCGTTGATTGGCGCAGTAAGAGTGCCAAATGATTATGAAATTAAAGAAAATGAAACTCGTGTGGCTGATGTGATTAAAAAGGCTGGAGGTGTGCTTTATAGCACCTATAACAAGAGAGCTTATTTGACTAGAATAGACGCTTCTTTAAAAAAAATGTACCTCACATTTAATGTTGATTCAGTGTTGAATTTTCCAAATATTTCAACCAACTATTTATTAAAACCGTTTGATAAAATTGAAGTGTTTTCAAAACATCGTTTTGAAGATTCAATAAAAATAAAAGTGAGTGGTGCAGTTAGAATACCTGGGCAATATACTTTTGGAACTAATTTAACGTTGAAAGATGTTCTTTATTATGCAGGTGGCTTACGCCCCGAAGCGGCTGGCAACAGAATTGAAGTGGCCCGAATTATTAATTATAATGAAACTACTAAACAAGGTGAAGCGACGAAAATTGCCGTAAAAACTGTTCAAGTAAATAAAGATTTATCCATTGATGAAGTATCGGCAAAATTTGAAATGCAGCCTTACGATGAAGTTTTTGTAAGAACAATTCCTGATTTTGATTATCATAAAGATGTGATTTTGATTGGTGAGGTAAAATATCCAGGCACTTATTCCTTGCTATCTAAAAATGAAAAATTGTTGGATGTGATAAAAAGAGCTGGAGGTATTTTGCCATCAGGATTTCATCAAGGCGTAATCATCAAAAGAACTAAAAATAAAATTGGAAATGTGGTGGTAGATTTAGATAAAGCAATGAATCGTCCGCATTCACAATTCAATTATTTGCTTCGTGAAAATGATACCATCGTTATTCCGAAAATAAATGAGTTAGTTACCATCACGGGCTCTATAAATTTTCGTGAAACAAGCAGTACAATTGAAGGAATTAGTCATAATATAGCCGATACTATAAGTCAAATTAGTGTGCCATTTTTTGCTGGCAAACGTGCAGGGTATTACATAAAAAGTTTTGCAGGTGGATTTGATAAAGATGCCTTTAGAAAAAAAGTGATTTCAATTGAAGCTAATGGAAGAGTTAGAAGCACTCGAAGAATTCTCGGGTTTATTAACCATTTTCCAAAAGTGAAAATGGGAGCAAAAATTGTTGTTCCAAAAAAATCGCAACAAGCTTTAGCAAATAGTCAGGCATTTGATTGGAACAGAGCTTTTGATACCTTCACCATTCGAATTACTGGATTGGTAACGCTATTTGTTTTAGCATCGAAAGCTGCTGATATAATCACAAATAAGTAGAAATATTATGCAAGCGTTTGAAACGACAATAAAAGATTTGTTGATTATTCAACCAACTTTATTTAATGATAGCCGGGGCTATTTTTTTGAAAGTTTCAATGAGCAAAAATTTAATGCGCTAACAAATACTCAAACTCATTTTGTTCAAGATAATCGAGCGTTTTCTAGTTATGGTGTTTTAAGAGGATTGCATTTTCAAAATAATCCGCATTCGCAAGCAAAATTGGTAACCGTTTTAAAAGGCAAAGTATTGGATGTAGCAGTTGATTTACGCCGCCATTCATCTACTTATGGTCAGCATTTTTCCATTGAATTAAGTGAAGAGAATAAAACCCAATTTTTTGTGCCACGTGGTTTTGCACATGGTTATGTGGTGCTTAGTGAAAACGCAGAATTCTTTTATAAGTGTGACAATTTCTATAACAAAGCCAGCGAAGGCGGCATTGCATTCGATGATGCTGATTTGAAAATTGATTGGCAAATTGATTTATCAAAAGCAATTGTTTCAGAAAAAGATTTACACAATTCAACATTAAAAGAATCTCAACATAATTTTTGAAAACTTTATTGGAAATATGTTGCCCAACCGTTGAAACTGCTTCCATTGCTGAACAATGTGGTGCAAGCCGAGTTGAGTTGTGTTCTAATTTAGAAGTCGGTGGCACAACGCCTACACAACAAGAAATTATATTGGTAAAACAAAAATTGCAAATCCCCATTCATGTTTTAATTCGACCACGGGCAGGAACTTTTGATTACAATGAAATTGAATTGCAGCAAATGATAGCTGAAATTAGTTTTTGCAAATCAAAAAAAATTGATGGGGTTGTAATCGGTGCATTATTAGAAAATGGTGAATTGGATGAAATAAAAATGAAAGAGATGATTGCATCTGCAAAGCCTATGCATATTACTTTTCATAAATCATTTGATGAATGCAAAAACCCATTTAAAACATTGGATAAATTGATTGAATTAGGAGTTAATCAAATCTTAACATCGGGGCAAAAACCAACAGCATTGGAAGGAATTGAAATGTTGAAGGCATTGCAACTCAAAACTCAAAATAAAATTACCATCATGCCTGGCGGAAGTGTGAGAGCAGAAAATGTTGCAGAAATTATTCGGCAAACTCATGCAACTGCAATTCATTCAGCGGCTGGTGTGTTGAAGGGCAATGAATATTTTAAAAAGGAGATTCAGCAAATGAAATTTGAATTGATTTGATTCTTCTCTTTCCAATTTGTATTATTTTAATAAAAAGTCTGGGTTGCTAAGAGAAAAAAAATGTCCAGTTTGTCGTAAAGTGTTATCAGCAATTAAGTAATGGGGCTACCTGTAAATAGAAGTGCAATTGATTGTTTTCTTGCAGAAACGAAATTAATTTGCGGATGAAAAATCCTAAATACTGATATTTTATTGGTGTTAAAAATATTTCATTATACATTTACCGCCTAATATGAATTTACCCCTGATGAAATTAAAATCATACATCCTATTATTGGCAGTTAGTTTATTGTATGCTTGTGCTATTTTTTATTTTTCGCCTTATACACGTGGGTCAGACCAATTTTGGTACGTGGGCGATGTTGAACGCTTAGTACAAGGCGATGGGTTGAACAAAACCAATAATATTTTTCCTGCCAGTGCGCCAAATGATAGTCTGCAACAACCTCGAACTTGGGTACAAAATCGTCCAGTGCTTTATGTAGCCGCAGTTGCCGATTATTTGATAGAGAACAGTCATTTTAGTTGGCTATTTATAAATTGTATGTGCTTGTTTATTGCAGGCTTCTTATTTGCAAATTTGGTATCGAAAAAAACTTCCACTTTTTTGGTTGCCTATGTTTCATTTTTGCTTTTCCCAATGAATTTTTATTTGTGTATGCAGCCACTTGCAGATTTGTTTAATCTACTAATGGCTACTTTGATTATTTATACATTTCTGAATTTTAAGCATAGTATCCGCTCCATCATTTGCATCAGCCTATTCACAGGAATATTGATTTGCGAAAGAGATAATTATGTACTACTACTTTTTGTTTTTCCTTTTTTATGGTGGAAAGGAAAAGAAAGTATTTTCCAAATTGGCTATTTTATAATTATCGTCAGCGTAATTGTTGTGGTCAAAAAAAATGTATTTCCCAGTAATTTACTAAACGGGTTAAGCTTTGCTGATGCGATATTTCATATGCCAGCCAATCAGTCGAATATGAGCCACTATCTTTATACTGAATTCCCAACACTTTCATTGGCTGGAAAAATTTTAATTGTTTGGGAAAAAATAATAGCAGCTCTGAAGCATCAATTTTTATCAGTTGGAAGTGGGTTTGTGTTTTTTTATTCGCTTAATATCTTATTTATTGGGTATCTTTTTTTGTTTGCAAAATCATTCAGAGAAAAAAGAGTTCAGCTAATTACAGCATTTGTTGTTGTTCATCTTATCACGATTGTTGCATTTCAAAATCAATATCGTTATGCAGCTACCATGATTCCGTCATTGTTTTTAGCAAATGTTTGGCTATTGAAATCATTGAAAAAGTTGAACCAAAAATTGATATTAAATAGTGTAATAGGAATATTGGTTGGCTGCTTTTTGGTGTGTTTATTTAGTGGAAAAATGAACAGAACTGAAGCATTTAAAATGCAAAAAGCGACCAATGAAATAAAAAAAATACACCATGATTTGAACATCGAAAACCTACTAATTGAATTTGATACAGGTGCATGTTTGAATCAGGCTTATGCTGTTTCACCAAGTTTGGTTTTTTATTTTCCCGAAAACTATCCGAATGAAAAATTAATCAACAAATGCCATTCGTTTCATACCAAATGGTTGATAGTAAACAAAACAGCCGCAATTTATAATTTCTTAAAACCGCATATTGTCTCTGAACAAGAATTGAAAGAAACCAAAAACAAGGTGCTGGTTTCAACTTCCTTTTGAATAAATATTTCGTGAATTTTTTTGAAAAAAAATTGAAAGTGTATAGTTTTCAAACTATTCAACGTGCAAATGCGATTAACAGAATTTTTATTTTTTAGTTTTGCGAAAAAAAAATTTACACTTTTGTGAAATGCATAGCAGCACTTACTGTACATCAATTTTTTGAACACACTAAACCATGTTTTTTACACCAAATAAATCTTTCAAAGTGAATCTTTTTATCAGCATATTATTATGGATGAGTTGGCTGAACACCAGTTGTCATCAGGCTTCCAGCAACAATAAAATTGGTGTTTCAAAAAAAAACAATGATGATAGTTTGCGTTCGGCAGAGATTTATAAAAAAATTGCAGGACCCGAAAAGCACAGAAAATTAGATTCTTTCTTTCAGTACAAAGTAAAAAATCAAGGATTCAATGGTGCAATTTTAGTAGCACAATGGGGACAAATTTTATACAAAAATGTATATGGTTGGGCTGATTATCAAAACCAAATTTCTGTAACCGAACATACAGCATTTCAGTTAGCATCTACCTCAAAACCCTTTACAGCAGTAGCTATTATGGAATTAATCGAAAAAGGATTGTTAAGCTATGATGATGTGGTACAGAAATTTTTTCCTAATTTTCCTTATCAAAATGTTTCGATAAAATTGTTGTTAAGTCATCGCAGCGGATTGCCAAACTATCTGAATTTTGCACCAATATATTGGAAATCGAAAGGGCAATTAATGAGCAATGTTGAATTGATGGACATGATGGCTGTGCACAAACCTATCATGGCAAGCCGCCCTGATAGCCACTTTGAATATTGCAATACTAATTTTGCGGTGTTAGCCGCTATTGTTGAAAAAATTAGCGGAATGAGTTTTTCGCAATACATGGAGCAAAATATTTTCAAGCCATTAGGCATGAATGATTCATGGATTTATTCGCCTGAAAATTATAATCGTTGTAATGATAAAGCCTGCGGATACAGTAGAGTAGGGTGGCAGAAAGGTGGTTTTGATTTTACTGATGGTGTAACAGGCGATAAGGGTCTTTACACTTCCATCAGCGATATGTGGAAATTTGATTGCGCTTTAAGTGAATATAAATTGTTGAAAAAAGAAACTTTAGATGAAGCTTATATGCCGCATAGTTTTGAGAAACCAGGTATGAAAAATTATGGTTTTGGTTGGCGTATGATTGTGTATTCACCAAGTGTAAAAGCCGTTTATCACAATGGTTGGTGGCATCAGTTTAATAATTCTTATTTCCGAGGCTTGAATGACAGAACAACTGTTATTGTGTTGGGTAGTAATTCTAATTTTGCTAATTATCAAATCCAACCCATTTTAGATATTGTTTCGGGTACAAAATCAACTGCAACCGAAGCAGTTGATGAAGATTCAGAAAAATAATTTTGGTGATGAAATCATTTGCCCATAAATTTGCCACATGGAGTTTATGATTACTTACAGATTGCCCGATGAATTGAATGAAGACATGATTCGTACCATTCCTGCACATCGAGCAAAAGTGAACACCTTAATTGATGCTGGTGTTATCAAATGTTACAGCCTTTCTTTCGACCGTTCTATCTTATGGATGGTAGTTGATGCCATCAACGAAACCGACATGGAAGCTATTATTCAAAGCCTTCCGCTAAGTGAATATTTATCTGATTACGAAGTACAACCGCTCATGTTTACACTTACTGCCAACACTGAAATTCCGCATATCAGCTTGAATTAATTTTGCTTTTTTTATTGCTTGAAAAATTACTTGTAAATTTTAATTTTGAATTCAACTTATGACTGAACAACATTTAATTCAAAATTGGATTACGCCGCATTTGTTAAATTTTGCTTCGGCTGAAATCAAATCGCAGCAAGTACTTTGGGGAAGTATGGACAAGAAAATATTGTTGATTGCAAAATCAATAGATGTGGAAGCAGATAGTGCGCTGATAAAAAAAGTAATTGGCTTAACACAAGATTTTTCGGAAACTGATTTTGCATTTATCACTTGCAATGATTCATTTCAATTAACTGAAACCATCAGCTTTTTCGGTGCTGAAAAAATTATTTTATTTGGCTTCAAACCCAATGAATGTGCGATTTATTTCAATGGAATAAATGATGAACCCATGCGATTGGCTGAAACAGAAATTTGTTTTTTCCCTTCCATTAATAAATGTGTAACGGATGCAGTTTATAAAAAACGCTTCGCTCAAATTTGGTTAAAAATTTTAAACACAAAATGGATTCAAAAATAAATTCGTTGCTTTTTATCACTTCCAACAACAATAAAATTGTTGAAATTCAAACCAAAGTAGGAACGCAGTTTGCGTTGAAAAGCTTAGCTGATATAGGTTTCAGCGATGAAATTCCTGAACCTTATGAAACCATCAAAGAAAATGCGGTGGCAAAAGCAAAATTTATTCACGATAGATTTCACATCAATTGTTTCGCCGAAGATTCAGGATTGGTGGTGGAAGCATTAAATGGCGAACCGGGCGTTTATTCAGCCCGATATGCAGGCGAAGAAAAAAATGATGCAGCCAATATTCAAAAAGTGTTGCAAAAATTAAATGACAATCAAAATCGAAAAGCCTATTTTATTACAGTAATTGCTTTGATTTTAAACAACCAATTACACACTTTTGAAGGCAGAGTTTACGGCAACATAACTGCTGAACCTATTGGTAATAGTGGGTTTGGCTACGACCCGATTTTTCAACCCAATGGATATACTGAAACTTTTGCTCAATTAGGATTGCCTGTAAAAAATAAAATCAGTCATCGAGCAAAAGCAACCGAATTGATGATTGAATTTTTAAAAACTCAAGCATAACAATTTTTGTTTTTCTCAATTAAGCGGTGTGCAAGCCGTTAATTTTTTAACTTTGCAAAAAAAATAAGAATGGCTAAAAAGCAAGAACATATTGAATGTTCGTTTTGTGGTAAACAGAAAGAAGAAACTATGCTGATGATTGGCGGCATGGGAATTTATATTTGCGATGAATGTGCTGAACGAGCGCATCAAATGGTGTTGGAAGAAAAAAAGATTCACCAAAAATCAAGTTCAAATAATGGTGTCAGCGATTTGAAAAAATTCAAACCAGTTGATATCAAAAAGTTTTTAGACCAATATGTAATTGGGCAAACTGATGCCAAGAAAACTTTAGCTGTGGCGGTTTATAATCATTACAAACGCTTGTCGCAATTAGGAAAAACCGATGATGTAGAGATTGAAAAATCGAATGTCATCATGCTTGGGCACACAGGTACAGGCAAAACTTTGTTGGCTCGGTCGGTAGCAAAATATTTAGATTTACCCTTTGCAATAGTTGATGCTACTGTATTTACAGAAGCTGGCTATGTGGGCGAAGATGTGGAAAGTATATTGAGTAGATTATTACAAACCTGCGATTTCAATGTAGAACAAGCTGAACGTGGCATTGTGTATATTGATGAAATAGATAAATTAGGTCGCAAAAGTGATAATCCATCCATCACTCGTGATGTGAGTGGCGAAGGTGTTCAGCAATCCTTATTGAAATTGTTAGAAGGCTCGGAAGTGTTAGTACCACCGCATGGCGGCAGAAAACATCCTGAACAAAAATTAATAAAAGTGAGCACTCGGAATATTTTATTTATCTGCGGAGGCTCATTTGATGGCATGGAAAAAATTATTGAAAAGCGCATGCAAACTAGTGCCATTGGTTATCAGAAAGGAAATTCGAAACAAGAATTTGATAAAGAAAATGTGTTGCAATATGTCAATCAGCACGATTTGAAACGCTATGGTTTGATTCCTGAATTAATTGGTCGTTTGCCCGTGGTAGTGCATTTAGATACGTTGGATAAAACTGCTTTGAGAAGTATTTTGACCGAACCTAAAAATGCTTTGATAAAACAATACACCAAATTGTTCGACATGGAAAATATCGAATTGGTGATAAAAGATGATGTGTTAGATTTTGTAGTTGAAAAAGCTTACGAACACCAATTAGGTGCAAGAGGCTTACGCAGCATGTGTGAAATGCTGATGAAAGATTTGATGTTTGATTTACCCGGAAAAGAAGTGAAAAAGTATGTGTTAGATTTGGATTACGCCAAAGAGAAATTAGATGGCGAAATGTTAGTGAAACTGAAAGCAGCGTAAATTTTGTTTTTGGTTGGTGACTTTACACTTTTGTTCGGGAGAAAATTAATCTATCAGTTCCAAAACCATACTTTCCAAGCCTTTAAGGATTGGAAAGTATGGTTTGCAGTCGTTGTTTGTTCATCTTTATCAACAATTATTTCGCTTTGTAAAAAGGAATTCTTACTACTTGTGCTTTGAGTTGTTTATCTCGTACTGAAATAAAAATTTCGATTCCCGTTTTTGAATATTCAATCGGCACATAGCCCATACCGATGGCTTTGTTGAGCGATGGTGCTTGTGTGCCACTGGTAACTTTTCCGATTGTATTTCCGTTGCCGTCAGTGATTAAATAATCATGACGTGGAATACCGCGGTCAATCATTTCAAAGCCTACTATTTTTTTTGTTACGCCATTTTTTTTCTGCGCTTCAATATTATTTCTGTTGGTAAAATCTTTGGTGAATTTTGTAATCCAACCCAATCCAGCTTCAATTGGCGAAGTAGTATCATCAATATCATTTCCGTATAAACAGAATCCCATTTCTAATCTTAAAGTATCGCGGCAAGCTAATCCAACAGCTTGAATGCCAGATGTTGCGCCACTTTCAAATATTTTATTCCAAATCATTTCAGCATGTTTGGTGTCGAAATAAATTTCAAAACCACCTGCGCCAGTGTAGCCTGTGGCAGAAATCAAAACATTTTCAACGCCGCAAAATGTTCCTTTGGCGAAATGATAATACTTCATTTCTTTCAAATTGATATCGGTTAAAGGCTGCAAAACTTCTGTTGCTTTTGGTCCTTGAACAGCCAGCAAAGCTGTTTTATCGCTGATATTTTCCATGTCAACATTAGCCGTATTATGTTGTTGAATCCAATTCCAATCTTTATCAATGTTGCTTGCATTCACAACGAGCATGTAACCATTTTCACTCAATCTGTAAACCAACAAATCATCTACAATGCCGCCATCATTATTTGGCATACAACTATATTGTGCTTGATTAATCGCCAAGACCGCTACATCATTGGTGGTTACACGTTGAATTAAATCTAATGCACCTTCGCCACGAACAATAAATTCGCCCATGTGACTCACATCAAAAACACCAACAGCATTGCGAACACAATTATGTTCTTCGTTAATTCCCTTGTAAGTGATAGGCATATTATAGCCAGCAAACTCAGCCATTTTTGCGCCTAATTGTTGGTGTATCTTTTCGAATGGTGTTGATTTCATGCAATGATTTTTTTAAAATGTTTGCAAAGATAATTTTTATGCCATGATTGCACAGCAATTCATTTCAAAAAATAAAAAAAAGGGACGGGAAATAAATTGAAGCAAAACTTTACGCAGCATTGCTTTCTTTAGTCTTACGCAGCATTCGCATATTTACTGCACGATATTTTGGAAAAAGTGGCGCCACGAAATAAGTTTTTATCATGTAGTTCCAAAAACCTTTTTCAATTAAACTGCTATCAATTTTATCTGCAATTTTAGCATGTGTTTCGGGCAACAAACTCCAATGCACACTGGCTCGGTAATGATGCGCTGTATGATAACCGTTGTTGAACAACATGAAATTAGTCAATGGACTTATGAAATTTCGTGAGTTATTAAATTCCGATTCTTCATCCGTATAAACATGTTGAATATAGTTAAAAATCAATACCGTAAAAACGGCAAACTGCTGCGGCAACACCACAAATACCAATGATTTGCGCCAATTCAACCACATCGTAATACCAATAAATAAGCCTAAGGCAACATACTGAAAAATGGCGATAAAAAAAGCTTTTCGGTCGTTCGCTTTTAAATCTTTCAAATGATTTCTTACTGAAGCTTGTTGGTTATAACCACTAATAGATGGATAAGTGAGTAACGATAACCAATTGTTTTTTTCAGTCAGCCGATAAGTGATAGTATAATCACCTTCTTTATTAATAAACTTGTGATGGTTTTTGTTGTGCGTTGGTGTCCAAACAAAAGTTGGGAAACCATAAAGTAAGGTTATCCAATAATCAGTAACATGGTTAAGAAAAGAATTTTTCCAGATGGATACATGGTTATGATTGTGTGCAATTACTGTTATTGTAACCGAAAAATATAGGTATGCAACATATAGCCACCAATGAAAACCCCAATTCCACTGCAAAAAAAACAAGGTAGTGGTTAAGGCAAGAAAAATAAGTGTCTTGATGTCGGCTTTAAATTTGAGCATGTTTGAAAATTAAAATGAATTGGCTGCAAGCTAATCATTCGCTGATATATTCGGCTATTAATCAGGTGAAGTTGTGTTTTTAATTTGAAAAAATAAAAATGAATTTTGGTAAATCAATTTGCAATGTTCGATTACAATTCTATTTTTACCACCACTATGCATGAAATAATTGAAACGCTTCGCAATGTCATCAACCCACAATGGATAATAGACCACGGTGGATTGTGGTTTTTGTTGTTCATCATTTTTGCCGAAACGGGCTTGTTTGTTGGCTTCTTTTTGCCAGGTGATAGTTTATTATTTGTAGCAGGCATTTACAGCAATCCATTGGCTTCTGATTTTTTGAAAATGCTGGGTATGCAGCCTTTGTATAATGGTATTTTGAATTTACTCATTTTAATTGTACTGATTGTAATAGCAGGTTTTGCAGGCAATACAATTGGTTTTTGGTTTGGTAAAAAAATCGGACCAGCCATGTTTAATTGGCAAGATAGATTTTTATTCAAGAAAAAATATTTACACGATGCGCATGAATTTTATGAAAAGCATGGTGGTGGAGCAGTAGTATTTGCAAGGTTTTTGCCCATCATTCGCACCTTTGCGCCCATCATTGCTGGCATTGTGGATATGGATAAAAAGAAATTCACCCTCTTCAATTTAATTGGCTGTATAGCTTGGGTGGTGAGTATGTTGGTGGGTGGTCATTTTTTAGAAAAATTTATTTTAGAACAATTTGATTTCGATTTAAGAAAACATTTGGAAGTCATCGTAATTGGAATTGTTTTCGTAACCACTGCGCCAGTGTTGTGGAAATTATTTTTCGGAAAAAATAAATCAGTTACTACAAAAAATTGATGCAAAACTCATCTACACCTTATTCAACTGTACATTTTAAAGACTTATTTTCAGCCACTATCATTGTAGCTGCATTGGGTTATTTTGTTGACATTTATGATTTGATTTTGTTTAATATTGTTCGAATTCCGAGTCTGAAATCAATGGGAATTTCGGTGATTGATTCAGCACATTATGGCGGTTGGCTCATTAATATTCAAATGTTAGGAATGTTAGTAGGCGGCATTTTCTGGGGAATTTTAGGTGATAAAAAAGGTAGGCTTTCTGTTTTGTTCGGCTCTATTCTTTTGTATTCATTGGCTAATATTGCCAACGGAATGGTTCAAAACCTGCCTCAATACATGATTCTACGCTTCATCGCTGGCTTTGGTTTAGCTGGTGAATTAGGTGCAGGCATCACATTGGTTGTAGAACAAATGAAAAAAGAACATCGTGGTTATGGCACCATGGTAGTAGCTACGATTGGTGTTTCGGGTGCAATTTTCGGCGGCTTATTTGGTTATTATTTTGGCATGAAAAATGATGGTTGGCGAATTTGTTATTACGTGGGTGGTGCTATGGGATTGGCTTTGTTGGTGATGCGAATTGGAATTTTTGAATCAGGTATGTTTCATAAAGTAAAAGAACAAACACACATTCAACGCGGAAATATTTTCATGATTTTTTCTTCCAAAAAAAATATTTCGAAATATTTAAAATGCATTCTCATTGGTTGGCCCTGTTGGTATGTGATTGGTATTTTAGTTTTTTATTCAAAAGAAATCGGCGAAGCCTTGCATGTACATGGCGCAATTGTGCCACCATTGGCTGTGGCAGCCTCTTATGCAGGAACAACCTTCGGCGATTTTTGGTGTGGTGTAATTAGTCAAAAATTAAAAAGCCGTCGAAAAACAATTTTGATTTATTTAATCACCACAGTTATTGCACTGATAATTTATTTTTTATCGAGCAATGTTTCAGCAAATTATTTTTACTTCCTAATTTTTGTTGTAGGCACTGGAGTTGGATACTGGGCTGTGTTTATAACAATTGCAGCCGAAAGTTTTGGCACAAATATTCGTTCAACAGTTACTACCACTGTTCCTAATTTTGTTCGTGGCTCTTTGCCAATTATGTCATTAATTTTTGCAGGTGTAAAATTATTTTTCAATCCCGCTAATTTTTCCGCTTCACAAATTTTGATTTATGCAGCCGTCATTACTGGTGTAATTGTGATGTCAGTATCTATCTATGCTGCGTTTCAATTAGAAGAAACTTTTCATAAAGATTTGAATTACATAGAAGTTTAAAACACAAGTTTAATATTTCTTGAAAAATTCAATTCAAATAGTGTATTTGTTACAAAAATCATTATCTTCGCCCACTATTTTTTTCTCCAAAACTATTTATGGCAATCAAAAGAGATATCAAACCAAGAAGTAATTTTAGTAAAATTACCATCACGCTTGCTTCTCCCGACTCGATTTTAGAAAAATCGCATGGTGAAGTTTTAAAGCCCGAAACTATTAACTACCGTACTTACAAGCCCGAAAGAGATGGTTTGTTTTGCGAACGTATTTTCGGACCAGTAAAAGATTTTGAATGTTTTTGCGGTAAGTACAAGCGTATTCGCTACAAAGGCATTGTGTGCGACCGTTGCGGTGTAGAAGTAACCGAAAAAAAAGTACGTAGAGAACGCATGGGACACATCAAATTGGTGGTGCCCATTGTTCATATTTGGTACTTCAAATCATTGCCTAATAAAATTGGTTATTTGTTAGGAATTTCTTCTAAGAAATTAGAAACCATTATTTACTACGAACGATTTGTGGTAATCAATCCAGGTGTAAAAGCTAAAGACGGTGTAAATCGTTTGGATTTATTAACTGAAGAAGAATATTTAGAAATTTTAGAAAAATTACCAAAAGAGCATCAACATTTGGATGATACACATCCTGATAAATTTGTTGCTAAAATGGGTGGCGAAGCATTAGTACAGTTATTGGGCAACATGAACTTGGATGATTTGAGTGCTGAATTGCGTCATCAAGCTGCTAACGAAACTTCACAACAACGTAAAGCAGAAGCTTTAAAAAGATTAAGCGTAGTGGAAGCATTCCGCGATGCTAATTTACGTTATGAAAATAATCCAGCTTGGATGTGTGTGGAATACTTACCAGTAGTACCGCCTGAATTGCGTCCGTTGGTACCATTAGATGGTGGTCGTTTTGCATCATCTGATTTGAACGATTTATATCGCCGTGTAATTATTCGTAACAATCGTTTGAAGCGATTAATCGAAATCAAAGCGCCTGATGTAATCTTACGTAATGAAAAACGTATGTTGCAAGAAGCAATTGATTCATTATTTGATAATAGCCGTAAATCAAACGCTGTAAAAGCCGAAGGCGGTCGTGCATTAAAATCATTGAGTGATGTATTGAAAGGTAAACAAGGTCGTTTCCGTCAGAACTTATTAGGTAAACGGGTTGACTACTCTGGTCGTTCAGTTATCGTTGTAGGACCTGAATTGAAATTGCACGAATGTGGTTTACCAAAAGATATGGCTGCTGAATTGTTCAAGCCATTTATCATTCGTAAATTGTTAGAACGCGGTGTGGTTAAAACTGTTAAATCTGCTAAAAAATTAGTGGATAGAAAAGAAGCGGTGGTTTGGGATATTTTAGAAAATATTTTGAAAGGACATCCAATATTATTGAATCGTGCGCCAACCTTGCATAGATTATCTATTCAATCTTTCCAACCTCGATTAGTAGAAGGTAAAGCAATTCGTTTGCATCCATTGGTTTGTACAGCATTCAATGCGGATTTTGACGGTGACCAAATGGCGGTTCATGTGCCTTTGAGTAATGCCGCAATTTTAGAAGCACAATTATTAATGTTGGGTTCACACAATATTTTGAATCCTCAAAATGGTTCGCCTATTACATTGCCTTCACAGGACATGGTGTTGGGATTGTATTACATTACTAAAGGAAGAAAATCGACACCCGAATTAAAAGTGAAAGGCGAAGGTCGTTCTTTCTATAGTGCTGAAGAAGTTATCATTGCTAACAACGAAGGACAAGCCGATTTGCATGCTTGGATAAAAGTGAAAGCAATGATAATGGAAGAAGGCAAATTGGTGAATAAATTAATCGAAACTACGGTTGGTCGTGTTATTTTTAATCAACACGTTCCTGCGGAGAATGGTTATGTAAATGCTTTGTTAACCAAGAAATCATTACGTGATATTATCGGTGGAATTATTAAAGCTACTGATATTCCACGTACCGCAAAATTCTTGGATGATATTAAAGAATTAGGATTCCGCATGGCATTCAAAGGCGGCTTATCTTTTAATATTGAAGATATTAAAGTACCAACTATCAAAACTACTTTGATTAAAAAAGCACAAGATGAAGTAGATGATGTTTGGGGCAATTACAACATGGGTTTAATTACCAACAATGAAAGATATAATCAGGTAATTGATATTTGGAGTCGTGTGAATATGCAATTGACAGAAACTTTGATTAAAGAATTGTCAAGCGATAAACAAGGTTTCAATTCGGTGTATATGATGTTGGATTCAGGTGCTCGTGGTAGCAAAGAACAAATTCGTCAGTTAGGTGGTATTCGTGGATTGATGCAAAAACCTCGTAAATCAGGTTCAACTGGTGGTGAGGTAATTGAAAATCCAATCTTGAAAAATTTGAAAGAAGGTTTGAGTGTATTGGAATACTTTATCTCTACACATGGTGCTCGTAAAGGTTTAGCGGATACAGCGTTGAAAACAGCGGATGCAGGTTACTTAACTCGTCGTTTGGTTGACGTTGCACAAGATGTGGTAATTAAAGAGGTCGATTGCGGAACATTAAGAGGTATTTATACAACAGCGTTAAAAGAAAATGAAGACATCGTTGAACCATTATATGACCGTATTGTAGGTCGTACAAGTTTGCATGATGTTTTACACCCTCAAACAGGTGCTGTATTAGCCAATGCTGGTGAAGAAATAACAGATATCATCGGTAAGAATATTGACAATAGCGGAATTGATGGAATTGAAATTCGTTCGGTATTAACTTGCGAAGCAAAACAGGGTTGTTGCGCTGCTTGTTACGGACGTAATTTGGCTACAGGTAGAATGGCTGAAAGAGGTGATGCTGTTGGTATTATCGCTGCACAATCAATTGGTGAACCTGGCACACAGTTAACATTGCGTACCTTCCACCAAGGTGGTGCCGCAGGTAACTTGGCAAATGAAAGTCAAATGTTGGCTAAATTTGATGGTGTTATTTCATTTGACAGTATCCGTACTGTAAACCATGTTAACGAAGAAGGCGACAAACAAACAATTGCTATCAGCCGAAGCGGTGAAGTAAGAATAGTTGAAAAAGGAACTGAGAAGGTCTTGATTAATACTATTGTTCCTTATGGTTCTATCTTGAGTGTGAAAGAAGGAGCATCGGTGAAAAAAGGTGATTTGCTTTGCAAATGGGACCCATACAATGCTGTTATTATTTCTGAATACACTGGTAAAATCAAATTTGAAGGTATTATTGAAGGCATTACTTTCCGTGAGGAAATGGACGAACAAACTGGTCGTGCAGAAAAAGTAATTATTGAAACTCGAGATAAAACTAAAATCCCTACCATTGTTATCAATGCAAAAGGACACGATGCTAAAAACTATAACATTCCTGTAGGTGCACACATTGCTGTTGAAGATGGCGATGAATGTAAAGCTGGGCAGGTAATCGTTAAAATTCCAAGAACTTTAGGTAAGACTAAAGATATCACAGGTGGTTTACCACGTGTAACTGAATTGTTTGAGGCTCGTAATCCAAGTAATCCAGCTGTTGTTTCTGAAATTGATGGTGTGGTTACATTGGGTGGAGTGAAACGTGGTAACCGTGAAATCAGCATCGAATCAAAAGATGGTGAAGTGAAGAAATACATGGTTGCTTTAACAAAACATATCTTGGTGCAAGATGGTGATTTTGTGAAAGCTTGTACACCATTATCTGATGGTTCAATTACACCTGATGACATCCTTTCTATTCAAGGACCTTATGCTGTTCAATCTTACATTGTAAATGAAATTCAAGAAGTATATCGCTTGCAAGGTGTAAAAATCAATGACAAACACATTGAGGTGATATGCCGTCAAATGATGCGTAAAGTAATCATTGAAGATGCAGGTCATACAACCTTCTTAGAAGGTGAAGCAGTGGATAGATTAGAGTTTATTGAAGAGAACGATAAGTTGATGGAAATGAAAGTGGTTACACATGCAGGTGATAGCAAAAACTTGAAACCTGGTCAATTGTGCCACGTTCGTCAAATCCGCGACGAAAACTCTTCATTGAAACGTAATGATAAAACTTTGGTACAATATGAAGATGCAGTTTCTGCAACATCATCTCCATTGTTATTAGGTATTACTCGTGCATCATTAGGAACAAGAAGCTGGATTTCTGCTGCATCATTCCAAGAAACAACCAAAGTATTAAGCACGGCATCAATTGCTGCTAAAACTGATTACATGGTTGGCTTGAAAGAAAATGTAATTGTAGGACATTTAATTCCAGCTGGTACAGGTTTACGTGAATACGAAAACATTGTAGTAGGTTCACAAGAAGAATACGATAAATTAATGGCTACAAAGAAAGATGTGTTTGTAGCACCAGTAGAGCAAGATTAATTTTCTCTATCCGATATAAATTAAAAACGGGCAATCAATTATGAAGTTGATTGCCCGTTTTATTTTTTGTGTAGCTCTAAACTAAAAAGCTATTTTGCAACTAATGGTTGAAATAGCTTTTCATTTTTTCTATAGCTTGCCAACCTGCTTCACCTAAATCAACGGTGAATTCATTCACATACAAATCAATGTGCTGACGCATTACATCAGGGTGCATAGTTTGTGAATGGCTTTTCACAAAATCACTTATCGCTGGTTTTCGATTATTCGCCCATTCAATACTTTGGCGTAAAAGTGCTTCAATTTCTTTTTTCATTTCGCTGCCAAATTTTTTATGAATCACAATTCCACCCAAAGGAATAGCGCATCGTGTTTCATTTTCCCACCATTCGCCCATGTCCATCAATTTCACTAATCCTTTTTGCTGATAAGTAAATCGGTTTTCATGAATGATTAATCCTGCATCAACATCGCTATTTACAACAGCATTTTCGATGGCAGAAAAAATCATTTCTTGCTTGTTTTTTAAATTGGGAAAACGAGCACTCAATAAAAAATTTGCAGTGGTATATTTCCCTGGAATAGCAATTCTTAAATTTCCAATTTCATCTACATTGAATTTTTTTTTTGCAATCAACAAAGGTCCACAACCTTTGCCCAAGGCTGAACCACTGTTGAGCAAATCGTATTTATCTTGCAAATAAAGCCAAGTGTGAAAACTCAATTTAGTAATATCCAATTCTTCCTGAAATGCTTTTTTGTTCAATTCTTCTACATCCGCAATGTATGGCTCAAATTGAAATTGTTGTTGAAAATCTTTTTGCAATAATCGCTCAAAAATGAAAGTATCGTTGGGGCAAGGGCTAAAACCAAGTGTCATAAATATATTTTGAAATAATCAACAAATAAAACCCGATTGAGTTTTTGGAAATAAAAAACCGCTTCAAATTTCTTTAAAGCGGTTTCAAAATAATAATTAAAGCAAAAAATTATTCTGCTTTTTTTGCGTATTTCTTTTTGAATTTATCAATACGACCTGCTGTATCAATAAACTTCATTTTACCAGTGAAGTAGGGATGACTGGTGTGTGAAATTTCCAATTTCACCAACGGGTATTCGTTGCCGTCTTCCCATTTGATAGTTTCTTTTGTGTTAGCGCATGAAGCACTTAAAAATGTGTAGTCGTTACTCATATCTTTGAATACAACTTTTCTATAACTGCTTGGATGGATATTTTCTTTCATGATGATTAAAATTCTTTTTTTTCGGACTGCAAAGGTAAACCATTTTTTCGAATTTCCAAATCAAATTCAATCTACATCTTTAATAAGTTTTATTGTTATCAGTTTCAATAAGGTTATCTTTTCAAAAATAAAAAATTATGGAATGGCATAAATTTAATGGCGAACCTTTAAACGAAGATTTATTAGAAGCTGTAAAAAAAGTTTTGAAACGTGAATCGGAGATGGGTTACAAGCTCAAAGTGTGCATTGGTACTGATTCGCAAGTAAGAGGTAACGGAACTGATTTTGCAACAGTGATTGTTTTTTTACGTGAAAAACGTGGTGGATTTATGTTCATCAATAATGAAAAATCGTTTCAACCATTTACTTTGAAAGAGCGGATGTTGGCTGAAGTAAGCAAATCTATTCAAGTGGCGTATTCGCTTTGTCCCGTTTTGGATGAATTCAAAGTGGAAATGGAAGTACATGCCGATATTAATACCAATCCAAATTTTAATAGCAATACTGCATTGAAAGAAGCAATGGGCTATATTATGGGTATGGGTTTTATCTTCAAAGCCAAGCCCGAAGCCTTTGCCAGCAGTTGTTGTGCTGATAAAGTGGTTTGATTGCAATTTAGTATTTTGAACAGAGATGCTAACAAAAATTAATTGAACTGAAAAATGACGTTTAAAACTCGGGTATCAACCGAAATGATTTCGGTAGCAACAGCCGCCGCATCGGTACGTACCAACAGCTCAACGGCGGCAGCCCAAAGTGGGTGTACTTATTAAAAGAGATGGCAAAAGATTGGAGTGGTTGGTTGAAGTGATTCAACTGTTTCATCAATAACAATTAACAATTGCTCGATTGTTTGTCTTTAATTATTTTATCGGTTACGAATATAGGTCGTTGCTTCACTTGGTCATAAATCCGCAATACATATTCGCCAATCACACCCAATGAAAGCAATTGTACACCACAAAATAAAGTGATTAAAAACACCGTCATGGTGAAACCCGGTATCATCACTTCGGGCTCAAATATTTTTTTGTAAACCGTATCTCCCAAATAAATGATGGCAAATATTACAGTGATTAAACCCAATCGGGTTATGAATTTGATAGGAAATTCACTAAAATTAAAAATGCCGCTGTAAGCCAATCGCCACAACATTTTGAATGAATATTTGCTTTCACCTGCTTCTCGTTCGCTGCGCTCATATTCATAACCTACTTGCTTAAAACCTACCCAACTACGCATCCCTCTGATATAGCGGTTGCGTTCGGGCATGGCATTGATATGGTCTAACACACGGCGGCTCATCATGCAAAAATCACCACTATCCAACGGAATATTGATGGAAGAAATATTACGCATGATGCGGTAATAAGTCCAATAGAGCAATCGTTTGATAACCCCTTCTTTTCTTTTTTTACGGATGGCATACACCACATCATTCCCTTGTTGAATCAAGTTGTAAAATTCATTGACTAATTCAGGAGGGTCTTGCAAATCACCATCCAATACCATTACTGCTTTAGTAGCTCGGCAATGAAACATACCAGCCGAAAGGGCATATTGATGTCCGTGATTCCTGCTCAAAAACACACATTGAAAGCGTTTGTCAGCCAATGCCAACTCTTCCATCAATTGGGGCGTAGCATCTTTACTGCCATCATTGATGAGCACCACTTCGGTCTTTACTTTAAAGCTATCCAACACACTTTTCAGTCGGCTGATTAATGTGGGGAAAGTTTCTTGTTCGTTGTATAACGGAATCAGTAAGGAAACTTCAAAATCGTTGTGCATTTTCTTTTTGTGATTTTCTTCTAATGGTCAAATATATCCATTTATTTTGGGGCAGATGAAAATTAAAAAAGAGTTTTTTAGAAACCATTGGGTTACTGTTACTCACAACGTTGGTGGTGCATGGCTTACTGCTCATCAACAATATCGTTTCGTGGGATAGTTTGATGATGAAGAATGCTCAAGATTTCGGCTCATACACTGCATTCAAATTGGCAATCTTTAATACAAGCAGAAGGATTGTATTGTTCTTTTGGGTTGTATTTTTAAAACTCCCTCATCCTTTTTTACTGATAAAATTCTTCACTTTCTTTTTACTAATTAATCTATCCTTTTTAGTTTATAAAGTCAGCAGTTTCTTCTTTGAAAAAAATGATGGCATTAGTTTGCTCCTTGCAATTTTTAGTCAGAGCATTCCATGTTTTTTCATGTATCACGACCCCATTAGCTCTATCTATACACTTCGCCGAGATTCGTGCCCCCACGAAGCTCTTTGTTTTATTTCAACAAAACCAAAAACAACAGCGAATAAAAAATGCGATTGGAAGAATTGAATTTTTTTTTAGTCAAAGCTCAATTAAAACATTTTCTTTGTCTTCATGTCGCTATTTTATGCATCTATCAATTCGGGCAGCAATGGTAATTGTTATTACGTAGGAAACAGCAATGAAGCAGTGTTGGTGGATGTTGGCATTTCGTGCAGAGAAGTAGAACAACGCATGAATAAGATGGGACTTTCGATTCATTCGGTAAAAGCAATTTTTATTTCGCATGAACATACTGACCACATCAAAGGTGTTTCGGTATTGGCTAAAAAATATAAATTGCCTGTTTATATCACCCGAAAAACAAGACGACATTGGATAAAAGGTTTGCAACATTTATTTGTTGATTTTGAAGCTAACGAACCAATTGTAATTGGCGAATTAATCGTTACACCATTCGCAAAACATCATGATGCTTTAGACCCACATAGTTTTATCATCAGCTACAAAGGCATTACTGTTGGAGTGTTCACAGATATTGGTCAAGTTTGTGAAGATGTGATTCATTATTTTAAGCAATGCCATGCTATTTTTTTAGAATCGAATTATGATGAAATGATGTTGGAAAATGGAAGTTATCCATTGTTATTGAAAAACAGAATCAGAAGTGGACAAGGACATTTATCGAATCGTGAAGCGTTGGAATTATTTAAAATGCACAAACCGCATTTTATGCAGCATGTTTTGTTATCGCATTTATCAAAAGAAAATAATTCGCCTGAATTGGCTGAAAAATTATTTTTAGAATCTGCTCAAAATACTGTTATTACTATTGCTTCAAGGTATGAACCATCAGCTGTCTATCGGCTTGATACAACTTTAATAGATATTGCTTCAATAGTTGCTGAAAGGAAGAAATCACCTTTAATGAGAATAATGCAATTGCTGTTATTTGAATAATTACTGAACTTATAGACGTTTAGCAATTCCATTGTTTAGACAGTTTTATTTTTTTCCATTTTACGGAAAACCGTTTTAACTTTAGCCGAATTTTAAGCACTTTTTATGAAACAATTCTCCCGTTTTTTCATTCTTTCTTCGGTTGCTTTTGTCAGCATAGTTGGTATAGCAACATTTTTTCGTTGGCAATTTGATGCAGCATCATTTCACAGTTTTACTTTTTATTTTGGCAACATTAATCCTACTGTAGCCATAGGTTTAATCATTAATGCAGTTTTGCTTCTTTTATTGCAAAATATTAAGCCTTACCAAAAAAATAAAATTTTAACGATAAAGTTTTTCAGTTTGCTATTCTTTTTGGTTGGTGCTGCTAAACTATTTTCCATTGTATTTCACTTCGATTTATTGGTTGATAAAATTCTTTTTAGCAACAAACTGCCAACCGATATTTTAGTTAACCCACAAAAGGGAATGTCGTTTTATGCAGCTTTAAATTTTATGTTGCTGGGCATCAGTTTTCCTATTATTGTTGCGCATAGCATTTTACTAAAAAGAGCCATCAATTACTTGCTGCTGCTAGCTTTTTTTAATTGTTTGTTTGGTTTAATGGGGCATTTGTTTCATGCACCTGCATTAATTAATGTTGAAGGATTTCATCCCATGTTGTGGTCAGTTTCGCTTTGTTTTTCGCTTTTATTTTTAAGTGTATTGCTGATTAACAAAGGTTATACTTTTATGTATCAATTCGGCAGCCATCAAGCTGGTGGCAGATTTGCCCGAATATTATTACCATTAGCAATTCTACTCCCTATTATTTTGGGCTATTTAAGCATTTGGATGCATTGGCATTTTGAAGTAAATTATGAATTGGGTTTATCAGCTTTAGTATTTGTTATTATAATAGTGATGTTTTTTACTACTTGGTTTGTAGCTGTTATGCTGAATGATTTTGATAGCAAACAACATGATTGGGAACGAAAAGAAAATATGCGTTTAGAAACTGTTGTGGATGAGCGTTCAAGACAATTATCGCAAGCACAAAAAGAAAGTGATGATTATAAGTTTGCCTTAGATGAAGCTTCCATTGTAGCTATTACCGACCAAAAAGGAATTATCAAGTATGTCAACAATAACTTTTGCAAAATTTCAAAGTACAGTAAAGAAGAATTAATTGGGCAAGACCATCGCATTGTCAACTCAGGTTATCATTCAAAAGATTTTATGCAAGAGCTTTGGCGAACAATTGCCCAAGGAAAAATTTGGAAAGGCAATATAAAAAACAAAGCAAAATGGGTTGGTAGAACTAGTTTGAATAATTATATGGATACAACTTATCCTGCGTTGGTACCGATTTTAAAAAATTATTTCGGTTGATTATTTTCATTCAGCATTATTTTTTTTAGATATTGCGGTTCAATTTTTTAAAAAATCAAAATGGCAATGTCTGTTTATCCAATTATCCATACGCAACAATTTAATGACGAAGGCTATTTGGTGATAAAAAATGTTTTTACACCGAAAGAAATCGAACACTTCAGAGCAGTAATTTATCAACAAGCTGAAATTGATAAAGCCAATAAACGTGTGAGAACTGCTGGTGAAGTGATATACGGAGTAGGCGATTTTTTAAGCAAAAAAGAATTGAATGATTTAGTGTTTGATGACAGAATAGTAAATATTTTCAAAAAAACTTTAGGCGAAAATTTAGTGTATTTTGGCGATAGCAATTATCAAATTGGTGGCAGGTTGACAGGCTTTCACCGTGATATGCACAACTCGAAAAATTATGATGCGCCTGAATGGCAAGGCGATTACACCTTGGCTCGAATGGGCATTTATTTGCAAGACCATTCTATTCATAGTGGTGGATTAAAAATCAGAATTGGTTCACATAAAAATCCATCGGGTAAACCCGTTTTTTGCAATACCGAAGTAGGCGATGTGGTGGTTTGGAATATGCGAACACTACACAGTGGCAACGCAGTGAAACTAAAATTATTCCCCAATCTTTCCATTTTTAATTCGGTAGGAAAAGAGAAAATTGTTCCAAATTTTTTACAAAAATCGCATGAGAAAGAAAGATTGGCGATGTTTATTTCTTACGCTCTACCATCGGTTCATTACGAACGATTCAAAACAGCAAATGCTCAAGAAGCTGTTTATCAATCAACTTTAGCCAATTCTAAATTTGATTTTGATGCTGCATTTCAAAAAGCAAAATCAAAAGGGATTTTTCTTGACAAATTACATCCAGAATTTGGGAACTAAATATTTTTGTAATAATCTTCCTATCTGAAACAAACGATTCTATTTCAAAAAACTAACCATGCTTTTTAATTCGCTCGAGTTTGCTTTATTTTTTGTTTTTGTAACCACACTTTATTTTTTGATTCCTCACAAACTTCGATGGTTGCTGCTTTTGGCAAGCAGTTGTTTTTTTTACATGGCATTTGTACCCGTGTATATTTTCATTTTATTTTTTACCATCATCATCGATTATTTTGCTGGAATATTTATTGAAAATGCGAACAGCAAACACAAAAAATTTTTTCTCACTGCCAGCATTATTGCCAATGTGGGTGTGTTAGCAGTGTTTAAATACTACAACTTTTTTGTTGAAAATGTGAATGTAGTTTTTCATCATTTGCAAACACCAATGCAGCTCAAATACTTATCCATACTGCTTCCTATCGGTTTGTCATTTCACACTTTTCAGGCAATGAGCTACACCATCGAAGTATATCGAGGCAAACAAAAAGCCGAAAAACATTTTGGCATTTATGCATTGTATGTGATGTTTTATCCGCAGTTGGTGGCTGGTCCGATTGAGCGACCGCAAAATATTTTGCACCAATTTTATGAAAAACACGAGTTTGATTACGAAAATTTCAGAATAGGATTGATGATGATGCTGTATGGATTTTTCAAAAAAGTAGTCATCGCCGATAGCTGTGCAGTGCTTGCCAATGCTGTGTTTTCAAACCCTACGCAATATGGTGGCTGGTGTAATTTGCTGGGCATTTTTTGTTTTACAATTCAAATTTATGGCGATTTTTCGGGGTATAGCGATATCGCATTAGGCGCTGCAAAAGTGATGGGGTTTTCGTTGATGAAAAATTTCGACACCCCATATTTTTCAAAATCAATTTCAGAATTTTGGAGCCGATGGCATATTTCATTAAGCACATGGTTTCGCGATTATTTATACATCCCATTGGGCGGCAATCGAGTATCTACAAAGCGTTGGTACTTTAATTTGTTGTTTGTTTTTATCGTAAGTGGTTTATGGCATGGTGCTAATTGGACATTTATTTTTTGGGGATTTTTGCATGGTGTATATTTAATCGCAGCTCTATTATTTTCAAAAATAAAAAAACGAGATTGGCTGAAATACAATGCTATCAATATGTTTAGCACTTTTATTTTAGTTTCATTTGCTTGGATTTTTTTTCGAGCCAATAATTTCAAAAATGCTTTAGCCGTTATTAATGGTTGTGCAACATTTTCTAAGCATCAAATTCAACTCATCCAATATTCTTTTTTTACTGCTAATCAATGGTGGATTTTGATGTTGGCTTTTGCAATTTTTGTTTTGATTGAAATAAAAATTTCGCACAAATTTATTTTTCAATTACTTCAAAAAAAGCCAACATGGCTGCGTTGGAGTTTTTATTTTGGAATGGCTTTACTCATTATTTTGGGTGGAAAATTTACCGAAACAAAATTCATCTACTTTCAATTTTAAAAAATGAAGAAAGCTATCATAAAAATATTTTTGTTTGCAATGCCACTGTTGATGCTGGTTGGCGGCGTAAATTATTTTATCGACCCTGCTCATTTTTTCAATTTCGAAATTGAAAATAAAATTGCCGAAGGAGTTTTTGCTCAAAAAAATATCACCAATTATCCCGATTGTAATGACAGAAAAATGGAGCGTATTTTGATTTCAAAATTCAGCAAACCATTTAAAACAGTGGTGTTTGGCAGTAGCCACACGATGCTGCTCACAAAAAGAAATATGCACTCGACATCGTTTTTCAATAGCAGTTTTGCTGGCGCATTGACGGAAGATTTGATGGGTGTTTATTTATTGATGAAGCAAAAAAACATTTTGCCCGATACTATTATTTTATGTTTAGATGCCGCAGCATTAAACGAAAATCATGGGCAAACTCGATGGCAAGAATTTTTGCCTGAAATAAAAAACAATTGCGAAGCCAACAATTTGCCATTGCCAAAAACTATCAAAAAGTATTATCCAGCTTGGTTTTACAGGTTGCAAATTTTATTTTCGCCCGATTATTTTCAACAATCGTTGAAAGATTTTTCTAGCAAAAAAAAATCGCCAGCTATTCAATTCACAAATGATTCGGTAGCAATTAACATGATTAAATTTGCCGATGGTAGCATTCGTTACCCCAACTCTTTAATTTTTCAAAAGCAAGATGAAAAGCAAAAATTGCTCCACGAATATTTGAATGGTAAATTAGGATTGCTGAATAATTTCTATGAATTAAGTGCGAATTATGAAGCATGGTTTAATTGGTTATTAGATGATATGCAACAACATCACATAGTTGTAATTGGCTTGCTGCCAGCATTTGAACCCAGTGTATATCAATTTTTAGAAAAAAATCCGAAGGGAAAAATGGTGATGGAATCGGAAAAATATTTTAGAAACTTGATGGCAAAAAAACATTTGCAAATCATTGGCTCTTACAATCCATTGCTGCAAAACCTTGTGGATGCTGACTTTTACAACGCCGACCATTTTAAGGAAGAAGCCGTGAATAAAATTTTCGTTGGAAAGTAATTGATGAGAAATCAGGCAAAAAAAAATTTGCTATTGATAATAGGTTGAATTACCAACTCAACAATTTCCCAATCGCTTCACCAATTATTTCCACATTGGGCAACATCGCTTTTTCCAAACCACTGTTCAAAGCCACTGCTGGTGCGTTCTTTGCGCCGATGGTTTGCACTGGTGCATCTAAATGTTGAAATAAATCTCGGGCAATTCTGCCAGCCAAACTTTCGATAAAAGAGTTGTGCAAACTTTCTTCGGTTACTAATAAAACCTTGCCGTGTTTTTTAATTGTTGAATAAACTAACGCCTCATCATAAGGCAAAAGCGTACGTAAATCAACTATTTCTACCTGCCCTGCAAAATTTTTCGCAGCATTGTTACTCCAATGCACACCCATTCCGTAAGTAATAATACAAATCGAATTTCCATTCGCAACCTGCGCTGCATCAGCCTCTAAAGCAATTCGTCCTTTGCCCAATGGAATAATATAATCAGCATCTGGCTCTACAGTTTTTGCATCTTCCGTGCCAGGCACTTTGCTCCAATACAAACCTTTATGCTCTAACATCACTACTGGATTAGGGTCATGAAAAGCCGCTTTCATCAAGCCTTTTAAGTCAGCAGCATTGCTTGGATAAACAACTTTAATTCCCTTAATCGTTGTTAAAAATGCTTCCACACTTCCGCTGTGATACGGACCACCGCTGCCATAAGCACCAATCGGCACACGGATTAAAGATTGCACAGGAAATTTTCCCATCGTGAGATAACAACTCTTCGCCAACTCCACAATTAATTGATTGATGCCAGTCCAGATATAATCAGCAAACTGCACTTCCACTATGGCTTTCACACCCACCGCACTCAACCCAACTGTTGAACCAATGATGTAGGCTTCTTGAATAGCAGTGTTAAAAACTCTTTCATCACCAAATTTTTCGGCTAAAGTTGCAGCCTCACGAAATACGCCACCCAAGCGGCGTCCGACATCTTGCCCAAAAAATATAGCATCTTTATTTTCTCGTAAAATTTCTTCTACGGCGTGCAAAGCTGAATCTACCATCACCACTTTTTCTTTTCCATCAGGACAACGATTTCCTTTTTCTTCAGTAATACTTGTTGGTGCTAAATCGTGCAATAGCACTGTTGATGGGTCGGGTTCAGCTGCGTTAGTCGCTCGTTCAAAGTCAGCATTTACAATACTTACAGCCTCATTGTACATTTCGTTCAATTCATTTTCTGTCGCAATTTTTTCATCTAACAAAAACTTTTTCAACAAAATGAATGGGTCACGGGTAGCATGTTTTGCCAAATCAACTTCGGTTCTGTACCACTCTTTTCTAACACCGCTGGTGTGATGCCCCAGCAGCGGCACTTTAGCATGAACCAAAATTGGTTTTCTGTTTGTCCTACAATAATTAAATGCTTTTCGCATACCGTCAAACGCAACAGGGAAAAGGCTTGCATCAAAACTGATGCGTTGTAATCCTTTAAATCCATCGGCATATTCGTAAGCATTCATGCTTCGAGTTTCATCGCTGTTGGCACTGATGCCCCATTCATTATCTTGCACCAAATAAATAATCGGCAATTGCTTCAAAGCCGCAAACTGCAAGGCTTCACTCACTTCACCTTCGGTTACCGAACCATCGCCCAACGAACAAACCACCACAGGATTTTTGTCGGCATCTTTCAACATTTTTATTTTATCCAGATACTGAATGCCTTGCGCCATGCCCGTTGTAGGAATTACTTGCATGCCCGTAGCGCTTGATTGATGCGGTATCAGCGGCATATCTTCTCTTCGTGATGATGGATGCGAATAATAACTTCTGCCTCCTGAAAAATAATCATCGCCTTTTGCCAATAGTTGCAGCATCAATTCATACGGTGTAAAGCCCAAGCCCAGCAACATACTTTCATCACGATAATAAGGGCTTACATAATCGTAAGGCTTCAAATGGAAAGCTGTGGCTAATTGTATGGCTTCATGCCCTCTGCTTGTGGAGTGAACATATTTTGTGATTGGGCGATTTTCTTCATACACTTCTGCCATGCGGTTTGCTAAACACATCTTGCGCCAAGCGTTGAGTAAGGTTTCTTTGCTCATTTTTTATTTTTAAAAGGGTTGCAAAAGTAGGAAAGTTTTACAGATGAATTTTGTATGAATTTATAGTGTCGAAAATATTTTTTGTAAAGTTGGAAAAAACATCTACATTCGTAATCCGAAATTTTTTTAATCAAAATTCAACAATTTAATCAAAATGAAAAAAATTACACTACTCTTTATCTTGTTTTTTGCATTTGTATTTGGTGCTTCTGCACAATACTATTATGTGCCTTACATTAGCGTTGGCAAAAATCCGAGCGGACTAAATACTGACAATGAATATCCAGTCGGAGGTGGGATAGCAGCTGGTTGGAGTACTTTAATGACAACGAGCGCAAGTCCCTCATGGTCAACATCGCAAGCATTACCTTTTACTTTTTCATTTAATGGTGGAAATGTTACTTCTTACAGAATTTCAACAACAGGCATTCTAACTTTTGGAAGTTCAACAATAGCGCCACCTTCATCAACACCAAGTGTATTGCCTTCTGCGAGTATTCCGGATAGTTCAATTTGTGTTTGGGGAATTCAAGCAACGGGTAGCAATGATGATATTGTTACAAAAACATTTGGTACAGCACCTAATCGCCAGTTTTGGATTCAATTTAGTTCCTATAGTGATGCAGGAAATGCAAATGATTATAACTATTGGTCGATAGTTTTAGAAGAAACAACCAACAAAATTTATATCGTTGACAACCGTTCGTACTCACCAACTTCATTGCCTTCATTAACATTAGGAATACAAATTAATTCGACTACCGCTACCAATGTTGCTGGTTCTCCAGCAGTGCATTCTTTTAGCAACGGAAATCCAACTGTTGCCGATAATAGCTATTATGAATTTAATTTCGGTACTCAACCAGCCATTGATATTGCTGGACTTAGCGCATACATACCTCCGTATGTAAAAACAAATTCACCATTCACACTTTCAGGAACAGTTATGAATGTTGGTACTGCAAATGTTACGACAATGGATATGAATTTTTCAGATAATGGTGGTACAGTACAAACAACTACTTTATCATCTTTGTCGATTGCATCATTAGCAAAATATAATTTCAATTTGGCTGCGATTCCATTCACTCCAACAACAGTCGGGATTCATCATTTAAAAATTTGGGCAACTAATATTAACAGTTTGGCTGACCAAAATAACAGCAACGATACTATTTATGTTTCTACTGCTGTAATAGATTCAGTGATTTCTAAAATGGCATTATTTGAAGAATTCAATCAAGCTTCATGTGACCCTTGTGCAGCAGCTACGCCTAATTTAGATTCAGTTTTAGGTAACTGTTTAAGCAAATGCAATGCAGTAAGATATCATGTAAATTGGCCTGGCAGGGATTTTATGGATTCTGTAACTTTAGGACCATTTGTTCAAGCTCAAGTAACTTACTATGGCGTAACGGGTGTGCCTGATGGCAAATTAGATGGTGCTGCTGATGTAAGCCCAGCATCCATGAATTCTTCTTTAATTTATCAAGAAGCAGGTATTGGTTCGCCATTTCGAATTTCATTAAACGGGTCATTTAATATGGCAACCCAAACTTATAGTGCTACTGCGAATGTGAAAGCTTTTGCTGCTTTTAATTCGGGCTTAAAACTGAAAATTGCATTAACTGTTGATACCATCACTTATGCTAATAACCAAAGCACAGAAAGTATTCCGCAAACTGTTTTCCCTCAAGTAGCGGAAGCTATGTTGCCAAGTTCTGCTGGTACAACACTTACGGCATTCACATCGGGACAAACACAAACCGTGAATACAAGTTGGGTAAAAAATCATCCATGGGCAAGTCATGGCAATACATGGCACTATGATTCAACATTGAATGTTCATTTAACCGCTTGGGTTCAAGACAACACAACTAAATACATCTACCAATCAGAAACATTTAAATTGACTACCACTTCGCCAAACACAGGCATAGCTAGCTTTAACAACGAAGTGAATAGTGTAAATATTTATCCTAATCCAACTAAAGATGATGCAACTTTATCTATCAATTTAAAATCAGCAGCACAAGTAGGATTAGAGGTTTACGACTTGTTAGGAAAGGTAGTTTATTCGATGCCAATTCAACAAAGAAATGCTGGATTGTCTTCTACGATGATTGATTTCACGAACTTAAGTAATGGGATTTACTTTGCAAAAATCACCGTAAATAATCAAGTAACTACTGAAAAAATTAGTGTTGTAAAATAATTTTTTACTGACATCATAAAAAAAAGCTGTTTCAATTTTGAAGCAGCTTTTTTTTTATAAGTTAATTTGAATGAAAAATTTTTTTTTTCAAAAAAGCACAATTACTTTAGCCGCTCAATAATTTTAAACAAAACATTTTAATAATGAAAAAAATTACACTTTTCTCTCTTTTTATGGTGCTGACTTTGTTGTTCACAACAAAATCAAATGCGCAGGTTTTCTCTGAAAATTTTGATAATGTTACTACACCTGGTTTACCAGCAGGCTGGACACAATGGAACGGTGATGGATTAACTGTAAACACAGCCTTAACTGCGGCGCAACCCAATGGTGCAGGATTAGCCTTTGGAAGCAATGCTTGGATTTCTTACAAAGCAACAGGCGCTACTGATGGTTTTATGATGAGCACTTCTTATTACTCTTCACCTGGAACATCGAATGATTGGTTAATTTCTCCACAAATCACTTTAACAACTGGTAATTGGTTGATTTTTGATGCAACTGCATTGGATGCAACTTATCCTGATGGATTTGTAGTAAAAATTTCTACCACAACTGCTGCTACTGCATCTTTCACTACAACATTATTAACAGTTGCTGCTGAAAATGCTGCTTGGACAACACATGCAATTGACTTATCTGCTTATAATGGTCAAAGCGTTTACATTGCCATTATCAATAACAGTACTGATATGTATTTGTTAGGCTTGAACAATTTTATGGTTAAGGCATTACCTGCAAATGATATCAACTTTCAAGCAGTTACGCCTCAACCAAGTGAATATACATCTTATGCAACTGTGAATGGTACAGTAAATATCACTGGCTTAGTTAGAAATGATGGAGCTTCTACCATCTCTAACTATACAGTAAAAGTAAGTGATGGGGCTTCAACAACATCATTTCCTCAAACTGCTAGTTTAGCACCTTATCAAACTGCTACTTTCAATGCTACTTATACCATGCCTTCAACTGGTATTAAACCAATGAAAATATGGGCTGAATTAACTGGCGATAACAATCACACTAACGATTCTTTGGCTTCTGAATTTGGTGGTGCATCATTTACACCAACTCATCATATTGTGTTTGAGGAATGTACTGGTACATGGTGTGGTTGGTGTCCACGTGGTGCCGTATTTATGGATTCAGTTCATAAAGCAAATCCAACTGAAGCATATATTGCTGTTCATAACAGTGATGTAATGACTGTAACTGCTTATGATGCTGGCGAAACTGCATTACCTGGTTTTACTGGTTTTCCAACTGTGGTTATTGACAGAGCTGATTTGATTGACCCATCAGATATGTTTACAGGATATGCAAACCATATTAATGATTTTGGCGTTGCTGATTTAAGTTTAAATGCCTCTGCTACTGGCAATGTTATTACAGCAAATGTTTCTGCTCATTTTGCAGTAGATACAAAATCAAATTATGATTACAGATTAGCATTGGTTGTAACTGAAGATGATGTTTTCCATCCTGGTGATACAACTTACTCTCAACATAACTATTATAGCAGTGCTTCACAAAATCAACCTTTGGTTGGTGCAGGGTTAAATTGGCAAAATGAGCCAGTGCAAGTTTCTACACACAAATTCCATTTTGATTTTGTTGCTCGTGAAATTGATGGTAATAATTTTGGTGGAACTCCAGGTTCATTGCCATCGACAATTGCAAACGGGAGCACTAATAGCCACACATTTACTTGGACAATTCCAACTGGAACTTCTCAAAATCATTTAAGAGTTGTTGCTATGTTGATTAGTAATTTATCTGGTCAAGCGCAAAATGCTGCTGTTGCTGATTGGGTTACAGGTATGAATGGTTTAATTGCCAACAACGAATTAAATGTTCAAATGTATCCAAACCCTGTTGAAAGCAATTTGAATTTGGTAGTTGATATGAAAGCATCTGAAAATGTTTCTTATTCAATCTCAAACATTTTAGGTCAAGTAGTTGCTCAACAAGATTTAGGTTACAAATCAGAAGGCACTAATTTCAAAGAAGCAATCAATGTTGCTAATTTAACTAATGGTACTTATGTATTGTCAGTTAAAACAAGTAAAGGAATTTATACTAACAAATTCATCAAAGAATAATTTTTTTGATTTTCAGAAAAAGCGCATCAAATTGTTGATGCGCTTTTTTTTTGCGAAACAGATTTTTTAACCGTAACTTTGAGGTCTAATAATTTTGTTGTGAAAAAAAAAATTTACATTTTCGTTCTTTTATTGAGTATTGGTTATGCGAAAGCACAAAGCCAAAATGCTAGTTTTAAATTCCGTCTTGATTCAACAACTATCACATCAGATACTTGTACTGCCATTACGGGAAATTTAAAAGTTTATAACCTAACTAATCATACAATTGGGTTGGTTTGGAGAAGAACTTTTGCTAACGGTTGGCCCTCCAATCCTTTAAATCCTGCTATTTGGACATGGACTGTTGCAACTTGCGATAACAATGGTTGCTATGGTGTTACAACCACTCAAATGCCATTCAGCATTGCTGCGAATGATTCTGCAACAATTTCAATGACAGTGAATAATAATCATGTACCTGGAGGCAACGGAATTATCAATCTCGAAATTGATTCAAGTGGCTCCCTTTCACATATCAATGCTAAATTTGTAGTGAAAGTTAGTACGCTTTGTACAACAGGAATGAGCAGCGTAGCAGCTTCCAATTCATCAATAAAAGTTTATCCATCTCCGTTCAACAATTCTTTTAATGTTGAATTGACTGGTATATCAAAACCAAAATTTGTAGAAATGTATAACGTTATAGGTGCGTTAGTTTTCAAAAAAGAATTGGCAACTGATGATAATTCTTATTCCATCACCCCAAGCAATTTGCCTAAAGGATTATACTTTGTTTCTTTCAGTGATTCGGAAAGAAAAATTATCGCAACAAAAAGAATTCAAAAAGATTAACTGAATTTTTCTCAACAATAAAAAAAGGCTGTTACAATTGTAGCAGCCTTTTTTGTTTATTTTTCATTCAATCGCAAAACATATTTGCCTAAAATATCAAACTCGATATTTACTTTTTCGTGTGGTTGAATTTCGTAGAAAGTTGTGTGTGCAAATGTGTAAGGAATCACAGCAATGGAGAATTGTTTCTTATTCAGATTAAACACAGTTAGCGAAACGCCATTAATGGCAATACTGCCTTTTTCAACAATTAATTTTTCATTCATGTTTTTATCCAACTCAAAAGTAAAGAGCCAACTGCCGCCAGTTTCTTGTCGCTTGATGCAAGTAGCCATACCATCAACATGACCTTGAACAACATGTCCATCGAGTCTATCACCCATTTTCAAACAACGCTCGATGTTGATATAATCGCCAATTTTAAACTCATTCAAATTAGTTTTTGAAAGCGTTTCCGCCACTGCCACCACATCGTGTGTTTCTTCTTTCACTTGCACCACAGTGAGACAAACACCTTGATGCGAAACACTTTGGTCAACTTTTAATTCGTGTGAAATTTCAGATTGAATACGAAAACGCTTATTGCCTTTTTCATCTCTCACACCTTTTACAATGCCCATACATTCAATGATTCCAGTAAACATGCCTGCTAAGTTTTTATTTTATAAATCAAACAATTAAATGTAAAGCTATTTGAATAGTTTTGCAAAAAAAAGCAAGATGAATAAAGTTTTTATTTTCCTATCGTTAATTATCATTTTTGGATGTGCCAATAAAAAGCAAGATGCAAATTTGTTGGATGCAGCAAAATTAATTGCCAACCCAATTGGTGCAGATGGAAAAATTTCGGGCGATACTTCCTACATTCCAAAAATTCATTTCACCGAAACCGAATTTGATTTTGGGGATAAAATAATGGAGGGCGAAGTGGTAACACATGTTTTCAAATTTAAAAACTATGGCACTGCACCATTAATTATTTCAAAAGCTGAAACCTCGTGCGGCTGCACTGCATCTGAATTTAGCACCGAACCTGTTGCACCTGGTGCTGAAGGAAAAATTAAAATCACTTACGATAGCAATGGCAGACCAGGAAGTTTTCAAAAAAGTATTGAAGTGATTGCGAACACTTTACCCAACGAAACAAAACTGCTTATCATTGGTGATGTAAAAGCGATGAAGTAATTTTTTTACCCCTCACTCATCACTTCCATCACCGTGCGGAAGGCAAAAAATTTATCTTTAAATTTCTTTACCACATCCTCTCTTAAAGCAGGCGCATGCTCATTTAAGTAACGATTCAAATCTTCACGAGTATTGGTCGTGTATTGAAAAACATAAGTTAATTCTTCATCGTCATCATCATGTTTATCTAATTTACAAAGCCGAAAGCCAGTGAAATAGCCAGTTTTCATCACATCGGGTACATGCACTGTGTTCATCCATTGCAGCCATTCTTCATGTACTTCGGGTAAAATTTTAGTGGTAACGTTGTATAAAATCATTTGTTTTTTGTTTGAACGACAAAGTTAGAATATACAATTCATAACAAAAATCTCATTTTGATTTAGCTGATTTAAAACTACATTTACCATCAAAATAAATTGCCCATGAATTGGTTTAATCGCAAACCACATTTTTCGAAAATGCAATTGCAACAAATTAGTAAAGCCATCGGTGATGCTGAAAGCAATACCAGTGGCGAAATACGAGTGTTTGTTGAAAATAAATGCAAAGCCGAAAATGTGATGGACAGAGCTGCTGATTGTTTTCATCAATTAAAAATGGAAGCAACGGTGGAGCGCAATGCTGTGTTAATTTATCTGGCAGTGAAAGACCGCAAGTTCGCTATACTCGGCGATTCGGGCATACATCAACAAGTTGGAAATGATTTTTGGGAACAAGAAAAAAGTGTTTTACAGCAACATTTTCAATCGGGCAAAATTGTGGAAGGTATTTGCCAATGTGTTGAAACAATGGGCAATCATTTGCAAAAATATTTTCCGCATCAGGCTGATGATAAAAATGAATTGAGCAACGAAGTGGTAATTGGTTAAAAAAAATAAAAATAATTTTCCTTGAAAAAAATAATCTGTTTAATGTTGTTGCTGTTTGGTTTTTTATACCAAAGTAATGCAGCTATAAAAATACCTGAACAACCTAATCCGCCTCGATTGGTGAATGATTTCGCAGGTTTATTGCAAAGCAATGAAAACGATTTGCTCGAAAAAAAATTAGAGGATTTTGTAGATAGCACATCGAATAGAATTGTGGTGGTCATCGTCAATTCATTGGAAGGAAATGAGCCTGTTGATTATGCAACTGAGTTAGGCAGACAATGGAAAATTGGCGCAGTTTCAAAAAACAATGGCATTGTTTTATTGATTTCAAAAAGTGAACACAAAATTTTTATTGCTGTCGGGACTGGCTTGCAAGGCGCACTCACAGATGGAATTTGTGCATTGATTATTCAGCATGAAATGCGCCCAGCATTCAAACAAGAGCAATATTATCAAGGCATTAATGATGGCATTTCAGCCATTATGTTAGCCACTAAAGGCGAATACAAAGCCGATGCAAAACAAGATAATGGTGGCGGACGATTTCCAATTTTAATTGTCATCATTATTGTAGTGGTGTTAATTATTTTGATGAGTGGCAGAGGAGGTAATAACAATGGCACTATGATTGGCGGCGGTGGATTTAATTCTTTTTTATTAGGTGCGATGTTAGGAAATGGTTTGGGCGGCGGCGGTGGATTTGGTGGTGGAAGAAGTTCGGGAGGTGGCGGATTTGGTGGCTTTGGCGGTGGTGGTGGATTTGACGGTGGTGGTGCTGGTGGAAGTTGGTAAAACTATTTTTTTAGTTGCTCAATCACCAATTTCTGTAATTGATTTTTATAGCGATTGATAAGTAAAACTTCTTTTTTCTCTGCACCAAATGTGCTGAAAAAATTATCAATAGATGGAATAGTGCTTCCGCAAAAATCAAATGTTTTACTTTTTGAAGCTGCAAATTGAATTGATTGCCATAGGAGCAAACACATGGCTCCGGTGTTTTTAAATTCGGTGGCTACACCGCCTAATAAATAATAACAACAAGTTTTATCGAACACTAAATAAATAGCTGCACAAGGCTGTTGTGCTGCATTGTAAGCCATCATAAAACAGCCAGCATTGTTTTTTTTGCAAGCGTCATCTATCATTTTTAATTGCTCGAAAGAGTAGGGGATGGCTTTTTTTTGCGCTTGAAATGTTTGTGTACTTACTTTGAAAAATGTTTCTAAGTCATCATCATTTTTAATTGTTAAATTTTTTTCTGCTTTTCTGATTTGTCTTTGCAAACTGGGCTTGAAATTTTTAAAAACATTTTCTACATCAGTCAAATCTAATACCCTTGTATGTTTGGTGGTGATTTGAAAATTATTTTCTGCTAAATTTGTTTTGATGGATTCATCAAAATCTTTCCAACACCATTCAATAAAATCAAATTGTTTGAGTTGATGAATGATTGACGCATCAAAATTTGCACAAGGCTGATAAGGCGTGAGAACACTTGGCAGCAAAGCCTTTTGAAAGAATTTTTGTTTGTGATGATAAGCAAAAGCAAAATTATTTTCTTGAATAAAAACATCCCAATTTTCATTGCCACAAGTGGCATCTAACCACCAAGGTTGAGCAAAAATGCTTAAATTATCTTGCTTGGCAGCCCATTCACAATATGTTGCTTGATTGGAATTCAATGTTCAAAAATAAACATTAGTAGTGGTTGAGATGGAAAAGTGAAATAATTTTATTTCCGATTTTAGTCAATTGCATTCGTTGAATATTTCAATACATTTGCCACTCAAATTTTAAGCATGGAAAATTTATTAGAAAAAATAAAAGAGACTACTAACTATATCAAAAATCAAGTCGAGAATTTTGAACCCGATTATGGTGTGATACTTGGAAGTGGCTTGGGAGGCTTCACTGGTGAAATGAAAATTAAATTTGAGTTGCCTTATACTTTGATTCCTAATTTCCCAGTGAGTACAGTAAAAGGACATGGAGGTAAATTAATTTTTGGTTTTTTAGGCGATAAAAAGGTAGTAGCTATGAGTGGCAGATTTCATTTTTATGAAGGCTACACGATGCAACAGGTGGCGTTTCCGATAAGAGTGATGAAATTTATCGGCATCAAAAAATTGTTTATCAGCAATGCTTCGGGTGGCTTAAATCCTGCCCAGCAAATTGGCGATTTGATGATTATTAAAGACCACATTAGTTTGTTGCCTACCAATCCGTTGCTGGGAAAAAACGATGATGAATTAGGTGCAAGATTTCCTGACATGAGCGAACCCTATGACAAATCATTAATTGAAAGAGGCTTGGCTATTGCCGCACAAAATAAAATTCGTTGTGCAAAAGGAGTTTATGTAGGTGTAACGGGTCCATGTTTTGAATCGCCAGCCGAATATAAATACATGCACATTATTGGTGGCGATGCAGTAGGTATGAGCACTGTGCCCGAAGTAATTGTTGCCCGACACATGTTGTTGCCTGTATTTGCTATTGCTGTGATAACCGATTTAGGTGTAACTGATAATCCTGTAAAAATAACCCACGAAGAAGTAATTGCTGCTGCCAACGCTGCCGAAAGCAAAATGAGTTTAATTATTAAAGAATTGATTTTGGGAGATAAATTGTAAACCAAGCCAAAATCAATAGTTTTATGCGCTTTTTTAGAATGAAATAAAGCGGTGAAAGTGTTGATGAAAGCTTAGCACATAGTTATTTGAGTAATTACCTTATTCTTTGTAACAATAACTATGGTTATTTTATTTTTACTACAATTATTGCAACAATTACCATCGTCATTTTATCAATTACTATGGTGATTTCAGTATTTACTTTGGTTATGACATCAATTACTAAGGTAATTTCAATTTTACAATGGTTATTGATACCCTTACTTTAGTTATTTCGATTTTAACCAAAGGCATTGCATCAATCACTTTATTCCTTGCTGCAATTACCTTTTATCTTGCACTAATTACCATAGTTATTGCTTTTTTTAGCTTGCAATTTGTTTAGCCGCCAACTTTTTTGTTTTAAAAACCAAAATCATTCACTAAGAGTTTAAAAGCTCAAATCTTATTTTTAATTGCTCAAACTTTTGTTTTAGCTGCTCCAATCTTTATTTTAAAATCAATAAACCATGCGGCTTATTCTTTCACTATTTTTTTGGTAATGCTATTTCCTTTTTCATCGGTTACTTTCAATAGATAAATACCATTGGATAAATCGTGCATAGAAAGCTGTAAGTTATTAGCAGATGCCACCTTTGTTAGCATCACACGACCTAACAAATCCATCACCTCCACTTTTGTGATGCTTAATTCTGAATTCTTTATTCTTATTTCTTCGCTTGCAGGATTGGGATAAATATCTAATCCCTCATTTTCACTTACAACATTTTTTATTCCAACATTGCAGTTGATTGCTCCTAAGGCAAAATTTGGAACGTTGGGTAAGCCTCCATTACTATAATGCGGCGAACCACCAAAATAAATTTGATTTTGTACAAAATTGCAAGCCAAGCCAAAACTATCAGGTGCATTAATAACATGCATGTTTCCAGCAGCACCATAACCTGCACAATAAATCTTATTATCAGGGGCTATTTGCATTTGACCAAAATTCCAAGAAGTATGATTTCCTAAAAAGAACCTACTATTTAAAATATTTGAGGACGTTAAATCAAGTTGAAACATTCCTTTTTTACAAACAGAATATAAATATTTAATGACCGTCCGCAAAGATACCTATTATCCATACCAAGGTTTTTGAACAGCGGCAATGAGTAAGCGTTCCAAGAGTTTTGCACCATAATATCTTCGATTAAATTTGTAACAAAATTCGTTTAAATAGTTTTGCATGTAGGCTTTGTTGATGCTGTGATGTACGCCCAAACACATTTTCTTAGCATTGCTGATAGCTATATGCACCCAAGGAAATAGTTTGCTCACTTCTTTTTTGTCTTCACAAATAATACTTTGATGCCCTTTCAATATGTTTTTCAAATCGCTGTAAACCCTTCTGCCATCTGTGATGGCTTGTGATTGAGGGTTGATATGTTTCTTCACTTCGTAATTGATTCCTTCTTTTGTTATCGCATCCAACACTTTCATCTTTATGAATTTTACTACCGTTTTGGGTTTTGATTTATTCTTGTGCAGTTTGCTGGATGGCTGTGTAGATGCTGCTACCAGTACCTTCACTTGCCGCTTGCCTTTATTTTGATAGGCTTGATATTTATCCTTTTTATCATCGTCTTTTTCCTTTTCTTGTTGACCTTCAAAGAAGCCCTCATCTATTTCTACAAAGCCACCCAGTTGATAATTATCATCTCTATTGCCCATACTCATACGTATTTTTTGCATCATCAACCAAATGGGTTCATATCGCTTGTGTCCAAGCTGACGTTGGATTTCCATCGTTGAAAAACTTTTCTTTGTTGCCGTTACTAACGACATGGCTATCATCCAATATTGATACGGCAGTTTGCTGGCTTCCATCACTGTCCCATTACGTAAGCCTGTTCTAAATTCACACTTCTTGCATTGGTATTTATCCTTGTCCGATTTCCAATAATGGGTATTGTTTCCGCATTTCTTACACACTACGCCTTGCTCGTCACGTAAAGCCTTGAATGCCGCTTTTGACTTTGCTTCTGTCGAATACTTTTTGAATATTTCTTGTAATAGCATAACCTTTATTTGAACTCAAATTTAAGCGCAACTTCATTACCTAATTCAACAACTTTTTTTAACTTGGGTATTTTTACGGACGGTCATTAAATA
>CAIODY010000043.1 GCA_903857255.1 uncultured bacterium
GCTTGATTCTATCCGCATTCATTTTATCGATTGCAGTTGCGATATGCTGATGCCCAATGCTTTCACCCCCAACAACGATAATAAAGATGACGACATCAAACCCATCTACGCCTGCGATTTGCAACCATTAGATTACAGCTACAAAATCTTCAACCGCTGGGGGCAGTTAGTGTTTCAAACTACTGATTATACGATGGCTTGGGATGGCACTTTCAATGGCAAGCCGCAGCCTATAGCTACTTATGTTTATTTCATCAGTTGGAAAAATGCCAGCGGCGATGCCCACCTCAAAAAAGGTGATGTGAGTTTGGTGCGGTAAAAAAAAATCACCAAATCAAAATAGAAATTTGACAAAAAAAAGCTGTTGACGTTGCAAACATTTAGTACGAAAAATAATTTAACAACTCATTTGGGTGTTTGTGCAGCGTTGGTTTTTAACAATGTAGGGTAAATATTACACAACAATTATCCAGAGCAATAGCAGTAATATTTTAGCAAAGAATTTTTATGGTTTGTTTTTAGGATTGTATATTAAACATTCCATTGTTGGGAAAATTAATTTTTAGTTTGGAAGTGTACAAAAAACAACCACTACTTTTATAAGCAAATTTTTGTTTGAACTTTTTAAGCCGAAAACAGTATTGGCAGTTAGAAAATAAAGTACTAAATTACTGCCTAATTTTGTGATATTTTTTTCGAGCTAAAGATTCAAAATAAAACCAAAAACATTATGCGGAAAATTTACTACTATTTCATTGGCTTGTTTTTGCTATTCAACACCCAATCTTATTCGCAAGCCATTCATGCTTGTTTCACTGAAGCCACAGGGCAAACCTTTCCAGTGCAGCATTGTGGTGCTTATTTTATGAATCTTACTAACTGCTCAACAGGTAATTATGATTCAGCAGTTTGGAAATATCAAATCAGCAACAACTACAATTGTACAGGACCGTGGGGCATTTCATTTACTACCAGTAAAACGGGTGCACAAGCTATTACTGGTACAGGGTTTTCATTAACGCTGACAGGTTCGCACAAGGTTTGTTTGTTTGTTTACAATCATACCACTGGGCAGGTAGATTCATTTTGCCAATGTATATCAGTAGTTTACCCAATTCCAATTCCAACTTTCACAGCTACAGATTCATCGCATTGCGGCGGCTTAACTACCACTTTTATTTCTAACATTCAATCGGGTACACCGCCTTATGGACCCATCACTTGGTTTTTTGGTGATAATTCCACTCAAACCACTGCTGGTGTTGCCAATGTTTCACATACTTATACTTGTAAAAGCTCAGCACCGCCTTGTTATTCAGTAACTATTTCAATAGCCGATTCAAAAGGTTGTTCAAAGGTGGTTACTGTGCCTTGTATGATTAATGTACCATGTAACCCAACAGCTACTGTAGCTGTTACTGGTGGAAGTGCTTGTACAACACCAACTTCGGTAACTTTTACAGCCACGCCATCTTTATTGCAAGGTCATGGAATTTATACTTGGTGGTTTCCGCCAACTACAACGCCACCATTTTTGCCATCTGTAGGTCCATCAAGTTCAGCGTCTTCTGCCTCACAAAGTTTTACAACATTTGGATGTAAAAATGTGGTAGTTGCCTTAAAAGATTCAGCCACTGGTTGTACGGATACTGTGGCAGTAAATAATGCGGTTTGTATTCAAGGAATTACGGTAACAAGTATAACAGCAAGCTCTTCAACAGTTTGCTGCGGCGCACCATTCGGAATTACGTTCAATGCCTCTTCAAATCCTGTTTCAATTCCTGCTTGTAACATCATAGGCACATTAATAGCAACGCCTGTAGGAGGCGGCACACCAATAAATTTAGGAACTATAACATCGGGAACCACTTCGTTTTATGCCATTCCTTGCGTATCATCAACCGCTGTAACCTATAATATCTGTTTTCAAAATGGTACGGTAACCAATCTATGTAATAATTGTACCCAAACCTATAATGGTTGTTTTCAAGTAACTGTTAATCCATCGCCCACGGCTCATATCAATTTAACAGCGCCAACATTAGCAAGTTATTGCTCAAAAGGACATCAATTTTGTTTTAATGCCAGCACTCCAGCTAATAATTTGGCTGGCTGCAATTATACATGGACAATTGGTTCAAGAAATGGAACTGCTTTGAATACCACTACTTCATTCTGCAATACATTTCCAAACTTTGGCAGCTACAAGATATTTTTGAGAGTATGCCAAAGTGCTGCCAATGGCGGCTGTTGCGCTTATGATTCACTAACGGTATCGCAAGTTCCACCAGTTGGTAGTTTTACTATTTCAAATACGCAAGGATGCGGTAGTGTTTGTTCAAAATTCACTGTTTCACCTGCTACCGATTCATTGTACATCTATAATTTTGGTGATGGTACAATAACTACATCAACTATTGATACCATGCACCATTGCTTTCAAAGCAATATAGATACTTGTTACACAATTACCATCATTCACATTGCACATTCAGTTGGGGGGTTTGCTTGTGTTGATACATTGAAACAAAAGGGAGCAATAAAAATTGGACATAAAATGATTCCAAGTATTTCTATGTCACCGCCCATTCAATGCTTGATTCATAAGGTTGCATGTGTTTCAGTTAATCCGAATAATCCAGGGTTGATACCACCTGCCGGTGCTTCTACAAGCACTTGTTTAACAAAAGCATGTCATTGGTATTTTACTCGTCCAGGCGACCCTCATCCTGTTGTGCAAAGCTATGTATGTGATAGCCCGAAAGTGTGCTTTGATGATACAGGTCATTTCGATGCACATTATGTAATCATCAACAATACATGTGCAGATACTATTTTTGTTCCTAATGCGGTTATCATCAATGGTGTGGTGGGAGATTTTAATGATTCTCTTCACTGTTCTACAGGCGCATTGTCAAATTTTTGTGTTACCATTAAATCAAACATCAAAGTATATCCTTTTCCACCATCATCAGCTGATAGCACCCATATAAAATTCATAGTTAATAATGGTGCTTGTGGTCCACAAACTACTTACAATTTTAGCATTCCACGTGGGGCAGCCGTACCGACATTTAATCATTGCTTTTGTGGCCCAGGAAGTTATACGATTACTATGATTACAAGCAACACCTCAACTGGTTGCCCACCAGATACTACGGTTAAAACTTTTAATTTATCAACTTATCATGCTCAATTAGATTTTAACCCATCGTCAACAAGCCCAAGTGTTTGCTTTCCGCATAATTTATGCTTTACTTCTGCCAACTCGGTACCAGCAAATCCCGACAAAATAACTTGGTCATTTGGGGATGGTGCAACTGCAACAGCTAATGCGTACCCTTGTCATTATTTTGATACCTGCGGTGTATTTACAGTTAAATTAAAAGTGTCGGATAATTCAGGAACATGTACAGATTCAACAACACAAGTGGTTACTATTCATGATTTTTATCCAAATATTTCTGCTCATGTAGTTTCGCCTTGTAGCAATTGTATGAAATTTACAAACACCTCTCAATTTTGCAATGGCAGTTTGGCTTCCACAGTTATTTACTTATACAAAGGCTCCAATCAGGTATTATTCGATTCAGTTCTAATTTCAGGAACTTGGACTAATTATACGTATTGTAGTCAAACACGTATTGTTTCTGTAAATTACAAATTGACTGATAATTTTGGTTGCTCAAAAACGGTATATTTCCCTTCTGATAATCCGTATGCAATTATACCTTGTATATCAGGATTGGTTGATACTGCAATTTGTGTAGGAACGCAATTAAACCTAAGTGAATGCTCCAGCAATAATTGGTTGGTGGGTGTTAAGCAATGGACTTTGAGCCAGGGGGCTTGTAATCCAAATGCAACGCCACTTTCCACCACCTCAACTTTTAGCTCTACCTTTTCAACACAAGGATATTATTATTTGAATCTTCATCTTTCTACTTTCCCTCCAGGTGTTAGCGGTGGCTGTATTGTTGATACTTGTATTAGAATTCATGTTCAAAACCCTATTGCTGGATTTATTGGTAGAGATACAATTCCTTGTCCGGGTAGTTTTGATACACTGACTAATACCACTACTGGTGCTTATAATACTTTGATAGTTTCAATGAGTGCACCAGCAATTAATTTTTATCAAACCTTCACTTATTCACGAGCAGGTGGCACAGGAACAATTCCGAACCAAGTGCTTTTACCATTAGGGTTTCCAGCCGATTATAAAATTTGTTGGAATGCCATTAGTTCAACGGGTTGCTCCGATTCAATTTGTAGAAACTTACACGTTGCAGGTCCAATAGGACATTTGAGCTGTAGCAATGTGTTTGTTTGCATGGGGGATACGGTTTGCTGTACACTTACAACAAATTCTGCCAGAGGACCAATCATCAGATTTTCTGACGGTTCAGTTCAGCAATTGCCTTATAGTTCGGGAGGCATTTATAATTTTTGCCATAGATATTTATTCCCTGGCAATCAGTTAGTACAAGCATTTATTGATGATGGCGTAGGTTGTGGGTATCCTTTATCTGATACGGTGCATGTTGATGGACCATTAATAAAATTTACTTGGACGCCTTATAAAAAAGATTTTTGTGGACCAGCCACTGTAACCATGTTAGATTCAACCACATCAACGCTTTACCCAATTGATACAGCAACGTATAAATGGATTGTGTTAGATTCAAACGGCAATGTTTTTGCAACCTACGCACATAAACGTCCAACAATTCATATTTCAACACCGGGCTCTTATTCGATAATGGAAATTGTAAAAACAACACATGGTTGTGTTGATACGCTGAAGAAACCATTCATCAACATTTATCAATTCCCAACTGCACAATTTAATTTATCACCCGATACAATTTGTATCAATCAATGTGTGAATTATACCAACACATCCATCAATCCTAACCCTGTTGCACTTTATAGTTGGTTGTTGAATTATCCTACCAATCAGGTTTATAGCACTGCAACCAATACTCAATTTTGTTATTCAACACCTGGAACATTTCAATCTATCTTGATTGATAGTTCTATTCATGGTTGTGTGGATACCAGTTCAATTCATACCATTCTTGTTTTACCAAGTTTATCGGCATCGTTTGCACAAAATTCTGATACCATTTGTGGTAACACAGGCACGGTGGCTTTCAATAGCACTTCTACGCCAAACTCGGGTATTACTTGGGAATGGAATTTTGGTGATGGCACTGGAAAAATTGGACCAGGAAATTTCCCTTCGCCTTCGCATCTGTTTACACTTCCAACTGGTGTAAAGGATACTTGCTTTGTGGTGAAAATGATTATCAGAAATTCTTCAGGTTGTATTGATAGCACTACGCACACAGTTTGTATTTCAGCCATACCGCAAATAGGATTAATTGTTTCAAAGAAAATTTCTTGTAACCCATTAGTAACGGTATTTACAGATAGTAGTATTTCTTTAGAACCCATCATCAGCTATGTTTTAGATTATGGTGATGGTTCACCAGTTTACAATTCATCAGTTCGACCAACATCACTGTTCAAAACATACACCAATGCAAGTCATTCAAATGTTGCTACCTATATTTCTATTTACACCATCAAAACCCAATATGGTTGTATCAATACTTTGACTGATACCTTTGTTGTAAATCCTGTGCCTCAAGCGGCCTTTGTTGAGGACAATGATTCATTATGCGGCAACAGCGGAACAGTAAATTTCAGCAGCTCATCAATTCCAAATACTGGCTTAAATTATTCTTGGAATTTTGGTGATGGCAGCGCAACACAAGGACCAGGAAATTTCCCAAGTTCATCACATGTTTATCATTTGCCTAATGGTTTAGGAACAGATTGTTTCCCGACGCAATTGAATATTTCAAACACTTATGGTTGTGTTGATTCTTTCTCACACACCATTTGTATTTCGGCAAATCCACACCCAATAATTGTTATCGGACCATCGGCTTCATGTAATCCCTTATTAACTACCATTAAAGATTCGTCCAATTCTTTAGTTCCGATTGCAATTTATATAACTGATTTTGGTGATGGTTCTGCAATTTTTAGTTCACCATCTGCACCTAACATTTCGCATACTTATACCAACAGCAGTTCAACATTGGTTGCTGCATATCCTTTGAATTACAGCGTTACAACTACATTTGGTTGTAAAGTTTCATTGGTAGATACTTTCAAAGTATATCCAATTCCTGTTGCTTGTGTTGGAACGACTGATTCTGTTTGTCCTGCAGTAAGCACTACGATTGGTTGTGCAGCAATTTCGGGCATGCACTATTATTGGTTCAGCCCAACAATTCCGGGCACATTTGCACCTTATGATTCATTCCCAAATCCAATTGTTGCACCAATATTTTCAACCACTTATTCATTAGCTGTTGTGAATCAATACGGATGTAGAGATACAGATAGCGTTCATTTATTTGTAAAATCATTGGTAGTGCCTTACGCTGGCAGAGATACTTCCATTTGCGAAGGCGGCTATGTTCATCTGTTTGCACAAGGCGGAAATACTTATGCTTGGTATCAAGTGAAGCCATATACTTTTTTAACTGATAGTGCAAGTTTCATTTTCCAGCCAGCTACTCCTGGCGGTGCTTTCGAAGCTATCATCAATGGCGATTGTAATACAGATAGTGCAACTGTGAATGTAAATGTGTTTCCAAAACCTGGCGTTAAACTTGCCCCATCAACTGCGCCACCAATCATTGCTGGTCAAAACTATAATTTGGTAGCAATACCATCGGGATTGGGCATATTGGATTGGCATCCAAACACAAATATCAATTGCGATACTTGCTCTTCGGTTGTTGTAAGCCCTGATGTGAACACCACTTACACCGTTACCATTACTGATGTTTATGGTTGTAAAGATTCGGCTGAAATAACAATTTATGTTTTGTGCGATAAATCAAATTCTATTTATGTGCCCAATGCATTTGAACCAAGCCAAGCTGCAACAAGCCGCAATGCTTATTTTTATGTGCAAGGAACTGGAATAAAAGAGTTAACGTTTATGAGAGTTTATAATCGCTGGGGCACTGAAGTTTTTTACGCTGAACATGTGCCAATCAACAAACCTGAATTTGGTTGGGATGGAACATTCAACGGCACTAAAGTAAACATCGATGTTTACATGTATCAATTGCAAGTAGAATGTTCAAACGGAAATACATTCCCAATTTCGGGCAATGTAACTGTAATAAAATAGAACAAAAAAATTTAGAAACAAAAAAAGCCGATTCATTGAATCGGCTTTTTTGTTTTATCAATTTTCCAAAAATATTTTTCTAATTCCACCAATCTAAAAAAGCCCAAAACTTTCTGTTTTTTAAATAATCTAAATCGTGTTGCATTTCAAAGGCTTCACGTTCAAAGCAAATATTTAATTGCGCTTCTTCTAAATTTTTGTAGATAAATAAATTGGCAACCAACTCGGTGAAATAGATGAAATAATAAGGAAGAATAAGCATTTCAAGTTGCTGACGAAAATGAATTTTTTCGTGATTCAAAAAAATTTTATCGTAAACCAAATTTTTATTTTTTAAAATTAAAAATGGAAAAATAGCAATGCCATAAATGCCATGAAAATTCAAAAAACGAAACTGAATAGGAATTATAAACTTCATAGATTCTTAAAATTTAAACGAATGATTAATTACAGACAATTTATCTTGCAAAAAGTTTAACCGCCATAAAAATATTTTTTGCATCTAAAATTATACCATACCAATTTAGCTTTTGAATATCCATTCACCATTTCAAAAGGAACAAAAACGCATCAAGAAGCTTTGGTGATTTTTTTTGAAAAAGATGGAATCATCGGTTATGGCGAAGCTCCAGCCATTCGCTATTATAATATTTCTGTTGAAAAAATGATGACTGATATAAAATCTGTTGCTCATCGTTTCGATGGAATTGATTTCAGTTCTTCAACCAATTGGTGGGCGTTTTTAAAAAATTTATTTCCAAATAACTCCTTCGCTTTGTGCGCTTTGGATATGGCTTTGCACGATTGGAAAGCAAAATCAGAAAAGAAAAAACTATTTGAAACTTTTCAGAAATTACCTTTTCTCTCCTTTGGAGAGAATAAAAGTGAGGTTAGTGAAAAAGAATTTTTAAAAAATTTAGAGTGGAAAAATATTCCGCCAACTGATTACACTTTAGGCATTGATTCGATTGAAATTTTACAACAAAAAATTCAACAACATCCATTTCCAATTTACAAAATTAAATTAGGATTGGGCGATGAAGAAAATATTTTGAAAGCTATTCGTCAAAATTCTTCGTCAAAAATCAGAGTTGATTTTAATGAAGGCATTGATGAAAAAAGATTTTTTGAATTATTGCCATTGCTCGAAAATGCGGTCTTAGAGCTGATTGAGCAACCATTGTCAAAATTAGATGAAAGTGGAATGAAAAATATTTTTGCAAAAACTTCGATTGATTTATTTGCCGATGAATTTTGTGTGGGCGAAAATGATGTAGAAAAATGTGTGGGTAAATTTCATGGCATCAATATTAAATTGACAAAATGTGGTGGCATTACTCCAGCGTTGCGCATGATTGAAAAAGCAAGACAATTAAACCTGAAAGTAATGATGGGCAGCATGAATGAAAGCACAATTGGTACTGCTGCTATTGCTCATTTTTTACCACTACTTGATAAAGTGGATATGGATGGAATTTTGTTGTTGAAAGAAGATGTAGCCACAGGAATTATTTTTGATGAAAATGTTAAATGCTTGATTCCAAAAGGGTTTGGGCTGGGTGTTGAAATTGATAGAGAAAAGTTAAACAAGTTTTTTGTGCAAGAAATTGACATTAATTAACAGGAGTTTTTTTCGACAAAATACCCCAACTGAATAACGCAAAATCATATTTCACTGGGTCGTTAGCATCTAACCTTCTTAATTCATCAGTAAGCTGTAATGCTGATTGCCAGTCGTTTTGAGAGCGATGTAATAATTTTAAATGTCGAGCAACATTGCCTACATGCACATCCAACGGGCAAATTAAATCAGCCGATTTTATTTTTTTCCAAATGCCGAAATCTACTTTTTTATCATCGCGAACCATCCAACGTAAATACATGCAAAGCCGCTTGCAAGCTGATTTTCTATCGGGCGTTGCAATATGTTTTCGTGTTCGGTGCGGAATAAATTCTTCATCAAAAAACTCTAAACAAAAATTTCGCAATGCTAATTCCATTTCGAAATTCTTTGTTGATTGGTTTTTTAAAAAAACATTTTCAAGCGTAGAGTGCTTATTATACAAGCGTTTCAACGATTGAATAAAAAATAACAAATCGGTTGAATTGAAAGTGCGATGTACAAAATGTTCCATTCGCTTCAAATCTTTTTGTTGATGATGCAAAATAAAATCATTCGGCGCATCATCCATCAACTGCATTAATTCATTAGCTTTGTTGATGATGGTGGTACGATTTCCCCAAGCAAAAGTGGCTGCAAAAAATCCTGCAATTTCAATATCTTCTTTTTTAGAAAAACGATGTGGAACGCTGATGGGGTCGGCTTTTATAAATTTTTTTTGGTTGTGGATTTTTACTGCGTCATCTAATAAACCTTTTAATTCAGAGCGATTCATTTTTTAAAATTGAAATGCAGCTCTTAAACCAAAAATATGAACTGGACCTCTAGCAGGATTATATGCAGGGTTAATCACAAACTGATAATCAGGCGAAAGAATCATGAAGTTGTATTTAAAATTGTATTGCAATTCAGCAATCAATTCAGGTTTTATGCCTTGCGGATAGTTGCCTAATCCATCACCAATAATAAATCCATAACCACCTGCTTGCAAATAATCAGCATGCTGTTTTGAAATACCATTTGTCGCAAACCCAACCCTAATCATATCTTCAGGGCGATGGAATCGAGCTCCCGAAATAAATCCGCCAAAAGTAAATGACTTATCAATTTCAGTGTACATCCATGATTCACGTTTGCCATCATTCCAAGAAGTTCTTACAAAAATCATTTCACCCTTCTTGTCTAATTTCATTTCCCAATTTAAAATAATTCCAGCTTTACCATAATAAGGATTGCTCAAGCCTCTTAAGTTATCTAACACAGGCGATACCAAATGCGAAGTGCCGTCATTCAAATTAGTTGGCAAACCACCAGCAACATTTCTAATTGCAAGGCTTGTATCTTTTTGCAAAATTTTATTGGCATCGGCGTAAGAAGCCATTCTACCATGATTTGCAAACAATGTTATTTTAAATGAATTGCTGAAATCTTTTTTGATGGGTAAAATTAACTCCATGATTTCACCGTGTGCATTTTTCCAATCATTGGGCAAAGGCATGAAATTGTTGGATGCAGTAACTAAACCATTTGACCACAAAGCATTCACACCACTACAAAAACGAAAGATGTATTTTTTCTTCACCAATTTTACTGAAAGTGCATAAGTATAACCTCGAGTGTTGGATGAATAATCCCAAGCACCAGCATCCATCAATGACCAATTTAACAAACTTGAAGTTGGGTCATGGCTTGTTACATTTTGGTCGAAAATATCACTCATACTGAATTTGCCAAACGTTATAATCAATCGCTCCGTCGGTACCATTCTTCCTAAAATATTTACATCTGATTCACGAAAAACTTTTTCTTTTGAAAGCGGAATAATTTGCCTGAAAAACAATCGAGCAATGTAAAGTGTAGGCGCAGTGCTTCCAACTCTGAAAGTTGTTCCATTGCTAAAACCTGCCAAACCAGTTGCGCCTGAAAAGCCCGACCCTCCTGCAATTTCAGGGTTGAAATAAAATTCACCATTCTTCCAAGTGGTTGAACTCAAATACAAAGTGGAGATGGATGACATATCACTTTCTTCGGCATTTGACAAACTTTTATTGCCCGACCCAACGCTTGATTGAAATGCAGGATGATATTGTTCAACAAACGTTTGTTTAAAATGTAAACTAAATCTTTCAATTGAGTCTTGTGCAAAGGCTGCGATATTGCTGAATAAAAAAACTACTGAAATTAAATACTTTATCATTTTATTCGGAGTGGTTGTAAATGAATTTTTCTGGAATCAAATATATTGATGTTTTACAAACAGTTGATTATTAAAAATCCACAAAAAAAACGCACTCGATTCAGTATCGGTGCGTTTTTTATGGAATGATAATTCGGCTAAAAAATTATCTTTTTTGAGCATCGTGTTTTTCCACATAAATATCTCGTGAAGCTTTGCGTTGGTCATGACGGATAATTCTTCTTTCTCTTGGTGTAATTTTTCCATCAGCCTTTGCAACACGTTTCTCTGCTTGAATTCTGCGTTGTTCGGCTTCTAATTTTCTGGTTTCTTCAGGCGTTAATTGTCCGCTTTTTTCACCCTGAACAATTCTTTGTTGTTGTTGAACTTGTGTTTTTCTGATGCCTTGTGCATTCACATTCAATGCAGTTGCAACGGCAACTAAAACGAGCAATGATTTTAAAATGTTTTTCATGACTATTTAATTTATTTTTGTTTAAAAATTTTCATAGCAATAAAGACAATTGCTGTGCCAAGTAGTTTAAAATGAAAATAATTTTTACTGACATAAAAATATTTGCGAAGCATGGTTGGTATGATGAAGAACGTGAAAATGGCCATTGGTTCAGCGTTTCCATCGAAGCTGAAATCTCGGATATGAAAACAACAACCGATGATTTAACCCAAACCTTTAATTACGAATTGATTTATCAAATTGTGATAAACGAAATGAAGCAAACTCAAAAATTATTAGAAACTGTTGCTGAAAACATTTTAAAACAAGTTTTAAATTTTGACGCCATTAAAAGTTGCAAAGTGAAAATTGCAAAAACAGAACCTCATAAAATGCCTGGAGTCAGCAGCGTAGCAATTGAACTTTGGAAAGAGAAATAATTAATTACAATTCATGCCGCAATATTTTTCCATTTACAAACCGTTTCAAGTGCTTTGTCAGTTTAGCCCAGAAGGCGATAAAAAAACTTTGACTGATTTTGGTTTTGCATTCGCTAAAGATATTTATCCAGTCGGTCGATTAGATTTTGATAGCGAAGGTTTGTTGATTTTAACCAACAATAAAAAACTAAATCACCAATTATTAAATCCGAAACAAGAACACGAACGTGAATATTGGGTGCAAGTAGAAGGTTCGCCAGCAAAGGATTTCATTGAAAAAATCTCAAACGGTGTTATGATAAATGTGGATGGAAAAATGCACAAAACTTTGCCGTGCAAATGCAGCTTGTTAGATGAAAATGAAATTGCAAAAATTCCCGAACGCAATCCACCAATTCGATTTAGAAAAAATGTACCCGACACTTGGATAAGTTTAGTTTTACATGAAGGGAAAAACAGACAAGTGCGTAAAATGACTGCTGCATGCGGCTTTCCAACACTTCGATTAATCAGAAAAAGAATTGAAAATTTAACGTTGCCAATGTTTCAGCCATTTGAAATTGTTGAACACAATGAAAAAGAAATTTATGAATTGTTGAAATTGAATTCAATACATTAAACACATAGAAACAATAGAAAATTCCGATTTATCGGAACTATGGTTTTCTATTTCATCTTACTTTCAGTAAAGCAAAAAACAGGAAAATAAATTTTCAAAATAGAATTCAAACACACTTTAAATAGTTAGCAAAATCAATGCTTACAAGCCTATGTGTCTATGTGTTTTAAAATTGCATTTCTAAAATAATCCTTCATTCAACGCAACCAAAGCTTGATTTTTAAATTCAGAATTTACCAAAACAGAAATATTATTTTCACTTCCGCCATACGAAATCATTCGGATTGGAATGTTTTTCAATGAATCAAAAACCTTCACTGCATAACCTTGCTTATCAGCTTCAAAGTCGCCCACAATGCAGATGATAGTTTGATTTTCATCTACGTCAACTGTTCCAAATTCTTTCAACTCTTCTAAAATTTTTTCTAAATTTTTTGTGTTGTCAATCGTTAAAGAAACAGCAACTTCGGATGTTGTAATCATATCAATCGAAGTTTTGTTACGCTCAAAAATTTCAAATACGGTGCTTAAAAAACCATAAGCCAATAACATACGTCCTGATTTAATTTTGATAGCTGTGATGCCATCTTTCGCCGCCACAGCTTTTATGTTATCTCCTTGCGATTCTTTATTAATCAATGTTCCAGCCGCTTCGGGTTGCATGGTGTTCAATAATCTTACAGGAATTTTTTTATCCTTCGCTGGTAAAATGCAAGTTGGGTGTAAAATTTTTGCGCCGAAATAAGCCAACTCCGCTGCTTCATCAAATGAAAGTTGAGCAATTGGGTGTGTGTTTTTCACCACTCGTGGGTCGTTGTTGTGCATGCCATCAATATCCGTCCAGATTTGAATTTCGCTTGAATCTATTGCTGCGCCTATGATTGTAGCTGTGTAATCGCTGCCTCCACGTTTTAAATTATCAATTTCACCTTTCGCATTTTTGCAGATATAACCTTGTGTGATAAATAATTTTTGCGAAGGATATTTTTTCAATTCTTCCTCAATCAATTTTTCAATCTGCTTCATGTCTGGTTCTTCGTTCGCATCAGTTCGCATGAATTCTAAGGCAGGCAACAACACCGATTCAATTTTTATTTCTTCTAAATAATAATGAAACAGCGTTGTTGAAATTAATTCGCCTTGTGCCAAAACCAAGCATTCATCAGCATTTGAAAAACCTTTTTTTGAAAATGAATGAAGCAAATCAATTTTTTCTTCCAAAAATTTTTCTGCTTTGTGCAAAGAAGTTATTGTTGCAAACAATTCATCGATGACATTTAGATAATTGTTTTCAAATGCTTTAATCAGTTCCGTCGCTCTCGAAAAATTCCTTTGATGAAATGCGTTTGCAATTTCAACCAAAGCATTTGTTGTGCCTGACATAGCAGATAGCACAACAATTTTTGGTTCATTATTGTTAATCAATTCAACCAACTTGTGCATTCGCAATGCGCTACCGACTGATGTTCCACCAAATTTTAAAACTTTCATTTTCATTTTTTTTGATGTTGTTATTTATAAAATTGCCAATGGTTGTTGCAAATTATTTGTATGATTTTTTCGAACAGTTTCACCAATTGGTGTTGGGCTTCCATCATCATCAATACGAACAAATGTAATATTTGTACTGCAAACTGATGTTTCTTCTGCACTATACAAACTGTATTTTTTTACTTCAATATTCAGTGTGATTGAAGTATTTCCTAAATGCGCTACTTCGCCATAAATACGAATGTGGTTGCCCGATTTCACTGGTTTTTTGAAAAGCAATTCACCCACTTTTACTGTTACCATATTGGGTGTGTAGCAATATTCGGTAGCAAATGCAGCGGCTGCTTCATCAATCCAAGCCATTAAAATTCCACCAAATAAATTGCCGTGAATTCCAATATCACGAGTCATACAAATTTTCTTACTAATTAATTTCATATTGTTTTGTTTAAAATAAAAAGGCTCTCCAACATAGTCGGAAAGCCTTTTTCGTATTGAAAAATATGTTTTACACTTTCCTTTTTATGCCATAGCATCCTTACAACGTTTACTGTTGCAAGTGTGCTTTGATAAAATAGAAAATTGTTTTTTCATTTCGGTTGCAAAGATATATGCCGATGTTTTTATTTTCATTTTGATTGGTTAAATAATTTTTAATTCGCCAGAACAATTGATAAATCAGGTGTTTCAGAAAGTTGTTTTAAATTTTCCAAACTGATATTGCCAATGATATAGCCCGAATTGTGATTTAAAAATGATTCATCAACACTACTAAATTTGCTTTGCAAAAATTGTTGTTCTTCTTTTTTGTGCCGCAAAAAAACTTTTACTGAAAAATCATTTTCTAATTCAGCCACCGATTGATTTAATTTTTTGTACTCGTATTTGTAATCATACGAAAGTGCTGAAATATCTGATAATACAGCTGATGCGGTTGGATGAGCGCCTGCGCCTTTACCTACAAAAAATTGCGAATCACTAAAACACGATTTTGTTTTTACACCATTAAAAACATCATCAACCGAAAATAATTTATCATCGGTTGAAATAAATTTCGGCAACACATACGATTCAATTTTTCCTTCGTTGGTTTTATGAGCATGCGCAATCAGCTTTATTTTAAAACCTTTTTCACGAGCATAATTCAACTCTAATTCGCCCAATTTATCAATGCCTTGATTATAAATTTCATTAGGATGCAAAACCAAACCAAAAGCATGTGCAATCAAAATCAGCAATTTGTATTTAGCGTCAAATCCGCCAGTATCAAGCGTTGGGTTGCTTTCAGCATAACCTTTTTGTTGTGCATCGAGCAAAGCATCGGCATAAGAAATTTTTTCGGTAGCAGTTTTTGTAAGAATATAATTCGTTGAACCATTCACAATTCCTTCGATAGATTCCAGCAAATCATTGTCGTAATATTCTTCCAAATTTCTGATAATCGGAATGCTGGCGCAACAAGCAGCTTCATACAACAAAGGCACTTGATAAGTTTTTTGCAATTCCAATAATTCATTAAAATGCTCGGCAATCATTTTTTTATTAGCGGTAACAACTGCTTTTCCTTTTTTCAAAGCGGCTGAAACTATTGAAAATGCAGCATCTGCATCATCAATCAATTCGACCACCACATTTATTTCATCATCATTCAAAATTTCATTTTTGTCGAAAGTAAAATGCTCTGCTGAAATTTGTCGTGCTTTATTTTTGTCTTTCACACAAATCTTTTTGATGGAAGTTTTCAAGGTTGGTGTTCGTTGCAACACTTCATGCAAGCCATAGCCAACGCATCCAAAGCCGAATAAGCCAATTGTTAAGTTTTTCTTGGTCATGCTTATAAATTTTTTAAAAGGTCAATAAAATATTTTTGTTCGTGATTACTAAATGCCAATTCAAAAGTTTGTTTTAAATCTTCAATTAAATCATCTGCATCTTCCAATCCAACTGACAATCTGATTAAACTATCTGTAACACCGCTCTGGTGGCGTTTTTCGGCAGGAATTGATTTGTGTGTCATTTCGCAAGGCAAACAAATCAAACTTTTTACACCGCCCAAACTTTCAGCCAGCTTGAATAATTTCGTCTTGCTCACAATTTGTTTTGCAATTTCTTTTTCATCAATTTTCAAATCGAAAGCAATGATGCCACCAAAATATTTTTGTTGTTGCTTTGCAATGTGATGGTTTGGATGCGTTGATAAACCTGGATAATACACGTTGTTGATGAAATCACAGCTTTGTAAAAACTCGGCAATTCGTTGTGCATTTTCCGAATGTTGTTTCACTCGAAGCGATAAAGTTTCAATACCACGAATCACTAAAAAACTATCAAAAGGCGCAAGAATACTGCCTGTTGCATTTTGGATGAATTTAATTTTTTCTCCCAACTCCGAAGTTTTTGTAATCACCACACCAGCAATCAAATCGCTGTGTCCGCCTAAATATTTTGTGGCAGAATGAATCACTAAATCAGCCCCTAAATCAATTGGTTTTTGCGAAGCTGGCGAAGCGAAAGTATTGTCAACGCACAACAAGCAGTTGTTGGCTTTTGCAATTTTAGCAATCGCTTCAATGTCCGAAATTTTCAAAGTTGGATTAGTCGGGCTTTCTAACCAAATCAATTTTGTTTTTGGTGAAATTGCTTCCGCAACATTTGCCGCATCACTTGCATCCACATATTTTATTTTGATGCCAAACTTTTGATAAATGTGTGTGAACAAGCGAAATGCTCCACCGTAAATATCATCTACGGCTAAAATTTCGTCGCCACTTTCTAATAATTTTACAACGGCATCAATCGCCGCTAATCCGCTGGCGAAGGCATATCCGCCACTTCCATTTTCTAATTTTGCTACAATATCTTCCAATGCTTTTCGGGTTGGATTGTTGCTTCGGGCATAATCGAAACCTTTGTTTACACCTGGACTTTCTTGCACAAATGTGGAAGTTTGATAAATCGGAACAGCGATGGCTCCTGTTAATTCGTCAACTGGAATGGAATGAATAATTTTTGTTTGCTCTTGCATGATGTTTTGAATTTTGATTGTTAAGAAAAAATTTGTTCAAGAAAATTTTTCTTATTCAGAACATCTTGCGGAAGTGCTTAAATGAAAAAAGCTCTTCCGACAAGTCAGAAGAGCTTTTAAATATCTGCAGAATATTAATTGCTTTGTTTCTAACTTATCTACCCCCAAACATAGTCTGGAGTTGAATTTGGCACCTTTCCTTGATAAATCAAAGTAGGTTGTCAAGACTTCATCGGGTCAATTCCCTCAGTCTTTCTGGATAAGAAAATAAATTTCAGAACGTACCGCAAAGATATGCGTAACAAAATTTGATTTGCAAGTTTTTTTTGAAAAAAATTTTTCGCCACAAAAATATTGCGTACTATATTCGCCTTCGCAATGCAGATACATCAAGGATTTCAGCAGCTTCCAAAATTTTCAAAAAGTGTAATTACGGTTGGCACTTTTGATGGCGTTCATGCTGCACACAAAAAAATTTTACAACAATTAGCCACATTAGCCAACAAAATAAATGGCGAAAGTGTGTTAGTTACTTTTCATCCACATCCGAAACATGTGTTGCAATCTTCGCAAAGTAATTTGCAATTATTAAGTACTGTGGAAGAAAAAATTGAATTGCTAAAAGACTGTGGTATTCAGCATTTGGTGATTGTTCCGTTCACTTTTGATTTTGCAAAAATTTCAGCAACCGATTATATCGAACAATTTTTGGTGAACAATTTTCATCCGAAAAAAATTGTAGTTGGCTTTAATCATCACTTTGGAAATAACAGAGAAGGAAATTTAACAATGCTCCGAAATGCAGGATTGAAGCATGATTTCGAGGTGATTGAAATGGAAAAACAAATGGAAGATGAAATGACCATCAGCTCAACTGCTGTGAGAAAATTTTTATTAGAAGGAAATATTTTAGAGGCGAACAAATTATTAGGTCGTGAATATTTGATGATGGGAAAAGTGGTGGAGGGAAAAAAATTAGGACGAACAATTGGTTTTCCAACTGCGAATATTGAAGTGTTGAATGAACACAAATTAATTCCTGCTGATGGTGTGTATGTGGTTGAAGTGTTGATTGGTAGTGAGTTGTACAAAGGCATGATGAATATTGGTAATCGCCCAACAGTGAACGGAACAAACAAAACTATTGAAGTTAATCTGTTTGATTTTGATAAAAATACTTATGGCGAAATGGTAAAAATATTTTTTCATCAACGCATTCGAGATGAAAAAAAATTCAATGGATTAGATGAATTGAAAGCGCAATTAAATTTAGATAAGGCAACAGCAAATTCTTTTTTTGAAAATACAAAAGCCACGAATGAACGAATAGAAAATTAGAAACCCTGACGTTGGATTTGCGGTAGGGATAGCAGCGGAAATCCTTTTTTGACCTCACCCCAACCCTCTCCTTTGGAGAGGGAGAAATACAAATGCAGTGAGTGCTTTTGAGAAATGGAAAGGGCAAAAAAGATTGTAGCGAATAGCCCGAATGCCGCCCAAATAAAAATTATGCAGATAGATATTATTACCGTAGTGCCAGATTTATTGCAATCGCCGTTTTCACATTCAATAATGAAACGTGCTGCTGACAAAGGTTTGCTGCAAGTGAATGTGATTAATTTAAGAAATTATGGTTTAGGAAAATCGAAGCAAGTTGATGATAAAGCTTTTGGTGGCGAAGCTGGTATGGTGATGATGATTGAGCCAATTGCTAATTGTATCAACGATTTGAAGGCAAAAAAAAATTATGATGAAGTAATTTATATGACACCTGATGGAAAAACTTTCAACCAAAAAATGGCAAATCAATTATCGTTGAAAGAAAATTTAATTATTCTTTGCGGACATTATAAAGGCATTGATGAAAGGCTTCGTGAGCATTTTATCACAATGGAAATTTCGGTTGGTGATTATGTGTTGAGTGGTGGTGAATTGGCTGCTGCGGTGGTGGTTGATGCTGTTGGCAGATTAATTCCAGGTGTGTTGAATGATGAAAGTTCGGCGTTGTTCGATTCGTTTCAAGATGATTTATTGTCGCATCCAATTTATACCAGACCTGCTGAATACAATGGTTGGAAAGTACCACCAGTGCTGCTTTCGGGCGACCCAAAACTTGTAAAGCAATGGAAAGAAGAACAATCTTTAAAACGAACGGAAGAAAGAAGACCTGATTTGTTGAAATAATTTTTCTACCGAATTAATATCACATCGCCTTTCATCATTTTTTCTTCGCCCAAATAATTTTTCACTTTTAAGTACCAAACATAAGTATCGATTGGTTGATGAATGTTGTTGAAAGTTCCGTCCCATGCAGTGTTGAAGTCGGTTGCTTGAAATAATTGTTGCCCCCAACGATTATAAATTCGGAATAAAATTTCGCTATAACAGTCAGGCAATTCAACAATTGGTTTATAGGTGTCATCAATTCCATCGGCATTTGGCGTAAAAGCATTTGGCATTTTAATAGCTGCTAAATCGCCGCAAATATTGAACAAATCTATGGTTACACAGGCTGTATCGGTGCAACCATACTTATCTGTACCAATAACACAATAAGTTTGTTGGCTTGTTCCGTTCCATAATGTTTGTTGGCAAGTATCACAACTGAGTGATAGTGCTGGTTGCCAAAAATATTTTTGAGTACCGTAGGCAAATAAATTTACTGCATTGCCGATGTGTACAATTGTATCATGCGATACGAATACTTTTGCATCGGTGGAGGTTAAGCTGAAAGCGGTATTTAAAATGCATCCGTTACTGTCAGTAATAATTAAATTATAATTGCCCGAAGGAATATTTTTATTGCTATCAATAAATATATTATTGCTCCAAACATAATGATATTGAGGTGTTCCGCCTTTTCCTATTGCTACGATTTCACCATCACTTTTATTGCAATGTGCTGGCGTTAGGCTTGTATCTAAGGTAAGTAACAAGGGTTGTGAAATGATAACAGTATCAAAAACAACACAACCTGTTTGGTCAGTAATTTTAACAAAATTTATACCTGCACATAGTTGCGAATTAATCGAGTCGTTTTGTAATGCGTTATTATTCCAAATAAAATTGTATGGTGGATTTATTCCACTTGGAGTGCTTGCTGCTACTGCATCACAAGATTTATTGCATTTGGCTTCACTTAATATTTGAGTGTTGGTATTTAATGAAGAAACTAATTGAATGGTATCGATAACAGAATCATTTGAACAGCCCTGATTGGTTATTAAAACTTTGTAAATGCCAGGGCACAAAGCAGATAAGCTTTTGGTGGTATCGCCAGTATTCCAATGATAGTTGTAAATATTGTTTCCACCAGATATTTGCAAAATGATTGCGCCAGTGCAATTTCCAACACAAGTGGTTGCTGTAATAACAGAATCTAATTGTATTGATTTTACTGTGGGAATAATTACATGGATTGAATCTGTATGTTGACAATTATCTTTTACAATACACCAAACGGCTCCAGCACATTGATTTTTGATGGTATTAATGGTATCGCCCGTTTGCCATAAATATTTATAAGGTGGTAAGCCGCCAACCGTTGATATAGAAGCACTTCCGTTGCATGTTAAAGGACAAGTAGCTAATGTTGAATCAACAAAATCTTGCAATAAAATAACTCTGCGAATATTGAAGGCAACTGAATCAATAATATTGCAACCGTCAGTTATTTTGTAATAATTAATTCCTGGACATAATGTGGTATCTAAAGCAGTTGTGTCACCATTACTCCAATTATAAATGTAAGGCGGCTTTCCTCCTGAAACGTTTACTTGTGCCAAATCATGACAACTATTATCGCATGTGGTTGATAGAAGTTGAAGGCTGGTAGCCAATTGTGTAATAGCAGGCATGGTAAAACTGATGTTGAACTGTTGACCACAAACATCAACCAAACTGCAATAGTAAAAATTATTGGCGCACAAATTATTCACCGTAGGTGTAATGGCAGAATTAGACCAATAATATCCTAATGGCAAAAAGCCGCCGACTGGATTAATTGCTGCTGTACCATTACAACTATTAGCACAGATAGGGTTGCCGATTGAATATGTGGCTGACAAGGGATTTGCTACAGTATGAGGAATTTGCAACCAAGCTGTATCACTTTGGCAGGCATCATTAATAACACAATAATAAGATGAATCGGAACATAAATTGTAGTTTGTTTGAGCGGTTGTGCCATTGCCCCAAGTATAACCATAAGGTGGTAAACCACTGTAAACAATGGCTTTGGCAGCTGCTCCACAATTGAAACCACACTGAAGACTACTTATAATGAAACTGTCTTTAAAGATGGGTATAGCTGGTAAGAATATAGTTTTTGTGATGGTATCATTACAATTATCAACGGCTCGGCAAGTGTAATAAACCGAATCACAAATGCCTGTAATTGAAGGATTAGTTGAACCATTGCTCCAAAAGAATTTGTAAGGACTAACACCACCATTTGCCATTGCAAGAATAGAACCGTTGCAGCTTTTATTGCAAATAGGTGAAGTTTGAAATGTTAGAGAAAAACTGTTATTAAGGGGAACAATTATTGAACGAATGATTGAATCGCCACAAGCATCATATGCGGTGCATTGATAGGTTGATAATGCACAAAGATTCCTAATACTGTTAGAGGTAGAACCAGTATTCCATTTATATTGATAAGGCGGCACACCACCATAGGCTATTGATGTTGCACTACCATTGCAACCATTTTTACAACTTGGTGTAACATTTAGCGATAAACCCATTGCGCCTGCAACTGCAACTGTTTTCGATGCACTGGCTGTTTGATTACATTGGTCAAATACCGTACAGCTATATGTTGTGGTAGCACATGCATTGGTTATATAAGAAGTCGTATCACCATTACTCCATAAATAGGTAAATGGTGGAATGCCCGATGGTAAAGCTGATACAGTTCCGTTGCAAAAAGTTGGACAAGTGGGGGAGCTGGTGAGTGTTAGCGTTGGTGGACCTGGCGAAGAAATTAAAAAATATTTTCTCAAAGTATCACCACAAGTATCTTTAATCATACACCAATAGGATGAACCAGCACATAAACCACTTATGTAATTGGTTGTTTGTCCGGTACTCCAAAGATATCTGTAAGGCGGCATTCCCGAGTATACTGTTACACCAGCTGTTGCATTACAAGTGCCTGGACACGAAGTTGAAGAATAAACATTTATTGATAGTGGTGTGGGGTGTGCTTGAATAGTTACCGATACAGAATCTCTATGGCCACATGCATCATAACCAATTGCATAGTAAGTTTGCCCGTTGCATAAATTAGTATCTGATAATCCAGTTGCACCATTACTCCAATTATATGTATAAGGTGGTATACCTGCATATTGGGGATTCGAATTAGGATACGCCTGAGCTTTTATGTTACAATTATTTTTGCATGAATTAGGATAGGTAATGTCGAATTTGAATTGAACGGTATCTACAATAATGCTTGCTCTTGCGGTATCACCGCAGATGTCAGAAACCTCAATTAATATGCTGTCGCCGACACAAACATTCTTGAGCAATGAAATGTTTGCGTTGGAAGTTGTATCAAAAATAGTATGTTGTGTAACATCTTGCCATTGATAGGTAAATGGTGGATGTATCCCCGTATCTACCTTACATTGTATTATATTACCACAACCGCAAGTATACTTAATTTGAGTTAGTGCTAGTGCAATGGTTGAAGGCGATACATGAGCAATGGAAACGTGGATGGTATCGCTTACACACGAATCAGAAATGATACAAGTATAATTGCCTGGTAATAAGCTATCAGTTGTCGCAGTTGTATCACCATTGCTCCATAATATTTTTGTTGGGCTGCCAAAATAAATAGGTGTAACGGCGGCATCATTTACTGGTAAGCAAGCATTGTTTTGATGCACAATAACATTATACGTTTCAACTAAAGGGTTAGGCATTTGCACTTGCAAAGAGGTAGTATAACAAACAGAATCAGTTGCTATAACAGTATAGCTATGTGCAGCGCATAAAAAAGAATCTGAAGTGCCAATCACACCGTTGCCCCAAATACAATGTGGTGACTGTTGTCCGCCAGTTAATACAACTTGGGCTAATCCGTTGCAAGTTAAAGGACAAGGTAATAAACTATTTGGGTAAAGTGCATTTAAATAAATACCTAGTGGTGGAAATATTCCAACAGTGAAAATTGATGTATCACTGCCACAACCTGGGGCATTCACAATTACAGTATCATTGCCTGCACACAAAGTTGAAACGGGATTGCTAAAATAAATGATTGTATCGGGTGTGTACCAAGTGGTAGTAAAATTAGTTAATCCTGGTATTTGTACGAATGCCGTTCCATTGCATAAATGCGAACAAATTCGTGGTGAAAATTGTGGATAGGCTTGTATCCCATGTTGTAAGTTGAAGTGGACAGTATCAGCAACACACGAAAAGGCAGTATCAGTAATAATTACAGAATAATTACCTGTACACAAATTATTAACCATTGCTGATGTTGCACCATTGCTCCAGTTATATTGAAATGAACTCAACGGACAACTACTGTTTACCACAGCTTGTGCATTGCCAGTGCAACCTGCCTGACATTTTGAATAAGTAACATTGGCATTAAAATGAACGGGCTGAAATTTATTTAATACAACATCTTGATTTACCGATGAATTGTAGGAAGCCACTTGAATGTATCCATTTGGCGAATTGCTCTGATAGTGATAACCCAATCCATTATCGGTATTCATTGCCGATAAAATATTGCTTTGTTTATCCATAACCATTGCCATGCCTGTTTCATCCACACTTCCACCATAATAAGTCAGCCATTTTAATTCGCCGTATTTTGAAAATCGAGCGATTGCTGCATCTGTTTGTCCACTTAGATTATTGTCAAAATAGCCATTGCAACCTTCTTGTTTTACTATTAAATCAGATGAATAAGTGGTGAAAGAAAAAATCACATTATCGCAATTATCTGTAATTAAAGCATCGTTGATGTAATCATCAAAATAAGTATTGTAATGAATTAAGGATTCAATTGCATCGTTTTTGCTGCCTCCTAAAAGCGTTGCCCAAAGCCTATTTCCATTGTTTGAAAATTTCAATAAAAAAACATCCGCATCGATACTCGATGTTGAATTGTTTAAAACAGAATCTTTAAATGCCAAAGCATTTGTAGCATAAGTTGAAAAATTATTGGAAGAGGTATTCCCAGCTACATACAAATTTCCGTTGTTGTCAAGTACAGTTGCTATAGCTTCATCATCATTATTGCCGCCATAAAATGTACCCCATTGCAAAATATTATTGCTCGAAAATTTTGCAACAAATGCTTCCATCATATCAGTATGATTGTGGAAATAGCTTCCATTATTATGTAATGGAAATTGTGTTGAATCGGTGCTTGCGCCTGCAATAAAAATATTATTGGCATTATCAATTGAAATTGAATTGCCTTCTTCTAATCCATTGCCACCAAAATAACTCGACCAAACTAAGCCCCCATTATTAGTAAATTCAGCAACAAAGGCATCTTGCGTTCCATTCAATCCGCTTTGGAAAAAACTACTACCTAAATTTTGTGTTGGAAAATTATTTGAAAAAGTTTTTCCAATCAAATACACATTACCATTGCTGTTAATGGCAATATCATGTCCAACATCATTTTGGTTACCACCAAAAAAAGTTGAAAAAATTCTGGTACCTACTGAATTAAATTTTATAAGAAAAACATCAGTATTATTAAATGCTATTGATTGATTTAATACACTTTGCGAATAGGTGCTTGTTTGCAATTGCGTTGGGAAATTTTTCGATTTTGTGTAACCAGTAATAAACACATTTCCATTTCTGTCGGTTTTAATTCCGTCGGCAATATCGTCATTGCTCCCGCCATAAAAGGTTGACCATTGCAAATGTAAATTGGCAGAAAATTGGCTGACAAAAATATCTGCATTGCCTTGAATTAGGCTTGAGAAGTACGTTCCAGCATTAACCAAAGGGAAAAAAAAAGAAGCGGTGTAACCTGTTAAATAAAAATTGTTTACTGAATCTATTGTAACTGATTTTGCACAATCATTATTGACTCCGCCAAACATCGAAGTCCAAACTATTAATGGGTCAATGACCAAAGGAAGAGATGGATTTCTTCCTTCGATTTTGTAAGAGACAACATCATTTTCACGATTAAATGATGTTGTTAAAAAATTATTCTGTTGCAAGGCAATTAAATTTTTCTCACTCAATTCACCAAATCTTGTAACGGTTTTTAAAATGCTGCAAGCCTTGCTAAGCATAGGGTTTGCGCCAATCCATTGCAGTTTAATTTGTTTTTCATCTGCATTGGCAGCAACATCAAAACTATATTTAAAAGAAGAATCAGTTAGTTCTAAAATTAAATCAACACCATTGTAAATGTCACGAATTCGTAGTTTGCTATATTCCAGCAAATCAAAAATTCCTTTTGGATAATTCTGATTATAAAAACTAAGTTTAGATTTATTTTTTGACTCTATCCAATCAATATTTTCACGATTGAATTTTGCTCCCAAAAAATTCTCATCCACTTTCAGTAAAGAATCAATCCCGTTTTTGGTTTTGTGAAATACATACGAAAAACCTTTATCAGTAACAAAAATTTGAAAATTGTTTTTTCGGCAGTACATTAATACAGATAAAACTGGCTGACCATTTTCATCATTTAACTGCCCACGGTTTTCAATAAATCCTGTGTTAGCAAAAAAGGTGGACTGATGTTTTAATGCTGTAAAATCATTCTGCACAGGCTGATTAGCCCACCCAATTGTGCAATAAGATAGGCTGAAAAAAGCGACACAAAATATTTTTATGAACAATTTCAGATGTAAATAAATTTTTTAGATTGCTCAAATTTAATAAAAATAAATTTTAGAAATAAAATTTCTTTTAAAACCATTTTTTTGATTTTGCTGAATTACCTTTGCCCTCGGCAAGTCCTATACGACCAGCTCCTGCTCACTCCCCCAGGGTCGGAAGGCAGCAAGGGTAGGCGGTTGAGCGGTGCGATATAGGTAACTTGCCATTTTTTATTTAAAATTGTTTCTTTATGGCAGCAATAATTTATTAACATTGTTGCACAACTAATTTTCACGAAACAGTTTTCTCTCCTTTTCTTTGCGATTCAAATTTCAATTCATCAACTAATTAAATTTTCAATAAAATGAAATTTTTCATTGACACTGCAAACCTTGACCAGATAAGAGAAGCACACGACTTAGGCATCTTAGATGGCGTTACCACCAATCCATCTCTAATGGCGAAAGAAGACATCAGTGGCGAAGAAGCGGTGAATGCACATTATGTAAAAATCTGCAAGATGGTTCATGGACCAGTGAGTGCCGAAGTGATTGCAACCGATTTTGAAGGTATTATTAAAGAAGGAAAAGCATTGGCAAAATTGAATGAACATATTGTTGTAAAAGTACCAATGATTAAAGAAGGTATCAAGGCAATAAAATATTTTTCGAGCCAAGGTATCAAAACAAATTGCACTTTAGTATTCAGTGCTGGGCAGGCGATATTGGCTGCAAAAGCAGGCGCAACTTATCTTTCACCGTTTATCGGCAGAGTGGATGATAGCAATTGGGATGGGGTGCAATTGATTCAGGAAATCAATCAAATCTATTCTATCTATCAATTTGAAACGCAAATTTTAGCAGCATCAGTTCGCAGTTCGTTGCACATTGTGAAATGTGCTCAATCAGGCGCACATGTAGTAACAGCACCACTTTCAGCCATTATGGGTTTGTTAAAACATCCGTTAACTGATTTAGGATTAGCACAATTTTTAGCCGACCATGCAAAAGCAGCAGCAGCAAAAAAATAATTTTTTTAACGATGAATGTTGAACGATAAACTATAAACGAAATGGATGTACTGAAAGAAAAATCGTTTTTATTCGCTGTTAGAATTGTAAAGTTTAACCAGTTTTTAAAGGATAACAAGAAAGAATTTGTTTTGAGTAAACAAATTTTAAGAAGTGGAACTGCAATAGGTGCATTAGTTCGTGAATCAAAAAATGCAGAAAGTAAAATGGATTTTGTTCACAAACTTTCGATTGCACAAAAAGAATGTGATGAAACAATTTATTGGCTTGAATTGCTTGCTGCTACTGATTTTTTATCACAAAAGGAATTTAGTTCATTAAAAAATGATGCAGAAGAATTATTGAAAATAATTCGTTCGTCAATCTTAACTGTAAAATCAAAACTCAAAAAAGAAAAGTAAAATTATTCATCGTTTATCATTCATAATTCATCGTTAAAATGCTTACCCCTCCATCACAAGTAAAAATATTCGCAGCTACAAACTCTAACTATATCAGCAATGATATAGTTAGAGAATTGGATTTGCCACTTTCAAAAATCAATATTCAGAAATTTTCTGACGGCGAAATTCAACCCGAAATTCAAGAATCAGTTCGTGGCGATTATGTTTTTGTGGTAGCAAGTACCAACATGCCAGCAGAAAATTTGATGGAATTATTATTGGTGATTGATGCCGCCAAACGTGCATCAGCCAAGTATATCACAGCGGTAATTCCTTATTTTGGTTTTGCACGACAAGACAGAAAAGACCGACCAAGAGTTTCGTTAGGTGCAAAATTAATTGCCAATTTGATTGTGGCATCGGGTGCAAACCGAGTGATGACCATGGATTTGCATGCACCGCAAATTCAAGGTTTCTTCGATATTCCGATGGACCATTTAGATTCATCGTATGTTTTCATTCCTTATTTAAAAGCATTAGGAATTGATGAAAGCATTTGTTTTGCTTCGCCTGATGTTGGTAGCACCAATCGTGCAAGAGGCTATGCTAAACACTTCAACGGCGAAATGGTGATTTGCGATAAACAACGCAAACGTGCCAATGAAATTGCAGCCATGACTGTGATTGGTGATGTTACGGGCAAAGATGTCATTTTGGTTGATGACATTATTGATACTGCCGGAACATTAACCAGTGCAGCAAAATTGTTGATGGAAAAAGGTGCAAAAAGTGTTCGTGCAGTGTGTACACATCCTGTGTTATCGGGCAGTGCAATTGAACGAGTTGAAAATTCTGTGCTGACTGAATTGGTTGTTTGCGATACGATTCCTTACACTCGAAAAAGCGATAAAATCAAGCGTTTGGAAGTTGCGCCATTGTTTGCAACTGCCATCAGAAATGCTGTTGAAAATAAATCTATCAACAGTTTATTTATCAGATAAATTTTGGAATAAAATTTTGAAAAAGCATCGGAGAAAATTCTTCGGTGCTTTTTTCGTTTAAAAAATATTGGCAGCAATTATTCAACTTCATCTTTTCAAATTGTCCATTTAGCATATTGTTCTATTATCTTTATCGGCAGCAAAATTTATGGCGCAACTTTCCATTGTTATTGTCAATTATAATGTCAAATACTTTTTAGAAGAGTGTTTGAATTCCGTTCGCCGTGCCATAAAAAATATGGATGCCGAAATATTTGTGGTAGATAATAATTCGGTAGATGGCTCGGTAGAGTGGATTCAGCAACGCTTTCACGAAGTGAAATTAATTGCCAATGCCGAAAATGTAGGATTTTCAAAAGCCAACAATCAAGCTATTCGATTGGCAAAAGGCGAATACATTTTGTTGTTGAATCCTGACACAGTTGTTCAAGAAGATACTTTTGAAAAGTGTTTATACTTTATGCAAGCACATGAAAACGCTGGCGCATTGGGTGTGAAAATGGTAGATGGCAAAGGAAAATATTTGCCTGAATCGAAACGTGGATTTCCAAATGCACGAACTGCTTTCTTTAAAATGTTTGGTTTGAGTGCATTGTTTCCTACGTCAAAATTTTTCAATCAATATTATGTTGGGCATTTAAAAAATTCGGAAACCAATGAAGTTCCAATTTTGGCAGGCGCATTTATGTTTATGCGAAAATCCGCACTGGATAAGGCTGGTATGCTTGATGAAGATTTTTTTATGTACGGCGAAGACATTGATTTAAGTTGGCGAATAATTAAAGCTGGCTATAAAAATTATTATTTCCCCGAAACACAAATTATTCATTACAAAGGCGAAAGCACAAAAAAAGCGACCTTCAATTATGTAAAGCATTTTTACAACGCCATGATAATTTTTGCAAAAAAACATTTTGCAAAAAAAGCCGCCGCTTGGATTTTTTTAATGCAGTTTGCCATTTATGTAAAAGGTTTTTTTACTTACATCAAAAATATTGCTAGCAATTTTTTGTTACCAATGCTTGATGCAGCAACGATTTACGGAGGTTTGTATTTCATCAAATCATTTTGGGAAACCAATATAAAAACGGCTGATAACTTTCGTTATCCGTCAGAATTTCACTTAATTGTTTTGCCACTTTATATTTTAGTTTGGTTGTTGAGTTTGTTTTTTGCTGGCGGTTATGATAAGCCTATCAAAACTATTCGAGTGTTTCGTGGAATATTAATTGGTTCATTAATCATTGCATCGGTGTATGCGTTTTTGCCTGAAACAGCAAGGTTTTCACGGGCAATTATTTTGCTCGGAAGTGTGTGGGCTTTAGCAGCAGTTTTGTTGATTCGACAAATTATGCGTTGGATTTTTCCGCATGAAAATATTTCGGATGAAAGAAAAATTTTGCTGGTAGGAAGTTTTGATGAATCAGAACGTGTGCATGAAATGGTTACACAATTAGGAGTGCAACATGAATGGTTAGGCACTGTTCATCCAACTTTTGAAAAAGCTGAAAACCCTTATCTGGCAAGAATTACACAACTCAATGAAGTGGTTGAGATTTTCAAAGTGAATGAATTGATTTTTTGTGCGAAAGATATTTCGGCGCAAGCCATCATTCATTGGATGACCACCATTGGCGAAAAAGTAAATTACAAAATTGTAGGTGAAGAAGGCATGAGCATAGTTGGTAGCAATAGCAAAAATACAGCTGGCGATTTGTATGCCATGGACTTCAGTTTCAGCATCACCAGTGCATTTGGAAGAAGAAACAAATTGCTGCTCGATTATTTTTTGTGTAGTATTTTTTTGTGTACGTTTCCAATTTGGTTTTTAATTTCTCCTCAACGAAAAAAAATATGGAATGGTATCATACAAGTTTTGTTTCGTAAAAAAACATGGATGGGTTATCAAAAAAAATCAACAAAAAATTATTTGACTGATTTGCCCGATTTATTGTCGTCAGTTTTTTTTATTGCGGATGCTTACCCTGAAATTAGCGATGAGCCTACATTAGAGCACCTTCGTTTTTTATACGCAAAAAATTATACCGTGTTAGAAGATATGAATTTGATTTGGAAATGTTTGTGGCGTAAATAATTTTTTGCAAAAAAAAATCTGTGCAGATTTTTAATTTTTTCCTCAAAAAAAAGTTCCTCTCACAAAAAAATCGAAAAATATTTTTCAAAAAATGTGGATTACAAAATGTGAATGGTGAATAGTGAATGATGAATTGAAAAATTTATTTTCTTGAAACATTGATGAACAGTGGGTTTGAAGGCGATAAAAAATTTCTTCAAAAAAAAATCAATCAGCTTTTTTTAAAAAATAAATTGTGGACAACATGATGAAATATTTTTTGCATTGCACCAAAATATGTATCTATATTTGAACTGTGATTGACAACCATCACATCACACTTTAACCAAAACCAAAACCGATTAAGCCTTTTCATTTTTGAGAAGGCTTTTTTATTTGGTTTATTTCATCAAATACATTTTTCCAAATCCACTTTTAAAGTATTGGTCAGCCGAAGTATTATAGTGGTCAATCTTGCTACCATTAAGGTTTGTAACCACTCGATATAAATAAAGTCCGTTAGCTAATCGCTTGCCATATTCATCTGTTCCGTCCCAAGCGTATTGTGTGATATTTTTTCCGATGTGCATGCCTTCGCCTAATTCGGTAACATTTATTTCTTTCACTACTTTGCCTGTGATGGTGAAAATTTGAATTTTGAAATACGATGGAATATCACTTCCTGTGAGTGTAAATACAAAATGTGTTTGCGATGTAAATGGATTTGGGTAGTTAAGCACATTGCTAATCATCGGCTTGTTGATGATAGTAAAACCAATGTTGTAATCAATAATGCCTGATGCATTATTGCTGCGGTCTTGCCCTTGTACACGAAGATTGTAAACACCATCACGTGATAGCACAGGGTCTATTTCAATGGTGGCTGAATTGTTAGTTGCAGCATTGGTTGCTGGTGTAAATTTTATCGGAACTGTTAATGGTGAAAGTGTTGAATAACCACTTAATCCAGGATATTGCATGGATAGTTTGAAAAGATTTAACGAATCTAAAGTGAGATATTTATTTTCATCCTTCAATCGAATGATGATGTGTGGCTTCGCACTAACAATGTCGCCATTCATAATGTGCATGCCATCAAAAGTTACATCCAGCAAGGGATTGATGTTATCAGAAAAAGTAACCACTTGCATTTTTGCTGTGTTGTTGAAGTGATACAATTCATTTTTGTGTTTGTGTGGGTCGGTTGAAATTGTTGTAAATGCATTCGCATCAATCAGCAATGAATTTTTCCCGGGATATAAATTGGATGGTAAAGAAATATTGAGATTTGCTGTGTCCCAAGCATTGATGGGATGAATTTTAGCATAAAAAACATCTTTCAAGTTGTTACTTTTTACCATCGAATACTTCACATAAAATGTATCCATTTTTATTGGGCTCACATTTCGTAATGCATATTTCAATGTAATTTTTTCGCCTTGATAAATGGTATCAGCATGAAATGCGAAAAACGAATTTTTATCTAAAGCAATTTCGGGTAATGGCTGATAGTTGATTCGCCAATAATTTAATTGTGCTGGCGTTCGAACCAATGTATCTTTTGTTGTCATCCGCATTTTTAAATATGGATATTGTGTTGCACTCACAAAACCAATATTGTAATCGAACATTTGATTCGCATGATTTTCATACAGTACTGTTTCATTTCCAGTAGTATCAACGCCAATTAATTGAATGGAAGTTGAATCGGCGGAATTAATTTCTTGTGGATTGTAACTCCAATGTATGCTTGTCCAAGAAGCTACCGGACCTATTTGTGTTGATGTTAATGAACCTAAATACCAATTGCCACTAAAATAAAATGTGGTGTCAATCAAGCCACCATTTGTATTTGAATGCACTTCGTGCGTTTGATAACCGTGTGCTCCTTTTTTTCCGAACAATACATAAGTGCGGCTGCCAGTCATGGTATCAGCTATTGTGGTATGAAATAAATTATGCAAAGTGTTGTGCAATGAAGTGCCTAAAGTTTGTGGCGACCATTGGTTGATGCTATACAACAAAGCATAAGTTCCGTTTGGAATAAAATTGTTTAAAAAATTATCAAGGTAAGTTCGTTGTATGGAATCAGTTGCTGCTTGCGACATGGCTGGAATATTATAAGGCCATGTGGTTGATGTTAAACGACCTTTTGTGAAATATTGAAAGGTGGGCAACTGCACACCACCACAAGTATAATCACCAGCTTGCGGATTGATGCCATAGCCATTTTGAACAGGTTGACCAAAAATTGAATCGAATAAAACAATATTAAATCCGCCAAACGGACCAGCAACATTTGAGCTATTATAAGATGCGTAAGGAATGCATGAACCACCATTATTTAATTTCTGATAATCTAAAAATGGTGCAACTTGATAGCTTGAACCATCACCAAAATCAGTAACCTTCACACTTCGAATATTATTGGCGAATTTGAATTTTCTTGAAACAGAATCAATTTGCAGTGTTAAAAACACATCTTTCTTAAACTCAAAATAATGCGATTGGTCCCAGCCTGGAGAACTATTATAAATGTAAGTGAATGATGAATTGTGCCAGGTGAGTTGATGATTGCCATACAAAGTATCAACTGCTGTGCGCCAATAATACACACGATTATTAACCCAATGCGTTGAAGGTTTCCAACTGATAACGCCACCAATTTGATTGATAGTGGTGGATTGAAATTGTGAACTGTTAAATTTTTCGGTGGTATCGAATTGAATAAAATATTTTCGATTAGCTGCCAAAGGGTCAACTGTGCTGGCTTTCAAGGTGAACTTAGTAGTATCGGTTGCGGCAACAATACTAAATTGTGCAGGATAAACTGGTAATATATCTAATGATGAAATGTTGAAATCAATCGTAGTTTGATTGTTGTTTTCACAAATTTCACTCACTTCATTGTTGGCATCTACAATGATTTGAATGCGGTTTGTACCCAATGCTTTATCAGGATTTAGATTGACGATGACATCAAAATTTTGTTTATAAGCAGGTGCTTTTATTCGCATCGTTGTAATTAACGTTGGTGTTGTGCCTACTGTTAAATCAGCTTTTGGAAAATATCGCAACACCATAATATTGATGGAATCTTTTTTGTTCAGCCCTAAATTTTCAACCGAAAACAAAACATGAAAAGTATTGCCCGATTCAAAATTGATGGTAGATGGATTCAGCGAAACCATTGATTGTTCAATATCATAATCAGGTTTTGAATGTGGGTTTAATTTTATGGCAGGGTCACCATCTAATAACATTTGTTCGCCAGTTGCCACCATATCAATAGATGCATAAGTTGCATTGCGAAGCATGGTATCAACACCTATACGAATGCATTCGCCCAAGGTGTTACCATAATGTGTTTGCCCAATATTTTGATACAGATGATTGGTGTAATAATTCAAACCTGTGCTAATTCCTAAATCAGAAGTAGAGATGTAAGCAATGGCACCAATATTTTGTGGGTCGCCAGCATCAGGCACTACAAAGCGTTCACTCAATCCTCTTTGATTGTTGTTTAATGCAGGGTCATCAAATAAATTTCCTGAAAAACATCCGTTGGAAATAAACAATGGATACTTCCCAAAATTTTGATAAGAGGAAGGATTATCCACTGCAAATTCTAAAGTTGAAAAAGAAGAATGCCCAAAAAAGTTGATGATAGAAACGCCAGCATTAATCAATGAATCTAAACTGTAAGAAGCGGATAATTGAATGGGTGCGGCACTTGTTTTTTTAAAACTGGTTACATGACCACCAAATAAAGTGTCTTCAATAATCGCTTTCATAGGCGTTAAAGGGTCGCCATAGCCTGTATTCAAATAACCATCAAACAAATCTTGTTGATATTGGTCAGCACCACCAGTTAAATGAATGATTTGCTTTTGCCAATCTTTTCCTGCTAAGGTTGCATCAGATGAAGAACAGTTTTCGGTATGACCCAATTCATATTCTTTCACTTTATCTAAATAAGTTTTTACATCAGCAGCAGTGAATGCAGATAATCTGCCAATAGCAATATGCGGATACCAATCATTATTATAAGCCGTTAATAAATTGTCCGAACCTGGTGTACCAAATGTTGGTACTGTGTTCAAAGCTGCTCGGGTAGCGTTGTTTCGGGTGTTGTTATATTCTTGTCCTTTCCCAATGAGGAAAAAATGATAAGGTTTTGGTTTGGAAAAAAAATTATCAATGTAGTGTGCAAAATTTCGAATGGATAGTGGATGACCGCTTACACCATAAGCAAATTCATCCGCCAGTAAATTAATATCAGCAATCAAAGTATCGTAGTTGCCGCCGATAATACTTTTGCGATAAGCAGCATAATCATTCACATAATCATGACCTGTTCCATCATTGCGAAAAATAGAATTAGTAACAATGATAAAATTGCCTTGATAAGATGACGAACCAAAATTTTTAAATTTTCGTGGTTGCATATTGCTCACCACTTGCACATTATTATCATTGGTTAAAAAAACATTGGTAGTAGCCGATGATGATTGCGGCAAAAGAAAATTAAACGTTGTTTGTGCGCCACCATTATTTACATCAACCAATCGTGCATTTTGGTCGAAGTCGTATAAAATAGCATCGCTGTTTTGTGCATTAAAATTTGTAACTGCTAAATGTTTGTTGGTATAATTGGTTGCGCTATTATTGATTTGAAAATATTCCTGATTCTGATTATCAAAATCACACAGCTTCGGATAGATTAATTTTATCGTACTCACACACTGATAACCGCCGCCTGAATTGATAATAAAATTAACAGGCGTTTGCCCATTTAGCATGGCATTCATTGGGATATTAGTTGCTGAAAATTTATTGACAGCTACATCGAAATAATTAACTACACTATTTGAAGTGGGTAAAAAACCATAAGAAGAAGAACTGTATGCGCCGCCGAAAGTATATTGATTATTGATGTTCACACCAATATTATTATTGCCAGAGTAAGGCGATGAAGTAATAATTTCGGCTGAAAAGCCTGGTGTGCCTGCTGCCGTATAAGGATAAGGTGTATACATAGTTTGAGCAATACTACTGTTGAAAAGCAAACCAAACCAACCTTCGCCAGCATCAAATGAGGATGGATTAACCACATGTCCGCCACCTAAATTATAATTTACACCACCTGTATAACCGCTATAATTTTCAAACAATGAAGTATGCATAAAATAAGGTTCGGCAGGCTGCGATGTAATGCTGTTGGCAGTTGCAATCATCCGTTGGTGTGTAGTGCCTGATTGAACTGCTAAAAAATAAATGGCTGTATCGGTATAAAAACTTCGGTAAGGATTGAATTGCTCGTATTGCGGATTGCGAAATAATGCTGCATCAACTGTTCCATCATTTTTTTGCCCGTAAAACTCAATAAAATCGGTGGATGAAAGTGCATTAGCTGAAGTAACAAACAGCGGAACTTCAACATCATTATTAAACAACACAAAATCTTTTCCTTGCGAACTTGCCAAACCATAACTTTGCAAAGTGCTGTAAGGAATACGATACAAGCCATTGCTAACCACTTTTATTTTGTAAAAAGTTTTGGTGTAGTCAAAAATCCACTCATTGCCAAATAAAGTCTGGCTGTAGCTTTTCAGCCCAACCACACTTAAAATAATTAAAACGAGTAAATGTTTTTTCAAGCGATAAAATTTATTTCAACAATTTAAAAATTAATAACGGTGACGGTGACCTCTGCCATATTTATTTCGGCTATTGGTTTGTTTTTTACCAATATCTAATTTCAATGAAAACACATGCGAATACAACACATTGCCTGCACTGCCCGGGCTGGTTAATGCGTAATCAATATAAAAACTGTTTAGTCTTAAACCCACACCAAAGTTGGGTTGCATGGTGGTGATTTTTTTTCCTACATCATCGGTTTGATGTTGAATATTACACAAACCCAATCGCAAAAAAACAATGTTTCTATAACCGCCTTCTACACCAATTTTTGGGTCAACACTAAATGGTTTTGAACTGATTAAAACATTGCGCTGCCCATCAGTAGTAATATCAAAACCTGCTTCGGGTAAAATGGTAAAATCTTCGCCCAGTTCAAAATTGTAGGCTGCGCCTAAGCGAATAGTAGGTGCGGTAATTTCACTTGACCGAGTTGGAATCACATTACCTGTTTGAGCCAACACAGCTTGGTCAGCATCGGTAAAATGAAATCCCCAGGTATTAAAAGTTGTAGTAGCATCTTGCAACACACCACCCAAGCGCCAAGCGCCTAATTTGGCTTGCACACCTACATCTAATCCAAAACCCCACGAGCTGGCAAATGAACCAACAATACGATGAATGATTTTTGCACTACCACCAATACGAACTACTTTGTCGCCACGGTCTTCATTGATTATCTCACGAGCATAAGAAGTGAAAAAGCCATAATCAGCCGCTGAAAAACTGGAAACATTATCGTAGTTAATATTGCCATTGGCATCCAGTAAATGAAGTGTGTTAGGAATATCATCCACCCCAAACCTGATTAAGCCAAGCCCCAACATACTTTTCTTATCGGCGTTTTTATCCAACGGAATCACTACACCACCAAAATCGTATTTAGCAATACCACCAAAATATTCACTGTGCATAGCTGCCACTTGTGGGTTATTATCCACTTCACACATACCTGCCGGATTCCAGTAAATTGAATTTACATCGCCTGATGTAGCTACTTGTGCGCCACCCATGCCCAACGAACGTGCGCCAACACCTATCGAAAGAAAGGCATTGCTATATTTAGCAATTTGCGCTTGCGATGAAAAACTAAAAGCAAGCAACAACCCAAAACAGACAAAACTTTTTTTCATTCTAAATGAAATTATGTAGTAAAATAAATAAATAAGGGGCAAACTCTCCTACGTTGATACCCGTAAACTGCGATAAGTTTTCAACTATTTTAAACGCTATTGTTGGCGGATTAGTACATGATAAGATTCAAAAATCAGTTGAATAAAAAAGTTTGATTTTTTTATTCTTACAAACTATTTAACCAGAGCAGGAACAGGGGCTGAAAGATTTGTGGTATCAACTGATTTTGTAATTCTCTTAATAAATTTGTAAGAAACACCTATCAATAAATTTGCTGAATTGGTTCTGATAGTCCAGCTATCATAAGGTTGAACACCATTAATATTGCTAAATCCTAAGTTATCTCTTAGTTCAATCGAACAAGCATATTTTTGTTTAAACGGTATTGCAATGCCAAAGCCTGCTGTTAATCCTGAATCGAAACGCTTATCAAGATTGGTAACATTTACAGTTGTTGAAGGATTGCCGGCAAGTTTATAAATATCATTTTGCTGAATCAGATAACCAAAATAAGAACCAGCATCAAAAAAGTATTTTAGATTCTTTCCAAAAGTAGCTTTTAGTAAAACAGGAAAAATCCAATAATCAAAATTTGAACGAGATGGCACATTGGCAATAATATTTCCATTCAAATCTGTAACATTTTTTTCAGCCGCAGCTCCTTTTCTTTCCAATCCAAAACCTGCATGAATGGATAGTATTTCGGGAAAGCAATACTCCAAAAAAGCACCTGTAGAAAAACCAATGGTTGCTTTGTTGTATTGTTTTAAAGTTTCATTGCCTCTTAAACTAATTCTGCTTGGGCTTGCTTCTAAGCCAACATTAAACCTATAATTCTGCCCGAAACTATTTTCGGAAAATATAATTAGCAGCAAAAAAACAATCAATCTCATGTTTAATTTTTAAATGGTGTCAATAAGTTATATCGGCTAAAAGCTTTACAGTGTCATATCCACTTGTTGATGCTGCCTCAACACTTTGCCACCATGAATTAGTTGCATTTAAACCATTAAATACGATACGTATTTGCCCTTCATCAATTTGCGAAACTTGTACCTGACCGTCAATTGCATTTCCATGTGATGAAGCCTGAAATGCACTGCCAGTCAAATCTTGCGAATAAGAAAAATTTACATATACTTTACCTGCCGATAAAGATGATAAGGATGAAACTATTTGATAATTGCCAGTTGGCAATATTCTATACTTGCCAGGAAAAGTAATAAATAAATCTTCGCTACTACCACCATCATGATATTGATTGGCTAACACTTTTTTATACGCATGAAGAACCCAAGTGTTATTTTGCGTATTGGCAATTATTGTATCAGGCACAATTTGGTAAGAGCCGCCTTCAGTAAAGTAATTTGTTGATGCTCTATCTACTTTGCTTTTTTTGCAAGCAGCCAATAATAAAACACTAATTAAAGTAGCCGTTATTAATCCGAAATTTTTCATGGTTAAAGATTGAATATTCAATATTGTGCTTCACTAATCATCCACAAATTTAAGTTTTTTTTGTAACGATACTCCTCAAATAAATTCCAATTTCAAAAAAATAAATAAATTTTCACTGCAACGTTTTTCCTGGTTTTATCATCTTATAATAAAAACAATATCACCTACGTTAGTTTTATCGCAAGCAGGCATGTTATGAGCAGCGCACCTGAAAATATTGAAATAAATTTTACGCCCCGTGAGCAACAGTTAGTTGTTTTATTGTGGGAAGGTTATTCTTACAAAATGATTGCCGAGCAATTGCATATTGCCATAGGTACTGTAAAAACCCAAATTAATTTATTGCACGTTAAAACCCAAACCAACAACACTGGTGGAGTATTGCGCTTTGCATTTTTGCATGGTTTTAACTTTGATATTATTCAGCAACAGGTTTTTTATCATGGGCAATTGGTTGTGTGTTGAAGCCACCATCACACATTTTATTCTTCCTTTTTTGGGGCTTGCAACAAAAAGAAAAAAGTTGAGCATAGTTTTAAAAGTTCAATACACCATCAGCTAGCTTCTCTTCTACGTGGTTTTCATTATACCTTTTTGTGTATTGTAAAAAACTTTTATTGCCTACAATTTTACAGCAACAATTCATCCAGCAATTGCAAAAGTTCTTTTACAATTAGTTTCTTTTTTTTTGATGTTCCGAATAAATCAGTCGGAATTCCGAATGAAAAAGTTGAAGCTCCGAATGAAATGTTCGGAGCTCCAAACAAAATGTTTGGAACAATAAATAAACCATTCGGAGTTCAGCAAGAAAAATTTTAAGTCCCGAATAAAATGTTCGGAATCCCAAACGAAAAGGTTTAAGCTCCAAACAAACTATTCGGAACATCAACCAACAAAAAAAGAAACTAAAAAAATAAAGTACAAGGCAGCGAAAAGCTTAATACTAGCCCATTTTGCTTGCTCTATCAACAGTAAGAATATTTTTTTAACAATAAAAAACAAATAGTCATGAAAAACAAAGATGTATTTCCGTCAGACGAACCAGGTTTTGATTCGTTTCAGGACAACTTGGTAAAACAAGCCACCGCCAACAAAGTGGCTTGGGTAATTGATGCTGCACAATTAGGTTTATTAACGCCCTTGCAAGCGAAGTGGGCGCTTAATTGGGCAATTTGTAAAGTGAAAACCAATGCTACCACTGCGCAGCGGAAGGCAAAAAATCAAGCCAAAGCGGCTTATAAAAAGCAGTTGCGAATTTTTATTAAAGGGCAAATTCAGGGCAATGTAAACATGACTGATGACGAACGGATATTATGTGGGGTTACACCACATAAAACTACTCGTACACCAGCAGTAAAACCTGATACTACACCCACCGTAACGGTAGAAACTACTAATGGTGAAGTAGCTCATATTTTTTGCAAACAACAACAGGGCAATGATGGTAGCAGCCTTAGAGCCAAACCCGATGGGATAAAAAAAGTGAAAGTGGTGTATATAGTCAGTGCCACTGCACCTGCCAGCCCTGCGGCTTGCATCAATACGGTGTATAGTGGCAAAACAAAAATCACTTTGCAATTTGATGTGGCTGATGCAGGTAAAAAATTCTATGGCTTTGCTTGCTGGGTAAATAGCAAAGATGAACAAGGACCGTGGAGTGTTTTGTTTAGCGGTAGTGTTTCGTAATCAATCGTTAGTGGATAGTCTTTTTTGAAAAGCCATTGCAAGCAATTGTGGTGGCTTTTTTGTGTTCTGACAAATTTAAAGACCTGATTATTTTACTTTAATCCTGCTATGATATAATTTCTCACGAATTGAAAAGATATTTTCAATAGTTGGCAAGTCAATCTTTCTATCAATTGTTTTCAAAATCTTAGCATCATTCATGCGACATACATCTGCAATGGATGATTTGTTTTCAAAAATATTTGTATAAGTTTTGAACTGAGCATTATTTATAGTTGTGTAAGGAATTGGTAGGATTTTAAATTCATTTGGGGTTAATTCTAATACACCACCACCATAAAAACGACCTTCTAATTCGGCAAAGGATAAGGTCAAAGAATTGTAGAAAGAATAAATCAAACTTTCAATATCCAAACCCTTATTCATTTTAATAGCATAAGCACTATCTGTAACCAATACTTTTGCAGAGTTTTTAATGAGCTTTGGATATTCATTACAACGTTTAAAAAAGAAAGCTTCAGATGGAGTGCCAACATTAGGAACTTGATACCAATTATCCCTTATTGATGTTTTATAGCGTTCGTGAATTTTTTTCTCTTCTCCTATCTTGAAGTAATTAGCTAATTCAGCTTTTTGTTTTTTGCTTAAGTCAACATTGAAATCTAAGAGATAGGTTGGCTTTTTTGTTCTAATTAATTTATTAAAATCATGCCCATTGATTTCAACACTTCCATTTACAAAGAATCCCTTTTGAATGATTTTTTTTGAATAGTCTTCTAATCTAAACTCTTCCATTGTTTCCTTATCAACTATAAAATAATCATTCGCACCTGTAACAATTCCTGCTTTTGAATAACAGTAATCATCCACTGTTTTTAATTGATTCTTTAAGTTTTCAAGCAGTTGTCTTTCATCGCTTGTTAAATGACTATGCGTCCACTTTCCTTGCTTAATACTTATATTTTGGGTCAGCTTAAAATTTCGTTTTATAAGGTCATTGGTATCAACAATGTTGCAATTATAAACGCCTTTCTTTTTTGATTTTCTTTCTCCAATTAACAACAGAGTATCTTGCCCCTTGCAATCTTCAAAAAGCAATTCATTAAAAGTAAAAATTTCAATACGCTCAAATTCAGCTAACAATAATGCTTGCAACTCTGCTGCAAATTTTACTTGTAATAATTCGGCAGGTAATACCATTGCCAAAATACCATCAGCATTTGTGAATTTAATACATCGCACTAAAAAGGCTGTCCAGATGTTTTTTATTTTATTTTTAGATAGTGATGGAAATACCTGATGAACCTCTTCGCATAATTTTATTTGCTTTTCAGTCAAAAACTTTTTTCTAAAATAAGGGGGGTTGCCAACTACTAAATCAAATTCCGTGTCATTGTTTTTTTGAAATTCTAAAAAGTCAGCATTAATAGCATTTAGCGATTTAACAGAAGTAATTGCTCTCACTTTTTCCAATTCTGCTTTTTCCCTTTCCACAGCAACTGCTAAGTGGATTTTGTTTGATAAAGTATTATGATTGTAAATTGATTCAATAAAACTACCAGCACCAGCACTTGGCTCTAATACACTAACAGAAGTATTATCCTTCATTTTGTCAGAAAGATAATCCACCAAAAAATCGGCAATGATTTTTGGAGTATAAAATGAGCCGATATTTTTTTTATTCATTGCCAATTGCTTTAATTACCCTAATCATTTCTCTAGAATTAAAAAGTAATTTGGTTATTTTAACATGCAGTTCTTTTGGAATGAAGTCAACTTTTTCATTAAATAATTTTTCAATTTCATTTAAAAGCTCTTCTACTCTTTCACTTCTCCAAAATATTCCGTGCCTTTTCAAATTGAGTTTCATCGCCCTCACCATATATGCCCCAATTTCTGAATTAGGAATTATGTTACCATTTATGTCTCTTTTCAAATGTTTTACGTAATCTTCATTTCTTGGATTAACAAAGCCTTCATTGTTTTTAATAGTAATTTTTTCGTTTTCCGAAGGCCACTTTGCACGTTTAGAATTATTGCAAAAGAAACATGAGTAAACAAGATTTGAGTACTCTGTTTTAGAAATTAAGTTAAGATGTTTTTGAGGTACAAAATGGTCTATTTGATAAAATCGCCACCCACCTGTCCAGTAGTCTGAATCATTACAATAGCCACACCTGTTCCTGAAATCAGCTTTTAATTCTTGTTTATATTCAGTGTGTTTGTTTACTTTTTTAGGGTTTAGTATAAGCTTAACAGGATGTTCCTTACGAAATTCAATCATTTTTCAATTTTTTTAATTCGTTAAGAATGCCCTCAGTTTCTGAAACTAGCTTTGTTAAATTATCTATATCGGCAGGGCTTTTCCAATCTTTAGGAAGTTTTGATTTTTTCGAAATAGAGCTTTCTAATTTTGTGTCTAAATCAACAAGTCTTGCTAAATCCTTATCATTTAATTTTTCTCCCTTACTTTGTCTATCTGTTAATTCAAAAAAAGCATCTTCATTACTTTTTAGGTTTTCTTTATACCTATCAATTAGTTGAGAGATATTATTTATAGTTTTTATTGCTTGGTTAACTTCATCTTTATTATCTGAATTAAAATTGATAATTGCCTTACTTATTATTTTAAATGGGTCAGCCTTCATCAATTTATAATCATCGGCATTATTAGTGATAATAAAAGTTGGAAATTCTTCAAAATGTTCTAGCAAATGCATTTGAAAGACATCTCCTTGTTGTGAAAATGATGAATTGTTTTCCATTAATTTATAATCGAATGCTACACAATCAATTTCATTCGATATAATAAACTGAAAAAGTTCACCTTCATCTGAAATGCTAGTTAATCCGAACACTTCAAAGGTCTTATCTGTTAATCCTTGTTGTTTAATATTGTCTAAAAAAGTTTCAAACCCTTCAATTTGGTCAGAATTTTCATCGACAACCAATATTTTGTAGTTCATAATATTATTCACAATGTTTTAAGTAAATTTTAATTTGAAATCCAATCTCAGGAGTTAAGAGTTTGGCACTTCCTTTATTGTAGTCTACAGAAGATTTTAACAACCACATTCCTAATCCGTTTCCAACTTCTTTACCTGTATTATCTCTTTTTGTGGTAACAAATGCTTTAAATATTTCCTCCTTCTTTTTTATATCTTTACTAATACCTGGTCCTGAATCACGATAATCAAACTCAACATCGCCATCAACTTTTTTTAAATGAATTTTGATGATTCTATTGCCTTTAAAACCATTCCTTTGAAATGCTTCAATAGAATTAGTAAGAAGATTGTCGAAAATCGTATCAAGGTCTAACTCTATAATTTTGAGGGCGTAATCTTTTGCTTTTTCTGTCTCATAAGTAATATTTAATCCAACACCTCTATCGCTCAACTTCTTTTTCCAATTATTGTTAAACTCATTAAAATAGTCTCTTAAGTTGATTTTTTTAGACCTCCGCCTATCCTTTTTGGTAAGCATTATAGAAAAATCAATCCACTGTTTTATTTTATCATCTAATTCTTTTAGTTGGGATATAAGATGATAAGGGTTGTTTATGTTTTTAAGATTTTTGACTTTACTTTCAGGCAACAATGGAAGTAAGTTATTCCTTAAATTAGTAGCCCTACTATTTAGCTTATTTTTTATAGAATGAAACTCATGAGAAAAGCTTGCTATCAAAATTCCAGCACTTGCCATTGCTCTTGAAAGCACCAACTCATCCTCTCTTTGCTCAATTTTTATTTTTTGAGATTTTACAGCACTTTTAAGTGTTTTATTTTTTCTTTTAGTGGTTTCAGTATTTTCATCCTCATTGTCTTCTTCAACAATGTTTAATGCTTCTTCTTCAGCGGCATCGTCTTTTTCAGCATCTTTATTGTACAATTGAAGATTATTGAAAATGGTACTACGGTCTTTCTCCAATTTTGATATTATACCCTCAAGCAAATTTTTGAATAACTCAAAAGTTTTGTTTTCTATTAAACCTTCTCGACCTGATTTATCAACTAAAAACAATTCAGATGTTCTCGAAAAGGATATTGTACCAGCTACCTGATTTGGCTTAATCATAAAATCAAGCCTTGATGCACCAGCTGGGTTTTTACCTTGACGTTCGCCCAATAGCAACCAGTCATAAGAGGCTGTTTCAGTTTCGCCATATGGTCTAACTCTAAAATTATCACGATACAGCTTTATTCCACTGAATTTTTTTGCCCACTTTCTTCTTATTGCAGTATCAAATGATTTATTCTTGAAGATACTGTCATTAGAGCCGAGTTTAAAATAATATAATGTAAACGTAAAATCCCCAATTGTATCACTTAAATTATCCTTTTCTAATTCACGAAACCCACCAATCAATTCATAAAAATTGGTGTTAATTGTAAAGCGTTCTTTTTTGAAAGTTGTTTTGTCGTAGGGAAATTCTCTCATTTCTTCCCTTTGAAAAAAAGCATCATCTATTTGATTAAAATCAAATTCATTCCTGTGAAATACGATTTTTAAATCCCGAGTACCATTTTTTTTATACGTCGCTACAATTTTGTAATCATAGTCATTGTATGAATCATTTTGAATTTTACCATATTTTCCTGTTACTCTTTCATTGAAAAAGAATATATCGAATTTATTTTGTCCATCAGGAGGAGTTAAAACTTGTAAACTATGTGCTATAAAGTCGCATAATTCATCATCCCATTCATCTCTTGTAAATTCAATTTTTAAAAGAGTACCGCTTTTATTGCTTCTATTGCCAATCAGTTTTAGTATACTTTGGTTATTTGTCTCTTTCTTCAATTGCTCAAAGACATTCAACTTGCCAATTTCATCTAGTTTTGCAAAAACTTGATTTATCGAAGTTGATTTTTTTTCAAAGTCATTCCAATTGGCAAACCATTTACATCCTATTCCGTTTGAATCTTTAGTTGTATACATAGTACACTTTTGCCCAAGTCTATCCAATGCAAATCTTCCAATCCCTTTAGCACCAGCTTTTACCCTACCTCTTTTACTTTTGAAATCTGTTTCCTTGTTATCAGTTCCAATATTCATCCAATTATCTTTTATGTCCTTTGAAGACATACCAACACCATTATCGTAAATGATAATTGTGCGTTTGATTGGATTAACAATAACTAACGAGAAGTCAGCATCAGCATCATAGCAATTTTTTACAAGTTCGATTATTGCACCATCGCTATGAGCGACATTTTCACGACCAATAAGCCTTGCTGCCCTTGCCGAAACTGTAAATGGAATTTGTGCCATATAATTTTATTCGTTACAAATTTATGATTTTATTTGGCAAATGTATTTTCAAAAAAATGGAATAAGGAACACATAGAATTGTTGATTGTTTTCCGTCAACCATGATGTTCTGCCGAGTTGCAAAATCGGCACAGATAATAGACGATTTGAAGCCGTAGAAGCGAACCTGCACTAGTTGTCGCCAAGCTAAAGCATATTTTGATGTGGTATCAATCACAAAACCTTTTTATTCCACCAAGCAAAGTATTACATTTGCGTTCTCATTTCAAGAAATCATGCTTGTAGAAAAACTAATCATTATCAGTTGCGTCATAGGTGCATCATTGGGTATAGCCATGTATTCTACTTTGTTAGAACGCAAATTAGCAGCTTGGTTACAAGACCGCATTGGTCCTAATCGTGCTGGTCCGGGCGGCATGTTGCAACCCTTAGCTGATGGGGTGAAATTATTTTTCAAAGAAGAATTTATACCAGCCAATGCGAATAAATTTTTGTTCATTATGGGTCCATCCATAGCAATGTTGTTAGCTTGTATGGGTGGTGCAGTGATTCCGTGGGGTAATACTTTAGAAATAGCAGGCAGAACAGTTTCGTTGCAAATTGCCAATGTGAATATTGGGGTGTTGTATATGTTTGGTGTGGTTTCGTTAGGTGCTTATGGCATCATGATTGGCGGTTGGAGCAGCAATAATAAATATTCATTAATGGGTGCTATCCGTGCCGCTTCGCAAATCATTAGCTACGAACTTGCCATGGGCTTGAGTTTGATTGCATTAATCATGCTGAACGGCTCAATGAGTTTGAATGATATTGTGGCACACCAAATCAACGGACATTGGAATGTAATTTATCAGCCACTTGGTTTTTTGATTTTCTTAGTGTGTGCATTTGCTGAAACCAATCGTGCACCATTCGATTTGCCTGAATGCGAAACTGAATTGATTGGGGGTTATCATACCGAATATGGTAGCATGAAATTGGGTTTTTATCTGTTTGCTGAATACGTAAACATGTTTATTTCATCAGCCTTGATGAGTACATTATTTTTTGGTGGTTATGATATTCCGTTTGTTAGCCTTTTTGGTTTATCACACAATTTAGAAACCATTTTAGGCACGGTATTTTTGTTTGCAAAAATTGGTGGATTTATTTTCTTATTCATGTGGGTGCGTTGGACATTGCCACGTTTCCGTTATGACCAATTGATGAATTTAGGTTGGAAAATGTTGATTCCTTTAGCATTGCTCAATTTGATTATTACCGCAGTTGTTGGCTTGCTTATCAAGTAAAATCAATTTTTGTTTAGTGTTTGATAGCCATACATTCGCTCAAAATTTTTCATGATTAAATCTTCATTGGGGTATTTTGTAGCATCCCATTGTTCATTCAAATTCAAACCATTCACCACCGCCGAAGCTTGATACATAGCAGCTTTTACAGGGTTTTTTATTTCTTTCAAAGTGGAATAAACACTGTTGCCTGTTTCACGATTAATCAACAAAATCAATAGTTTGCCTTGCGTATCATACAAGTTTTTTAAAGGCTCTTCAAATTTTGTTCGTAACTCTTCTTCTTTTTGTTTCAAATAATTTTTGCGTTCTCTTTTGGAAAGTGTTGGCAATTTTGCATTCACTTCATTCACCAATCTGCCAGCTTCTTTCACATACGGAAACACTACTTTGATGTTATATTTCAGTTGATTGAATCTATATCGTTCTAAATCGTTGCCGAATTTTTTTTGTGCCACACACCATACGGTTGGCAAATGAAAATCATACACCGTATCACCATTTTCAACTGTAAACGGAATTGAATCTAACACGTTATTGTTGTTGGTTTGGGCTTTCACATTTATACTTAACATCGCCAAAACCAATACCATCCATAATCCTACGCTTTTCATACTTTATACTGCTGTAATTAAAAAATAATTTTTCTTACCTTTTTGAAACAACAAATATTTTCCGTTTATCAGATTATCAGCATTAATATTCTGCTGAGTGCCTTCCACTTTTTCTTTGTTCAAGGCAACACCACCTGCTTCTAACATTTTTTTTGCTTCGCCTTTTGAAGGAAAAATTGTTGTTGTTTCAGCCAATAGCGAAACAACATTGATGCCATTTTGTAAATCTGATTTTGAAATTTCAAATTGCGGAACACCAACAAAAATTTCTTTCCACTCGGTATCATTCAGATTTTTCAAATGGTCAATATTAGCATTGCCAAATAATATTTCGCTGGTTTTAATAGCAATATTTACATCATCAGCCGAATGCACAATAGCTGTAACCTCTTTTGCCAATTGCGTTTGCAGCAATCGCAAGTGTGGTGCTTTTGCATGTTCACTTACAATTTCATCAATAGTATTTTTATCTAAAAATGAAAACAGTTTGATGAATTTTGCTGCATCTTCATCGCTTGCATTTATCCAGAATTGAAAAAACTGATAAGGTGTTGTCAGTTGTCTATCTAACCAGATTGCACCATTTTCGCTTTTGCCAAATTTTGTTCCATCCGATTTTGTAATCAGCGGCGCAGTTACTAAATGTGCTTCACCACCTTCCATTCGTCTGATTAATTCTAAGCCTGTAGTCATATTTCCCCATTGGTCACTGCCAGCCATTTGCACTCGGCAACCTTTATTTTTCCACAACCAATGATAATCGTAACCTTGAATTAATTGGTAAGAAAATTCGGTAAATGAAATGCCATTGTCCATTCGATTTTGCACCGAATCCTTTGCCATCATGTAATTCACAGTGATGTGCTTACCTACATCGCGTAAAAAAGTAAACACATCCATATCCTTAAACCAGTCATAATTATTCACCATTTCGGCTTTATTATTGCCCGATTCAAAATCTAAATATTTAGCTAATTGCTTTTTAATAGCAGCTACATTTTCATTCAGTTTATCAACTGATAATAAAGTTCGTTCGGCTGATTTACCACTTGGGTCGCCAATTAAACCAGTTGCGCCGCCCACCAAAGCAATCGGTTTATGACCGCAGCGTTGAAAGCGCATCAACAACATGATTGGAACAAAATTTCCAATGGTTAATGAAGTAGCGGTTGGGTCAAAACCGCAATAGCCCGTAGTTTTATTGTTGTTTAAAAAATCTTCAATGCCTGGCGTTGATTGGTGTAATTGCCCACGCCATTGTAATTCTTCGATAAAATTCATTCCGATATTTTTTACAAATGTAAGATTGAAAAAGCTTTGTTGTTATTTGATAACAGGCATAAAAAAAGGCTTCTATTTTTTGAAGCCTTTTTTATTATTTACTTTTTATTCCTCGTCATCCTTTTTCTTGTCAGCTGCTGCTGGTTTATTTTTCTTCGCTTCTTTGTCTGCTTTTTTCTTTGCTTCCGCTGCTTCCTTTTCTGCTTTCTTAGCTGCTTCTTTGGCTTGTTTTTCAGCCTTAGCTGCATCTTCTTTTGCCTTTTTCTCTGCTTCTTTTTTAGCCTTTTCTAAATTTTTATCGCTGCCGTTTGCTGATGATTTCTTCACCTTTTCAGTATCTTCTTTTGCCTTTTTCTCTGCTTTTATTTTTTCTTCCTTCGCTTTTTTCTCTGCTTCTTTTTGTTGCTTAGCACTCATTTTAGAAGTTGCCGAAGCAGGCGTTGGTTCAGCATCTTCGTTATCATCATTCTTCACGTTAGTATTCACTGAATTGTTATTCTGAATAGTTGATGATGATTTAGGCGCAGATTGTTGCGGTGCAACATTTTCAGGAGCATTAAAGTTGGGTTGCGGTGCTTTTTTTCTGTTGGCATTAATCTCACGAATTTGCACTTCGGGTTGTTCATCTTCTACATCAACAGGTTTTTCTTGCACCTTTTCGTAATTGTTTGAATTGAACAATGTGCCAGCACTGTGTTTTTCGGTTTTAGCTGCTTGCGTTGCATCAACTACATTTCCATTAGAAGTTAATTCCTGACGACCTAAGCCCATTGATTCTTGCTCCAATTTTTCATGCGTTGATGAAGTAGAATCAATCACTGAAGGCATGCCTTGGTTGTAAACAATATTCACACCTTTCACCTGTCCTAAGATTTTAAACTCTGTTCTACGATTTCTTTGACGACATACTGGGCAATCGCTTCCATCCGGATTTTCGTTTGGCACTTCTGGATTTCTTTCACCATAACCTTTTGCTTCCAATCGCGATGCTTCAATGCCATGCACAATTAAATAATCAACCACACTTTGTGCACGAGCTTGTGAAAGTCTGTCATTATATTCATCCGAACCTTTGCTATCTGTATGTGAACCAATTTCTACACGAATATTGGGTTGGTCATTCATAAATTTAGTTAAAGCCATCAAAGCCGAATCAGATTCAGGGCGCAATGTTGCTTTATCAAAATCATAGAAAATACCTTCTAATCTTACTGTTTCAACTGTGATTGGACGTAAGAAAATATCTACTCTTAAAGTATCACTTTCCGTTAATCCTTCAAAACTGGCGGCTGCATAACCATCGTAGTAGCCATTTTTAGAAGCTTTTAATTTATATACTGCATCTTTTTCAGTATCGAAAAAATATTTTTTCTGTTTGAATGAGCAGGTGTCCATCTTTAATGTTTTAGGGCTGTTGGCATTGTTTTGCAAATACACAATTACATCAGTTAATGGCGTAGCTTTTTCTTTATCATTCACATCAAACACATAGCCTTTCAAAGCGAAATGTGGAATGATGTTGATTTTAAATTCAAAAATATCATCGCAACAAGTTGGGCTTTTGATGGATGCACCATCAGATGATTTGAAATAAAAATCTTCAGGGCGATTTGAAACAAAAAATCCACCACGATGATTAGGCGTTAAAGTATAATAACGGTCATCAACACATGAATTGATTGGATAGCCAACGTTTTCAGCATCCATAAATTTCTTTCCATCGGCAGCAGCTTTGTAAATATCAAATCCACCTAAACCAATTCTGCCATTAGAAGAAAAATACAAAACGTTTTCTACGTTATCATAAAATGGTGTGCAATCATCAGCTTTCGTATTAATTTGTTTACCCAGATTTTCTGCTTCTGCACATTCGCCGTCTGATGAAATTTTTGAGCGCCAAATATCCAATCCACCTACGCCACCATCTCTGTCTGAAACAAAATACAAGAAAGTGCCACCGCCTGTTCTGCCCACTGTTGGTTGGGTATTGGTGCTTTTTGGTGCATTAACTTTTGAGTTTAATTTGATTGGTTTTTGCCATTCGCCATTTTCTTTTTTGCTCATGTAAATGTCGCATTGAATATGCAAATCAACTGGACTGATTTCATGACAACGAGTAAAGAAAAAAGTTTTTCCATTGGGGCTAAATGAACCATTACCAGTGTGGTCAACATCACTGTTGATATTATCATTGCCAAATTGTGTTCCCTTTGTCCAATGATTTCCCTTTCGTGTTGAACGATAAATTCTGCTCACATAATTGGTTCTATTATTTTCACCAATAATCACCACAGTATCCGATTTTACTGATGTGTAAACCATGGCATCATTACCATCAGCAGCCGGACCAAAATCAGAATAAGGATTATTAACTGCACTGCCCAAATGTTTAATTTCTAAATTTGGAATTGGATGCGCCATTTGGTCTAATGCCATTTCGCAACCATCTAATTCAATACGAGCTTGGCGTTTCAATTCTTTTGAATTGGAGCCACGATAGTTATCTAGGAAATCAGATAATAAAGGTTTTGCTTGCTCTTGCTTGCAGTTGTAACGCATCATCATCGCTTGATAAAACTGTGCAGCGCCATTGCCGCTTTTATCCATGTCATAAGCTTTTTTATACCATTCTTCTGCACGTTTGTAATCTCTTGAATAACGATATGATTCAGCCAATTTGAAAGTAACATCCGCATCGCTGTTGTCATCTACTAAATAATCTTTGTAATATTCAATAGCGTTATAAAAACTACCCGAGTTGAATAAATCATCACCAATTTTTTTCTTGTCTTTATGACTGATTTGCTTTAATTCATGATTGTATTTATCATCAATATTCGCATCCAACTGGGCTTTCAACGTATTGTGAAAAGCACTTGCCATCACAATCATCAATAAAATAAATCCTGTTTTTAATTTCATATGGTTTCTCTGAAAACTCGAAAACTGTTTAAAAAATATTTTTTATTCAACAATTAAAATCTTGGGCAAACAAACATTTTGTTGATGTGATAAGGAATCAAACGACAAGGAGATTTGTACATAATTGCTAATTCAAATCCACCTTTTCCATGCGATGCCGAACTTAATGACGATGAATTCACGTCATAAGTAATTCCAACTCGATAGCCTTTATATTCGCCACCCATCAACACTTGCACGGCATCGTTCCAACGATAATAAGGACCAGCAAACAATGTGAAAGGTTCGTTAGCTTTTGGGTCAACTGTATAATCGAAATCAGCACCGAAATTTAATTCTTGTGCTTTGGCTTGGCGGAAATACAAAGCATTAGGTTGAATAGTCCATTTCTCATTGATGATAAATCGAGCACCTGCATTCGCCATAGTTCGCATTGGCAATGGTACAGAATAACCACTGTAAAAACTTTCATTGGGTTGCAACATGTGGAATGCGGAAGCACCTACCCAAAAATTAATTTCATCTGTTGGTGCAGCAGAAAATTGAATCCCAGTATTCAAATCAAAAACAGAATAGGAAGTATTTGATAAGGTTGCTGGTTCTCCATTAGGCAATGTGTTGTTAATGATACCAATACCTTGCTGATACTGTGCTTCAAAAGTTAAATTATTTACATTTAGGTTTCTGTTTCTAATACTCGGCTGAACACCGATGGATAACTTATATTTTTTAGGATGGTCATCGCCCAAAGCTAAGTGCAAAGCAACTGATGGGTTAATTTCGATAGTAGATAAATTGCCATCACCAGCTCGGTCATCATACAAACTCAAACCCAAACCCAACGACGAATTTCTTTTATTGTTGAAATAAATAGGCACATCAAAATAGCCAGCAAAAGTTACATAAGGCGTAGTTACACTTGCCCACTGATTGCGGTAATTGATACCAGCACGCCAATTACAAGCCAAGCCCGTTTGAGCAGGATTCAACAACAGCGGATTGTGATAGAATTGTGTAAAATGAACATCTTGCGCCGAAGCTTGTTGAAAATGTCCTAAGTAAAAAAACGAAATCAATGCGATTCCGATTTTAAAAAGTTGAGAGTAGGATTTCGATTTCATGAAAAACAAGTTTAAAATGTTGACATAGTTTTTAAAATGAAGTGCAAGATAAATAATGTTCTACATATTATTTTCAAGATTTTGCAAAATAAAATTCGCAACATTTGGTTAGGAAGTTTATCATTAAAACCTATTAATAGCAATTATATTTAAACCCAATTCAAAAATAGCAACGTATGAATAATTCTAATTACGAAAAATATGTGGCGATGATGCAAAAAGTGGCTGATGTTCGCAACGCCATCGCTGTTTTAAGTTGGGACCAAGAAACTTATCAACCTGCTATGGGAGCGGATTTCAGAGGGCAGCAAATTTCTACCTTGAGTGGCTTAGCGCACGATTTATTTTTGAATCCTGAATTAGAAAAAGTATTGATTGATTTGCAAACTGATGATTCATTAACCGATTCGCAGAAAAAAAATGCACAATTATCTTTTGATGATTTGAAACGAGAAAAAAAATATTCTACTGCTTTTGTGGAAGAAAATTCAAAAGCAATTTCCGAAGCGTATCATGCTTGGGTAGAAGCTCGAAGCAAAAATGATTTCAAAATTTTTGAACCCAAACTGAAAAAATTGGTGGAATTGAAACGAAAAGAAACTGAATTATTGGGCTACGAAAATCATCCTTATGATGCTTTGTTGAATTTATACGAACCGCTGCAAACTGTTGCCAATACTGATGTTTTGTTTGATGATTTGAAAAAAGAATTAGTGCCTTTCATTAAAACAATTGCAGAAAAAAAGCAACCCAAAAACGATTTTATGTTTGGCAATTTTCCCAAACAAAATCAATGGCAATTGGGTATCGAATTGTTGAAACAAATGAATTTTGATTTCAAGGCTGGCAGGCAAGATGAATCGGTACATCCCTTCACCACTGCGTTTGCGCCCACTGATGTGCGGCTAACCACACACATTGAAGAACGAAATTTTTACACCATGATTTGGAGTTGCTTGCACGAAGGCGGACATGGGTTGTACGAACAAGGCTTGTCAACCAGCTACTATGGCTTGCCTGGAGGCGAAGCAGTTTCGTTGGGCATTCACGAATCGCAAAGCCGATTGTGGGAAAATATGGTGGGTAGAAGTTTAAATTATTGGAAAGGCAATTGGAAAACGGTGCAACAATTTTTTCCTGGAAAGTTTGAAAACCTTACTGTTACTGATTTCTACAAAGCTATCAACATGGTTGAGCCATCGTTAATTCGCATCGAAGCAGATGAATTGACTTACCATTTTCATGTCATCATTCGATATGAAATTGAAAAACTGTTGTTGGATGGAAGCCTTGAAGTGGCTGATATTCCTGCGGTTTGGAACAAAAAATATCTTGATTACTTGGGCGTAAAAGTGCCCAATGATGCGATGGGTTGCTTGCAAGATATTCATTGGAGTCATGGCAGTTTTGGGTATTTTCCAACCTACACCATCGGCAGTTTGTATGCCGCACAATTTTTTCATTTTGCAAAAAAAGAAATTGTTGGTTTAGATGCGATGATTGAAAATGGAGAGCTGAAGCCACTTTTAGAATGGTTGCGAAAAAAAATCCATCAACACGGTAGATTAAAATCGGCAAAAGAAATTTCAGAAAATATTTGTGACGAACCACTCAACGTAAAATATTTCGTGGATTATGCGAAAGAAAAATTTGGCAATTTATATCCGTAAGAAAAACAAAAAAACGCCAACCAAATTTCTTCAGTCAGCGTTTTGTATGAAAAGAAAAACCCTAAGACTTTACAAATTGATAATAGTAACAAGCATCAAAGCGTACATCGCCCAAAATATCAGAAATAGTTTTTTCATCGTAAATAAAAAATGAGGTTAAGAAAATAATTACGAAAGTGTGATTACAAAAAAATCGAAAAGTTTAATGACTTGTTTTATTTTCCGGAAAAGAAAAGAATCAAATCCGCTCATTAAATTCTTTCAAATAAAATGGCTCAGAATAGGCTACATCACTGAATTCGTGATGTTTTAATTTTTTCAAAGCAATGCTGAATAAATATTTTGCTTCACAAATTTCTTCAGTTAAAAAATTTACTTTTTCGTGGCTTAAAACAGTTTTTGTTTTCACAACACCTGGTCCACCAAAAATTATTTTTTTGTTTTCAGCAATTAATTCCTGCCAACTATTTTCTGTTACAATCATAGCTTTGGGTTCTTCCACGATTTCCAATTCATTGTTGTAAGCGGCGGTGTAAACTTCCATGCGCCGTGCATCGAGCAATGGCACATAAACTGCATTTTCATTTTCGCAAATTTGTATCATTCCATTCGCCATCATTTCTAAAGTTGAAATGGTAATCAACGGAATTTTCAAAGCAGTGCATAATGCTTTTGCAAAACTTAAACCAACCCGTAAACCAGTGTACGAGCCAGGTCCGATGCCAACTACTACCACATTTATTTGCGCCAATTGCAAATTGGTGGCTTGCAAACAGGCTTGCACAAATGATGGTAAAATTGCTGCATGATTAAATCCATCATTTTGAAATTTTTGAAATAAAATTGCATCATCATTGCCAATAGCAACGCTGCAATTTTGTGTAGAAGTATCCATCAGCAATAAATGATTCATGCGTTGCAAAGGTAAGTTTTTGATTTGCATAAAATAAAAAATCGCCTTGCAACCGAAGCCGCAAAGCGATTTTAAAAAGCTCTAATGTAGCAACTAATTTTTAGCAACTACAGCTAATTTTTCTTTTATTTTTCTTTCAATTTCAATTGCCATTTCTGGATTATCAATCAACAATTGTTTTACTGAATCTCTGCCCTGCCCTAATTTTGCGCCTTCGTAGCTAAACCAACTTCCGCTTTTTTGAACCACATTGGTTTCAACGCCCAAATCAACTAATTCGCCCACTTTGCTCACACCTTGACCATACACAATATCAAATTCGCAAATGCGGAATGGCGGTGCAACTTTATTTTTCACCACTTTCACTTTGGCTCTGTTGCCCACTATTTCATCACCATCTTTTATTTGCCCGATGCGGCGAATATCTAATCGGATAGAAGCATAAAACTTCAAAGCGTTGCCACCAGTAGTAGTTTCGGGGCTGCCGAACATTACACCAATTTTTTCACGAAGCTGATTAATGAAAATACAAGTGCAACCAGTTTTGCTGATTGTTGCAGTTAATTTTCGCATTGCTTGGCTCATCAATCGAGCCTGCAAACCCATTTTGCTATCGCCCATTTCGCCTTCTAATTCTGCTTTTGGCACTAATGCCGCAACAGAATCAACCACCACAATATCAACAGCACCACTGCGAATCAAACTATCTGCAATTTCCAAAGCTTGTTCCCCATCATCTGGTTGGCTGATTAATAAATTATCTACATCACAACCTAAGCGTTGTGCATACGATTTATCAAACGCATGTTCAGCATCAATGATAGCAGCAATGCCGCCTTGTTTCTGACATTCAGCAATAGCATGAATTGCCAAAGTAGTTTTACCACTACTTTCTGGTCCGTAAATTTCGATGATTCTGCCTTTCGGATAACCACCAACACCTAAAGCAATATCCAAACCCAATGAGCCTGACGGAATAATTTCCATCGCATCAATTTGCGTATCGCCCAATTTCATGATGGTGCCTTTTCCGTACTTTTTGTCCAACGTGTCAAGCGTTAATTTCAACGCTTTTAATTTTTCTGCATTTTCTGTTTTTTCTGAAGCCATGATTATATCTATTTTTAAATTATTTTTAGAAATGTGTTTTACAACGATTGCAAACGTAAAGCAAATTTAGTGGAATTTTTTTGAATTTTTTTTGGTTCAAAATGTAAATCCTGCTCTTGCATGGATAGTAGCTTTTGGGACTGTAGTTATTTCATAGTAACTTCTGGCTGGATAGATATTGCGATAATAGTCAGTTTCTTCTTGGGGCAATATCAAAATCCCAACGGTAAGATTGAATGAAGAAATAATGCCCGTGTTTTCAAATTTGATTCCAATAGATGGTTCAAATATTGGTCCGCCTAAAGAAGCTTCGATACCTTTTTTATCAGGAATAATTAAACCACAATTAAGGCGAAAAAAAGGAGTTACTTTATCTTTTGCAAAACACGTTGCCCAATCTATAAAAACAGGATAACCTAAACCATCCCCATAATTAGAAACTCCAAAACCAATCCCAAGGCTGCTTCGCTGACTTAATTGAATTCCGCTGATATTAGAAACACCAAAATAAGCTTGAACATTTCCTTCATCAATTGCTGCTATTCCAAATTCCGTGGTATTAAAATACTTTACTCTAAACGGTTTATTATTTATAGATTTTATTTTTGCAATATAATCGGAATCTAAAGATTCTTCGCTACTTTTTACTTTTTCGATTTCATCCAAATTTATCAATACTATATTTTGCTCGGCAGTTTTTACTTTGATGAATTTACTGGGAACAAATTCTACAATTGTGCCTTTGATAATTTTTCCAATAATTAAATGCACCTCAACTTTTGCACTATCTAATTGCTGTGCTTGCGCATGCAATGCGAACAAAATAAAAAATGAAATGAAATATTTCATAAGCACAATTTAAACTCAAACTTACAAAAAAATGAAATTGATTTTATGAAAATAAAAATCCCTTCAACAGACTGGCCATTGAAGGGATTTCATTCATATTAATTCAGCTAAATTATTTCTTTTTTGCTGCTTTTTTCGGTGCTGCTTTTTTTGCCGCCTTTTTTGCTGGTTTAACAGCAGCCACGGCATTTTTCAAAGCATTTACTTTTTTAGTCAATTTCGATTTTAAATTAGCTGCTTTATTTTTGTGAATAACATTGCTTTTTGCCAATTTATCAATCATAGCAATTGTTTTTGGTAAATTTTCTGAAGCCTCTTTAAAGTCAGCAGTAGCAGCCACTTTGCGGATGGCATTACGAGTGGTTTTACCTTTTAAACGATTTCTTTCTCTGCGAACTTTTACTTTTCTAACATCTTTTTCAGTTGCTTTATGATTAGCCATTTTGAATTGAAATTAATTAATTTTTTGTTGAAATTTGAAATGCGAAGGTAATAATTTTTTCCAATTCCATAGCTTCTTTTTATATTTTTAGCCCGATGCAATTCAACGAAATAGTAGGTCAATATTCGCTTAAACAAAATTTTATCCAAAGCATTCGGCTTCAAAAAATGCCGCATGCCTTGCTGTTAGTAGGTTCGGAAGGTGTTGGCGCATTGCCCATCACTTTGGCAATCATTCAATATTTGTTGTGTGAAAATCGGTCGGAGTTTGATTCCTGTGGCATTTGTGGTCCATGTAAAAAAGTGAAAAAGCTTATTCATCCTGATATTCATTTTAGCAAACCTGTCATTAAACATCCTAAATTAACATACAAAGCTGGCGAAACTGCCATCAGCTTAGATTGGATGAATGAATGGCGACAAGCTATTTTAGAAAATCCCTACTTAAATTATAATGATTGGATGCAAGTACAAGCTGGTGAAACCAATGCACAAGGCAACATCACAGCTAAAGAATGCGGCGAAATATTAAAATTTTTATCGCTCAAAAGTTTTGAAAGCGGTTATAAATTTGTGATTATTTGGATGGCTGAATATTTAGGCAACGAAGGAAATCGGTTGCTAAAACAAATTGAAGAACCCGAAGACAACACTTTTTTCTTTTTGATTGCTGAAAATTATGAGCAAGTTTTAGGCACTATTCAATCGCGTTCGCAATTGATAAAATTACCACCATTGAGCAATGAAGAAATCACTAACGCATTGGTTGAGCAAAAACAAACACTGCTCGAAACTGCACAATCCATCAGCGTTTTGGCTGATGGGAATTTCAATTCAGCATTAAAATTATTGAAAGAAAAAGATGATTCGCTCGAAAAAACATTTTTAGATTGGATGCAAATCATCATCAGGAAACAAAAAAAAGAATGGGTAACTTATGCTGACCAATTAGCAAAATTGGGCAGAGAGAATCAAAAGCAAATGATAAAATATGGTTTGATTTTATTGCGCCAAGCCACGTTATTTCAAAACACCAATGACTTTGAAATTCATAACGAACGTGAAAAAGCTTATTGCAGCTATCTTTCACAAAAATTAACAGTAGATAAATTGCAACAGTTTTCGCAATTGATGGACGAAATGTATTTTCAAGTTGAGCGAAATGCCAACCCAAAAATTTTGTTTTTGCACAACAGTTTTGAAATCGCCGAGTTGTTTTAATCCGAATGAAAAAAACATTATTTTCTTACTTTTTATCGAAGCAAAATGCAATCTTCATTTTTTGCTTTTTCATTCTTGTTCCAAAAAATAAAGCCGATGATTTGAAAATTGATTTTGATGAAAATTGTAAAAATGCTTACAATAAAATCATTGCTTTAGAATTAAAAAACGCTGCGACTTTTATCGCTTTAGAAAAAACAGAACACCCCAACAACCTTGCCACAGCCTATTTGGAATATGCAAGTGATTTCATGCTTTTTTTTGTAGAGGAAAAAAATGTCGATTTTAAATTACTCGACAAACAATTTGAAACACGATTAAAACAAATTGAAAAGGTGAACGACAATTCTCCGTACAAAAAATATTTGTTGGCACAAATGAATTTAGAAATGTGCATTGCCAACGGAAAAATGGGTAATTATTTCACCGCATTTTTTGAGGTGCGAAGAGCCAACAATTTACTAAAAGAAAATCAAAAAAAATTTCCATCATTCATTCCAAACAAAAAAGGCTTAGGCTTGATTCATTGTTTGATTGGCACTATTCCAGATAATTATAAATGGGGCGCAAATTTGTTTGGCTTTGAAGGAAATTTGGAACAAGGCATGAATGAGCTTTGGGAAGTAAAAAACGCTACTGATAAAACTGATTTTTATTGCAAAGCTGAAATCAATTTCATTTACGTATATGGCTTGCTATATATGCAAAATGACAAAAAAAATTCGTGGCTGATTGCAAAAAAATTGTGGGATGAAAACCCTGAAAATAAGCTCTATTGCTTCTTGGCAGCCAATGTTGCACAAAACACTGCAAAAAATGAAGAAGCCATTTCAATTTTAAATCAACAACCAAAGGATGAAGCACATTTGAATTTTGATTACTTAAATTACATGATGGGTTTGGCAATGTTGCGGAAATTAGACCCATCAGCAACCACTTATTTTTTGAAATTTTTAAAAGCAAATGACCGCCGAAATTTTGTGAAAGATGGTTATCAAAAATTAGCTTGGAGTTATTTGCTAAACAATGATTTAACGAACTATACAATTGCTTTACAATGTTGTAAAACTATTGGTAATACTGTGGTTGACGCCGATAAGCAAGCATTAAGAGAAGTAAATAATAATGAGCAACCTGTTTTGCTTTTACTAAAAGCCCGATTACTTTGCGATGGTGGTTATTACAAAGAAGCGATTGATTTATTAGCAGGTCATAAGATGGATGAATTTAAAAATAAAAAAGACCAAGTTGAATTTGTATATCGTGTTGGAAGAATTTATCACGATTGGGGTTTTAACGAAAAAGCAATTCCTTATTATTTTACAGCTATTGAATATGGGAAAGATTTACCACAGCATTTTGCCTGCAATGCTGCATTGAACATGGGTTTGATTTATGAGCAAAAAGGTGATAAACCAAATGCAGAAAAATATTTCAAAATGTGTATTGCTTCCAAAAACACTGATTTCAAGCAAGGTTTGGAGCAAAAAGCAAAAACTGGATTGGAACGATTGAAGAAAATGAAATAAATTTTTCTACAATTTTTTTTCAAACAAACAATAATCAGTTAGCTGAAATCCGCATCGCTCGTAGGTTTTGTGAGCATTTTCATTTTCTCTTTCCATATACAAGCGAATGCCTACAGCATTTTTTTCTTTGGCTTGTTGTTCTACAAATTGCAATAAGCTTTTAAAAACTCCCTGTTTTCTAAATTCTTTTTTCACAAAAACACTTTGTAACCACCACATAATTCCGTTGCGCCAATCGCTCCATTCATAAGTAATCATCAGGCTTCCAACAATTTCATTTTCAATTTCAGCCACCACATAAAAACCAAATTGTGACTGTGCCATCAAATTCTTTACACCATCTAAAATTAATTTGTCGGGCAAAATTTTATTTTCAGTTTCTAAAGCCATTGCTTGATTGAAAACAGCAATGGTAGGCGCATCTGAAAGATTTGAAAAACGAATTGTCATGGTAAAAATTTAAAACAACAACTGATAAACCTGTTCCAATTTTGAACAAGTAATCACTTCAATATTATATCTCGAAGTGTCTAATCCTTTTTTGTTGTAAGCCGAAATAATTATTTTTTCAAAGCCCAATTTATCAGCTTCGGCAATGCGTTGGTCAATTTTATTTACAGCTCGTATTTCGCCACTCAAGCCTACTTCGCCCACAAAGCAAATATTGGCAGCCAATGGTTTGTCTTCGTAGCTACTCAATAAGGCACTGCAAATTGCTAAGTCTAAAGCTGGGTCGTCAATTTTTAATCCGCCTGCCAAATTCACAAACACATCTTTGGTGCCGAATGTAAAACCACCGCGTTTTTCTAACACTGCCAATAGCATATTCAATCTGCGTAAATCAAAACCAGTTGCGGTGCGTTGTGGTGTGCTAAAATGTGTTTGTGTAACTAACGCTTGTGTTTCAATCAGCATCGGTCGCAAACCTTCCATGGTAGCGGCAATAGCGATTCCGCTTAATTGTTCTTCTCGTTGTGTAATTAAAATTTCACTTGGATTACTGACTTGTCGCAAACCGTTGGGTTGCATTTCATAAATGCCCAATTCGCTGGTTGAACCAAAGCGATTTTTTAAAGTTCGTAAAATTCTGTACGTATAATGTTGGTCGCCTTCAAACTGCAAAACTGTATCTACCACGTGTTCCAGCACTTTTGGACCGGCAATGCTGCCATCTTTGGTGATGTGTCCAATCAAAAAAACTGGCACATTGGTTTCTTTGGCATAACGCTGCCATTCGCCTGTGCACTCCCGAATTTGTGAAACACTTCCAGGTGTTGATTCAATCAAATTGCTATGCAAAGTTTGGATAGAATCAATAATAATTACATCAGGCTGAATTTGTTCGAGTGCTTTAAATATATGCTGGGTGCAAGTTTCGGTGAGCAAATACATTTCTTGTTGCGATGAAATTCTATCAGCTCTCATTTTTATTTGCTGCTCACTTTCTTCACCGCTGATGTACAAAACCTTCTTGGGATGCAGTTGCAGAGCCAATTGCAAAAACAAAGTTGATTTGCCAATGCCCGGTTCGCCAGCCACTAAAACCAATGAACCTGGCACAATTCCACCGCCCAACACTCTGTTTAATTCAGCGTCGGGCGTAATTAATTTGAATTCTAAACTCGGCATAATTTCATTCAAAGCCACAGGTTTGGCTATGGTGGCTGATTTCCGAACATCACTTTTCCATTCGTAAGGTTTTTGCTCTTTGCTGATTAATTCTTCTACAATTGTATTCCATTCGCCACACGAAGTGCAACGCCCAACCCATTTGGAATAATTGGTGCCGCAACTTTGACAACTATAAACTGTTTTTGTTTTACTCATTTTTCAATTTAGCATGTTCTTTATATGACATCGTATAACCCAAATAAATTGCAAAGCCATACAACACAATACTTGACGGGCGAAGCCTATCCAGCATAGCTTCTGCAATAAAACCTATTTCATCTTGTCGTGTATCGCCTGGAATTAATTCCTTTGCTTCGCTGTTGTAATTTGTAACTAACACGTACAAAAAATTAGCAAAAAAACAACCGAAAAAAGCAAAACTTGCACCCATTGCACCAAACCTTAAACCGTGCCCATCACCTTTCAATTTATGAATTACTTTGCCTACTAAATAACCAATTCCTGGCAATAAATATCCAGCTCGGTAAGCCACCATTATCACTAACACTAGCCAAACACAAGCTCCGAAAACCGCTGCCATTGCACCTCCTATCATAGCTAATAGAAAATTTCCGCTATCGCTTTCCTTTCTTTTCCTCTTTAAAACAGCATTTGACTTTTCTTGTGATGACATAAAGCAGAATTAGGTTTTATCGAATGTAGAAAAGAAATGCATCTAATTTTCTTTTTGCAACTTAAATAATTTACCATACTTCATAAATGTAGCATGAGCACTTTTTTTTGCAATTACAAAACCAAAATAACCATCTAAAAATCCTAATTGAAGAAAGTACATTTTCAAAAATTTTATCGTTGGCGAAAAAATAATTTTAAAAACGGAACTTCGTTTTCCATTAGCAAAAGCCGCTTTGGAAGCGATGTTGGTGAAATATTCAATTTGCTTATCGTGGTCAGCTAAAGTGTAATAGCTATAATGCAAAATATTTCCTTTCAATTTTTTAATAGCAGAATTTGGCTCTAAAAAAAATTCATCGTGTGGGTTTTCGCCGCCCCAGTTTCCTTTGTTTTTATTCCACAATCTTAATTTTGTATCAGGATACCAACCACTGTGATGAATCCATTTACCGCAATAATTGGTGAGCCGATTCATTTTATAACCGTCAGACGAGCCACTGGATTTGATTTCAAGAATTGATTTTTTCAAATTTTCATCCAATGCTTCATCGGCATCGAGCGATAAAACAAAATCGTTGGTGGCTAAATTTTTCGCAAAATTCTTTTGCTGAATGTGTCCTTCAAATTTGTTTTGAATAATTTTTGCGCCGTAAGATGCGGCAATAGTCAATGTTTCATCAGTTGAAAAACTATCTACCACAATAATTTCATCAGCGATATTTTTTACCGATTCTAAACATCGAGCAATGTTTTTTTCTTCATTAAACGTGATGACAACGACACTTAGTTTCATAATTCACTCAACGATTTGAATTGATAATGCAACAACAAAATAACGAACAAAAATAATGCTGTTCCGATTTGCATTTCTAAAGTTGCTTCGGTAAAAAACGAACTTAGCAAAATAATATAGATGCACGCCAACAACCATTTCCGATAATTATTGCTCACAAAAAAGAAAGAAAAAATTGGTGTAAAAAACAAAATCAATCCAATAATCCCGATGCCAACAGCAATAAATAAAAATTCGTTGTGTGGCTCAAAGCGTTGATTATCGTCTATTTCAGGATGTTGAATAGCGTATTCTTGTTTCACTTCATCTTCTACATCGCCCATGCCCACGCCTACTAAAACATTTTTTTGTAGCACATCCCAGCTTATTTTTTGACTCATCAATCTACCAGCATCACTTCGTCCGCTAACATTTTTTCCAGTGAAATATTCATTCAAATCATAGCGCATATAACCCAACTTCATTTGGATAGTAGGCGAAACAATAAATGCTAAAACACAAATTGAAATAGTGGCTAAAGCAGCTATCACAGCATGTTTCCATTGCTTTTTTATAACTGCGAAATAGAAAATAAAATAGGCTGCACTCAAATAAAAACCAACTAATCCGCTGCGTACACTTAAAATATGTAAGTAAAAAACGAGCAACAAACTTCCAATGAACCAAATATATTTTTCTGATTTTCTGAAAATAAAAAATTCTTCACGATATAAGTAAACGCCAATCCAGATGCAGGTTGCAACGGCTAAGCTAAAACGAATATGGTCTTTGGGTGTCCAAATTACTTTTGCATAATTGTACGCATTCAATGATGCTTCATAATGCGTAAAAAAATGAAAAGTGGAATAAATGCAGGTTGCAAAAATCGTGAGCCACAATGAAAATAAAATGTAGTGAAATAGTTTTTTCGGCAGCGGAAATAAATTGCAAAAAGCAAATGGTAAAATCAAAAAAGGTAATTTCACTCTTAGTCGTTCGCCCCAATAACCAATGTTAGTTGAGTTAAAATAACTTAATGCAATTAAAAAAAACAAAGCCGTGAAAGCCACAGCCAATCTATCTTTCTTGAATTTTTGCCAATACAATTTAAAGTTAGGATTTAAAACTGCATTAGCAATTAATGCAATCATCGCAATTGTGAGCAAAAATTTGCTAAACAATAAACTCAACATTGCCAACACACAACTCGAAGCGGTAATTTGATTTCTCAAATTTGAATTTGATTGCAATTTCAAAATTTTAATCTGCTATTTTCGTAAAAATTATTTTTCGATTTCAAGATAGTGAACAATCTTTTTCAAACATACAAAACATTAGCTCGAAACATTTCAATTGTTGAAAATGAGTTGCCTAATTACGAAACATTGCTCGAGCATCTTTCACCTTCTAACACGCCTGTGGTGGGCATTACAGGCGCACCAGGTGCAGGCAAAAGTACCATTACCAACGCTTTGATTCGTTCGTATTTGCAAAACGGAAAACGCATAGGAATTATTGCGGTTGACCCTTCATCGCCTTTTAATTTTGGTTCATTGCTGGGCGATAGAGTAAGAATGAGTGAGCATTTTAATTCTCCCAATGTTTTTATCCGAAGCATTGCCAGTCGTGGTTCGTTGGGTGGTTTGAGTGAAAAAATTTTGGAAGTGTGTGATGTGTTGAAGACTGGAAATTTTGATTTAATTATTATTGAAACAGTTGGTGTAGGGCAAAGTGAAGTAGAAATTGCAGGCTTGGCAGATATTACAATTGTAGCACTGACGCCATCTTCAGGCGATGAAGTGCAAAATATGAAAGCAGGCTTGATGGAAATTGCTGATATTTTTGTGGTGAATAAAAGTGATTTGCCGAATGCCGAAGGGTTTATAACAAACTTAGAAAGGCTGATTCATGAACGCTTTCAACGCCATTGGCAAATACCTGTGGTGAAAACAATTGCCACCGAAAATGTAGGTATGGATGAATTGAAAAACCAAATCGAAAAATATTTTTCAGAAAATCACAGCACCGAAAAAAAACTACAACTATTAACTGATAAGGCTTGGCGATTGATTCAGCAAAGAAGAATGAAAAATTTAGACAGAGTTGATTTGAAAAATAAAATTGCCAAAGCTACTACCGATAGTCATTTCAACTTGTATCAACTGATTAAGGAGTTTGCTTAAAGCAAAATTCATCGCAATTTTCATCTCGGATTATTATTGTTCCGATTGTTGTTATTGAATCTGCGATTGTTATTAGGATTGTTGTTATTGTTGCTACGGCGATTGTTATTAGGCTGATTGCCACCATTAGAATTCCCACCGCTATTGCTCCGATTCCCACTGCTATTGTTATTTCTATTATTGTTGCGGCGATTATTATTACTGAAATTTTTACGAGTATTATTGGTGCCAATGCCTTTTGAAAAATCATTTCGCAACTGCATGTTTTGAATTCGTTGCTCATCATCTAATGATAAAACACCTTCGCTCATCATTCGCAAATCATCTTTAATCGTATCATCATTCACATCTTCATTATTCCAATTTCGATAAGTCATTTTCATCACCGTGGCAATACTTTCGGCAAATAATTCTTTTTTCTTTTCGTCAGCTTCTGCCAAAGCTTTATCAATCAACACTTCTACATTATGACCATAATGGCGAAATTTTACTTTATGACGTGGATATTTTAATTGTTTTGGTTTTGCAACAATTGTTTCGGCAGTCGGAATTGGATAAGGCGAATCAACATCTAATTTGAATTCGCTCATCATAAATAAATGGTCCCATAATTTGTGTCGAAAATCTTCTACATTTTTCAAATGCGGAAACAACATGCCCATTAATTCAATGGCTGCTTTGGCAAGCTGATTGCGCTTTTCACGGTCCTCAACCAACATAATTTGGTTCACCACTTTTTGAAAATGTCTGCCGTATTCTTTAATAATGAGTTTGCCTCGTTCGGTATTGTATTGCATGAAATATGGTCTGCTAAAGAGCTACATCAAAACGGAAAGAATTTGTTGTTTTGTGAGCTTATTAAGTAAGTTTAAAAATCAAAAGTAATTAATAATTCTATTTGCACCAAAATTAAAATTGAAAATAAATAAATGGCTGAATGTCGCTACCCTTTACTTGTATCACCAACCAAATCATCGCAAAAATTAAAAATGCTTGAGCAGCTAAATTCAATTTTGAAATTGTTTCGATTGATTTTTCTTCTACTTGTTTCGGGAAAGCATGTGTAATAAATCCAATCATTATCAAAACAAACACCGCAGGATAAGCCACCGTCCATTGTTTCAATAAATTAAAACTAATGCCATTGGAAATTTGTGAAACAATTTGCCACGAAGTTTTAAAATCGGGGCTGCGAAAAAATATCCAACAAAAACATACGAAATGAAACGTAAAAATTATTCCAAAAATTTTCATCAACCAGTTTTTGGGTAAATGCAAAAAATCAGTTCTCAATTTATCTAATGCCAACGCCAAGCCGTGCATGGCTCCCCAAAAAATAAAATTCCATGATGCGCCATGCCACAAGCCGCCAAGCAGCATGGTTGCTGATAAATTAACGTACTGACGAAATTTTCCTTTTCTATTTCCACCTAACGGGATGTATAAATAATCTTTCAACCAACTGCTTAATGAAATATGCCAGCGTCGCCAAAACTCAGTAATGCTACTGCTTTGATAAGGCAAATCGAAATTGATTCCTAAGCGATAACCGAGTAATAATGCAACACCAATTGCCATATCGCTGTAACCACTGAAATCGCAATAAATTTGAACAGCATAACCATACACACCCATCAAATTTTCAGTGCCCGAATACAAAGTTGGGTTATCAAAAATTCTATCTACAAAATTGACGGAGATAAAATCGCTGATGACAGCTTTCTTGAAAAGCCCAGTAATGATAAGGAATACAGCCTGTGCAACGTCTTCTTTTGAAAGTTTTATATCAATACCAATTTGTGGTAAAAAGTTTTTTGCTCTCACAATCGGACCAGCCACCAAATGCGGAAAGAAGGTGATGTAAAATGCAAAATCAAGCATATCATCAGTTGGTGTAAGTTGATTGCGATATACATCAATCGTATAACTCAACACTTGAAAAGTGTAGAATGAAATACCGACCGGCAAAATAATATTGAAGTAATTTATTTTAGTGTGTAGCGAATCGTTGAGTATGCTCGCAAAAAAATTAGTGTATTTGAAATAAGCCAGCAGACCGAGGTTGATGACTAAACTAAAAATCAGCAATGCTGTTTTTCGTTTCTGATTTTTGGCTTCATAAATCCATTTGGCTAAATTAAAATCGACTATTGTTGAAAGAATTAACAACAAAAAAAACAAACCGCCTGATTTGTAATAAAAGAAAATGGAAAACAAAGTGAGGTATAACACCCTGCTTTTTTTTAGTTGATACACAAATTGATAAAAGAAAAGTAGCAACAAAAAATAAAACACAAACAGTGCTGTGTTGAATAACAGCGGCTCTTTTGGATGGTAGGTTAAATAATTTTTAAGGAGTTCGAACATATTGCTCAATGAGTTTTTCGATTGTTGTAGCTGTTCATTAATGCACGATATAAAAGTTTGCCTTGCACTTCATATCCTTTCGATAAAAAATGAACCAAATCATAATTGCCTAATCCTAATTTGCGCCATTTCATTGCACTGCCTAAGCCGCCCATGACGTTGTAAAAATCCCAAAAAGCATAATTATTTTTTAAACAAATTTGCTTTTCAATGCCGCTTACAATGGCTGTGTGATTGTTTTTATATCGGCGCATTAAATAGGTGTCAGGCGGTGAAGTTACCAGTACTGCTGCATTTGGACACACATCATTTATTTTTGTGAAAAAATTGTTGGCTTCACCTTCTAATGACGAAGCATCTAATTTTTGTGAAATCGCTTCATTTGTTCCTAATGAAACAATTACCAAATCAGGTTGCAATGCAGGCAATTGTTCAAAGAAATAATCTGCTTGATTGTAGTGCATAAATTGTGCGCCATTTACACCAATCATATTGTACTCAACACCTTTGGCTTTGGTGTTTTGCAAATAAATTCCAAACAAATTAAACGCCTCGGAAGTGGTGTCATTTTTTTCAATACTCAATCTGAAATTATCAATTGGTTTATCCGTTGAATAAGTGAGCGAATAAGGGTCGGCAGCATATTCCAAGCGAAATGGCGACACAAATAAATTGGTAACAGGCTCTTTTATTTGTGGTTCGATGGTGTAAGCAAATTTTTTATCGCAGAAGATAGTAATGCGGTCGAAAAAATTATCTCCATAATTTTGCGACAAACAAAAATCAATATTTGCATTGCTGTTGGTTTGTAAAGTAATGCCCGAAACACCTATCGGTATTGGAATATCAGGGAAACAACATCTTTTTGTTTTCCAATTGCAAACACAACTATTCACATCTTTAATATCAAATGGTCCATTGGTTTTTGCAGTGCGATAGGGAAAATATAAACCTCTGCCACCATTGCCAAATTGTTGCTGAAATTGTTTTCGCATCACACCCGTAAAATTATCTGCCTGAATATGCGAATCCCCAATGTGAACAATCACCACTTTATTTCTTTTACCACGTTTCAGTTCATCTAATTTTTGAAAGAAAGATTGTAATGCTTTTTCATTGGTAATAAAATTCAAATCATTATTTACAAATGAAAAATGGTCATCTGAAATTGATACTGTCGAATCCATAGAAACTATTGAATCTATTGCCATTTGAGCTTTTACTAAATTTGTTGTGAAACAAAAAACAGCAAAGCAGAAAAATATTTTCGGTAAGATTTTATTCATCAATTTCATTTTCAATTTACAAATTCAGTTCTCTTTTTTTTACTTCAAACAAAATTGCATCAAACAATTTTTGCCCCAACACTTCACCGCCTTTTGCATTAATGTGTGTGTAATCTTTATTCGCTAATCGAGGTTTTTCATTCACCCAATTTGCCATGCTTCCTTCGCCGCCCATGGCATCAAACATATTCCAAAATGCAATTTGCTGGGTTTGCGAAATATTTTTTTGAATGTCAATAAAAATCGGCACTTGTTCCATCGTTGCATATTCACCATTTTTATTCACAGCTCTATCGCCCAGCGAAAGCAGCAACACAGCGCTTTCGGAGTAATTGTCAGTAATTTTATCAATCGCTTTTGGAAACGATTTTTGAAACCAATCGTATTTATTTGTTTTAGGCGACACTACATTTAATCCGTATTCTAAAATAATCAAATCGTAGTTGTGTAAGTTTTTCCAATCGTTCAATAACGAATAGGGTTGCATTGCTCCTATCGCAATTCCGCTTGAACCACGAACACCGAAATTATCAACAAATACACCGTTTTCACTTTCAAAGTTGACACCATAAGCATAAAAACCTGAATCGGCATTGAAACTAATTTTGATGTGCTGAAAATATTTGCCAATGCCTAAATCGATTTTTTGCAACGAAGATGATACAGGAATTTCGATGTGTTTGGTGGTTACGTCATCAATCAGCAAATCAATTGAGGTAACTTTATTTGGATTAAATAAAAACAATTCAGCTTGATGAAAAATAGCTAAATGCTTTTTGTTTACTGCTGAAAAGCTTACCCAGCTTCCGTTTTGAGGGATGAATGCTTCGCCACCAATGCCTAATGGCAATTTGTGTTGTTCGTTTTTCAAAACAGAAACAGTTTTCCAATCACCCGAATTTTGAGTGAAAATAGTTTGTCTAAAATTGCCCACAACCGAAGTGATGGGAACAAAACCAACACCATCGCCGCCAAATTCATTTTGCAAATTGTTGCGTAAATCTTGTACAAACAAATCACCTTCTACCATCGAATCACCAAACCAAGCAATGTGAATTTTGCTCTTTTTCTTTTTTAGTGCATTGAGTTTATCAATGAATTGCAACAATAAATTTTTATTGCTCGGATAAAAATTCTCAAAAGCGACACCTTTATAATGCAATGAATCAGCGGCACTAATTGTATTTTTTGATTCAACAATCTGTTCTTTCTTCTTTTTATGTAACGAATTTTTTGTGAAATCGCTTAAAAAATCAACCGGTTTAAAATCAATGCCAAACAGCGAAAACCCAGTAGGCAAAAGGCTTGCAGTGATACAAAAAATAAATACGAATAGCACCAACCAAAATGGTCGGTAGATTTTTGCTTTATTATTTGCTGATGACAACATTGAAAATGATAAAAAACTGTTAGCGGAAAGATGGTAGAATTGGTGCAACATTAATGCCCGTTTTTCAATTCAAGCATTGAAAATTGAGATGGAACTCACAACCAAATTGTGAGTGTAGCTAATTCTTAACAATCGGCACAAAAAAATAAAAGGAAATGAAAACTATTTTTCCAACAACAAAGTGCTGCCACTGCTCAATTCAGCATTGGACGAAATGTTGTTATTGTTTTTGATTAAAGCGATAGTATTTTTCGGAAACTGTTTTGAAATAGTTTCAATTTTATCACCAGCTTTAATGATGTAAACAAAAAATTCTTTTTGATAAAATTCTTTTTCAGCAACAATTGCAGAGTTGGTAGAAGAAGTATTTGCAACTGCAATAGTATTATTCTCATCGGCTGAAACTGGCTTCTGTTCTGTTTTTACAGCAGTTGAATAATCATTATTGATACTTGCTGTAAGTGTATTATCAGTTTTCGGTGTACCATGATTTTGTAAATAAACACTCAATTCATTTTGCGCTGTGTAACTATTCATCGCATCAACAATACCCAATAAATGCGGAACATATTTTCTGGTTTCTCGAGGTAAATATTTATACACTTCCCAAAAATCAGTGGAGCCATTTGCTTTTTCAATGGCTCTATCCAACATGCCTTCGCCGCAGTTATAAGCTGCTGCAACCAATTGCCAATCGTTGTATTGTGTAAATAATTTTTTGAAATATTGCGCCGCCGCATAAGTTGCTTTTTCAGGATTAGTGCGTTCATCAACTTGGCGATTGATGGCTAAACCATATTTCATACCTGTAAAACGCATGAATTGCCACATGCCTCGTGCGCCTGCACGCGAATAAACTCGTGTGTTGAAGCCCGATTCGATGAATGCTAAATATTTCAATTCAGTGGGTACACCAACTTGAGAAAAAATATTTTCAATCATCGGAAACCAATCTTTGCCACGTTCTAACATGTTTTTGATTTTTGAAAAATCATTGCTTTGGTATAATTCACTCACTTGTTGCACATCATCATTGTATGAAATGTCAATTGGTGAGGCATCGGATATTACTGCATAATTATTGTCAATCATCACAATTGAATCTTTCTTCAAGCCCAATGCGTAAGCACTTGCGCCGATTAATAAAATTGAAATTGTAAGCAATAATTGTTTCAAGAAATTCATTTTTTTGTTTTGTTTAATTAGATGAAAAATTATTCATGCACCAGTTTGAAAAACTAAATAGTTGTTCTTCACTGAATTTTTTACTCATAATTTGAAACCCGAAAGGCATGCCATTGCTGTGTTTGCCTAATGGTAAAGAAATACCTGGAATGCCTGCAATATTAGCCAACACGGTATAAATATCATTCAAATACATTGCGATAGGGTCTTTCTTATCGCCGAAACCGAATGCAGTAGTTGGTGTTGTTGGACAAACTATGAAATCATAATTTTCAAACAACGTATTCATTTCATTGGTAACCACTCTGCGAACTTTTTGCGCTTTGGTGTAGTAAGCATCATAAAATCCTTCGCTTAAAACGAATGTACCCAACATGATTCTGCGCTTCACTTCTTTGCCAAATCCTTCGCTACGTGTTTTCTTATAAACGCTCTCTAAATCAGTTGCATTAGGGCTTCTGAAGCCATATCGAACACCATCGAATCGTGCTAAATTGCTTGATGCTTCGGCAGTTGTTAGCACATAATAAGTCGGCACTAAATAATCTAACTTATCAAATGCTGCTGATTCAACCGTTGCGCCTTGGGCTTTTAATTGTTCTAAAATTTCAAGCGTTCTGTTTTTTATTTCTGTATCCAATCCTGCTGATTCAATGGTAGATGGCAAATAAGCAATCTTCAATTTTGAAACATCGCAATTGGAAATATTTTCTAAATAATTTTCTACTTGTTTTTGCGAACAAGTGCTATCGTTTTTATCAGCACCGCTCATGATTTGTAGAATCAAACCTACATCAGCAACGGATTTGGTGAATACACCAATCTGGTCGAATGACGAAGCGTAAGCAATTAAACCATATCTTGAAATCCTGCCGTAAGTTGGCTTCACTCCTACAATTCCGCAAAATGATGCTGGCTGACGAATAGAACCTCCAGTATCAGTTGCTAATGTCGCCAAACACAAATCAGCTTGAACAGCAACCGCAGAGCCACCTGATGAACCACCCGGCACTTTTGTATTATCTAAATCATTCAGCACATTGCCATAAAAAGAATTTTCATTGCTGCTACCCATGGCAAATTCATCGCAATTCAATCTACCGATAATAATGGCATCTTCATCCAATAATCTTTGCACCGATGTAGCTGTGTAAAGCGATTCAAAGCCCTCTAATATTTTTGAGGCTGATGTAACTTTATGATTTCGGTAGCACAATACATCTTTTATCCCAATCACTGCACCAGCTAATTTGCCAGCTGTATTGATTTTTATTTTTGCATCAACAATTTTCGCAGCTTGCAAAGCCTCATCAGCCCACACTTCTACAAAAGCATTGAGATGCTTTTTGTTATCAATGTTTGCCAAATAATTTTTCACCAACGCTTCGCAGGAGGTGTTGGCTAATTTTAAATCGGCTTGTATGGCTGCTAATGAATGATACATTTCTATTTTTTCACCACATAGTAACATAGAAATCATAGAAAAAAATTTCTCTTGTTCTTATGTTTTCTTGTTGTTTGATTATGATAATTCGTTGAAATATTGATTGACAAATGTTTTTTGACCGTTTTTAAAAATATTTGCACAATTAAAATTGATTAAAATTCCTTTTGGGGCTTTTAGCAATTTCATGTACGTTAATAATTGTGCTTCGTGAATAGGTAACATAGTTTCTACAGATTTAATTTCTACTACCAAACAATTTTCAATAAATAAATCACAACGCAAATCTGTTTCGGTTACCAAACCTTTGTATTCAATTGGAACAATCCTCTCTGATTCAAAATTTATTTCTCTCAATTTTAATTCTTGACATAAACACTTATGATAAATGTTTTCAAGTAACCCAGCACCTAAAATTTTATTCTCTTCTATTGCTGCACCAATAACATTGTAAGTCAGTTCATCTAAATATTTTCGTGTCATGACTTGCTATGTGTTCTATATTTCTATGTGGTGAAGATTTTATTTTTAAAATACAAAACTTGGAAAGTTGTTTTAAAACCGTCCAAGTCTGCTTAAAAAATCTTTATAGAATTAATTATTTGCTGTCTTTTGGTTTTTCGTTTAAACCTTCTTCAATCTCACGTTTTACGCCATCTTTAGCGTCGTTGAACTCTCTCATTCCTCTGCCTAATCCTCTCATTAATTCAGGAATTTTTTTACCGCCAAATAATAATAAAACCACTATGGCAATTAAAATGATTTCGTTTGTACCCAAAACTCCGAGTATGATACCCAATGATGTTGTCATTTTGAAAAATTTAGTGAGCAAAGATAATAAAATAGAGCGAAAGGGTTGTTAATAAAGCTATAAAAAAGAATAGCCGTTTAAGACCATTTACCCCAACAACAATTTCTTTGTTTCTTCCAAAATATCCAGCACCATTTCTTTAGTAGGTGCTTCGGCGTAAATACGCAACAGTGGCTCGGTGCCACTTGGGCGAATCATTACCCAACATTCATTTGGCAAGTGATATTTATAACCATCAATATCTTCTGTTCGTTCGATTTTATATTTTCCAAATGCAGTGTATTTGCCTGCTTTGCAATTGGCAATGATTTGTTGTTTTAAATTTTCATCCAGATGCAAATCGTTTCGTTCAAACACAAACTTGCCTACTACGGCATAAATATCTTCAACTAATTGTGATAAAGTTTTGCCTGTTTTGGTCATTAAATCCAATAACAACAAACCATCCCAGATGCCATCACGTTCAGGGATATGACCTTTCACGGCAATGCCACCACTTTCTTCACCACCAACCAACACATCTTCCGTCATCATTTTTTCGGCAATGTATTTAAAACCAATTTTGGTTACTTCACATTCGATACCATAGATGCGGCACATCTTTTTTATTTTATCAGATGCACTGAAAGCCACTACCACTTTGCCCGTCATGTGTTTGAATTGCGAAGCATAATAAATCAATAACAACAAAATATGGTGAGCATCTAAGAAATTGCCATTCTCGTCATACATCGCAATTCTATCGGCATCGCCATCGGTTACTAATCCAGCAGCTACTTTTCCTTTATTTTCTTTTATAAATTTTTGAAACTCTAAAGTATTTCTTTCCAACGGTTCAGGTGCTTGCCCCATAAAACCTGGGTTGGGTGTGCAATGCATCAACAATGAATTAGGCAACAAACGAGGCAACATACGCTGACCTGCGCCATACATACCGTCATAAGCCAACACATTTTTCTGCATGATAGCAGCTAAATCGAAAGTTTTCTTTACATGGTTTTCGTATAGTAATTCCATATCCACATATTCAATCAATCCTTTCTTTTCATAGTCTTCGATGCTTGTTGATGGAATGGTGGCTGTTGTAGGAATCATAGTTTCCACTTTTGCAATTTCGCTTGGTGCTGCTGGTCCGCCAAAATAATCTTTCAATTTATAACCATTATAAGATGGCGGATTATGACTTGCTGTAATCACCACACCAGCCGTAGCTTTCATTTCAACAGTGGTTAATGAAACCATTGGCGTAGTAACAAAGCCTTTATGCGTAATCACTTTCACACCCATTTCGCAGAAAACTTTAGTAGCTGTTTCCACAAACAATGTTCCGCCAAAGCGGCAATCATGTCCAATAACAACGCTGGGTGTTTTTGTCCGTTCTAATAACCATTTAGCTGTAGCCACTGTTACACGAGCTACATTATCTGTTGTGAATTCTTGTGCGATGATGGCTCTCCAACCGTCGGTGCCGAATTTTATTGTTGTCATTTTGTTTGAAAAATTTGAGGTGCAAAAATAGTTTCCACTATTGACTTTAATTTCATTTTGAAATTAATTTTTCAAATAGAAAGTTTGGCGAACTTGCATCAATTAAAAGCCGACAAACTTTTTTTGTTGGAAAAATTATTGACCAAAAGTTCGCCAAACTTTTTTCTTAGAATTTAATTTGCAGAATAATTTACAAAAGAAAAGATGCCAAAGTTTGAAGATAGTTTTTTGATGCAAGGCAAAAGAAAAGCCTTAGTTGATGTATTGAAAGGAAAAGGAATCACGGATAAAAATGTGTTGGAAGCTATTGCCAAAGTGCCTCGGCATTATTTTTTTAGCACCACATTTCAATCGCATGCGTATGATGATAAAGCCTTCCCCATTGGCGAAGGGCAAACCATTTCGCAGCCATTTACGGTGGCTTATCAAACCCAATTGTTAGAGTTGAAACGTATGGATAAGGTATTGGAAATTGGAACAGGCAGTGGCTATCAGGCTATTGTGCTGGCTGAATGTGGCGCAAGAGTTTTTACGATTGAACGGCAAAAAAATTTGTACGATACCACCAAACCATTCATCGCCGATTTGGGCTACGAAAAGATAAAATGTTTTTATGGTGATGGTTATAAAGGCATTCCATCGTATGCGCCTTATGATAAAATTATCATCACCGCCGCTGCACCATTTATTCCTGAAGATTTAAAAACCCAATTAAAAATTGGTGGTTATTTAATTGTGCCATTGGGCGAAGAAACCAGCACGATGATTCGCTTAACCAAACTCACCGAACACGATTTTAAAGAAGAACGCTTTGCCGAATTTCGCTTTGTGCCTATGCTGGAGGGAACGAAGAAATAGTTGTGCTGCATGGGTAATTTCGTAGGGACGACATAAAATCATACCAACTAATCCTATCTCTTGCCTCCCATCCGCTTCACACAAGCTGTTTTAGGCTACACTTTGCTGCCAATCGAACCAAATAAACTACTTTAATAACTACGTAAATTTAAGTTTTAATAAAAGTAGTTGTTTTATTAGCCAAATAAATTTAATTACAAGACAAAATACTTACTTTATTATTTACGTAAAATTACGTTTAAAATAAAGTAGTAGTTTTTATTTTATTGTAAATTTAAAATGAAATAGCAGTGCTTATTTTTATAGCTAATTAAAATTAATGCACAATAAAAGTGTTTACAATTATTCTATCTTAAATTTACTGGGTTATAAAAGTAATCGTTATGTTTGTGTGGCGAATGAATTACCTCATCATAACATCCTAATCAATTATGGCAAAAAGAGAATGGGCACCAGCTATCAACACTTTTTTAAGTAGCAGCGAAAACAATTATTTTAAGGCTCATCGGATGAGTATCCATCTGGATAGCCTATTAGAAAATCAGCAATCAGACCCTGCCATTTTACCACTCTATAATTATTATCATCCCATTCATGTTAATTTTGAAAATGCTTATTCTATTTGGGATTCACAGTGGGGGCTACAAATTGGAAGCACTTTGGGTGTGAAAGAAGTATTGCAAAACATGACTAAGAACCTAAACACTTGGATACCTCAAATTCATGTGGCTGGCATAGCAAAGGGAACGCCCGAATACATCAGTTTATTTGCAAAAGGAAGATATCCGTTTCAAAATGGTAGTGTTATGAATAGAATAATAGCGGTGGAAGTATTAGGGCTTGCACTTGGCAAATATCCAACATTATCAGCCGTGAAATCGCAAGTAGATAATTATGCACAACAATTAAAAGATGCTCGTGAAAATCAAAGCATAAAAAAAATAACTACCCGAAATAATAGCTCCGATTTAGAAGACCAACGGATTGCCATGTGCAAAGCACAATATTATGTATTGGGTGGCTTGATGCAAAAATATGTTGATGAACCACAAAGCATACAACGCTATTTTTTGGTGCAAGAAATCCGTAACAGTCAGCAAAAACATTTCACAGGCAGGGCAGCGGCTAATAACAATAAGCAAATTACCAAGCGCACTTTAAAACCCAATAAAAAAATCAGATTGAATAATGTGGGGCTAACGCCTTTGCAATTTTATTTTGCCGAAAGCGATTATGGTACACCCGTGGGCAATATTATCTTGGTACAAAGCGAAGCTGATGAACATTACACCTTTGCCGATTTCAACGCCCCCAATGGCAAGTATCTGTTTGTAAAAAACAATGAAAAATTAGTGGATGGGCATTTTGAGATAACGATTGGGTAGAATAATCAATATTGCATTATATTAGCGCTTATGAAAAAAATAATTTGCTTTTTATTAATGCTGATGGTTATGAAACTAAATGGGGTAGCCGCCCCCGATTCGTTATTCACCAAATCTGTTGCAGATACTATTCAAATAGAAAGAGGCGGCAGCTATTACTATAAAGGCGAAGCACTTTCAATGGAAAGCTTAAGGACAATTTTGAAAAAAGATTCAATAGCAAATGGGCATCTTGATAATGCAACGGTATCTAAAGTTTTCTCAATAATATTCGGAGGCATCGGCGGATTTCTTGTTGGGTACGAAGCAGGGGCGAATCTGTCGTAGCAACGAGCATTAAATATCAACACTATGTTATTAGGGATTGGCATGTTATTAATAGACCTACCGCTGAAGGTGGGCTATAACCATAGCATCCGACAAGCGGTTGAAGTGTACAATTACAATGTATTACATACACGATAGTTACCCCAGCTTCACCGAAGTTATCGTCAGCGAACCACCCAACGGCTATTTTATTTCACAAATGATTTCACTAAAAACTGATTGTTGCCAAACTGAATTTTCAGGTAGTACAATCCTGTACTTAATGCAGCAATATCAACCGTTTTATGGTTGCTTTGCAAAATAGGCTGACCCAAAACATTGTAAACAGTAATTTGCTGCACCACATTTTCAGTACGCACAGTAATAAAATCATTCGCCGGATTTGGATATAAACTGGTGTTGCTTAAATTGTTGTTGAATTCTTGAACTCCTAAAGCATTTGGCGCAGCATTTTTTCCTTGAAAATAAAGTGATAAAGGGAAATTGCCTTGCCCACCGTTGAACACAGCCGTTGGTACAGTAATTTTAAAAGTATGATTGCCTTTTAAAACAGTATCTAAAAAAATGGGGCGAATGGGAATATCGGCACCAGGGCACCAATTGCTGAATGATTGCCATTGGGCATTAGTCATGGGCGAATTGCCATAAATGCCATTGCCTTCGGTATTGTAAACTCGGTAAGGTTCGCAACTTGGATAACCGGGTTTGTATTGCATCACCAATTTTCCATCAAAATAAACATAGTGTTCGCGGCGATTATATTCTTCACCACCACTATTAGAACCATGATTAGAAGTGATTAAATAAAGCGATGAATTATAGCTGGTAGTATCCACTGTGAATGAAATAGTTTTCACAGTTTTACCAATCGTATCAGTTGCGCCAGTTTGATAATTATTAAAATCAAGTTTATCGCCCAGCGGAATAATAATGTTGTTTGTTTCACGAGCAGCACTTTGATTAGTAATGAAATCAAGTGTGCCATAAAAAACATCTGACCGCCCCGAACAGCCCGTGATTTGGGTATTGGCGGCATAAGGCACACCAAATATTTCCAGTTCGCACCAAATATCAAAACTGTCGGTAATCGATTTTTCTTTTAAAATAGAAGCCACATTGTTGATGTTAAAAAAATAAGGAACGGTATCGGGCAGCACATTTTTATTCATAAACGGCGTAATAAATCTTGCCACTTCTAATCGTTTAACAGATGAAATAGAATAGGTAGTATCGCCTTTTGGCACAAATGATAAATGCACATCGGCTATTCTATCATAATTATCGCAACTGGCTTTTACTACTACTTTTAATGAAAGTGAATCACCAATGCTATTTAATTGTGTAGGTGTAAGTTTGGTAGTAAATAATGAAGTAGATAAGCGTACAACGCCTGTTGGTGGTGGAGTTGGGATAACCGATAATTGTGCATAGCCATCATAAAATAAAACAGTATCGAACACACGAATGGAATACGTTTGCGCTTGCGATTGTTGAGTGGACACCAAACTAACCAACAAGCCGACAAGCAGAATTACTTTTTTCATACCATAAGATTTAGAAAAGAAATTATAAAAATGATAGGGTAAAATTAGGATGAATTTAACTCTCAAACAATCACTATTATAGCTGATGATTGAGAACAAATTTCTGTGCGCCTTTGCGAATATTTGTGTTCGGCTGTGTAAGAATTATTTCACAAAGTTACACAGAGCAAACACAGAGGGACACGAAGAAATTTTTGAAGTAAGTCATCAACGATTAATACTGCGGATTTAGGCTTGCGGCGGCAGGGTGTATAAGTGATTACCTTTTCACCACTCGTAAAAACCACCGTTTATTTAATGACAAGGCATCATTGTCTAACCCAAAATGACTTTTATCCGAAAACAGTATTTGTGGATTCCAAGGACATAAACAAGCACTACCCAAGGCACCATACAACATAATTACAAAACCTTCCATAGAGCCTGTTTGACTATTTTGGTCATTCGTATTTACAATTGAACCCAAAATAAATGTGCCAACAGAAGCCAAAAAAGGAACAACAAGCACATAGCCGATGATTCGTTCCGTTCTTATTTTTCGTTGTGAAATTTTGAAGTAAATGTCTTCAATGTTCTTGTAAAAAATGACTTTGTCATCTACCACAATAGATGAATCATCAATCCTTTCCACCTTTCCTGCAACATTTAGCGAAGAAAAAAAAGATTTTGTAACTGGCTTAACCAAACGAATTTTTACATCTTGATTTTCTTTGAGTTCGTATGAACTAATCGTGCTGTCTTTTTTAAACCGATACACTTGTATTACTTTTTCGGCAAAGCAATAATTATTGAAAATTAAAAAAGATAGAAGTAACAAAAAGTATTTCATACTGTAAAAATTTAAAAGACTAACAAATCTACATTTCAATTTTCAAATCTTCTCATTCCCTCATTTTCTAATTTGCTTCTATCATCAACTTCGCAAACTTCAACATGATTTTCTTTTGCCCGAGTTGTTCAAAATCGATGGTTGCAAAGCTGTTATCGCCGTTACCTTCCAAAATTGTGAGTTTGCCTTTACCAAATTTTTCATGATAAACTGTTTGCCCCACTTGCAAAGCACTATTAGGTGATGCTTTAAAATCGGGCATGGGTACAATGTTCACCACAGGTTTGTTCAGCACCGAAGGTTTTGAAATAGAATTTCCCTCAAAAGGTTTTTCTGTTTTTCGTTGAAAATTATTTCGGTTAGTATTGTTGTTGCCAAATGCACTATCCAAAGTTTTAAATCCACTCACATTGCCAAAACCCTGTGGCATCGAAGGTTTGCGAAGCCCCACAAAGGTGCTGTAATCTTCGGGCACTTCATCAATAAAGCGACTTGGTTCGCAATAAATCAATCTGCCAAAGCGATAACGATTCAAAGCATAAGTGAGAAACAAATTTGTTTTAGCTCGGGTAACCGCCACATAAAATAATCGGCGTTCTTCTTCCAACGCATTTCTATCATCGGTGCTCATGTTCGATGGAAATAATTCTTCTTCCATCCCAACAACAAACACGGTGTGAAACTCCAAACCTTTTGCTGAATGGACTGTCATCAATTTCACTTTGTTATCATCGCCTTTGTCGTCATCGGCATTGGTTAATAAAGTAACGGTTTGTAAATAACTGCCCAAAGTTTTATCTACCACTTCACCTGTGTCTTCATTCACTTTGGTTTCATCGGTAAATTCTTTTATAGAGTTTAAAAGTGCTTGCAAATTTTCATATCGGCTTACACCTTCCACCGTTTTATCTTCATACAACTCTTTCATGATGCCCGTTTGCTTGCCGATGTGTTGCGCAATGTCATACGCATTGTGTGTGGCTAACATGGCGTTGAAACTTTTCATCATCCACATAAAATCTTCTACAGGTTTGCCAGCTTTGATGCCATACAGCGGCGCATTTTCCAACACTTCCCACAAACCTTTGCCTGCATCATTCATGGCTACTGTGGCTCGTTCTAAAGTTGTTTTACCAATGCCACGGGTTGGATAATTTATCACTCGGCGTAAGGCTTCTTCATCATTAAAATTCACCGTCAATCGTAAATAACACAAGAAATCTTTTACCTCTTTGCGCTGATAGAAACTTATGCCACCATACACCCGGTAAGGAATATCCATTCTTCTCAAAGCTTCTTCAAATGCACGGCTCTGGCTGTTGGTGCGATATAAAATCGCAAACTCTTTGTTGTGCAATTGATGACGCATGCGCATTTCGAAAATATTATCAGCCACATATTTTCCTTCATCATTATCGGTAGCCACTTGTACCACTTTTATTTTTTCGCCTTCAGCATTAGTGGTAAAAGTTTCTTTTTTGATTTGCGCTTTATTCACCGCAATCACTTTGTTGGCGGCGTTTACAATGTTTTGTGTGCTGCGATAATTTTGCTCCAGTTTGAAAATATTTAAGTCAGGGTAATCCTTTTCAAAATTTAAAATGTTGGCAATCGTAGCACCACGAAACGCATAAATACTTTGTGCATCATCGCCCACCACACAAATATTTTCGTTTACCGCCGATAGTTTTTTCACAATAGAATATTGTGCATAGTTCGTATCCTGAAACTCATCTACCATCACATACTTAAACTTCTGCTGGTACTTGTAACACACTTCAGGGAAGCGTTCCAGCAATTCGTGCATCTTCATCAACAAATCATCAAAATCCATTGCACCACTCTGGAAACATCTTTTAGCATACAACTCATACAGCTTGCCCATTGCAGGGCGATGCGCCATTCTATCTTCATTCACCAAATCAACGCTGCCGTTATACATTTGCCAGGTGATGAGTGAATTTTTTGCCGAAGAAATTCTGTTTAAAACGGTGTTGGGTTTGTAAAGTGTATCGTTTAAATTTTGTTCTTTAACAATATTTTTGATGAGCGATTTAGCATCGTCGGTATCATAAATAGTGAAGTTGCTGGGGTAACCTAATTTCTCTGCTTCAATTCTCAACACTCGTGCAAAGATGCTGTGAAAGGTGCCCATCCAAAGGTTTTTGCCTTCGTTGCCCACCAATTTCATAATTCGCTCTTTCATTTCAGCCGCAGCTTTGTTGGTAAACGTAAGCGACAAAATATTAAAAGGGTCGATGCCATTTTGAATCATGTGTACGATGCGATACGTGAGCACACGGGTTTTGCCCGAGCCTGCGCCTGCAATAATCATCACTGGTCCGTTAATACATTCCACCGCATTGCGCTGCGGTTCGTTTAATTCATCTAAATAATTCATGGTGTAAATGTGCGATAAAAGTTTGGCGAACTTTTAAAGTTCGCCAAACTTCAATTAGTTGAGCAAAAGTAAAATTGGAAAGGCAGGAATAAGCGAATGAAGGGAAAGAAATTTTTGGCTTACCAATTATGGCATTTTGGTTCTCTCTTTTTAAATGCTTCATTCATTTTGTATAACAAAGAAAGATGAAGTTGATATTCCCACGTCCATCTTGACATGTGGGGAAAGAAAGAATAAGATGGTATTATTTGAAATTGCTTAAAGTTAATAACTCCACCAGTCCCAAACATAATAGAGAATGGAAAATCTGTAACTGAATATTTTTTTTCACCAGTAATATTACTTGTTCGGTCTGCTGAAATATTATTGATTTCAAAACCGCTTCCAACTCTTAAAAACATGTGCATGTAAGTCGGTTGAAAAATATAAAGCAATTTAAAAGTTCTCAATTTGAAATTGTTATTGACGTTTTCGTAAGTTGAATAAACTGACGTTTCAGTTTCACCTTGTGAAATTATTCTACTACTAAAATATGACCCTTTAATTTCATTATAACCAATACTCAGAAGATGTTTGATGACTTTATCTGTTTTTTTATTGAGTTGTAAACCAACCCAAAAGCATGCTGTAGAATTTGCTAATTTAAAAGTGTTTTGTTGATTGTTGCTATAATATTGTGTGTTGCTGTTATTAGCAAAACGCTGCTCTAAATGATTGTAAAAATATTCTGTATTGTCATTGCCATAATCATCATAATTAAACTTACAAATGCCCCCACCAACTACAATTCCATAATCCCAATTCGATTTTGTTGAATCAGCATCTTGCGCCACACAAAAATTAGCGATGAATAAAAACAGGAAAAGGAATTTTAGTTTCATGATTCTATTTTGTTAGTGGGTGAACGACACTCATTTTGCAAAACCTTTTTGAAGCTGCATCTTTTTTGAAAACGTAGAAATAAGTTTTTGTGAAGGATGCAATAGCAACACCAATCAATGCAATTGGCGCATATGCAATCATTCCACCAAGGCTTATCAATTTAAAACCAAAATATCTGTTGTATTGATTTTGTTGGTTTGCTGCTTCATCAAAATTATACAGAGCCGAACTAATACCTGTAAGCCCGAAGAAAATCAATTCTGGATAGGCAATCATTTTGCCAATTCGTCTTATTTTTCTTTCATGGTTATCTTTATTGAATGCTATTTTTTGGATAGAAGAATAAAATATTTTTTGATTTTTTATTGTCAAAAAAGAATCTTGTATTTCTTGAACAATCCCATCAATATCAGTTTCAACGGATGAGCCATTTATAAAAGTAATTTCTACTTCTTGATTTTCATGCAAATAATAATAATTGTCGATGGTGTCGCCAAAAGCATAGTGAGTTTTCGCAACACGTAACTGATTTTGCGCCACACAAAAATTAGCGAAGAATAAAAACAGGAAAAGGAATTTTAGTTTCATTGAAATGTTTTAAAAGAGACTTTTCAAGCAATGTAAAGTTTAAAAATAAAATTTACTTTTGTAAAAGAAAATATCATGCTTAATCAATCATCCATATTGCAATTGCTAAAAAGCAAAAAAGAATTTTTACATCAACAATTTGGTGTAAAAAATATGGCTTTGTTTGGTTCGTTTGCCAATGGCAATGCCACCGAATTGAGCGATGTAGATTTGTTGATTGAATTTGATGAACAAGCCAAAGACATTTTCACTTTGAAAATGCAATTGAAAGATTACTTGCAAAATGAGATGGGACGGGCAGTTGACTTAGCCAACCCAAAATATTTAAAGCCTTACGTAAAATCTAAAATTCTTCAATCGGCTTTGTATGCTTGAAAAAGACAAATTCAATTTGCAAGATTGTTTAAGTTCTATCGAGCGAATAGAAACTTATTTAGCAAACATCAATTCATTGCCAGAATTTGAAAATAATCATTTGGTTTACGATGCAGTGTTGATGAATTTTATGGTCATTGCTGAATGTTGCGAACGCATGAGTGATGAACTGAAAGAACATCACACCGAAATTGAATGGCGTAATATCAAATCATTTCGCAACTTTATTGCTCACGATTATTTTGGTTTGGATTTATCTGAAATTTGGTCGGTTGTTCAAATCCATTTGCCTCAATTAAAAATTGATTTGGAAACAATTTTAAACGAGGAATAATTTTTCACTTCTCTTTTTCATCCAAATTATCAACACAATCATCATCACGGCTGAAGCTATTGTTGCCAGCCAGTTTGGCGCTTCTACTTTATCCATATCCATCGTAGTCATGTTGTTGTAAAAGAAATAAGCAATCACCACTTGCGATGCGTTGTTGAAAAAATGTGCTGCAATATTTGTCAGAATATTTCCGCTGTAAGCATACATATAACCCAGCGCAACGCCCATCAACATCCGAGGAATGAATCCTAAAAACTGCATGTGAATAGCACTAAACAATGCCGCTGTGATGAAAATTGAAACGTGAATATTTTTAAAACTTTCGTTCAACATATTTTGCAACACACCACGGAATAAAAATTCTTCTACCACAGCCGCCACCAAACCAATGATGAAAACATTGAACAGCAAGCCTTTCCAAGTGTGGACATTTAAAAATGCTTTGGTTAAATCGGCATCTTGCAATTCCATTTTTCTGAAAAAATTATCCAAAGCACCAAAATGAATTTGCTCGTTGTAATACATCGTTGTGTTGATGAGTGGCAATGCAATGGTCATTAATACAATGCCATAAAAAACCATTTCGAGATTGATATTTTTTTTCGCTTGCAAATAATCCAGCGGATTCGGGCGTTTCAGACCTGCTATCAGCAAGGCACTCAAGCCAAATGCACCAATGCTGTAAATTAATTGCAACCATTTAATAGCATTCATGTATTGCATGTTTTGCAATGGGTTTTGCATGGCTTCCATCAAATTATTGATACCATATTTTGCGCCCAACACTAAAAATCCAACACCTTGAAAAACCATCAACGACAATAGCACTGTGCCTGCCAATAGTAGATATTGTGCAAACATTGGGTATTTATTGATGCGATAATTTTTCCAATCGAAGTTTGAATCCATTTGTTTAAAATTGTGAGTTCAAAATTAGTTGTAATCATTCATTTATTTTAATTGCTAAGCAGAATATGAAAACAGTTATCATCGGTTCGGGAAATATTGCCACACATATTGGCAAAGCCTTTCTGCATAATGGTTTTGAAGTGGTTCAAGTGATTAGCCGAAATAAAAATCATGCAAAAGTTTTAGCCGAAAAATTAAATTGCGAAGCCGAAACTGATTTTAATAAAATTGAAAAAGCAGCTATTTATTTGATTACAGTAAATGATTCGGAGATTGAAAATGTGGTAAAAAAGTTGAACAAACTTGTTGCAGCTGAAATTTCAACAACTGCTCAAAAACCATTGTTGATGCATACTGCGGCTTCTGTTTCGATAAATGTTTTGGCAAATGAAAAATGGGATAGTGGCATCTTGTATCCTTTGCAATCGTTGAAAAAAGAAATGGATGCTGATTTAAAAAATGTGCCTTTTATTATTTCTGGTAAATCGAAATTGATAAAAGAAATTGCGAAATCAATTAGTAACAACGTCATCGAAATGAATGATGAACAACGGCTGGCGTTGCATGTTTCCGCTGTGTTTGTCAACAATTTTACCAACCATTTAATTGCCATTGCACAAGAAATTTGCGAAGCTGAAAAAATAGAGTTCAAACTTTTACAACCACTTTTAAAAGAAACTTTCGAGCGATTAGAAAAAATGCCAGCTGCCGAAAGCCAAACTGGTCCTGCCATTCGGGGCGATGAAAATACCATTCAAAATCATTTGCGATTTTTCACCAACCCCAATTTCAAAAAGGTTTATAGAGAATTGACTTTGAGTATTCAACAAAACGCTCGATTCAATTCAAAATAATTTTTCTTTTTAAATGAGTTTTTTTATTTTTAGTAAATGAAAAACCTTATTTTTTGTTTACTGATTGTTTTCAGCTTTCACTTTGCCAGTGCACAAGTGAATGATAAATTTACTGATGGTAATTTCACCGCAAACCCAACATGGCTGGGCGATACCAGCAAATTTATTGTCAATTCAAATTTGCAATTGCAATTGAATGCGCCTGCAATTACTGATACAGCCTACATTTCAACAATTTCAAACAGATTAGATTCAACCGAATGGCAATTTTGGGTAAAGTTAGATTTTGCGCCAAGCACTTCAAATCAGCTACGGGCTTATCTTTCAAGCGATAGTCAAAACTTGAAAAAAACATCCAATGGCTACTTTATTCAAATGGGAACTGCTGGTTCAAATGATTCGATAGAATTTTTCAAACAAGTAGCAAATGTGAAAACCAAGATTGGTGGCGGTTTGAAAGGTCATTGTGGAAAAAACACCAACATACTTCGAATAAAAGTGCGAAGAGATTTAATTGGCAATTGGACAATTTGGAGCGACACTTTGGGCAATAATGATTTCAATATAGAATGTACTTGTTTTGATACCAGCATCCGAAACACAGGCTACATGGGCTTTTGGTGCAGTTACACTTCCACCCGAAGCACCAAATTTTATTTTGATGATGTTTATGCAGGCAACAATATTGTTGATGTTACGCCACCAACGGTGTTGAGTGTTACACCAATTTCTTCTACACAAATGGATGTGTTGTTTAGCGAATCGGTACAACTTTCTTCTTCGCAAAATGCAGCAAATTATTCAGTAAATAATGGCATTGGAAATGCTGTGAATGCCACACGTGATGCGACAAACACAGCTTTAGTGCATCTCACTTTTTTTAGCAATTTTCAAAATAAAAATTACCAAATCACGGTAAATAATGTGGCTGATGTGAGTAGCAATGTGATGAACAATCAAACTTTGAATTTTACTTTTTACAGAGCAAAAGCGTATGATGTTGTTATTGATGAAATCATGGCGAATCCTAATCCACCAGTGGGTTTGCCGAATGGAGAATACATTGAGTTGAAAAATGTTTCGGGTTTTCCGATTGATTTATATCATTGGATTATTACTGATACAAACTCTTACATAATAATTAATAAGCATTTCATTATTCAACCAGATAGTTTTGTTATTGTTTGTGGAGTTAGTGATGCTCAAGCATTACAATCTTATGGGCGATTATTAATTTGTTCAAGTATTGTTTCCTTAAATAACGATGGTGATTATATTCAATTATTGGATGCCGACTCAAATTTAATTCATTCAGTTCGTTATGATTTAAGTTGGTATCAAAGCAATTTCAAAAAAAATGGTGGATGGAGTTTGGAAATGATAGACCTTAAAAACCCTTGTGGTGCAAATAATTGGAAAGCCAGCAACGACCCAAGTGGCGGCACTCCTGGCAAAAAAAATTCGGTAGATGGATTTAATCCTGATAACATTTCGCCCGATTTGATTAGAGCATTTCCAATCAATGATACAACTTTAGAAATATTTTTTAGCGAACCTATGAATGTGAGTGCAATTGCCAACTTGCAAAATTTTGCGGTAGATAATTCTATTGGAAACCCAATCAATGGTGAATTTGGAAGATATTCAGAACAAAGCATTGTTTTAAGTTTTGCAAATAAACTTCAACTAAAAACAATTTACACGATTACTGTAAATGGAATTTCAGATTGCAGCGCAAATTTAATTGCAGCCAATTCAGCAAAATTTGGATTGCCCGAAACTGTTGACAGCATTGATGTTGTGCTAAATGAAGTATTGTTTTATCCAAAAACTTATGGCAATCGTTTTGTTGAAATTTATAATCGTAGCAATAAAATTATTGACCTTTCAAAATTACAAATTGCCAACACCGATGCGGCTGGAAACTTGAATACGGCTGTGTTTGCACAAAAAAATGGCTACTTGTTTTTTCCAAATGATTATGTAGCCATCACCGATTCACGAGATAATGTTTTGCAAAATTATTCTACACCAAATCCAAACGGTGTGCTGGAAATTGGCTCTGTGCCTACGTTAGACGACCACAACGGAACGGTTGCGCTAATCAATCAATCAGGAAAAATTATTGATGAACTCACTTATTCGGATGCTTGGCATTATCCATTGTTACATTCAAAACAAGGTGTTTCTTTAGAAAGAATTTCAAGCGAAGCAAAAACGCAAGATGAAAATAATTGGCACAGTGCCGCATCGGTAGTGGGTTTTGCGACACCAGCCTATCGAAATTCAGAATCCATTTCTTCTATTTCGACAAATGCCGAAATTGATTTAGAGCCGAAAGTTTTTACACCCGATGATGATGGCAAAAATGATATTTTAACGATTCGTTATCATTTGGATAATGCTGGTTATAACGCCAACATCACTGTTTACAATAGTTTGGGCATTTTAGTAAAAACAATTGCCAACAATCAAACTTTAGAACAAAATGGCTTTTTTCAATGGGATGGAACAGATACGAATGGGAATAAATTAAATAAAGGCATTTACATTGTTTATGCAGAAGTCTTCAATGCAGCAGGCAAAAAAATCTATTTGAAAAAAGATTGTGTTTTAAGTGGGAAAGAATAAAATCAATTTTTTGTTTTGATGAAAATTTGTTAAATTTGAACACCAATCATTCTATTTTTTAGCAACTTTTAAAAAACCTACCCATGAATTCAGAACAAAAAGTAGCTCGTATCAGTTTTTACTTTCATTGTTTTTATAGCTTGTATGCCTTATTGGGCGCAGCTTTTGTAGTGATTTCTTTTTTCGATTTCTTTTTTATGACTTCGATGCTGTCAAAATTTTTACCCATTTCCTCATCGGGGCAACAACATTCATTATTTGAAAAGTTGTTCATTGTGGCTTGTTTGGTGAATGTTTTATTTTATTTCTACATCTTTTTTGCTAATCAAAAAATTTGGCGAAACAAAGAATATAGCCAATCATCCAGCAAAACATTTTGGTGGTTATTTGTGCTTACGCATCTTTCTACTTTGTTTTTATTTTTTTCTTGCACAAAAATGTATTTACCAGGTTTATCCTTATTAGGCAACAACGATTCACCCTCATTTTTTCTTTCTTTATTTTTCATGTTGCCTGTCATCCCTTTATTAATCAGTGTTTTCGGGTTGATTGAAAATTATTTGACTGATGCTATTGAAAATAAAAAGAATGTTGCAGTCACTTAATTACCAAACGCTTTTTTACATCTTATTAAATACTTGCTGATTTTTCTCATGCACTATTAAACAATTTAGTTCCTATTTTTACCGCATGAGTAAAGCAATCAATTCCATACAAAATTTTGAATTAAAAGGTTTGCCAAAGCGTACCATGAAGCCTCGAAACAGTGGCTGGACAATGGTGATGGACAAAGGTTTGAGTACACCTGAAGTAGAAAATTTTTTAAACATCGCAGCACCTTATACTGATATTGTGAAGTTGGGATTTGGCACTGCTTATGTAACGATGAATTTGAATGAAAAATTGGCGGTGTATCGCAAACACCATATTCCATACTACTTTGGCGGTACTATGTTCGAAGCATTTATTGCTCGAAACCAATTTGCCGATTATCAAAAAGTGTTGGAAAAGTATGAAATGGAATTTGTAGAAGTGAGCGATGGCTCATTAGAAATTGCACATAGCAAAAAACTAAAGTACATCGAAACCCTTGCCAAGCAAGGTTATAAAGTGTTGAGTGAAGTTGGAAGTAAAGATGCTGAAAAAATCTTTCCACCTTATCAATGGATTGAATTGATGGAAACCGAATTAAACGCTGGTGCTTACAAAGTTATTGCCGAAGCCCGAGAAGCAGGTAACGTGGGCATTTATCGAGGCAGTGGCGAAGTGAGAGAAGGTTTGGTACAAGAAATTTTAACGAAAATAAAAAAAGAAAAAATCATTTGGGAGGCACCTCAAAAAGCACAACAGACGTGGTTTATAAAGCTAATTGGGGCTAATGTAAATTTAGGAAATATTGCACCCAACGATGTGATACCTGTTGAAACTTTGCGCTTAGGCTTACGCAGTGATACATTTCATCATTTTTTGGATGGAGGAAAATAGAACTTTAAAAAGTTCTATTCTTAATTTCTTTCAAAAATTTTGAAGCAAAAATAAATTCATCCAATTCGGGATTAGTGGCTGTGAGTACCTCTTTGCCACTACCTTCCCAGTCTTTTAATCCTTTCCATAAGAAAACAACATGGTCGCCAATTTCCAACACACTATTCATATCGTGGGTGTTGATGATGGTGGTGATTTTAAATTCTTCGGTAATTTCTTTGATAAGTTGGTCAACCACTAAAGACGTTTGTGGGTCGAGCCCACTGTTTGGTTCATCGCAAAAAAGATATTTCGGATTCATAACAATAGCTCGTGCAATGCCCACCCGTTTTTTCATGCCACCACTAATTTCGCTGGGTGATAATTTATTTTTGCCCGAAAGATTTACTCTATCCAAACAAAAATTTACTCGGTCTAATTTTTCTTTTTTGGTCATCGTGCTAAACATGTTGAGTGGAAACATCACATTTTGCTCAATGTTCAGGCTATCAAACAATGCGCCGCCTTGAAACAACATGCCAATTTCTTTACGAATTACTTTTCTTTCAGCCAAAGTCATGGTTGAAAAATTTCTACCATCATACAAAATTGAGCCACTATCTACTTCAAACAAACCTACCATACATTTGATGGTTACGGTTTTTCCGCTGCCACTGGTGCCAATAATTAAATTGGTTTTGCCAGCTTCAAATTTGGCTGAAATGCCTTTCAACACATCATTTTCGCCAAATTTCTTTTTGATGTTTTGTAGTTCAATCATAATATTAATTGTGCTAAAACATAATCGCTCACTAAAATAAAAATGCAACTCCACACTACAGCTTTAGTGCTGCTATTGCCAATTTCAAATGCGCCACCCTCTGTAAAGTAGCCATAGTAGCATGATATAGAGGAAATGATAAAAGCAAAAGTGAATGCTTTGATTAAACAAAAAGTGACATTGAAGCCTACAAATTTATCGTGCAAGCCATATAAATATTGTTCGGGTGTTATGACGCTAGTGAAAAATGAAACCGTGTAACCTCCCAAAATTGTTACAGCACATGAAATAATTACCAACGCTGGAATGGCAACTAATGCACCTAAAATTTTTGGTAAAATTAAATATGCCTTGCTGTTTACGCCCATTATTTCTAATGCATCAATTTGTTCTGAAATACGCATGGTTCCTAACTCTGAAGCCAAGTTACTACCAATTTTTCCTGCTAATACTAAACACAAAACCGAAACGGATAATTCTAAAATTGCTGAATCACGAACAATAGAAGCAATCACATACAATGGAACAAGCGGCGATACTAATTGATAAGCCGTTTGCACTGTTGTAACTGCGCCCAAAAAAAATGAGATGACACATACAATTCCCAAAGAACCTATGCCCATGGAAACCATCTGGCGAATAGTTTCTTTCCAATACATGCCAGCGTTTTCAGGCTTACTGAATGCGCCTTTCAGCATCAGGCAATATCTTCCAAAGTGATATAATGGTTGAAACAGCAACATGCCTCAAACGTAATAATTTTTTTTGAAACACCCTAAAACATTGATAAATCAAGCATTTCAAAGGCATTTAGGTTTTTCTACTTAGCATTTTGGAGTTGCTTACTTAACTGTTTCGGCTTTTTGCAATAGTAATTTTGTGTCATCAAAGCGAAAGAAAAAACTTTGAAAACCCAAACTACTAAAGCACTGAAAAATGATTAAAAAATTATCCTTCATCTCACTTGGAAGTTTTGCCATGCTTTTTTGTATGCTGATTTCGGTAGCCACATTTGCAGGTGATAAACATAAAAAAGTGAAAGCTGCAAAAGCCGCATTAGAAACGGTTGTTCAGCAAAATGTTTCGATAGCCGAATTGTATTTGAACATGAATTATACTTACGTTCCTTTAAACAACAACGCTACTCTGCAATTACAAAATGGACAATTACCAACAGCTAATCAGCAAAATATTTTCATGATTACCAAAGATGATTATCATTATTATTTTCAAAAAAATACTCAATCATTTCAGTTTTTATATGCCGTGAAAGACAATGCCATTCCATTGTTCGACGGATTTGAATATGCGAATGCAGTAAAAATTCCAATTGGGGCACAATTATTCACATTCGATTTAGTGAACGGCAGACCAGTAGATATGAACACTGAAATTTTAAATTTTGACAACAACAGTAATGTGGCAAATACAGAAATAATTTTGCCTTAAAAAATATTGGCAATAACTGCCAAACCTAACCCAGATGCCCCTCTTTACTTTTTAGAAAACACAAAAACACACAACAACAATTGCCCGGGGCTACCAAGCCTACCGGGCTTTTTTTGTTTGAAAAAATAGTTGCCAAAAATATTGCCTTACATTTGTTCCAGTTCAAAATTAACTTTTCAAAATAGCAATAATTTTTTCTGACCTAAACTAATGAGCAGCAACAAACAAAAACTTTTTTTTCCAAATTTAGATGGGTTGCGGTTTTTTTCATTTCTAATTGTTTTTTTATCGCATAGCGTAAATGCCGATAACCCAGCCATCAAAGAAACCTTGTGGTATAGCATCATCAAGCTTCGATTGTTTTCAAATGGCGATTTGGGCGTAAGTTTCTTTTTTGTTTTGAGTGGTTTTTTGATTACTTATTTATTGATAAAAGAAAAAGAACTGACCTCAAAAATTGATGTAAAATCTTTTTACATCCGCCGAGCTTTGCGAATTTGGCCCTTGTATTATGCCGTGTTGCTTTTTGGATTTTTTATTTTTCCAATTTTAAAATTAAAATTTGGGCAAATTCCTAATGAAACAGCCAACCCACTTTTGTGTTTCACGTTTCTGAATAATTTTGATAGAATGATTCATGTGCCTGACGCTTCGATGATTGCTGTATTGTGGAGTGTGGCAATTGAAGAACAATTTTATTTAGTGTGGCCTTTACTATTCTATTTCACCCCAAGAAAATATTATTTGCATTTAATTGTTGCAGTGATTGTTGTTTCAAATTTGTTTCGCCTTTGCTTTGTAAATAGCATCAATATTGATTTGCATACCTTGGGTGTGATTACTGATATGGCTATTGGTGGCTTGTTTGCGTATTTGTGTTTTTTCAATGAAAAGTTTTTGAGCTTTGTTAAAAAAATGCCGAAGTGGAATATTGCCATCTTCTATCTGCTGGCGTTTAGTTATGTTGCTTTTAAAGACGAAATATTTTTTAATACCCAAATGTTTGTGTGGAAACGATTAATCATGGGAACCACTTTTGCATTTATAATTGTTGAGCAAAATTTTTCTGATAATTCATTATTCAAAGTAGGCAATTGGAAAATAATTTCGCAAATGGGAAAATTTACTTACGGACTGTACTGCTTGCACAGCATCGGCATTTTGATTTGTTTAACGCTGCTTCGCAAATATTCATTGAATCAATACAGTTGGCAAATTTGGTTGTTTGAATTACCGATTTCATTTCTTTTAAGTGTGGGCATAAGTTGGTTGAGTTTTAATTATTTTGAAAGCTGGTTTTTGAAATTAAAAGATAAATTTGCTTACATCACCAAGTCATAATTTAGCAATAAGATTCTTCTTTCAAGACTCAAACCCTTACCAATCCTACAAATTTCACCTACTCAAAAAAGCCGCCTATCATCAATATTTGCAGTTGGCTATAAATATTTAGGTGATAAATTATTATTCAAAATCAAATAGTTAGATGGTTTTGAAAAATAAATTTTGCAAAATGTTTGGCAGCACAAAAAAAGGCACCTACATTTGCAGCCCATTTAAAAAACGTAAAACGAAAAATAACAGTGGATAAGATTAGTTTAAAAACAGTAATGGCAAAACCCGAAACCGTGACTCGTCAGTGGTTTGTAGTGGATGCCGAAAATCAAGTTTTAGGAAGAATGTGTACACGAATTGCAACTGTACTTCGTGGTAAACACAAAGCAAGCTATACACCGCATGTAGATACTGGCGATTATGTAATTGTAATCAATGCTGGTAAATTCAAATTGACTGGTCATAAAATGCAGGATGTAGAAGTAATCACATTTAGTGGCTACCCAGGTGGTCAAAAAATCACCAATCCAAAAGATTTGAATGCTAAACACCCAACACGAATGGTTGAAAATTGTGTACATGGTATGTTGCCTAAAAATCGCTTGGGTCGTGCTATGCAAAGCAAATTGTTTGTGTATGCAGGTGCTGAACATCCGCATCAAGCACAAAACCCAAAAGTTTTAGAAATCAAAAAATAATTTAAACAGCACAATAATTAAACATGGAAGTTATTAACGCCGTAGGTCGCCGTAAAGCATCCGTTGCTCGAGTATTCATGAGCAAAGGAAAGGGCGAAATTTTAATCAACAATAAATCATTGAATGATTATTTTCCCATCATGTTTCACCAAAACAGTGTGTTGAAACCATTGCAAATTACTGAATCTGCAAAAGAATTCGACATCAAATTAAACTGTGATGGCGGTGGTGTGAAAGGTCAGGCAGAAGCTGCTCAATTGGCTATTGCTCGTGCATTGGTAAAATTCAATGCCGAATGGAAAAGCGCATTGCGTACAGCAAATTGCATGACTCGAAACAGCAAAGAAGTGGAACGTAAAAAACCAGGTCGTAGAAAAGCTCGTCGTAGCTCACAGTTCAGCAAACGTTAATCTTTTTTAATACCGATTAACTCAAACAATTTTCAAAAACTTATTTATCATTCACATATAATGAATAAAATAACACAACAAGAATTATTAGATGCAGGCGTTCACTTCGGACACTTGAAACGCAAATGGAATCCGAAAATGTTACCCTACATTTTCATGGAACGCAAAGGCATTCACATCATTGATTTGAACAAAACAATTGAATGCTTAGATGAAGCTGCTGCACACATGAAAGCAATGGCTAAAGCTGGCAGAAAAATTTTGTTTGTTGCTACAAAAAAACAAGCAAAAGATATCGTTGCGCAATGTGCTCAACGTACGCAAATGCCTTACGTTACTGAACGTTGGTTGGGTGGTATGTTGACCAACTTCAACACCATTCGCAAAAGCATTAAAAAAATGCAAAGCATTGAGAAAATGTTGGCTGACGGCACTTTGGAAAACATCACCAAAAAAGAAAAATTGATGATGAGCCGCGATAAAGATAAAATGGAAAAAGTATTAGGTGGTATTGCTAATATGAGTAGATTGCCAGCCGCTATTTTCATTGTTGATATTGGGCACGAACACATTGCATTAGCAGAAGCAAAAAAATTAAACATTGCTACTTTTGCAATGGTTGATACTAACTGCGACCCTAACACAGTGGATTATGCAATCCCTGCTAACGATGATGCTACAAAATCGGTAACTGCTATCACTACTTATTTAATGAATGCAGTGATGGAAGGATTGGAAGAACGCAAAAACGAAAAAGTAGATGAAGCCGAAGAAACAGAAGAAGCAGCTCAGAACAATTTAACCAATTCGACTGAAGGTGATGATAACAGCGAAGAAGGCAGAAAAAAATCAGCGGCTAATGGTAAAATTCGTAAACCTGCTCACAAAGTAGCTGGCGAACGTAAACCACGATAATACAGTTTTTCAAGTTTATCAACAACAATATCAAAAAAAGTCATCGAGCCATGTGCAAGATGACTTTTTTAAATTAATCAAATAAAAAATAAAAATCAAATAAAAATGATTACAGCAGCAGAAATTAACAAATTAAGATTGCAAACCGGTGCCGGCATGATGGATTGTAAAAAAGCATTAGAAGCTTCTAACGGCGATTTTGAAGGTGCAATTGATTATTTAAGAAAGAAAGGACAAAAAGTGGCAGCATTGCGTAACGAACGTGAAGCGAAAGAAGGTGCAGTAATAGCTTTGACATCATCTGATGCAAAAACTGGCATTGCAATTTGCTTAAATTGCGAAACTGATTTCGTAGCTAAAAATGAAAATTTTGTGGGCTTTGCTACACAAATTGCAAACGCAGCATTAACCAATCAACCTGCAACAATTGAAGAATTATTAAATTGCCAAATTGATGGTTTATCAATTGCAGATAGAATCACTGAACAAGTTGGCAGAATTGGCGAAAAAATTTCATTAAGCAAATATGAAAAAGTGCAAGGTGAAGTAGTGGTGCCATACATCCACATGGGTAACAAATTGGGTGTGTTGGTTTCAATGAATAAAAACATTGCTGAATCAACTGAAATAGGAAAAGATTTAGCGATGCAAATTGCAGCGATGAATCCAGTAGCTGTTGATAAAGCTGATGTGCCAATGGATGTGGTAAATCGTGAAATGGAAATTGCTCGTGAAAAAGCAATTCAAGAAGGCAAACCAGCTAATATCGTTGACAAAATTGCTTCGGGTACAGTTGAAAAATTTTACAAAGAAAGCACTTTGTTAAATCAATTTTTTGTGAAAGACGGTAACAAAACTGTTGCTGATTACTTAAAAGGAATTGACAAAGATTTGAAAGTAAATTTGTTCAAACGTGTTGGTCTGAATTAATTTTATTCCATCGCAATAAAAAATTAAAAGGCTGTTTTCTTTTTCGGAAAACAGCCTTTTTTTATTAAACTTCTTTTGAAAATACCATTCTTCTCTATTGGAGAAGATAAAGATGAGGTCGCTTATAGAATTTTCAAAAGAAGGTTATTCTGATTTTTACAACCCATTTAATTGAATACCAATTGCCCAAGGATACATTTTGGGTAGTATATAACTACTCGTCAAAGATGTTTGTGAAGTATTGAACATAGGTGTTAAAGCATAAGTGCCAAAGAAATTTAATTTACCCACTCCTAATCTTACAACATAATTAATAGGCATTTGCGATAAATTATAATCGCCTGAAAACCTATGTTCCTTGCCTCTTTCAGCACTTACTTGTTTTTGCCAACCCTCTAACAATAAATTGAATTCCAATCCAGCAGCCAATCGAAATGATTTCCAACTATCTTTTTTGCCAAATGAAAATTCAATCATTGTAGGCACAGTTAAATATTTTGTAACGAATTTATTTTTGGTATAATTCACTGAATCATTGATGGCATAAAGCGTTCCATCAGTTTTATTTTTAAGCAAATCGGTATTTTTATTATTGCCATTAAAGCGATAATTATCCCAAGTTACGCCCAAACCCCAACGAAAATTTACATGATGTTGAATTAAGTTAATTCGCTGTTGAATCAAGTACAATTTCACATTAACTGATTTAGACTGACGTAACTCGAAAGTGCTACCAAAATTATTCATGACGTGATAATTACATAACCCCAAATCGAATCCCAGCCAACAGTTTTCAATGTTTTTATGTTTATGAATTACTTGTTTTGAAGAGGAATCTTTTGTTATTTCTACTTTTTTAGGGTTTATTCTAATCCCAATTTTTCCAATTCTAATTGTGGTTGTATCATCATGAACAAATGCCGTATCGTTACCCTTTTTTATTATACCAATCTCCACCGATTTAATTGGATAGGATTTTTTCACTTTTATAGAATCAAATGTTACGGCTTTTGTACCTAATGCTAAAAGCATTAATGAAATTGTAAGAATTTTGTTTTTCATCTTGATTTAATTTTTATTGTTGTTGAATGTTTATGTTTTAATTGTCTTGTAATGCTTGTTTGTGGCTGATTTCAGCAAAACCAATGCTCACATCAAAATTGCCATTGTTGGTTTCTTTGCCCAGCACTTTGCTGCTTGCCCAAGCCAACATTTTCAAAATCTGCCTTTCGTTTTTGCTGGTTTTAAAAGGAATTTGAGCAATCATTTTTTCTTCTGTTTTTTTTGTTGGTGGAACAGAAATTGCATTTTGTGCCACAGCTTTTATTGTATCAATTTCGGCTACATTTTTTTGTACTTGTAAAATTTCTTCGGGCTTTATTTCTTGCACCACATGTATTTCATGTTCTTCGTTCCATTTTTTTCTACTTGTCCAAGAGTTCGGTAATTCAGCAGTATCAATAGTTTCAGGCAAAATTATTTTTGCATTGAAATTTTTATTCTCCACTCTTTTTGTTTTTGCAAAATTGTTTTTCGCTAAATAATGCTTCTCTGTTTTTATCAATTCCGAATTCCGAATTCTCAATTCCGAACTCTTCACTGAATCACTTTTTACATTTATTTTCTCTTCTGAAAACTGATGACTTTTTACTGCCGACTGATTCATCATCCACCAACCCACACCCAGCAATAGCAGCAAGATTGCCGCCGATGCCCACACATTGATGTTCCATTTCCAAGCAATAATTTTCGTTGAATTTTTTTGCAACAAACTTTCTTTATCAGCAAAAATTATTTTTTCATCAGCTTCCAATTTTGTTGCACCGAATAATTCCAATTCATTTTTCAAATCAGGATTCATTGCCACAAAATCTTCGACAGCCTTCCGCTGTGTATTATTCAGCTCATTTTCAATGTAGCTGATAAAATATGCTTCGTAATTATTTCTGTTGATGTTCATGTTATAAAACTGTTTCGATGCTTACTAAATAATTTTTCAAACTTTGCCTTGCTCTGAAAATATATACCTTCACTTGCGATTCGTTGAGGTTTAAAATTTCACCAATCTCTTTGTAATCATAACCTTCATAATCTCTCAACAACACACAAGATTTTTGTATGTCGGGCAAAGTGTTCAAAGCCTTTTCCAAAGCATCTTTCAATCCCGATTTATGTTCGTTGATAATTTTTGTTTGTGCCGAAAATTCATCTACCAAATTCACCTTGCTTTGCTTTCTAAACTGGTCAATTTTATTTTTATAAGCCACACTAAACAAAAACGATTTCGCTTTTTCCATTTCTACTTCATCACGTTTTTTCCATAAAATTTCAAAAGCATTTTGAACCACATCTCTTGCATTTTCTTCATGCTGGGTATGTTTAAAAATGAATCGAAACAGATGGTCGGCATAAGCGGTAACACAAAAATTGTAATCGTTTATCGTCATCGTTGCTAATAAGTCGTTTGACTAATTTAAAAAGTTACAGCAAGATGAAAATATTTTTTCTGAATGAAACCCTATCTTTGTTTTTTATCGAAAAATAATGCAAGCACAAAAAGAAATTATCGAAAAATTAAAAAGTGAAGTAGCCGAATTTAAAGCCAATTCATCGGATGAGTTGGAAAAATTTCGCATTCGCTTTCTGGGCGCAAAAAACATTCTGAAAGATTTATACGGCGAAATAAAAAACATTCCTGCCGAACACAAAAAAGATTTTGGCGTGTTGATGAACAACCTGAAACAGTTAGCTGAAGCCAAGTTTGAAGAATTTAAAACTTTGAAAGAAGAAAAATTATCAGCGCAAACAAAACCAGATTTGAGTTTGCCTGTTGAAAATTTTGAAGGTAGTCGTCATCCAATTTCAATCGTTCAAAATAAAATCATCGACATTTTTGGAGAGATTGGTTTTGATGTTTCGGAAGCACAAGAAATTGAAGATGATTGGCATAATTTCTCTGCTTTGAATTTACCTGCCGACCATCCTGCAAGAGATATGCAAGACACTTTTTTCGTGAATCAAAATCCTGATTGGATGTTGCGAACCCACACCAGCAGCGTACAAGTGCGCTTGATGGAACATACGCAACCACCGATTCGCAGCATTATGCCAGGCAGAGTTTATAGAAATGAAACCATTTCAGCCCGTGCCCATTGCTACTTTCACCAAGTAGAAGGTTTGTACATTGCCGAAAAAGTTTCGTTTGTTGATTTGAAACAAACGCTTTATTATTTTGTAAAAAGATTTTTTGGCGACCATGTAAAAGTGCGTTTTCGCCCAAGTTATTTTCCATTCACTGAGCCTTCGGCTGAAATGGATATTGATTGTCAAATCTGCGGTGGAAGCGGTTGTAGCGTTTGCAAGCAAAGTGGTTGGGTAGAAATTTTAGGTTGCGGAATGGTGCATCCAAACGTGTTGGAAAATTGCAAAATTGATTCAAAAAAATATTCTGGTTTTGCATTCGGCATGGGTATCGAACGCTTGACGATGTTGAAATATCAAATCAATGATTTGCGATTATTCAGCGAAAATGATGTGAGATTTTTGAGGCAATTTAGTGGGGCGTAAAAAATAAAAAGGCTACAAAATTTTGTAGCCTTTTTTGTTGAACAAGAAAATTATTGTTTGACATTCCCTTGATTATTGAATTTCACAATTAACGGATAAATCAAATCAACGCCTATTGAATTTATTTTTTCAGAAACAGCATTAGTAACAGTAGAATTGCCGACAGAACTCCATTTTGAATCATAAAATGTATGACCTGTATGCACCAAAATTCTGACAGCATGTGGCTCGTTGCTAAATAAATCAATGCTGAAAAACGGACCTGCAAACAGCACATTATCATACAACTCCATCAATCCGGCTTGCGTTGAAGGATTGATGTTATTCAAATCAATGGTATTAGATGATGATGACAACAACATTTTGAAGTAATAAAAACTCACATCAGCACCTGTGTAAATTCTGACATTTTTCTTATCAAACAGTTTATAACCAACTCTGACTGTTTCTTTCAAATTCGTCATTTTGTTAGCTTTTTGATTTGAAACAGAATTAAAGCCCCACTGAAATGCTGCATTGATTTGCCATTTTTTGATGTATCGATTAACGCCCACAATGGAAGCACTTAATGAATACGGCTGCATTTCTTTCAAATTGCTTTTTGCAAGTTGCTCATTGATACTAAATTTGTTGAACGAAGTAAACCCGACTGAATAGTAATAATCATTTCTGATAGATTGACTAAAACAATTTACTGAAAAAATAAACAGTAACGAAAATAAAATTAAACGTTTCATAAAAAATGTTTTTTCAAAAGTACAATGAATTAATTATTGCAAAGAATAGTATTGAAGCGAATATCGGGCTGTTGACATAATCATTAATAAACATTGTTTATCATTGCTAGATAATGATGTATCAGATACAATATCATTTTCGATGTCTACAGAATATGTAGCAAAATCGCTGGCAGAATTAGAATTATCAATTGCATCAAAATAGTCGCTCAATACACTATATTGAACATCATTGATGTAACCATCTGAATGCATTTGATACAAAGCACTAGAGCAAGTTGTAGTTGATAAAGAGGCAACGTAGTTAAAATCAGATTTTAAAGTAGAATAATTACCGCCAATTATAGAAGAAAATGAGGTTCCTCCAAAGACATTATTACTCGTCAATGTACTAGAAATAAAAGAATAAGTTACACAGTAAGAAAAACTATCATTGATATCTTCATAATTAGATGTATTACTTAATGCACTATTTAGTGTGTAGTAGTGCCAATAGCCTACATAGTCATAAGGATTATTTGAATTGGAAACAGTTGATGAGATAGGGAAGGAAATGTTTCTTATTTGGTTATTTGAAGAATTTGAATTATTTTGATAGACCGCCTTCATCGAACTAATGATACCACATGTGATTGCTGCGCCAACACCTAATGCTGGATTAATTACCGCTAATGGTGCTCCTTTAGCTGCACCGCTCAAATCATCAAGAATAGTTTGAAGCCATTGAGGTCGTTTAGTAAAATTATGGGAATGTTCTTTGATGATAAAAGAACTTGTTGTAGTTTTTATTTTCTCTAAAGTTTCTGAACTAACTTTTGATGTGCTTTGATTGCTAGCAGTTGCTTGCTTATTTATTTCTGATTTTTTACAAGAAAAAAATGTAGCGCTGCTGACTGCTGTAAGGAAAGTTAATCCTACTAAAATCTTTTTCATTGTTAATTAAGTTTTTGTTTTAAAAAAATTGTTTGCAGCTAATTTAATCACTCACCAACATGAGGAGTATAGCCATCGCCCGTGTTTTGAGTAAGTTTTTTCAAATCATTTCTTTCAGATTTTCTTCACCGCTTTTTTGTTGCTACATTTTTGTAGTTGATTATTTTTTTCGGTTGAAATCGGAAATAATATTTCATTAAAAAAACACGACGCAAAAATCTTAATTTCTCTTTTTTCTCACAAGATTTCTTCCTTCACTTGTTGTGCAAAATTTTTCACATATTGTGCAATTTATTGCACTTTTTGTATTTTTTTTTTTTGCAAGTGATTGAAAGTTTTTATTTTTGAAAAAACTTTTTCTATGAATCATAACAAACTACCTGCAAATATTGGGAGTAAATTAAAAAGATTGAGAGAGATGAAAAGATACAGCCAGCAATACGTTGCAGATGCTGTAAGTATAAGCAGAAGAACTTTAATCAATATTGAAGCTAATGCTTCTGATACATCAATGGGTACGCTAATTAGTTTAGCCAATGTTTTCGGATTGTCAATAACTGATTTAATCGAAAAATCAGAAGTTGAATTAGTCAGGAAGGTATTAGAACAAACCGACTAACTTTTTCAAATTATTTCTAACAATTTGAAAACTATTTCTCATTGTTTTCGTATTAATTTATAGTTTTGAAAGCAACATGAAAAACCATTTAATCATTTCAAAAAAAATATTTTTCGGCAGCTTAGCAGTGGTCTCAATTTTTATTGCTTCAACTGTAAATGCATTTTTAAATAACGAAAAAAAAGTGGCATTTACGCCATCTTCCGAGCCTAAAGATTCGGTGTATGCCATCAATATTCATCCACCAATTTTCCCGAAATCAGCATCATTTGCTGGTGAAATAGTGCCATTAAATCAACCAGATATTCGTGAGCGATTCGACCGTGAACTCACTATTAATGCCTACTTGCAAGCCAGTGCAATTTTAAATTTAAAACAAACTACTCGTTGGTTTCCGCAAATCGAAAACACACTTAGTTCTTATGGTTTGCCCGATGATTTCAAATACTTATGTATGGCTGAAAGTGCTTTGCAGCCCGTTGCATCAAGAGTTGGCGCAGCTGGCTTTTGGCAATTCATGGACGAAACAGGAAGGAAATATGGGTTAGAAATTAATGACGAAGTGGATGAAAGGTATAATGTAGAAAAATCAACCGAGGCAGCTTGCGCTTATTTAAGTAAAATAAAAAATATGCTCGGAAGCTGGACATTGGCTGCTGCGGCTTACAATTGCGGCGAAGGGGGAACGCAAAGATTTATGGCGCAACAACATCAAAATAATTACTACGATTTGTTGTTGCCCGAAGAAACGATGCGTTATGTTTTCAGAATCTTGGCGATAAAAGAAATTTATACGCATCCGTTGCGTTACGGATTTAATTTGAATGAATCAGATTTTTATCCTCCCTATAGTTTTAAAAATGTTGAGGTAAATTCAACTATTGAAGATTTGGCGCAATTTGCCATCGACAATGGAACTAACTATAAAATGCTGAAAATGCTGAATCCATGGCTGCGTAAGCCTTATTTAAAAAACTTAAAACACAAGTCTTACACTATTAAATTGCCAGCTTAATTGATGGCGAAGAAAAATTTTCTTTCTCAAATATTTCACCAACTTTGCGTTTCAAATTCTTCAAATAAATTTTTTCAATGAAAAAAATATTCTTGTTGCTGTTTACTGTTTTTTTATTTGCTCATGTATTTGCTGATAAAAACACAAAAAAAGAAAAAGTTACTTTCACCGTTCACATGCGAAATGGCGATGTGATTTCGGGTACGACATCTATCAGAACGCTGATTGTTAGTACATCTTATGGTCCATTAGCTTTTCCAATCACTGCCATCAACAATATCAAAGTGGGGATTTATAATCCTGAATTGGATAAAGAAGGCATCACTAAATTGCTCGACCAATTGTATAACATGAAACCCGAAGTGCAAAAAAATGCCTTTGAAAGCCTGATGCAACAAGAGCCCAGCGCAATTGCTGTGATAAAAGATTACATGAATAGCGAAAATTACACAGTAACATCTTCACCAGAATATAGTGTTGAAGCGGCTTTGCAGCAGCTAATTTCTTTTTACAATGTGGATGAAAAATCGCCAATGGATGATGTGATAAAATTTGATGACAATTATTCAGTAGAAGGCGTTTGTAATTTTTCAGGAAATATTCAGTTAGAAACTGCTTATGGAAATATTGAATTGCAACGCAAAAGTATTGTTAGCATTGATGTTGCAAGCGAAATGCCTGATGAAGGTAATACTAAAACTTTCATTTTAAATGCTAATAAGAATATTTCAGGCAATGCTGATGGTGGATTTTTTAGCACCGGAATTAATGTGAAAGAAGGCAAAACAGTTATCATTACGGCCAACGGAAAAGTAGTATTAGCAAGCCTTTCGAATAATTCATACACACCCGATGGTGGTGTGAATGGTGCACCAGCACCAAGCGATGGTGGTACCAATGCCCCTTCGTATGGGCACGTGGTTTTTAAAATCGGTGAAAATGGTCAAATCACTAAAGCAGGAGCCAGCTATAGAGGTAAGGCTGCCACATCAGGTGTTTTGTATTTGGCTATTTATGAAACAGTTTTTAATGCTGCCAATTCAGGCACTTACAAAGTGAAAGTGAGAGTGATGGATTGATGCAATTTTCAAATTGCAAATTACTTCTGTTGATTCCGACAATACGATTTTACACGTAAAAATTTACAAGAACAAACTTACTCTGAAAGCCTTATTGGCACTGTATTTTTGTATCGAGGTTATAATTAAAAAGTAACACTTTTTGAAAGTCCGTTAGTTCGTGGTTGACTAGCGGATTTTTTTTATTTTCAATAAATCACCACTACATTTCCTTGCTGCACAAATTTTTTACCATCAGGTTTTTGGAAAGTAATTAAATAAGTATAGTTGCCTTGTGGTACCTCTGTTCCGTTGAAAGTGCCGTTCCAGCCAGTATTGTAATCGTTGCTGATAAAAATCTTTTCGCCGTAACGATTAAAAATAATCATTTGATAATTTTCAATATCGGGAAAGGTGATGATAGGTTTGAACAAATTATTTTTTCCTTTCGGAAAAATTGTGTTGGGAGCAAAAAATTCAGAATAACAATGAGCACACCAATCATTTGATAAACTAATATTATTGCTTGGTACAAATAATTTATTAGCAAAGCTGAAATGCGCCTGTATTCTATAACAGAAGCTGTCGGGCGATGTTGCGAATTGCTGTAAATTATCATTGAAAGTAAATGTTGCGGAATCTACATTCCCAATTTGAACAAACGATTGTCCACCATTATTGCTCCGCAAAATATCGTAAGAATGAACTATAGCACTATCAACGTGAAATGGATTCCATTTCAAAGTTGTTGAATTGCTGCCATTAATATCACCGCTTAAAAAAATGGTGTTGCAATGCGTACCTGAAAAAACTTTTCCGCAACTATCAACCGATTCAATGAAATAATACATGGGTTTTTGATGAACCAATGCTGTCGCATCATTGGTTGTAATTGGCGACAATAAAGGCTTTGCAGAATTAACTGATTGAATAAAACTATAGTTACTGTTGGTAGTACTTCGTAAAATATTAAACGATTCTAAATCAGCAGTAACATCAGGTACAAAAATAATTTGCACTGAATTGTTTTGAAAAACTGATGCGTTCTGATACATGGTGTAAGCAGGTGGTTGCACCACATTTATTTTTATGCAAACTTCGTTTGAAATAGAAGTATCATTCAAAATATTTTCACGGGCTTTTACAAAAAAACAAAGTGAATCGCCATCATGCACACTATTGAAAGTATAACTAAGTGTAGTTGCATTTAAAGTTTGAACCTTTGCAAACCCAGCACCATTAATGTTTTCATAAATTTCATATTGCTTCACACCCTTCTGCCAATTTTTATAATCATTCCAATTTAAAGTGATAGAATGGTTGCATCTGTTTTGTACTATTTGCAAAAAAACTGTGTATTGAGGTAGCATACTAAACGGTCCCAATGAACCACAACTATCCAAAGCAGCGATTGAAAATGCCGCCGATTGTGTATTGGGGTTATAACCCGAAATTAAGTCCGAATCAGTTTTATAACCAAAAACAGTATCAATTTTTAGGTATTTATTTTGTGTCGCGTCATAATAGTAAATGATATAAGCAAAAGTTTGTGCCGATGCACTTGGCGACCAATTCATCAAAATCAGATTTCCATTTACAGTTACAAAATTAATTATTGGAACATCGGGTGTATTGACATTAAGATTAGCTGTATCTGAATAAGAATAAATACTGCCACCTCCGCAATTACATTCTGTTTCAATAAAATAAAGAAATGAATCATGAGGAAATGTGGGGTTAACACCAATTATAGTGTCGATAGTTTTAGTCGAATTATTTACTGTTCCCACCAAAACAAAAGGAGCTCTGTTTTTTGAGGAATAAATTTTATAATCCACAAAACAACCTACTGGACAAGGGTTTGAAGGTACATTCCATCTTAACACAACACTCCCATTTCCTAAACTGCTCACACAATTCAAATGCACCGCTGCTTGCGAAAATACAAGCGATGGAAAAAAAACAAGTAACAATATTTTTAACAACTTTCGCAATTTGAAATTTAGCTTTAGATATAAGACAACAAAAATCGTGAAAACGTTTTCTTCAAAAAAACTCTTTACAAACTTGATGAACTTTCAACTTTACAAACTGCCTATCCTACAGCCACCTCCACCATTTTATTTTTGTCGAAATATTTTTGAGCACAATTTAAAACATCATCAATGCCAGCATTTCTAATGGTTTCAATGGCTTCGTAGTAATCTTGCAAAGTTAATCCTTGTTGCAAATACGATAAATATAACGAGCTCATTTGAAAAATATTTCCAAGGTCTTCTAAGTAACTGCCGAGCATATAATTTTTCACTTTATCCAATTCATCAGCATCCACTTTTTCGTTTTGTAGAATTTCAATTTCCTTATAAATTTCATTGATAGCATCATCGCAAACTTCGCTACCCACTTCGGTTTTGATGTAATGATAGCTGCTCAATTTATTGAAAGAAACACCTGAATGTATGCCATAAGTGTAGCCTTTATCTTCTCTAATATTCATCATCAATCGGCTGCCGAAATAGCCACCAAATATGGTGTTGGTTAATCTTAAAATATTTGCATCAGCATGTTTTCTGTTGATAGTATGTTGCCCAATGCGAATGCTGCTTTGCACCGCATTTTCACGGCTTTGATGAATTTTTCTTTCTTCCGAAATTACGCTCTCTGGAAATTGAATGGGCTGCAAAGCTTTGCTGTTCCAATGTTTCGAGCTGAACAAATTTTCAATTTCTTTCAACATTGAATCATCGACATCACCAGCTAACAATGCTAAAGCATTGTTGGGTACATAAAATTGCTGATGAAATGATTTCAATTCATCGGCTGAAACACTGTCGTAATCAGCTTCTTCCACCATTCTACCATACGGATGATTTGCACCAAATAGTTTATTGCTGAAAATTCTTTTGCATAAATATTCAGGCTTTTGCATGCTTTGCCGAAAACTATCTTTGCTGCGATGCACATTATTTTGCAATTCTTTTTCGCTAAAAGTGGGTTGCAAAATCATTTCCTGAATCATGGGCAGCAAGGCTTTGAAATGTTTTTTCAAACCTGTAAAACCAATTATAGCTTCATCGCTTCCGCAATTTAATTTTAGTGTTGCGCCATAAAAATCGAAGTGGTCGGCAATTTGCAAACCACTGTGCAACGCTGTTCCTTCCTGCATTTGCCGATTTGCAAAGGATGCTACCAGCATTTTATTTTCAACAATACTACCTGCATTAACGCTGATGGTAAAATCAATAATTGGTGAATTGTGCAATGGCAGCACATTTACAGTCATGCCATTATCCAAGGTTGATTTTTCTAAAACAGGAATTTTAATTTCGGGAATCGGCTGAAAAGCCGGAGCTATGGTTCTATTGAGCATGTTTAAATTTCTTTTGGGTTTATTTTTTTCCTTGATTGCTTTTTTTCGCCAACCACTTTTTTGCTTTTTATTCTTTTCTCTTTTGCTGCTTTTGTCACTTTTGTTTTCAGTCGTTTTTTCTTTGGTGTTAAAGCTTTTTCAATAACCGCTAAAAACTTTCTTTGCACTTTTTCTTTGTTGCCCAACTGGCTTCTATCCGTTTGATTTTGCAACTGCAAAATGCCTTCGCTACTCATTTTGGTGGCTAATTTTTCGCTAACGATTTTCTTTTGTTCGTCGGTTAAAACTTTGCTTTGCCAAACATCAAAATACAACTCGGCTTGCGAAGCCACTTTGTTCACATTTTGCCCGCCTGCGCCGCTGCTGCGAACAAATTTTATTTTGCATTCTTTAAGTAGGCTGTTGTGTTTATTTAAAACTTGATGCATTGGTTTGTGCTAAACAACACGATAAATAAATTTAGGCTGGGAATTATTCTTTCACAAATTTTGCGGTATGAATCATTGCTTTTTCATCAGTTGCTTTGAGGAAATAAATGCCAGACGTTAATTCGTTTGTTGCAAATGATGCGTTATAAATTATTGGCTCAAACACAGTTCTGCCAAGCAAATCAATGATTTCAACTTTTTTGATTTTAACATCGGTATTCAAAATTTTTAGTTCATCGGTGCAAGGATTTGGAGCGATAATTAATTTATTACTCAAATCATTTAATATTGATGAAACACCTGAATTTGCTTGACGACAAGTGTATTGTATTTTGTAAAACAAAGTTCGGTCGGTATGTGAATATGGTGATTTGAAACTAACGGAATACATGTCATCAAGTGTGGGGTGGTAAACAACTAACGAATCATAATTCCCTGATAAAATAGGCGTTGTGTTTCCAACTTTATTCCAAGTATAATTGCTGTAACCTGCTGGGGCTATTAATCTTGCTGCTGTATCGCCTTGACAAAATAAAGTTTGAGGATAAAAAAGTGTATCAAAATCAATGTAAGCATAACCTGCATGAGCACCTAATGCACAATCGCTTGTGGTTAAATCTAATTCTATATCATGGTTATAATAACTGCTCAAGTCCATCGAAAATGGAAGCCAATTTGTACACAAAAAAGTATCGAGCGTATTAGTAGTATCTTTTACAATAAACCAACCCAATGGCGGATTGCTGGGTTTAGGAGTTGAAATAATTAATGAGAAAGTATCTTTTACTTTTGATGCATAATGATTGCCAACAGGACCTAAATCGTACAACAAAAATTCTAATCGAGGTTCTTGACAATAATCATGACCAGGTGGTAAATCTAAAACTGCTGAATATTTATAGGTTAAGAATTGATTTTGATGAGTAACAGCAAATTGAACACTCACAGTTTCTGCGCTGTCATTGATTTGGTCATCGCCCAATTTTAAAGAGTATTTATTATTTAAAATTGTTGGGCAAACAACTGGTAAATGAGTAATTGGGTCAACTCCAATTGAGGAAGTGTATAAAAGATTTGAATAAATAGAAGTAGAAGTATCAACTATTTTGATTCTGAAGTTGGTTAAAATTTGTTGGTTGAACCCTACATTGTAGCAAGTTTGAATTGGGTCAAACGGATTAGAGTTTGAAACTTGATAGCTACAATTACCGCCAGTTGTAGCCGTGCCTGGATTCCCCATCGTACATAAAGTATCACCACTGATAAACGATTGCCAACCAGTCAAATCACCGCCATCAAAACCAATGTTGGAAGGAATTTGAGCTTTTACTGAAAATGAAAAAAGAACAAACAAAATGATTAAAAAGTTTTTCATGATTTTTTGATTTTGTTTCCAAATATAATTATTCCGTTCCATAATCACAAATTATTTCACCGCTTCATAATACATCGTGCTGCAATTTTCTTTTCTAAAAATTTCTTTTGCTACCCGTTGCACATCTTGTGTGGTTACTTTTTGATAATGTTCAAAATCAGTATTGATGCGGTTTGCATCGTTGAACAACAATTCGTAGTAAGCCAAACTAAATACTCGTTCGCCCAAATCAACATTGCTGAATTGATGCGTTGATTCAATTTTGTTTTTCACTTTTTGCAATTCCTGTTCATCAATTTTTGAGTGGCACAATTTTTCAATTTCGGCAAACACAGCATCTTCGGCACTTTCAAACGAAATATTGGGCAATAATTTTCCACTTATTTTCACCAATCCTGGGTCGTGATTGCCTGTGTGATAACAACTGATGTTGCCAAACAACGGATTATCTTTCACCAATCGTTGATACATTCTACTGCTTTTTCCGTTGCTCAATAAATCGGTAATAATATCCATCGCATAAAAATCAGGATGCGTTCTTTCCAAAGCATGAAAACTCATGTAAAACGCATTGGTAGCCACTTTACGTTGCACTTTCAAATTTCTATAAGCAGTTTGGGCTGGCTCTTTTGGTAAATTTCTTACAGGCACTTCACCCATTTTTATTTCACCAAAATATTTTTCTACCAATGGCAAAATTTCATTTTCACTCATCGGGCTGCAAATTGCTAGGATAGCATTGTTGGGCAAATAATGTTTTTTGAAAAATGCTTTTACATCTTTCAAAGTAGCATCCTCAATATGTTTCAAGCTTGCACCAATAGTGGGCCAGCGATAAGGATGAACCTTGAAACACAACTCACTCATCAAATGCGAAACATCACCATAAGGCTGATTGATGTAGTGTTCTTTGTATTCTTCGCTCACCACTTTTCGTTGCGTTTCCAACGATTCAGGATTAAAAGCCAAACTCAACATTCTGTCCGATTCTAACCACAAAGCGGTTTCAATATTTTGCGCTGGCATCACTTCATAATAGTTGGTGATATCGGTATTGGTGAATGCATTATTTTTTCCGCCAGCCATTTCAATTGGCTCGTCAAACGATTCTATATTGATACTTCCACCAAACATCAAATGTTCAAAAAGATGTGCAAAGCCAGTCTTGTCGGGGCTTTCATCGCGGCTGCCCACATCATACAAAATATTTACAACAGCCATCGGTGTAGTTTTATCTTGTTGAATTATCAATCGCAAACCATTTTTTAAAGTGTGTTTGCTGAATTCTATTTTATCCATTTAATATTTTTTTGAAAGAAATCTTTTACCCAACAACAACTAATTTACACTGAAGTTCTGTACAGCTTTTATCGGATTCATGTTGTTGATGTTGAAAACGAAAGTGATGCGGTTTGCCCATTTTACAAACGAAGATTTATCGGAATAAACGCTGTTGTAATTATTTCTTAAATCTTCACAAGCTATTAATGGGAAGTTGATTTGAATATTTTTAGTGAACTTAAATGTGATACCACCATCGTACAAAAGATTATGTGTATCGCTATAAGGCAATTGCTCCAAACTATAAAATCCTAAATCAGCATACAGCGCCAAAGGCAAGCCTATGGGCAAATCAGCGGTTAAATTTAATGCACTCAACAACGAATTACTTCTGCCCACTTGAGGCGACTGCAACCAAGTTGCCTGACGGAAGCCACCTTCTTGCATATACATTTGATGTGCCCAAAAACTGTTGGTTTCGCTGCGACCGAGGTACATGTTATCGTGCAAATAATCATCAGCACCGCTGAAACCACTCATCTTTAAAAAGAAATCGGGCAGCGATGGATTTTCGTTGTGTACATAACCAGCAAAGAATCTTGCCGTTAAATATTTATTTCGTTTGTACAAATGCGAAGCTTCAAAAGCTAATGTCAGCTTGGCACTGGCGTTATATTGTTGCAATTGAATGAATAAACTTTGTGGGTTCAATTTTTGTTTATCCAACACTTCGTAATTCAAAATATTAATGCCAGTAGCAGTTGAATTATCAAATGCTTTGCCTTGATAAATATTTCTTAGCAAAGTTAATTTTTGGGTGATGGATGAATTGAGTTGTTGTGGTTTGAAATTAAATTCAATGAAAGGTTTGATTCGCAAATAACTAAAATTACTTTTTGATGAAGAACCATCAGAATAAGTTTCTGTATAATTCCCTTCATCAAAATAATTGGCGCCAACACCAGCACTGATGCGGTTGATGAATGATTTATTCACTATCCAATTGCGTTGAATTTTTCCTGTGAATGCAAATTGTTTGTCTTTCAATCCAATCATTGGCACCAATTGATATTCCCAAAAATTGCCAGGCAACAACGGATTAAACACCATCAAACCTGGCATCCAACCGTTGTATAAATTATAACCAATCAATGGCAAAATGTTAATTTGATTTTTGTTGGCTTGGCGTATAAAACCTAACATGCCAATATGTAATGGTTCGGTTTTGCGAAGCAACCCGTTTATTTTGCTGGTGTTGTTTTGACGGTCTAATTCAGGAATATTATTCAGTGCATCTATCTTCAGTTTGTCATAATTTCCTTTTGGAAACAACACATCCATTTCGCCCAAAAAACCTCCATAATTAATTGTTTTCACAATGGAATCATTCGCCAAAGCACTGATGGAATAAGGTGTTCGGATGTCGCTTTTGTTGACAACGGTTACTTTATAAAATTCATCATTGCCAATTTTTTGTGTGGTGCGATTGATGCTTTTTAACTGCAAATCAAACTTCTTAGTTGTGCCAATGGCATCATTCCAAAACCAATCTAAATTTTGTTTGCAATTATCATCAAACACTTTTTTGATATCGGCTGGCTGTGGATGCTTAAATTGAAACTGCTGAAAATAAATGTGCATGATGCTATCATACGTTTTTTGCCCAATTGTATTCGCCAAATAATTAAATAACAAAGGTGTTTTGCCATACACATCGCCAAAATAATTTATCGTGGAATATTGTGCTGCTGGAAGCTCACAAGGTTGGTCTTCATTTTTCCAAGCACTAAAAGCATAACCCAAATATGCCATTGAATTGCCTGATTTATTATTATCAAATAATTTTTCAAGATTTATGCTAATCCCTTTGGGTTTAGATTTTTTCGCTGCTTCTTTTTTTGCAACATCACGAGTATAGCGTTGTTCATAATAACTGTTGATGCCTTCATCCATCCAAGCATGTGAGCGTTCGTTGCTGCCTAACATCCCTTGAAACCAATTGTGCCCCACTTCATGCACTATCACAGTTTCTAATTCTGATTTTGAGCTTGTACTTCCAATCACCGTGATTTGTGGGTACTCCATGCCGCCGCCAGCTTCCAGCTTGCCTTCTACAGCTGTTACGTTTTTGTATGGATAATTGCCCACCCATTTGCTGTAATTTGAAATTGCCCCATTGATGTATGGAATAGCATCTTTCCAATATCGTGCGCCACGAGGCGTAAACAATAACCAAGTGGTTACATTTTGTTTGTTATCCAACTCTACATTTCCTTTCAGCACCACATATCTTTTATCAGCAAACCATGCAAAATCATGCACGTTGTTGGCCAAATAATGCAATGTTTTTGTTTCGGTTGATGAGGCAGGAAAACCAAATGTTGGCTTGAAAGCATCCATCGTAGCCGTTTTAGCAGCGATGGTATCTAAAAAATATTTTTCTGATTCATTTTGTAATTCGCCAGTTGCACCTACCACATAATTTTTTGGCAAAGTGATATTCACTTCAAACGAGCCGTAGTCGCCATAAAATTCTCCCTGGTCTAAATAAGGAATGGCATGCCAACCCGAAGCATCATAAACCGCCGGCTTTGGATACCATTGTGTAATTTGATATTGCTGCCCATCATGCCCTAATCTGGAAAATGTTTTTGGAATTTTTACACGAAATGGTGTGGTGATGGTGATGCTTTCGCCAGTTCGCAAAGGCTTATTCAGCAATAGTTTGCCAATGTCAATCGTATCTTCATTTAAAATAAATGAAGCAGGTTTTCCATCAATAAAAAAACTTAAACTATCAATAAATCCTTTTTCTGAATCAGCGGCAAAATGAAAACTTGTTTTACCCATTTGCAACATTTGCTTGGCAAATTCGGTATTATCATCTTTAAATGCATTGGGCCACAAATGGAAGTAAATAAAATCGAGTGCATTAGGCGAATTGTTGGTATAAACAATTTGAATATTGCCCAAAAGCAAGTGCTGACGGTCATCTAAGCGCACATCAATTTTGTAATCATTTTTTTGTTGCCAATATTTTTGAGCAAAAATTTTAGTAGAAAAAAATAAAACGAAGAAAAAAATAAGCGTAAGGTTTCTTTTCATGAGATAAAATTTTGTTGAAAATAATTCAATCAAAATTAAGATTTTGTTTTTTAAATAAACAGGTATTTGTTTGTTATGCTGATTTTTCAAAAATAAATTCTATTTGCAAACTATTACTTTTGCAACATGATTCAAATTAGCATACCAAAAGGAACTCGTGATTTTTCACCCGAAACATTGCGCAAGCGGCATTACATCATGAACATTATTAAAAATGTTTTTGAAAAATATGCTTTTGAACCTTTGGAAACTCCAGCCATGGAAAACATTGAAACGCTGACTGGCAAGTATGGCGATGAAGGTGATAAGTTGATGTTTAGAGTGTTGGATAATGGGGAAATAATAGAACACTTGAAACCGAAAGAAACAATAGAGCTTGAGACTATCAACAAAAAAGAATTTATTGATGAGATTAGCAGCAACCCATCCACTGAATTAAAAATAGGGTTATCAAAAGAAGGAGATATTGTTATTGAAAATCCAAATCAATCACAAAAAGAATTTTACCAAGTGTTGTCTGGAGCATTAGACAAAATGCTTGGTAGTTCAAAGCAGCTTGGTGCTGCTGTTTCCGAAAAAGCATTGCGTTATGATTTAACGATTCCGTTCGCACGATTTGTAGTGATGAACAGAAATAATTTAGTTTTCCCGTTTCGCCGTTATCAAATGCAACCCGTGTGGAGAGCTGATAGACCACAGAAAGGACGTTTCAGAGAATTTTATCAATGCGATGCTGATGTGGTGGGAAGTAAATCGTTGATTTTGGAAATTGAGTTGCTGAATATTTATCGCGAAGTTTTTGAAAAGGTGGGTTTAAAAAATTTCGAATTGCGATTGAACAACAGAAAAATTTTAGCTGGCTTGGCGCAATTAATAGGCGCAACAGATAAGATGATGGACATGACAATTGCCATTGATAAATTGGATAAGGTTGGAATTGAAGGAGTTCAAACTGAATTGCAAAAAAACAATTTCGATGAAGAGCAAATAAAAAAGATTGTTGAATTTCTTTCGCTGAAAGGCACAACCGAAGAGCGTTTTACGCAATTGAAAAATATTTTTGCTGACAACGAAGAAGCATTAAAAGGTGTGAAGGAATTATTTTTTGTGATGAAACAAACCGAAACTTTGTGCCCAAATGCTTCCTTGGTTTTAGATTTAACATTGGCTCGTGGCTTGAATTATTACACTGGAATTATTATTGAAGTAAAAGCCAAAGATGTGCAAATGGGCAGCATTGGTGGCGGTGGTAGATACGATGATTTGACGGGTGTTTTTGGCTTGCCAAATGTAAGCGGTGTAGGCATTTCATTCGGACTGGATAGAATTTATGAAGTGATGGATGAACTCAAACTATTCCCTGATAATTTGCAAACAGGTGTGCAAGTATTGTTTATCAATTTTGGAAATGAGCCTGAAATGTATGCATTTCAACAGGTGCAAAAATTACGAACGAAAGATATAGTTGCTGAATTATACCCCTCAAACGATAAAATAAAAAAGCAAATGGAATATGCACACCGCAAAAAAGTTCCGTTTGTGGTGTTGATTGGTGAAGAAGAAATGAAGACGCAAAAATTTCAATTGAAAAACATGGAAACTGGCGAGCAGCAAGCACTTTCGCTGAATGAAATTATTGTTGCGATAGAAAAGTAACCCTCAATTTTTCATCCATTTCCAAATCATCGAAGCCAATATTGCACCGATGATGGGTGCAAAAATATAAATCCACAAACTATTCAAATTGCCTGAAACTATTGCTGGTGCAATACTTCGAGCTGGATTCATAGATGCACCGCAAATTGGTCCGGCAAACATTGCCTCTAATAAAACTGTGCCACCAATGGCAATGCCAGCCATCACACCCACTTCTTTCGAGCCTTGTGAAGTGAATAAAATTACGAGCATTAAAAAAAATGTAAGCAACAACTCTAAAACAAACGATTGCAACACAGAACCAGCAGGCATTGTAGCACCCAAAGAAATATTTTCAGGAAACAATACCTTTAAAACCATTGATGCAGCTAATGCTCCGGCAATTTGTGCAACGATGAAAGGAAAAATCTGTTTGGTTGGAAAAAGTTTCGCAAAAGAAAATGCAATAGTTACAGCAGGATTAAAATGTGCGCCCGATGTTTCGCCAAAAGAATAAATCATGGCAGTTACAATCAATCCAAAAGTGATGGCAACGCCTAGGTGTCCTATACTTCCATGCGTTTGTTGGTCGATAATTATTGCACCAGTACCACAAAAAATCATCGCAAAAGTGCCGATAAATTCGGCTGCGTATTTTTTCATTTATTCCTTTTCTACTTCTTTAATAAAATTTAAAACGGCAGCTTTTATTTTATCTCGAACCTGACGAGTAACGGCTAATTTTTCTTCGTGTGTGCCTGTTAATGAAGATGGGTCGGTAAAACTCCAATTGATTTTTTTGTGAACGCCAGGAAATATTGGGCAACGTGCTGCACTGGCTTCATCGCAAACCGTTACCACATAATTGTACAATCTACCTTCTTTGAAAAAATCGAAAACGGCGTTGGTTTCGTTGTGTGAAATATCAATGCCTTCTTCTTTCATTACTTCAACGGCTAATGGATTGAGTGTGCCTTTTTCAAGCCCTGCACTTTCTACATGAAATTTGTCGCCGCCTAATTGTTTTAAATAAGCTTCTGCCATTTGACTTCGAGCTGAATTGTGAATACACAGAAATAAAACTTTCGTTTTGCTCATGATTTTATGTTTTTGAATTTGATGAATTGATTAGCAACAACCACCGCCGGGTGTGCAACAAGATGCGCCTTGTTTTACATCGGCTAAATTGAGTTTATATTTTTCGGAATCAACGCCGCAAACTTCTGCTGCAAGGCATTCAGTGTACTTGTTGATTAATTGAAAATGATTGCCATTGAATTCAACCGCATATTTGCCAATGGTGTTGGTTTGATATTCGGCTTCTATTTCAAAATCGGCATTGCCTGTAATGAATGCTGATTTGTTTAAGATGTCAGAAATTTTTGACGCAGTTAATCGGTGATTGACATCTTCGGCTACCCAGATTTGAAAAGAGATTAATTTCGAGATTCGTTCTTTGCCGCCACAATCAATAAAGTGTTTGTTGATTAAACCTACTTCGGTGATATGAAAATGTTGTGGAACGCTTGTGTTATCGGGCAATAGGATAGTAATGTCGTTGACAGATTCAATTGCTTTTTTAAATTCGGAATATTTCATTTCGTTTAATTTTTGATTAACAACAGTTAGGTTTTTGAGAATTTGTTTTTGTAAAAAACTTATTGAATGTTTTTTCAAATCGCTCAAAGGTTTCGTAATTGATACAATAGCAGGAAGAAGTACCATCTACTTTACCTTTTATCAATTCGGCTTTTAATAATTCTTTTAAATGTTGCGAAACGGTAGATTGCGCCAACGGCAATACCTCTACAATTTCGCCACAGATGCAGGTTTCACGTTTGGCAATTTCTTTTAAGATAGCCACACGAGCAGGATGGCTGATGGCATTGGCAAAATCTGCCAACTCATTTTCCTTTTTTGAAAATTCTTCTTTTTTGTTTTGAGCCATTTACTTAATCTTATATCGCAAATATACGATAAAGCATTTTGAATTTCAAAATCAATCTTTGAAATTTCTTTTTCAATAAAAATGTTGGAGAGAAAACGAACTATTGTTCGTTGTAGTTTTTCAAAAATTCTTTTTCGGTTTTGCTCAAGCTTTCATAACCTGATGCAGATATTTTTTCTAAAATTTTATTCAGCGTTTGTTCATCCGATTTTTTTTCTTTGGCTGAAACATTTGCTGTTGGCTGATTTCGATGCACTTGAAATCGTTTCCTGTTTTTCCATTTTGAAAAATTGAACTGAAATAATTTTCCAAAATCATTCCCATTTTGCAATTGCTTAATGTAAAAATAGCCCAACAATGCGCCGCCTAAATGAGCAATATGTCCGCCTGCATTAGATGAAACAATACTCACCAAATCAATCACTAAAAATATAAGCGCAACATATTTCAATTTCAAATCTCGCCAAATCAAAAACCCAATTGGCAATTCAGGCGTGATGGTGGTTGCTGCTAATAATATTGCCATCACACCAGCACTTGCGCCAATCAAATCAGCATTGGCAACCGTGTTTTGAAAGAATGGAAAAATGTTGTAAAACAGCATGTACAGCGATGCTCCGCCGATGCTGCCGATGATAAAAACAGGCACAATATGTTTCTTGCCAATGAAATCTTGCAACACATCACCAAAGAAATAAAAAGCAAATAGGTTGAATAAAATATGAAACACATCGGCATGAAAGAATGCATAAGTGATGATAGTCCAAGGATGTTGAAGCCAGCGATGAAACGAAGATGGAAATGCTAAATATTGATGAATGAATGTGGTTGATTCATTTTGCCAACCCATTAAAAAAGGAAAAACATTTGCCACTACATAAATGATAATCATGCCTGCAATCAGCATGGTTAGTGCGCCGCCGTTGCGAATATCATTTTTTAAATCGTTGAGCATGAGTGGGATTTATTTCAAAAAATCTTTCCGAAGTTTTAAAATATTACGCAAAGTAAAATCCTGAATCATCACAAAATCAGTATGATTATTTATCCAAGCATAATAATTTTCACTATCAAAACTCATAGGTTTTCCAAAATCATCAAATTGTTTTTTGCTTCGCCTGCCCAGTGGAACATGCGCCAATTCTAAGGTTTGGCGATTGCCAGTTTTTGTGATGACATCAACAATGGCAAATGGTGGTTTTGTTTTGTAGGGTTGAATTTCAGGCAAATCCATTACATAAGCCAACGAATTTAATTTTCTGAATTCATTGAATAAACTGAAACACTTCTTTCCATCAGCATTTCCATTGGGTGTGAGGATAAATTCATTCAAATTTTTTGCTTCCATTTTAAATGATTCATCTTTTCGCTCGTCAAAATATTTCACTTCGATGGATTGAATTTCAGAAGGCAAAAGTTTACAAATTGTTCGGTTTCTCCAATCAATTTCTTCGCGAATATAACGAACACTCACTTCGCCATTAAAGCCTGGAATCTCGACCACATAAGGCTGTTCGCTGCCATCCATCAAAAAATAATTACCTTGATAATCTTTTGCAGTGCCACCTACATAATAAGTTTTGATAGGTTCTTTTTCAGTGGTAAAAATTTGAACTTTTAATGCCGAACTTGCCATATCTTTCACCACATTATTATGTTCGTTGATAGAAACTGGGCGATTGACATGAATATCGTGAATGCCTGCCAACAATAGGTCTATTGCATCTTTTCGGGTATAAAACCTATCATTTACTTTCCAATTATTTTTTTCACGAACCAATAAAATCTGATGTTTGCCTTTATCAGTGATGAATATTTTCTGAATAGAAGCAGTATCCAACACAGCGAAATCTTTATCGTCTTTTGGTGTAAAATATTTGCATGATGAAAAAAATATCATTAGGGCAAAACCAATAACAGCAAGTGTTTTGTGAATGGTGAATAGTGAATAGTGAATTTTCAATGAGATGAATTTTAGGCGATTTGTTTTTGTTTCTTCTGAAATTTTATTTCAAAAAGTTCTTCCACATCATGCTTTCCATAGGTTTAATACCACGAGCATTGTATTTGGCATTTTGCTTTTTGTTGTATAGGTTTTCAATATTTCCATCTACCACAAAGTAAATCAATTGCCCCACAGGCATGCCTGCATACACTCTTACAGGCTGCGCCACAGATATTTCCAAGGTCCAATGATTACAAAAACCAACATCACCTTTGCCAGCTGTGGCATGAATATCAATACCCAATCTGCCAATGCTACTTTTGCCTTCTAAGAAAGGAACGTGAGCATGTGTTTCAGTATATTCTTCCGTTACGCCCAAATACAAAGTATTAGGCTGCAACACAAAACCTTCTTCACCAATTTCAAAATGCTCTACCTGATTATGCTTTTTTGCATCTAAAATTCTATCGGTATAGCAAGCTAAATATTTCCCCAGATGCACATCGTAACTGTTGGTGCCAAGGCAATTGCGGTCGTAAGGTTCAATTAAGATGGTTCCTTTTTTTATTTCTTCTAAAATTTTTACATCAGATAATATCATGTGATGGCGTAATTAATTTTGGCAAAAATAGTTTTTGTTGATTGATTTTAATGCAATAATTCTAACAAGCTTTTTTTCGAAAATTTTTCAAAACATCTTCATAATGCTTTTCATACACGGGTAATATTTTGCTCAACTCAAATTGTTTAGCTCTTTCCAAAGCATTGAGTTTGAATTCTTGCAGCATTTGTTCATTGCTTAATAAATCAATCGCAAAGTTGCTCATCGCTTCCACATCACCAACATTGGCAGTGAAGCCAGTTTTGTTGTGTACATTCACTTCGGGCAAGCCACCAGCATTGCTACTGATAACAGGCACCATACAAGCCATGGCTTCCAAAGCCGCTAAACCAAAGCTTTCATATTCGCTGGGCAATAAAAATAAATCGCACAAGGCTAATAATTCTTCCAATGCATCTTGCTTTCCTAAAAAACGAATATTGTCCCAAATGCCTTGTGTACGGCACATTTGCTCGATGTGATTTCTTTCAGGGCCATCACCAATCAACAATAACTTGCTGGGGATTTTTTTCAACACATTTTCAAACACAGCCACTACATCTTCCACACGTTTTACTTTTCTAAAGTTCGACGTGTGAATCAAAATCTTTTCGCCGTTGGGTGCAATGGCTTTTTTGAAATGTTCTTTATTGCTTTTTTGAAATCGTTTTAAATCAACAAAATTGGGGATTACTTCAATCGGTTTGGTGATGCCAAAAGTAGCAATGGTTTCATTTTTTAAATGTTCGGATACGGCAGTAATACCATCTGATTCCTGAATAGAAAAAGCAACCAAAGGTCGGAAGGCTTCATCTTTGCCCACCAATGTAATATCAGTACCATGCAATGTGGTGATGTATGGAATGCATTTATTTTTTGAAGCTAAAATTTTCTTCGCCATGTAAGCCGCTGCTGCATGTGGGATAGCATAATGCACATGCAACAAATCCAGATTTTCATTTTCAATCACATCTACCAATTTGCCCACCAATGCTGATTCATAAGGTGGATAATCGAACAACGGATAATTATTCACCGTTACTTCATGATAGAATATTCTTTCGTGAAACGATTCTAAACGTGCTGGCTGTTTGTAAGAAATAAAATGAACTGAGTGTCCTTTATCAGCCAAAGCTTTGCCTAATTCAGTAGCTACAACGCCGCTTCCGCCATAGGTTGGATAACATACAATGCCAATTTTCATGGAATAAAATTAATGATTGAAAAATGAATCGAGCCTAAAACATTTTTCTAATAGGAATTGTTGCAGCAAAAATTTCAGTAAAATCAGAAATGATAAGCAAATCCTAAATTGATGCCGATTGAACCATTGTTCACTTTAGGCGCAGTAAAATCTTTAGCGGATGATTTTATGTTGTTCAAATCAGTCAATCCAAAAATTCCTTTGAAACCAAAAGTAAATTGAAAATGTTCGGCTGCTTTAAACTGAATACCAATCGCAGCTGTAATTCCTACATCTTGTTTTACAATATAATTTTTTGAATTTAAATCAGTAGTGGTAGTTGGAAATTTGCCACTCGAACTTGATTCAGTCAGGTTAGCACTTTGCAACAAACTATAATTAGGCCCGCCCATTATAAAAATACCATTGCCATCTTTGCCTGATGTTAATTTCAACATCACTGGTATTTGAATATAAGTGCTTGAATATTCACCATTGATAATGCCTTTGCTGATAGTGCTATCCTGGTATTTATAACCTTGCCCTAAATAATTTAATTCAGCAACAATGCCAACATGTTTGGTTAAATCAAAACCTACTTGCAAACCAATACCACCTTTGAAAACATTACCTACTGACGATAATTTGTCTTTCGATTTATCTTTTGAAAGCGAATCAACAGTGCTCCATAACGGATTGGTATTGTTCAGCCAGACATTGTGTAAGCCGCCTTGAATGCCTATAAACAAGCCTTGCGCTTGTGTCGTAAATGAGAAAAAAGTAGCAATGATGACAAACAGAAAAGACTTTTTCATGCTGATAAATTTTTGCGAAAATAAAACGAATAAAACTGCGATTAATTTTTTAAAGACAAATAATTTGTGAATGTGTTTAAAAATAAATTCTGTTAAAAAACAAAAACAGCCATCAACACAATGATTTCTGATTTTTAGTAAAGGGGTTAAGAATAAAAAGTGATTTAAAATTGGAAGTAATCATTTCATTTTCGCAATTAATCCTGTCGTAGAAAAACCAGCTACCAAAGGAATCACTTCTACTTTTCCGCCTTTGTTCATCACTTCTTTTGCGCCAACGATGGTTTCAATTTTGTAGTCGCCACCTTTTACTAAAATATCAGGTTCAATTATTTTTATCAATTCTAAAGGCGTGTCTTCATCAAATAATATTACGCCATCCACCATTTGCAAAGCCGCCAACTGCAACAATCTCGAAGCTTCATTTTTAATTGGTCGCTCATCACCTTTCAATCTTTTTACCGATGCGTCACTGTTGATGCCAACAATCAATTTGCCATGCAATTGTTTGGATTTTATCAATAAATCTAAATGCCCATCGTGCAACAAATCGAAACAACCATTGGTGAAAATGATTGGATTACTTTTGAATCGCCACAGGAATAATGTTTTAGCTAAATTTTCGTGGGTTAAAATTTTCTTTTCGATAAACTCTTGGTAAGAAAGTGGATGCCAACGCATAAATATTTTTTTAAGGAAACAAATATAAAACTGAATCTGACTAATTAATTTCTAAATTTGCACCTCAATTTTCAATGAACAATTCATTTATTTCGTCTAATAAAAAACTTGGCATTTTGGGTGGTGGACAACTCGGCAAAATGCTGCTGCAATGCACCAACACGTGGGATATTTTCACCAAAGTTTTAGAACCGGCAGCCGATTCGGCTTGCAAAAATTTGTGCAACGAATTTGTGCAAGGCAGCTTGCACGATTATAAAATGGTGTACGATTTTGGTAAAAATTGCGATGTGCTGACCATCGAAATTGAGCATGTAAATGTAGAAGCATTGAAACAATTAAAAGCTGAAGGTGTAATTGTTCATCCCAACCCAAGTGCTTTAGAAACCATACAGGATAAAGGTTTGCAGAAATTGTTTTATCAAAAAAATAGTTTCCCAACTTCCGAATTTGTGCTGTGTGAAAATAAAAACGAAGCATTTGCGGTAGCAGAAAAATGGAATTTTGAAGCTGTGCAAAAAAGCCGCAAAGCTGGCTATGATGGCAAAGGTGTGTATGTGTGTTCCTCAAAAAGTGAAGCAGAAAATCTGATGGATTTGCCTTGTGTGATGGAACGAAAAATAAAAATGAAAACCGAAATTGCGGTGATTGCAGCCCGAAATGAAAACGATGAAGTGCGCTGCTATCCTGCGGTGGAGATGGATTTTCATGATGGCGCAAACATGTTGGACTTGCTTTTATTTCCTGCACAAATTGAAAACAAAATTGCCGAACAGGCTGAAATGCTTGCTACACAATTGATTCGAGCATTTGATATTTGTGGATTATTAGCCGTTGAATTTTTTGTGGATGAAAATAATCACTTGCTCATCAACGAAGTAGCACCACGACCACACAACAGCGGACATCAAACTATTGAAAGCAGCATCACTTCGCAATATGAACAACACCTCAGAGGCATTTTAAACTTACCTTTGGGCAGCACGACAATAAAAATGCCATCGGCAATGGTCAATTTGCTTGGTGCAAGCGGATTTGAAGGCGATGTGTTTTATGAAGGCATGGAAAAATGTTTGGAAAAAGAAGGTGTAAAAATTCATATTTACGGCAAGAAAAAAACAAAACCATTTCGCAAAATGGGTCATGTAACCGTTTTGCACCACGACATTAACGAAGCAAAAAAAACAGCACAATGGGTAAAACAAAACATCACAGTGAAAAGCCTTTAGTGGGCATTATCATGGGCAGCGATAGCGACTGGAGCGTTATGCAAGCCGCTTCCGAATTTTTGTCATCGCAAAATATTGCGCATGAATGCACCATTGTATCGGCGCATCGTACACCGCAACGCATGATGGAATACGCTACCACAGCCCATTCCAAAGGACTGAAAGTGATTATTGCAGGTGCAGGCGGTGCAGCACATTTGCCAGGCATGGTAGCCAGTTTAACACCATTGCCAGTGATTGGCGTACCAGTAAAATCGAGCAATTCGTTGGATGGTTGGGATTCTGTTTTATCTATTTTGCAAATGCCCAATGGTGTGCCAGTGGCTACTGTGGCATTGAATGCGGCAAAAAATGCAGGCATTTTAGCAATGCAAATTTTAGGAACAAACGATGAAAAACTGTTGAAGAAAATGATTGTTTATAAAGAGTCTTTGAACGAAGAAGTGATGATGAAAGTGAAAAATTTTCCACCAAAAAAATAATTAAAAATGAAAAACAAACTTTTTTTAATTGCCACAATTTTAGTTTTCGCCACCTTGTTTTTTACCGCTGCTCATGCGCAATGCCCCATGTGTGGCGAAGCGGCACGTACTTCATTAAAAGAAGGCAACACCACAGCCATTGGTTTAAACGCAGGTATTTTATATTTGCTGTTAGGTCCTTATGTGTTGTTAAGTGCTGGCGGAGTAATGTGGTGGCGGCATCGCAAAAAAGTGCAACGCTTGATGGCAATGCAAGAACCTACTCAATAATTTATTTACAAAAAAAGCGAACACATTTTTGTGTTCGCTTTTTTTATTGGTTGGAGAAACAGAAAGATTATTCCATCACAATTTTTCCATTACCAATTTTTTTACCATTGTTTTTTAATTCATAAAAATAAATTCCGCTGCTTAAATCATTTCGATTAATGCTGATGATATTAAATTGATGTAAAAGCACTTTTACTTTTTCACCTAATATATTTGTGATGGTTAAATCTATATCCGCTGCGCCTTTCAAGCCATCAATGCGAATGGTTGTAAATTCATTCATTGGGTTTGGTGCAATCGAAATAGTTGGCAAATTACCATCAACAACATCATTCACTCCTAAAGCATAATCAACGGTGTTCACAGTAGTATTGGTTACTACCGCTGTGTTGAAATCAAAATAAATATTCGCAGTGTTGTTTATAGTAGAGCTTTGCGATAAACCATTTTTCAATTTTATTTTGTATTGTAAATAGCCATGGCTATGAGGTTCATCATGATTGCTATCGGGCAACATAATATTTTGAAATTTCCAAGTTGCCATTCTTGTTGCGCTATCAATTAGTAAAGTATTGTTGTTGTTGCTTTCTAACATTTGCAAAGTGTTCAAATCCAAATCGGCATCCATCACATCATTCACAACAATATTCACAGCTGGTGCTGTGCCTGTATTTTGGAAGTTGATAGTGTAAGTCAATTCTTTTTCAGTATTCGGATTAATTGCACCATTTGTTCCTTCGCCAACTGGAGAAACTGATTTGACATTCGGGTCATAAGAACCAACTACAACTTGCGAATAATTGGTTGTGTTGTTGGTGGTATCAACATCTGTTCCGCTTGATAAAGTGATGGTAGCATTGTGCTGTAAAACTGTTCCTAAAGCTACTGTTGAAGGCAAGTTCATCCAGATATGATTAGTAACATAAGCATTAGGTGCCAATGAACCAACTGCCCAAATGATTTGGTGTGCAGCAGAATTATTTGTACCCAAAGTTGAACTGCCATAAGTCAATTGTGCATCATAATTAAATATAGCATTACCACTCGAAGTTGTGCTACCAATGTTTTTTACAGTAACATAATAATAACCGCCAATGCCTGGTACTGCTGTGCTGGCAGGTGTGATATTTATCATCAAATTATTACCTGTGGTAGCGTTGATGGCATGCACACCAAAATCATTATTCGCATAAATATTTGTACTCGAAGTGCTGACATTATATTGCGTTGGCGAAGTGGTAATGTTGTATCCAATCAAATTGCTCAACACTGGGTTGCAAGTGATGTTGAAATTTCCATTACCATGATACATCACGGCTGCATAATTTCCGTTCCAATCTGTCCAAACATGTTGACTCATGGTGTTGCCATAAATATCTACACGGATGTTGCTGCCATCGGCTTCGCCAGCATCTTGTGTGCCATTGCCATTGTTATCAAAAAATACATGACCGCTGATAATGGATGAAGTATCCTGAAAACCAAAATCTAATCCGCTGATATTTTGATTGCCTGTAACCGTTACTACATAATGGTTTGGATTGATTGGCAAAGTTTGATTATAACCTCCTAAATTATTGTAAGCAAAAATTGAATCGGTGCTGGGCGCAACTACTAATGTGTAATTACCCGAGGCATCTGTGCGTTGATAAAGTGAATTACCATTCAAATAAAATAATACCCACTGATTGGGGATGCCAAATTCGCCAGCATCATGAATGCCGTTGCCATTGGCATCGTTGAATACTGTACCTTTTAAAGTATCTGCAATTGGCAATACAACATTGATGTAATGCGAAATGCTATCAAAACAAGAAGTTGCATTTTGAATCATGAGCGTAACTAAATGCATTCCGCCAGTTAGAAATTGATGCGATGGATTAGCAACATTATCATTGGTATTATCATCAAAATACCAATTGTAAGAAGTTGGTATGCCAAATGATGTATTGGTTAAATGAACTGTATCGTCACTCATGGTATAACTGAAAGCCGCTTTGAGTGCGATGTTCACAGCTATGATTTGAGTTGTAGTATCGTAGCAACTATTAGCAGCATTGTAAGAAATTAACTGTGTAGTATCATTGCCCGAATTGGCGTAAGTATGATTTGAAGTCCAGCCACTGCCTGTCGTTCCATCACCATAATGCCAAGTGTAAGTATTGCCTTGCACATAATTGCTGGCATAAAAATAATAATTGCCGCCACAGCCGTTGGCATTGTAAGTAAATTGCGATTGACCTGCACATAGGCTTAACCCAGAAATTGTTATTGGATTTAATGTTATTGAATCCGTACATCCACCTGAATAAACCACCAACTTAGGATAAAAAGTACCATTGCTGCTATAAGTATAGGTACCATTTGCAAATGAATCAGTCCAGTTGCCATCACCAAAAAACCATGCGTAGGTTATGTTACCATTTTGGGCAGTTGCAAAACTTGAAAAAGTATAGGTAGTGCCACTTTGTAAACTATCTTTTGCGTATTGAATTGCTACACATGGGCTACCACTTAATCCAGTAATTGTTATCGGGCTTACCATAAACGAATCCTGGCAGCCATTAGCATACACCAACATTTTAGGATAAAAAGTTCCATTGGTGGTATAAGTGTGTGTAGCCGCAGCACTCGAATTCCAAGCAGCTACAGTACCATCACCAAAGAACCACAAATAACTGATAGAGCCACTAACAACAGAGGCATACCCATTAAAATTATAAGTAGAGCCATTTTGTAAAGTTGCATAAGCAGATTGAATAGCAACACATGGCGACATATACAACCCGAAATTCAAATTAGCTATGTGTTGATTGCCTGTTCCATTCACGTGATAATAATTGTGCGAAAGCGGTGTGGTTTGAATATAGCCATAAGGCGCTGAAATATAAACTGAATCAACGCTTGGGGCAACTGGTATAGAATAATTTCCATTGGCATCAGAATAAATATAAGTTTGAAAACCGTTGTTTAAATCAATATTTACAAGCTGATTTGGAAAGCCTGTTTCGCCAGCATCTTTTACACCATTGTTGTTCGTGTCATTAAAAACATTACCACTCAAAGTATCTGCATTCGGAATAGTGATATTGAAATATTGTGTAAGCGTATCATAACAAGTTCCATTTTGCACATATAAATATGCGCTGTGTTGCCCACCTGTAAAAAAAATGTCGGTTGCATTGGTGGTATAAAATTGTTGGTTACCGCCATCAATCGTCCACACGGTGCTGGTATAACTGCCTGTGCTGGTGTTGGTGAAATAAGCTGTATCGCCATGAATGGTGTAATTGAAAGCAACACCTAAATTACAAGAATTACTTAGCACAATTGTTTGACAAAATGAATCGTTACAAGTTCCTAGTGAATCAAAAATATATTCACATATCGTGAATGCCCCATGGTATGGATAAATATGTTGGAAAGTCGCACCAGTTCCAGTATTCCAAGCATTTGAATTTACCCAAGGTGTACCATCTCCAAAATAAATGTAGCTGTGTTGTGTACTAATTTGTCCTGATGTTGTCGTGCTACTGTCAACTACAGTAACCAATGTTCCTTGTTGCGAAACATGAAAATAGGCATGACAACCAATTTGTGCTTTTACATTGAATTGTGTTGCAAACAAAGCACCGATAAGCAACAGCAATTTTATTTTATTTCCCATGCCACTTTTATTTTAAAATTATTGATACAAATTTCATGGAATAATTTTGGCTTTACTAATACAAATTTAATTTATTCTACGCAGTCATTTTTTTGATTGATAGAATCGTTTTTAAAAAAATAAGTTGTTCACCCTAAAACTTTTTTTCTTTCTCTTCGTAAATTACAGGTGTAACAACAAATCATTTTAACCATGTTTACACTTTCTAACAATTGGATTACGGAAGGCACTATTGATTTTGAGTATAAAAAATACTTGCTACTGGCGTATCTACGAGATATTGACCAATCATTTAAAAATGAAAAACTGTATCCGCCATTTGCTGATTTGATTCAGCATCATCGAAATTTATTGCACTTGCGTCATCAATTAAATTTGATGGAAGAGCAATTTCCAAAAGCAATTTCCGAAGTTGATTTGCAACGTATGAAATTGTTATTTGAAAAAATAAATGAAGATAAAGTGGTGGAAGAAATTGAAAATATTATCAATTATGCTTTGCCTGAAATGGAAGCGAAAATTAAAAATGGTATCGAAATTTATGAAGAAGTAGAACACAAATTGCACGTGTTTTCTTTAGGATTAATTCCGCTTTATAAAGATGATGGTTATTTTTTAATCAGCGATTTTGTGAAACGAAATATCTTATTATACGATTATCATTTCACCATTTTTGCCAACTCAACTGAACAATTCAGAGCGGTAAAAACTAATTTTGTAAAATCATACAAACTTAGCATTAGCAATACTTACGAGAAGATTAAGTACGATTTAATAAAAGCTGATAAAAGCAACCCAACACCTGCCACATTTGTGGTAGAGTTTAAAGACAATATTCCCTATCGCGAAACTTTATTGCCAGTAGCAAAAAGAAGTTTGGTGCAATTTATTTCCAACATTTAGCAACTACATTTCACCACCACATTGTAACATAGAAAATAGAGTTTAAAATTCCGTGAACATCATTTCTGTCTTCGTCATTCGTGTTCTATTTTTCTAATCAAACATAGCAGCCAATACATCAGGTGATTTCATTTTACCAAAGTTGGGAATGTGCAACGCAAAATAATCGCACAAAATCTGCAACACTTTTTTTCGCTGAATTCTGTTTTGCAATGCATTGCTATCATTCAAAAAAATAGCAAAAAGAGTAGAGTCATTTTTGCTTAGATAATTGAAGTGTGATGGAATTTCTTGTTGAAAAATGCCATTCATCAAATCAAAATAATTAGTTGTTTCGGTTGAGTTTTCATGCGGATAAAAACCAAAGTGTTTACTCACTTGCAGCATGAAATCTAAATGAAATGAGGCATTCAGCGTTTCAGTAGCATCTAATTCAATCAATTTATTTTCGAGCCATTCAAAAAAATCGTTGTTATTTTCTTCTTCATAAATCACTTTGTGTAACAATTCGGCAATGAAAAAAGCAGTGGTGTTTTTTGCTACATCAAAATTTATTTGCGAAAAATGATGCACCAATTTCACTTCACTGATGCGTTCCATTTTTTTGTGTTCGTGTTTGTACACCACTAAATCTAAAATCGTTAAAGGCTGAAACAATGCGGCTTTGCCAGTTTTTCCTGCACTGCGAACACTATTGATAATATAAGTTTGCAAGCCAAATTTTTCAGTAAAAATTTTGCACACAATACTACTCTCTTTGAATGGAGTAGATTTGATTACAATACCTTTTGTTTTGTGCAACATGGCATGGCAAATTTATTTGTTAATCACTAATTGAAATGCAAAACGGTTGCAATTATCTATCCATTCTGTTTAAATAAAAACTACCTAATGAAATGGTAAAAGTGCTATCCACAAAAGCAAACTGCCCAGCAATAATATTGCTTGTGCTATCCAATTCATTGATTTGTAAGCTGCCGTTGTTGTTGCTTTTCAGCCATGAACCGCCGGTTGGCAAAAATTGCATCACTGCATCAGTATGGCTTAAAGTATGAGTGCCTAAGCTGGGCAAAAATTCGACGATAAAATTATTGATGCCATTTCGATAAGCATAAATATAAATCTTACGATAGCTGCACGATGTACAATTTTTTAGCACCGCATGAAACGAATCTGATTCATACATTTTGCCATTTACCTTATAGCTAAAATTGGGCAATATTCCTGAATTGCCTGTGTTGGTGCTGGTTGTAGAGTCGCTATCTTTTTTGCACGAAAGAATAATGCAAGAGAATAGTACGATGCATAAAACTTTATAAAATGATGGACTATTCATTTTGGCAATTTTATCAAAAATAAAAAAGATTGTCTTCACGGTTTTTCTACTCTTTCTTAATTTTTCCCACGCCATCATTATTGGCAGCCTTAATAGTTGCATTGCCTTTATGTTTTACACTGCCCACCCCACTGTTGTTGATGCTGATTTGTTGTTCGGCATCCACTTCGGCACTGCCCACTCCGCTATTATCAATATTCAGTTTTTGAACAATAAAACCAAAGGCTTGCAGGCTACCCACGCCACTATTATGAATAGTAGCCGAATCGGCATTGCCACTCAATTTGGTGCTACCAACGCCCGATAAATGTGCGTTGAATATTTCACAATTCAATTGTAAATCGTTGTTGCCTACGCCATCAGATTTCAACATCAAATGAGGTAATTTTAATAGGCTGCTACTCACTTGGTTCACTCCTTCAATAGCCAATTCATCTATGTTTTTGATAGTTACATAAATATTGAGTTTGGTTGAATGCCGAATGTTTTTTCCTTTTTTTAAATCTAATGTTAGTTCGCCATCTTTTACATCGGTAGTAATTAAAGGAGCAAGGTTTTCATCGGTTTCCACCACTACTGCTTCCATTTCACCCTGATTAATGATGACATGAAAAACCCCATTAACAGTGAGTTTGGAGAATGAAGCTACATTTCGGTTTTGCTTAATCACATTGCCATTGCCTTTTTCGCCAATGCCAATCAAGTTGCAACTGCTTACCAATAAAGCACCAATAAATATAGATAAAGTGGTCAGAAATTTCATTTGCTTTTATTTTAGTAGAGTAAATGTAAGGATAGATTTTCAAAAGCAAAGAATAGTTCCGCTGTTCGGTTGATTATCATTTGCTTTTTTTTATTTTTGTAAAATTAACCCCAGCAAAACTTTACGTTTTAAGTTTTGTTTTTCTAAATCTGAAAAAGCGTCATTTATGTATATTGAACAAATTTACACCAGTTGTTTAAGCGAAGCATCTTACTACATTGAATCGGAAAATGAGGCGGTCATTATCGACCCACTTCGTGATACTGAAAAGTATTTGGCATTAGCAAAATCGAGAAATGCGACTATCAAATATATTTTTGAAACGCACTTCCATGCTGATTTTGTGAGTGGTCATTTAGAATTATCAAAGCAGACCCATGCACCAATTGTCTATGGACCTCATGCAGAAACAAACTTTTCAATTCACAAAGCAATTGATGGTGAAGAAATAAAATTAGGTAAAATAAAATTTCAAATTCTTCATACACCAGGGCATACTTTAGAATCAACTTGTTATTTGTTGATGGATGAAAACAATAAACCCAATGCTATTTTCACGGGTGATACATTGTTTGTTGGTGATGTTGGTCGCCCAGATTTATTTAGTGGAAATTTATCGAAAGAAGAATTGGCAGGCATGCTTTTCGATTCCTTACAATCGAAAATAAAACCATTATCCGATGCGGTAACTGTTTATCCAGCACATGGGCCAGGTTCGGCTTGTGGCAAGGCTTTAGGAAAAGAAACTTTTAGCACCATAGGTATTCAGAAAGCAACTAACTATGCTTTGAAACACAACAACAAAACTGATTTTGTAAAAGACGTAACCAGTGGATTAAATGCACCACCACCGTATTTTCCAATTAATGCAGGCATCAACAAAAACGGTCATCAATTGTTAGATGATGTAATGAGTTCGGCAAAAGCCTTATCCATCGAAGAGTTTGAAGCTATTGCAAAAACGGATGCTATCATTTTAGACACAAGAACTGCCGATAAATTTACCGAAGGATTTATTCCAAATTCTATTTTCATTGGCTTAGATGGCAGGTTTGCCGAATGGGCTGGAACAATTTTACCTTATGATAAAAACATCATTTTGGTAACTGAAATTGGCAAAGAACAAGAAAGCATTGTTCGCTTAGGTCGAGTTGGATTAGATAAAGTGATTGGCTATTTACAAGGCGGATTTGAAGCCTGGAAAAGTGCGAACAAGAAATTTGATTTGGTCATCAACGTTGAAGCTGATGAATTGAAAATGGATTTGCAATATGATGAAGATAAAATGGCAGTGATTGATGTTCGCAAACCATCGGAATTTGAAGGCGGACATATTGATATTGCACAAAATTTTTCATTAGCTAATTTAGAAAATGAAATGACTGATTTGCCCGACAACAAAAATATGTATGTGCATTGTGCTGGCGGCTATCGCAGCGTAATTGCTATTTCATTGATGAAAAAAGAAGGCTATCATAATGTTAGGAATATTGTTGGCGGTTGGGGAACGATTACAAAAGTACCCGAAATGCCAATCGTATTGCCTGTTCCGAAAGAAGCAAGTTTGAATTAATTTCAACGAAAGAGCGCAAAGAAAAAAAGACGCAAAGTTTGTAGAGCATTAAAATCTTTTGCGACTTGGCGTGATAAAAACAAAAATAAAAATCAGCAAAAAAATATTTTTATGTACGGAAACGGATATACATCGCCCGAAGAAACAGCTAAACAAAAGCCCGACCCTTTAGCTGGTGAGGATTTGCAGCAATTGGCATTGTTTGAAGAACGCATTACCCATGGCGAAAAAATTGAACCACAAGATTGGATGCCGAAGGAATATCGCCGACAATTAATCCGTATGATTGAGCAACATGCACACAGCGAAGTGATTGGTGCATTGCCCGAAGGTACTTGGATTACAAGGGCTCCGAGCTTTAAACGCAAATTAGCTTTGATTGCAAAAGTGCAAGACGAAATTGGTCATGCACATTTATTATACAACGCTGCTGAAACTTTAGGCAAAAGCAGAGAGGCAATGATTAATGATTTGTTGAGCGGCAAAAGCAAGTACAGCAATGTGTTCAACTATCCTGCCACCACTTGGGCTGATGTAACTGTGATTGGTTTTTTGATTGATGGTGCTGCCATTGTAAATCAAGTCATCAATGCTAAAGGCTCTTACGGTCCATATTGCAGAGCGTTGGAAAGAATTTGTTACGAAGAAAGTTTTCATTTAAAACAAGGGCATGATGCGTTGGTGCATTTAGCAGTTGGCACAAAAACACAACGAGCGATGTTGCAAGATGCATTGAATCGTTGGTATCGTCCGATTATTCATTTTTTCGGACCAAGCGATAAAGCCAGTGTTCATGGCACTTTGCTGATGAAGTGGAAAGTGAAAATGGCAAGCAACGATGATATGCGAAATCAGTTTCTTGACCAATACGTTCCAAAAATTCGTGAACTTGGTTTAGATTTTCCTGACCCGAAATTGAATAAAAATGCTGAAGGCATTTGGGAATTCAGCGACCCGAATTGGGATGAATTTTTTGCTACCATTAATGGAAACGGACCTTGTAATGCAGAAAGATTAGCAGTTCGTCGTTGGGCAGAAGAACACGGCAGATGGGTGCGTAAAGCGTTGATGAATCCAAGCCAAAAGCAGGTTTTGCCGTTGTCGTAAATTTCAATTAATCAAAAAATCACTTGGCGTCTTTGCGCCTTTGTGAGAAAAAAATATTGCATGAAAAGTTTTGACCCAAGAGTTAATAGAATCAACCCCATCGAGGAAAAGACCGAAATGAATATCGGTGAAGCATGGGAACCGTATGAAGTTTTTCATCAAAAAAAACGTGGCGACCATCACATTCATGTGGGTAGTGTGCATGCGCCAAATGCAGCACAGGCTTTGCTTTTCGCTAAAGAACAATATGGCAGAAGACAAAATTGTGTAAACATGTGGGTGGTGCGAACTGCCGATGTAACTCAATTTCAGTATGATGATGCTGATATTTTTGAAACAGCCATTGACAAAGAATATCGCGAAGCGTATGGCTTTAAAGTGAGAGATAAAATCAATGCTTATAAAAAACAACAAACAGAATCAAAATAAAATTCTTTGCGCCTTGGCGTGATAAAAAATAATTAAATGACACCTGCACTTTATAATTTTATTTTAAAAACAGCCGATGACTGTTTTATTTTAGGGCACCGAAACAGCGAATGGACGGGCTTCGGACCGTTTATGGAAGAAGATATTGCCTTTGCTTCAATGGCGCAAGACAAAATTGGTCATGCTTGGTTATTGTATAAAATGCTGGATGAAAATCCAGCGGCGGCAGAAACATTAGCTTTCAAACGAGCAGAAAAAGATTTTAAATGTTGCCACTTTGTTGAGCAACCAATTGGCGAATACGATTTCAGTTTGATGCGGCATTTTTTATTTGACCATGCCGACCAATTACGTTATGAAATGTTGATGAATAGTAGCTTTGAACCATTGGCGCATTTTGCAAAAAAGTTTAAAGGCGAATTAAAATATCACACCATGCATGCTGATACTTTTATTTTGCAACTCGGCAATGGTAATGAAGAGAGCAAAGCCAGAATGCAATCGGCATTGAATTTTTGTTTACCGTTGGCTCTAGGAATTTTTGAAGCATACGAAGGAGAACAAGAAATTATCGCACAAAATATTTTTGCTGGCGAAAAAGTTTTACAAGCAAAATGGGTAGGAAAAATTTCACCCATCATAAAAGATGCAGGACTTAAAATGCCTGATATAAATACATTACAAGCTGTTAATGGTGGGCGACATGGATTTCATTCCGATTATTTGCAGCCGCTTTTGAAAGAAATGAGAGAAGTGGTAGATGCATTTCCTGATGCAACAGAGTGGTAATAATTGATTAAGATAATGGCCACAAAAAAAAATCTTACACTAACCATCGAACCCGAAATTGATTTCGAGTTGATAGCCATTTCAGCCACAACAGCCGATTATAAAATCTGCATGGCGTTAGATGAAAAGTTTGATTTGCCATTTCAATTTTCGGAAACGATTGAAAAAAAGACACAAAATGTAGTTGCAAAATTTTCTGTTTTCAGTTTGGTATGTGATGTGAGGCAAACAGAAATTTGTCTCATCAACAATAAATCGGAAGGAAATATTTTAGTGAATGATTTTCGTCAGGCAGATTTTATTTTGAGATTAAAAGGCGACTGGGCATTGCAACAAAAAGAAAATTTAATTTCTTTTTTAAAAATCATCAACGGTGTAAATGCAGTAATGAAGCCCGATGCAGGCACTTTGAAAGATGTAGAATGGCTCACTTTTGAATTGCCCGACAAAGAATATTTTTATCATAAACAATATGTGGAAGGAAGAAAACAACAGTCTTAATCGTACTTTCGAGTTCAAAAACTTTAGCGAAGCTTTTGCTTTTATGACTCGTGTGGCCATGCTTGCCGAGCAACATAGTCATCACCCAAACTGGAGCAATGTTTGGAATAAAGTGAACATTCAATTAACAACGCACGATAAAGGCAATGTGGTTACAGAAAAAGACCGTAAATTAGCCGCCGCAATTGACTCGATTTTGTAATTGATTTATCAATTTGCAAAAAAATTACACCAATATTTTTAATGACACCAGCAATTCTTCTTCTTCAAGACGGAACAATTTTCAACGGATACGCTGCCGGAAAAATTGGCACTACAACGGGCGAAATATGCTTCAACACGGGTATGACAGGCTATCAGGAAGTTTTTACTGACCCTAGTTATTACAAACAAATTGTGGTGATGACCAATATTTTTATTGGTAATTACGGCGTAAAAAAATCAGAAACAGAAAGCAATAAAATGCAGATTGCTGGCTTGGTTTGTAAAAACTGGATGCCGAACTATAGTCGTTCAATGGCAGATGGAAATGTGCAGGAATATTTTGAAAACGAGCAAATGGTGGGTATTCAGGGTGTTGATACCCGTGCAATAGTTCGCCACATCCGCAATGCAGGTGTGATGAATTGCATTATCTCATCTGAAATAAGTGATGTTGAAGAATTGAAAAAACGATTAGCTGCCGAGCCTTCGATGGCTGGAAGAGAGTTAAGTAGTGAAGTTTCTACTAAGGAATCTTATTTTTTTGGCGAAGAAAAATCTGCCATTAAAGTTGCTGTTTTAGATTTAGGAGTGAAGAAAAATATTTTGCGTTGCATGGCTGACAGAGGAATGTATTTAAAAGTATTTCCAGCCAAAACAAAATTGGATGAAATGATGAAATTCAATCCTGACGGGTATTTCATCAGCAATGGACCTGGTGACCCAGCCAGCATGCCTTATGCAATTGCAACGGTGAAAGATATTTTAGCTACTAATAAACCTCTATTTGGAATTTGTTTAGGACATCAATTATTAAGTGAAGCTTGTGGTATTTCAACTTATAAAATGCACAACGGGCATCGTGGTTTGAATCATCCTGTGATTAATTTGCAAACAGGCAAATGCGAAATCACTTCGCAAAATCATGGCTTTGCTGTAAAGGAAGAAGAAGCTAAGCAAAATGCGAATGTGGAAGTAACGCATTTGAATTTGAACGACAACACGATTGAAGGTATCAAAGTGAAAAACAAAAAAGCATTCAGTGTGCAATATCATCCCGAAAGCAGCCCTGGACCACATGATTCGAGATATTTGTTTGATGATTTTTTAGAAATGATTAAACTGAATTAATTTTCGAAAGCCGTTTGTAATTAAAAACAAACGGCTTTTTTATTTTTAGAGAAAAAACTCCTATTCTGCTATATTTGCACCTCAATAAAAATCAAATTTATCATGGCTCGATTTGAATTAGTGATGCCCAAAATGGGCGAAAGTATTATGGAAGCTACCATTTTGAAATGGAAAAAAAATGTGGGCGATGCCATTGCGATGGATGAAACCTTATTAGAAATAGCTACCGATAAAGTGGATAGCGAAGTGCCAAGCACAGCCGCTGGCAAGGTGGTTGAAATTTTGTTTAAAGAAAATGATGTGGTGCCTGTGGGCAAAGTGATTGCGATAATTGAAGACGCAAATGGTCATCAGTCATCAGTCGTAAGTCATCAGGAAACAGCCAATACAAAACCAGTAGTTGCTGCTACACCAATCGCTCAACCAGTAACAAGTAACCCAAAACCAGCAACTATTTCAAGCGATAGATTTTATTCGCCATTGGTTTTAAATATTGCTCGTCAAGAAGGAATTTCGATGAGTGAATTGGAAACTTTACCTGGCACTGGGCAAGATGGTAGAGTTACAAAAAGTGATATTTTGAATCATGTAAAAAACAGAGGAAGTCATCAGTCTTCGGTTATCAGTCATCAGGAAACAGCCAATACAGTTGTAGCAGCAACTTCACCAGTTGCTCCACCAGTAACCAGCAACCCACAACCAGCAACTGTTTCAGGTAATGTTGAAATAATTGAAATGGACAGAATGCGTAAGTTAATTGCTGACCACATGGTTCGCAGCAAAGCCACTTCGCCGCATGTAACTTCATTTGCCGAAGCTGATGTAACCAACTTGGTGAAATGGAGAGATAAGGTGAAAAAGAATTTTGAAAAACGAGAAGGTGAAAAAATAACTTTCACTCCAATATTTGTTGAGGCTGTAGCAAAAGCATTGAAAGAGTTTCCATTCGTGAATGCCAGTGTTGATGGTACTTCTATCATTTTGAAAAAAGATATTAATGTAGGAATGGCAACTGCTACACCAAGTGGAAATTTGATTGTGCCTATCATCAAAAATGCTGACCAACGCAATTTAATTGGCTTAACCAAAGAAGTAAATCGCTTGGCAAATGCTGGCAGAAATAATGGTTTGAAACCTGATGAAACTCAAGGTGGAACTTTCACTTTAACTAATGTTGGCAGCTTTGGAAGTTTGATGGGAACACCAATTATTAATCAACCACAAGTGGCGATTTTGGCTGTTGGTGCCATCAAGAAAAAACCTGTAGTTGTTGAAACTGAAATGGGTGATGTAATTGCCATCCGACAAATGATGATGATAAGTATGAGCTACGACCATCGCATTGTAGATGGCGCATTGGGTGGGCGTTTCATCAGCCGTGTGGTGGAATTGTTAGAAGCGTTTGATGTGAACAGAGAAATATAAATGAGCCAGCAAGGCTTAATACAAAACATTGTTTTCTTTGATGGTGTGTGCAATTTGTGCAATAACTCGGTAGATTTTTTGATGAAAATTGACAAAAAGAAAACATTAAAATTTGCTTCTTTGCAATCTGATTTTGCAAAGGAAAAATTGCAACATTTTGAGGCAAAATTTTCAACAGAAAATTCTATTTTATTTTTACAAAACGAAAATCTTTATTCGCAATCAACTGCTGTTGCGATGCTTTTGAAACAAGTAGGTGGTGGTTGGAAAATGGTTGCCAGTATGATTTTATTTTTTCCAATTTCGATTCGAGATACAATTTATAAATTCGTTGCAAAGCACCGCTATCAATGGTTTGGCAAGCGAAATGTTTGCAGAGTGCCGAATGAAAATGAAAAATAATTACTTCTTGACATTTATCAAATGCTGTTTAAAATAGCAAAAATCAGAACAGCAAAACAACATTTCCATTAGTTTTGCTGTTACTGATTGCGTTATGAATTTTCCCTCGAAACTTATTGAAAATGCTGTTGCAGAATTTGCATCGTTGCCAGGCATTGGCAAAAAAACCGCTCTGCGATTGGTTTTGCATTTGTTGAAACAACCCAAAGAAGAAGTAGAAAAATTTAGTTTCAACATTTCAAAAATGCGAAATGAAATAAAATTTTGCAAAGAATGCCACAATATTAGTGATGCTGAAATTTGTAGCATTTGCAATAGTTCGCATCGAAAACACGAACAAATTTGTTTGGTTGAAAATTTACGAGATGTGATAGCTATTGAAAATACTGGGCAATACAGTGGTGTGTATCATGTGTTGAATGGTGTGATTTCGCCGATTGATGGCATCGGACCTGATGAATTGACTATTCAATCATTGCTGAATCGTGTTGAAAAAAATGAGGCGAAAGAATTAATCATGGCTTTGAACCCAACGATGGAAGGCGATACAACGATTTTTTACATCTCCAAACAATTGCAAAATTCGACCGTAAAAATCACCAGCATCGCTCGTGGAATTGCTTTTGGCGGCGAATTAGAATATGTTGATGAATACACTTTGGCTCGGTCATTAGCCACCAGATTGCCTTATGAAAAATATTTGGTGAATAAACTTCAATGACGAATTTTATTGATTGACCAATAAATTTTTTGGCACACACCAATACATTTCAATAACTTTGCAAAAAAATATTTATGCCCACCATTATTGGTATAGCCGCCGACCATGCAGGTTTTGAGTTGAAAGAGAAAATAAAAATTTACTTATCAGCTAAAGGTTTTGAAGTGAAAGATTTTGGCACTCATAATTTAGATTCGATGGATTATCCTGATGTGGTTCATCCGCTTTGCAACGCCATTGGCAATGGTGATTTTGAGCAAGGTATTTTAATTTGCGGCAGCGCACAAGGTGTTGCGATGACTGCTAACAAACATAGTTTTATCAGAGCTGCAATTTGCTGGATGCCTGATGTAGCAATAGTTACAAGGCAGCACAACAACGCTAATGTGATTTGTTTGCCTGCTCGATTTATCACCGAAGATGTAGCGAAGCAATGTGTTGATACATTTTTCAATACTGCTTTTGAAGGCGGTCGTCATCAAAACAGAATTAACAAAATAGCTGCTTGCTAATGTTGCAAAAAAAGCTTTGGTGTTGGCTAATTTTATGCTTCTTTTTTGAAAAGTTGCCAGCCCATGCTTTTGTTTTTAATACTCCAAAAACTGATACTGGCAAAGGGTTTACAGGTTTTATTTGGAGCAACAAGCCCAAACATGATACAACAATTGGCTCTGCAATTTTTCCATTTATTTTGCCTGATAGCAGCTTCAACTACAAGCAAACTGGCTATTATTATGCTTTTGATTCATTGCATTTTCAAACTATCGCAATTGAATCAAGTGAATTTTATCATCCACAAAAAACTAAAACAGAATATGCCGAAGTAAAACCTGCTATGCCCGAAAAATGGCTATTCTACATCATTCTTGGTTTAGCAGTAATTGTTGTTTTTGTAAAATCTGTATTTGCTCGTTTTTTTGTAGAGCTATGGAAATCATTTTTCAATTTCAATAATGCTTTGCAAATGATGCGACAGCAGGATATTTCTTTTTCGGTGCCAGGTTTGTTGTTGTCTATTAATTTTTATGTAGCTATGGCAACTTATTTGTTTCTGAATATTCATCAAAAGAAATTGCAAATTTCATTCAATGAACTATTATTGATTCCAATTTTAATGGCATTCATAATCGGATTTGTGTTGTTCCGATTTGCAATTTATCAATTTTCAATTGTTTTGTTTAATCGAAAAAATGAATTGCAAGCCGTTAGTTTTATTGATTTATTGCAATTAGAATTTACAGGAATAATCATGGTTCCCATGATTTTGCTATTAGCATTTGGCAGCCCAGCCATTTTACAAGCCGCATGGATTGGAAGTTATATTTTGTTAGCCAGCATTTTAATTTACCGAACCATCGTTGCATGGCGAATTGCAGGCAGTTTATTATTTGCCAATCTTTTCCATTTTATTCTGTATATTTGCACCGTCGAAATTGCCCCTGTATTGATTTTGCTCAAGTGGGTGCAACAGTGGTCAGTATTGAAATAAACCTCATTTTAAAATTTTTAAACGACTCGATAAAGTGCCAATAACTACTGTTAAAAAGAAAGTTGCAGCCAGAAAATCGGATATCAAGAAACCAACACCAACAAAGGTTTCAACCGTAAAAAAAAGTAAAAAAGCTGTTGTAGTAAAAAAGCCAGAAGTGATAGAAATCATTACTGGTTTACCTGTGAAAAATGTTTTGATTACGCAAAACAAACCTATTGAAGGCGAACGTTCGCCTTATGATGAAATTGCAAAACGGTTTAAATTAAATATTGAATTTCAACCATTTTTTGAAATTCATGGCATCACTGCAAAAGAATTTCGCCGTTATAGAATTCATCTGCACGAATTCACTTCTGTAATTTTTACCAGCCGAAATTCAGTTGACCATTTCTTTCGTTTATTGACAGAAATGAAAACGCAAATGAGCAGCGAAACAAAATATTTTTGCACCACTGAATCAATTGGTTTATATCTTCAAAAATTCATTCAATACCGCAAGCGTAAAGTGTTTTATGGTGATGGCACTACTCGTGATTTATTGACGATAATGAATAAACACATCGAAGGCGAAAAATATTTATTGCCTTGCAGCGAAACACCAAGCACCGAAATTTTATCGCACTTAAAGAAAAATAAGTTTGATTTTTTTGAAGCAGTTTTGTTCAGAACTGTGCCAAGCATTATCAAACATTTAGAATTAGACAGCTACGATTTGATGATATTTTTTAGTCCATCAGCTATTGAAGCATTGACAAAAAATTTCCCGAAGTTTAAACAAAAAGGAATCAGAGTTGGAGCTTTTGGACCCAGCACTTGTTTGGCAGTGAAAGATGCAGGATTTAAAATTCACATTGAAGCGCCAAGGCATGGTATGCCAAGCATGGCAGCTGCGATTGAGTATTATTTGAAAATGATAAAATAAGATTCTTGAAATCATACACACAAAAAAGGCAATCAAATTTGATTGCCTTTTTTGTTTTAATTAATCGGACATTTTTCGTGATAATTAATCAACTCAATATTGGTTTTTGGAAATTCGTATCCAGCATATTTTGCTCCGATTTCATCTAATGTTGCATTAATTTCTTCGCCATCCATCAGTGTTACCAACTTCAATCTGTAATCTTTGATGTGTGGCAAACCTTTTAAATAATTGGTATAATGTCGGCGCATTTCAAAAATTCCAATCATTGGTCCTTTCCATTCCAACGAACGTTTTAAATGTTTTTTACAAACTGAAATGCGTTCTTCCATCGTAGGTGCAGCAAGGATTTCGCCAGTTTTGATGTAGTGTTTTATTTCTCTAAAAATCCAAGGATAACCAATCGCTGCTCTGCCAATCATCACCCCATCCACACCATAACGGTTTTTATATTCCACTGCTTTTTGCGGCGAATCAATATCACCGTTACCAAAAATCGGAATTTTTATTCTCGGATTATTTTTCACTTTTCCAATCAATGTCCAATCTGCCGAGCCTTTATACATCTGTGCTCGGGTGCGCCCATGAATTGCCAAAGCCTGAATGCCTACATCCTGCAAGCGTTCGGCAACTTCCATGATGTTCAAATTATTTTCATCCCAACCCAATCTTGTTTTTACCGTTACAGGTAATTTTGTTGATTTCACAACAGCTTCGGTTAATCGCACCATCAAATCAACATCCTTCAAAACGCCTGCCCCTGCGCCTTTCAGCGCAACTTTTTTTACTGGGCAACCAAAATTTATATCCAACAAATCAGGATTGGTAACATCAACAATTTTTGCAGCCATTGCCAAACTTTCTTCATCACCACCAAAAATTTGAATGCCCACTGGTTTTTCATAATCGAAAATATCCAGCTTTTGTCGGCTTTTGATGGCATCACGAATCAAGCCTTCGCTGCTGATAAATTCGGTGTACATTAAATCTGCGCCATTGTCTTTGCACACGGCTCTGAAAGGTGGGTCGCTCACATCTTCCATCGGTGCCAAAAGCAATGGAAATTCGGGTAATTGTATGTTTCCTATTTTTATCACTGTATTAAAATCGAATTGCAAAATTACGCATAAACAAAACATTATCTTTGCAATTCAATTCAAAAAAATCATGTTCATTAAAGAAGCTATTTATACAGGCAGTTATGTTGATTGGCAAAAAATGCCGCAGGAAGCCTTGCCCGAACTGGCTTTTGCTGGGCGAAGCAATGTCGGCAAATCATCATTGATAAACTATTTGTGTAATCAAAAAAAGTTAGCGCATACTTCATCGCAGCCAGGAAAAACACAAACTTTTAATTTTTATAAAATCAACAAGCAATGGAATTTAGTTGATTTACCGGGTTATGGTTTTGCAAAAGTGTCGCAACAAATGAGAAAAGAATGGTTGCAACGCATGATGGATTATTTTGAAAATCGTCAGCAATTAAGAAGAGTTTGTCAATTGATTGATAGTCGTATTCCGCCACAAGCCGCCGATATTGAGTTTGCAATGGCTTTAAGCGAATTGAAAATTCAAACTGTTTTGATTTTTACTAAAGCTGATACTAAACTCAAAAATAAAATTAAAGGAAGTGTAGCAGCTTTTGAAAATGAATTGAAAGGCAAAGTGCCTTTTACACCCATTCATTTTGTTACCTCTGCGTCAGATAGAGTAGGCAGTGAACAATTTTTGGAATGGGCTAAAGATGTGATTAAATAAGGCTTCCGCTGGTTTCATTATTGATTAAAACAACACCTGGATTTTTTCCAATTTCGAAACTGCCATAAGTTTTTTCTATACCTAAAAATTCAGCACCATTCAAAGTCGCCCATTTTAAAAGGGTTTCGAGCGATAGGTGGTTGAATTTTTGTTGAATGGTTTTTATTTCCTCATAAATATTCAAGCAAGAATTAGAAGCCAAACTATCAGTGCCGATACAAATTTTCAAACCACTTTCTGACCATAAATTATAATCGGGCAATTTGTTTTCGATAAACAAATTAGCTTGCGGACAAGCACACAAAAAACTTTTTTTATTGTGTTGAGCAATAGCTTGTAAATCGCTTGGGTAGCCAAATGTGTTGTGTACGTACAACGTGTTGCTGTGTACGGGCATTGCTTCAATTACACTTTGCAACGATGTTTTTTTTGTGGCGTTGAAATAAGAAATATCTAATCCTAAATTTTTATAAAAATCTAAAAACGCACCCGATTTATTTTTGAAAAATAATTCTTCGTCTTCCGTTTCCTGATTGTGAATGGTGGTGGGGGAATTATTTTTTTGATTAAAATCTGAAATCAATTGAATCAATGAAACACTTGTGGAATAAGGTGCATGAGGTGCAATTGACAAATTAGAAATTACGAATTGTTTGCTCAATTCCATTGCTTCATCAAATTTCTTTTGAGCTATCAAAGGTTGTAAGCCAATCGTTTCGATGAAAGTGTGATAAAATAAATTGCCTTTTTTCTTTTGTTCAATTGAAATAGTCTCGTTGCTGATGTCGCCCACAGCCACAATTCCTGTAGCTATCATTTCTTGTTCAGCATCTGCAATGGCTTGTAATCTTTCTTCGGTGGAAAATGCAAATCGTTGCCCCATCAACGATTGAATGAAACCAACTAAGCCAGTATGTTGTGCGATTTTATTTTTAAGATGCGATAATTCTACATGACAATGTGCATTTACAAATCCAGGACATAATGCGCCTTGGAAGATTTCCAATTCAGCTTCATCAAATTTTTCACGAGTAGAAATTTCTAAAATTTTTCCATCATCATCCAAAATCAAAACACCATTTTTAATGGGTGATGATGTGATAGGATAAACAATATCGGCAGAGATTTTTTTCAATTAAAAAATGTAACCCAATTTGATAGATGGTATGAAGATTAAACGAAAGCCAAGTGCTCTTTCGCCGTCTGTGCTGAAAGGTATTTTGGTGATGTAGTAATATTTTTGATTGGTAACGTTTGTGCCATCAACACTTTTGAATGGATTAAATATTTGCGTAGCTATTTTCTTTCCAATAAAATCATAAAATGGCGTGGGTACATCATCTAATTGGTAAATATATCCTCTACTATCGTTTGTTGTTGTATAGCTGTTACTTGTATTATAGGTTGATTGTGCATTGTAAAAATCGAAACTGTAGTAAGCAAAACCAAATTCGCCAGCTAAATCAAGCGTAATGTTTTTATCTAAATAATAGTTTTTACCAAACACCCAAGTGATGCCATAACTTTTCACTTTGGCATTAAAATTTAGCGGAGTATTATTAAGTTGATAGCCTGAATTTGTATTTGTGTTGTAATCATAATAATCAATTGAATACATTTTTCCTGTTGCGACTGTATTCACTACATTGCTTGTCATATATTTTAATGAAAAACCACTGTAATAGCCCACTGGTAAGTTCAACCCTGCTTCGCCGCCATTCCATAAAAAACTTAAAGCGAATCTTGATGCGTTGATATGAGAGGTTAAAGAACTATTGATGTCATTGTTTCCATTGTAGTTAGTAAAATCAACATCATAGCTTTTGCTTTGAATACCAAAGCTGCCTTGTAACATGAAATGTTTGCTAACAGCATAACTATAAGTGAATCCAAAAATGCCTTGATAAACTGTGCCAAATGCATCATATTGCAATTGATGTCTTTTGCCCAAAAAGCCCTCTGTTTGTGCTTTTGCAGTAAAATTATTTTGAAAAATCAAAACAACTATTACGAGTAGTATTGTTTTTCCCATTGTTATTCTTTTGTTTTTGAGCCAAAGGCGTTGTTCATGCTGTTTAAATAATAAGCTTTATACATCTTATAATGCACCAATTCTTTGTAATAAGACTGTTTTTGATTCTTACTATTCGGGGTAAAACTATAATAAGTAACTTCATAAGCAAACTTCCCCGAACCACTTTTTACTCTTGAACCAATTTCAATACAAGGCAAAGAGCAACATAAATATGGATTGCATAGTACAATCAATAATGCTGCTGAATTTTCAGTAACTGCACTAGTTTTTAATTTCACACCTAAAAATTGTGTATGGTCTTCAAATGATGTGGTAGTAATCGTTTCCAGCGATTTCAATTCATCTTTCTTAAACATACTCCATACTTCGGGTGTAAGAATGAATGTTTCGATGCTGCTATCACTTTTAATAAAATGATGCGTTATTTCAGGTTCTTTTTTCTTTTTCTTTTTTTTCTTCTTTGCATAAAAATTAGTGGATTGCAATGGCGATATAAAATCTTGATAGTTATTAAACTCTTCGTCATCTGCTTCTGATTTTTTTTTATGTTTTTTTGGTTTTTCTTCTTCCTCATCGGCTGTGGTTTCCTCTTCGCCATCTTCTTTTCGTTCGGCTAACAGGCTATATGACACTAAGCTCGAAAGCATAGCCTGCTGATATTTCATGGCTTTTGATAAATCTTCTTTTGCCATATCGTGATACATCACCAATTCTTTCGCAGGATAATTTTTTTTCAAAAATTCATTCAAAGTATTGATGTATTCAGGCGTTTTTTCTTCTGACATTAATTGTTTTTTATGATAACCATAACTGTGGTCTTCAATAAAACTTACTTTGCCTGTCACCACCATTTCTTTTTTATTACCTTCTAAATCAGAAAGCAAACGCTTATCCAGCAAGGCTTGAGCAAAACTTCGATTTTTTATTTTTTCAAAAGCTAAATAATTAATCAAGTTTTCTTTTCTATCAGCACTGTTTTGCGCTGCTAAAGCAATGGTTAAATAGCTTTCTTTTATTTGTCGTTCGGTTGCAATTTTTGAAAAATAATTAAAGGCTTCATCCCACAATTTGAAAGGAAAATCTTTCGAGTCATCAATCAATAAATCAGTAGCTTTTATTTTTTTAAATTGATTGGTATCAGGCACTAAAATTTCTAAGTTAGCCAAAATGCCTTTATCCAAATCATCGTAAACATCTTTGCTATAATCTTCCGTCAAAAATGGTTTTTTGAATAAATCTTTATGCGCCAAAATAGCTCGGCGGCTGGCTTCTAAAATATAATATACATACGCATCGTTGCCGGGGTCGAGCAAATAATAAGTGAATGCTTTTTCGGTGCAAGTTTTATAGCTAAAATTTTCCAATAACACATTAAGCGTTTCTACCCGAGCTTGGGCTTGCAAGGTTTTGAAAGTGCTTTTGCTAACGATATAATTCTGTGCCGAATCAGGGTTGAATTTTCGAGCAAAGCGTTTGAAATATTTTATTCGGCGTTGCAAATCAGGATGCGATGCCAACACTTTATCACCATGTTCATCTTTCTTTTTTGCAACATCATCATCTTCATCCGAATTAGCTACTTCGCCGCTATCGTCATCTTCACTTTGTTTGCTTTTTTCTTTATCTTCCATAAAGCGCAACTGATAAAAATTATTGATGCCCGATTTTAAATTGTAACCAGCTTTGGCTGCATAAACCGCACCCATACTATCCGCTTCTTGTTCAAATCGGCGACTATTGTGCAAGCTGCCCAATACCAAATCAGTATTTTTATCTCTCATCTTTTTAGTAGTGGCTCTCATGCGTTCGAGCATAGATTTGCGAAGATGATTTTTTTTGAAGTGGGTATATTCATGCCCCAAAATGCAAGCTAATCCAGCTTCATCTTTCACATCAGCCAACAAACCGATGTTGACATAAAACGTTCCATCATGGATGGCATAAGCGTTGAACTCCGCATTCCTATTGGCATAGGCATGGATGTTATTATTGGTCATACTTTTTTTGCCAACTATTTTTCTAAGTACATCGTTTAAATAGTTTTCCAAATCATCCCAACCCATATACACTTCGCCACTTAAAAAGGCGTTGGCTTTTTGAAAACTCATCAGTTCACAATAGCGGTCGAATTCGTTTTCTTTCCAACCTTCGGGCAAGCCTTCGGCTTTTAAGCGTTTATATTCTTCTTTAGGGTCTAAAATATATTTGGCAGGTATTTGTTTTGGGTATTTATAAAATGACAAATCGGCGGTTGATTGTGCAAAGCCGCTGATGCCCAGCAAAAGCAGCAGTAGCAATAGGTAAATAGGTTTTTTCATGATAGAAAAAATAAAAGAAAAAGTTAAGAACGGCGAAAATAATAAAAAAAGCGAATAATGATGAAATGCAGAATGTGGGGTTGAGCAGTATTAAAAATTTGCCCTCATGTGCAAAAATAAACCCGTTTCACCAGTTTTTTTTCGGCTGATTTCGCAGCGCAATAATAAGTCGTAAGCCGTTACAAAATCAATGCCTACACCATAACCAATCAACCATGTATTGTTCAGCGGATTGTTATTGAAATAAAATTTATCAGCCACATAACCTGCATCCATAAAGGCTTTCAAATAAATTTGAAAAGGAAGATTCTCGAGATATTTATAATGAACAGCAAATTTTCTGTTCAAAATTTTTCGTTTAATTTCATTTCGGCTCAACACAAAATGTTGCCCATCAATCACATCATATTCATAGCCTCTTACAAATTCATAACCATATCCTAAACCGCTTTGTAAACTATAAGGCTGCTCGGTTGGAAATGAAAGTTGACCTTTTATAGAATGATACAAATACCATTGATGTGGCAATGCAAAATATTTACTCAACAACAAATTCAATTCACTCATTCTCACATTATCACTTTGCAATAAGCCATATTGTGTTGCATTGAACATGATTAAAAAACCCTTTAGCGGATAGGCTTTCACATCGCGATGGTCATATTCAAATTGATATTTTAAAAGGAAAAAATGTTGTTCGGTTTTTCCATTCAAAAAATAATTAGGATTGAATTTTGCCAAAGTATCTTCAATCGAACTTTTTGTAAAATTTAACTCAATAGTGTGGCGGATAAATATTTTCGGGCGATACCGAAACATTGCACCAGCCGTTTGTTTTCGGCGAATGAATTGATTATCATCTCTGATAAAAATTTGTTTGTTTTCAAAGGTGGTGGCAGCCGCTTCTTTGTTGCCATAAACATTGGCATACAACACCAAGCCTTTTGTCAATTTTTTATCAATGAACGGAAACTCATATTGGATGCCTAATTGACGAGTATAACCCACTTGCGCTGTGATAGTCATGGTTTCATTTCGCCCACGAATATTGCGTTGTAGCAATTGTCCGCCAATATTTAATCGTTGCAAATCATGATGTTTTTCAACCCACCATACATTAAAATTTCTATCAGCAATTTCCATCGAAGGCAAAATGTAAGTGTAGAAACGCTCTTGCAGCAACACTTTCAGCGATAATGAATGGGTTGTGCTATCAAAAATTTCAAATCTTATTTCGTTGAATAAAAATGTGTTGTACAAATTTTTTCGACTTTGCTCTAATCTGTTTTTTAGTTCAGCATAATTCATCGTGTCGCCTGGTTGTACATGCATTTCACGAAGAATAATATGCTGTTTGGTTTTTTTATTGCCAGCAATTTCAATTGTATTGATTTGAAAAATTTGAGCATTCGCCCATTGCGAAAGCAATAGCAAAACTGCTACAGTTCCACTTTTTAACAAAGTGGCGATGAGATGAAATGAACTTGGCGTTTTATTTTTCAATGGAATGCAAAGAAAGAAAAATTTGAGAACTGTTTGCAAATACAACTTAAAACACATAGGCACATAGAGATAAAAAAACAATTGCTGGTTATAGCTTTGTTGTTGTTCAATGCAACAACTATGTGTAAAATTCATTTTCTAAGTTGCTCTTGTAAAACAATTAGATTAGCTTAGTACAACAATAGTAAATGCTTCGCATTTTAAAACTATTGTGCCTATGTGTTTAGCATGTATTTGTATTTCATTCTTAACTTCGCCAACTAAATTTTTCAAAAATGGCTGAAGCAAAATCTTTTACTTGTCTGTTATACACGGTTGAAAATAATGTAGCACACATCACTTTAAATCGCCCTGATGTGTTTAATGCATTTAATGATGAAATGAGTTACGAATTACAAGATGCCTTAAAAATGGCTACCAATGATGCTTTGGTGCGTTGTGTAGTTTTGACTGGAAGTGGAAAAGCATTTTGCAGTGGACAAGATTTGAAGGCAATAAAAGAAGTAGCAGGCAAACGCGATTTGAGTGAATCATTGCATAAGCGTTATAATCCAATCATCAGAGCCATGCGAAATATGCCAAAACCGATTATTGGAAGAATCAACGGAGTGGCTGCTGGTGCAGGTTGTAGCTTAGCTTTGGCTTGCGATATTGTGGTGGCTGCTGAAAATGCAAGTTTTATTGAAGTGTTTGTGAATGTAGGATTGGTATTGGATAGCGGTTCATCTTTCTTTTTACCACGAGCTGTGGGCAGCATGAAAGCATTTGAAATGAGTACGATGGGCAGTAAAGTAACTGCCGCAGAAGCTTTGCAGATAGGCATTGCCAACAAAGTTGTGGCATTAGAACAAATGGATGAAGTGATAAAAACTTACACCAATTATTATGCTCAAGCACCAACCAAAGCCATCGGCATGATGAAAAAAATGTTGAACAAATCGTTTAATTCAAACTTAGATGAAATGCTGGAATATGAAGCCTATTGCCAACAAATTGCAGGCAACACATACGACAATGCCGAAGGTGTGAAAGCATTTAATGAAAAAAGAAAACCAGTGTTCAAGGGAGAATAATTATTTTTTATTCACAAAATCAAATCTTGAATTCAGCATAAATGCTGCATTTTTGCAACCCAAAATTTAGCAATGGCAATTTTCAGAAAGAAATATAATGATGAGAATAATATGGGTTTCTTCGACCATATTGATGCTTTACGTGGGCATTTGTTTCGCAGTGTTATTGCCATTGTAGTCATTGCCTGCTATGTGTTTTGGAATAAAAAATTTGTGTTCGATACTATTTTATTCGGACCCAAAAAACAAGATTTTATCACTTACAAATGGATGTGTAAATTGGGGGAAGTGTTGCACATGCCTGATTTGTGTGTGCAAGTGCCTAACTTCAAAGTCATCAGCACCACGTTGGCAGGGCAGTTCATGGCGCACATCACTATTTCATTTGTCATCGGATTAATCGTTGCCATCCCTTATGTATTGTGGGAATTGTGGCGATTTATTTCACCTGCTTTGCATGAAAAAGAACGTAAGGCTGCAACTGGTGTAGTAGCCTATGCTTCGTTGTTATTCATTGTTGGCGCAGCTTTCGGTTATTATTTTATCACACCATTTTCCATTGCATTTTTAGTGAGTTATAATGTATCAAGCGAAGTGTTGGCAATGCCTACTTTAGATGAATACGTTGATTTTGTAACCTCAATGGTTTTGATGACTGGTGTGGCTTTTGAGCTGCCAATGTTGTTATATTTTTTGGGAAGAATTGGAATTGTAAGCAGTGCGATGTTGCGTAAATTTCGCCGCTATGCAGTAGTAGCAGTGCTTTTGGTGGCAGCCATCATCACACCTTCGGTAGATATGTTTTCGCAAACCTTAGTATCCATACCGCTTTACGCCTTGTATGAGTTAAGTATTTTTGTAGTTGCTCGTGTTGAAAAACGCAAGAAAAAAGAAGAAGCAGAATTTTATAATTCTTAATTTTTTAGCTCGGCATATTTTTTCAAATACCAATCTAAAGTTTTTTTCAAACCTTCTGATAAATTTATTTTTGCTTCAAAACCTGTTAATGCTTTTAGCTTGGAAGTGTCGGGGCATCGGCGACTGACGCTGCCTTGCGGCGCAGCTTGAATATCAAATTCGCATTTGTAACCTGCTAATTCAAATAATTTTTCGGCTAATTCTTTAATCGTAATTTCCTCTTTGCTATTGCCCACATGAATTACTTCAGTGTTGCATTTTTCGCTACGCATCACAGCCACTGTGGCTTCTACGGCATCATCAACATAACAAAATGCACGAGTTTCAGTGCCGCCAAAAATTTTAAAAGGATTTTCTTTATCGGCAATGCGCTTACAAAATTCGGGCAACACATGTTCAAAGCCCATTCTGCCTGCATAAATATTGTGATATCGAATGATAGAGAACGGAATTTTTTTGGTGCGTAAATAATTCACGGTTAATAATTCGCCAATTAATTTGCTGCCGCCATAAGAAAATCTGGCATTAAAAACATCATCAATGGTCAGTGGAATATCTTCTTTTGAAGGCATGAAATTTTCGTATTCGCCAAAGCATTTTACAGTGCCTGCATAAGCTTCGGATGAACTGGTGAATACTAATTTCCCTGTGTTTTCGGGCGTACTCCATTCTAATAAATTCATCAACGATAAAATATTTACACGTAAAACTTCTTGCGGTTTTTCGTAAAAATATTTAGTGCCGTTGATGGCTGCTAAATGATAAATTTCATCGTAATGATTATCTAATTGCGAATAAAAATTAGTGTTCGTCATATCCGCTTCAATGAAGCGAACATTAGGCTGGGTAAGGAATTGGCTAAATTCAGCATCGTGTCTGCCACGTGATAAATTATCAATCACTGTTACTTTATCATGGCTATTATTGGCTAAAAATTTTGCTAAATAAAACGCAACAAAACCTGCACCACCTGTAACTAAAATGTTTTTACTCATGAAAATTGAAATCAAATTTTTTAAAAAAGAAAAACCTTGTAACTGTTGTTTTTACAAGGTTTAAAATGTTTTACATCGCAGCAAATGTAAGGAATTGAAACTGAATTTTCAATGGAGAAAAATTTACTTCTTCCAATTTTTTTTGCTGAAAATAATTTTATCATTGCCGCTTACATTCCAATAATCAACAAACACACAGTTGTCTTTTGCTTGTTCAATAATGGTTTTGATGTTTTGTTTAAATGGTGTATGATTCAATGCAATAAAAATTACATCGCTTTCAGTCAATACATTTTCTAATGAATGATTATCGAATACACCATCTAATTGTCCGTTGATGAAAGGTTCGTGAATCATCAATTTTGAAGGCACTTCACGACTGATGTATCGAATCATTTTTGGCACTAAACTATCACGAGTATCATCCGTATCATTTTTAAATGAATAACCTAATACGCCAATTTTTTTCCCGTAAATGGGTGTTTGCAACATCAATTTATCTACTAAAAATTTCGGAATAAATTCATTCACTTTCCAAGCGTTCAATAATAAATCGCTGTAAGGAATGGTTTCGTTAATCATACCAAAGTCTTTACGGAGGCAGGTTCCAGCCGTAAAACCAGGTGAAGAAATTTGTCCACGAGGATATTCGTAGTTGGTCATTCTTAAAATCTCATAAATGTTAGCATCAAAATTTTCGGCAATAATTGCAAACTGATTGCTGATAGAAAAATTGATGTAGCGAAAAATATTGTTGAACAGTTTTACCAATTCTGCACTGATATAATTGGTGTGAAATATTTTTTTGGTGAGTTTAGAAAATATTTCTTCTGCTCGTCTGCCACTCTCTGCATCAAGGCTACCAATGATTTGAGGCAAAGTTTCTAATTCAACCAAAGCTTTTCCTTCGGCAATTCTTTCTGGGCAAAAACTTAAAAAAATATCTTTTCCAATTTTAAAATTGGTATTCAACTCTAAATAATGATGTACGTACATCGTAGTTTTGGGAGCAACCGTACTACGTAAAATAATGTTGTGTCCTTCTTGAATATGCGGTGTAATGCTCTTCAACACTGCATTTAATTGCGTTAAATCAGTTTCGATATGCGCCAAAAGTGGCGTCCCGACTGTGATAACCAAATTTTCAACTTCTTTAATTCTGCTCAAGTCAGAAGTAGCTGTGAAATCAACTTTAGTGATTAATTCATCATAACCAGTTTCATGAAAAGGCATTTTTTTATTGTTCACCATATCAATCACTGCTTGATTAATATCGAAGCCAATGGCGGTTACTCCATTTTTATTTAAACTCAAACACAATGGCAATCCAACTCTGCCAATTCCAATTACACCAACTTTATAATTCATCTTTAAATAATTGTTTGAAAAGTTTGCGAAGTTAAAAAGATTGCGGCGAAGTATTTGATTTTGTTGATGGCTACTTCGAAAACCGACAATATTTATATCAATTTAAATTTATTGCAATAGGCCAAAATAGCTACACAATTTTGATTAATTGTAGAAGTTAAATTAACCACAGAATATCCTATTATCATTAGTTTGAAGACCGATGATAAAAAAAGCGATGAATATTCATCGCTTTTTTTATGTACGCTAATTTGAGTAATTGCAAAATGGGTTTAAATTAATTGTTCATGCTTACAATGAATTCTTCATTGGTTTTTGTCCCCTTCATGTGGCGCAATAATAAAGCCATTGATTCTTCGGTTTTCATATCAGCTAAGTGATTTCTTAATATCCACATGCGTTGTAAGGTTTCTCTATCCAACAATAAATCTTCTCTTCTGGTCGAACTTCCGATGGCATCCATCGCTGGGAATATACGGCGATTAGCCAATTTGCGGTCGAGCAATAACTCCATATTGCCAGTGCCTTTAAATTCTTCAAAAATTACTTCATCCATTTTGCTACCAGTTTCAATCAATGCAGTTGCTAAAATTGTTAGCGAACCGCCGTTTTCAATTTTACGAGCAGCACCAAAAAATTGTTTTGGTTTTAATAAAGCTGTTGCTTCAACACCACCGCTCAACACCTTGCCTGATGAAGGTGCAACAGTATTATAAGCACGAGCCAAACGAGTAATACTATCTAATAAAATCATTACATCGTGTCCGCATTCAACCAATCGTTTTGCTTTTTGCAATACAATGTTTGATACTTTAACATGCTTATCAGCAGGCTCATCAAATGTAGATGCGATTACTTCGGCACGAACACTGCGTTCCATATCGGTTACTTCTTCAGGGCGTTCATCAATCAATAGTATGATTAAATAAACCTCGGGATGATTGGCTGCTACTGCATTTGCCACTTCTTTCAATAAAACTGTTTTACCAACTTTGGGTTGAGCAACAATCAATCCACGTTGACCTTTTCCGATGGGTGTAAACAAATCCATCAATCGTGTGCTGTAGCTTCCGCCATCATAACACAAGTTTAATTTTTCATTCGGGAACATGGGGGTTAAATAATCAAAAGGCACACGGTCTCTCACTTCTTCGGGCGATTTACCATTCAAAGATTCTACTTTTAATAAAGCAAAATATTTTTCGCCTTCTTTTGGCGGACGAATAGTTCCTACAACTGTATCACCAGTTTTTAAACCAAACAATTTTATTTGCGATGGAGATACATAAATATCATCAGGCGAATTCAAATAATTATAATCAGCACTTCTTAAAAAACCATAACCTTCGGGCATCATTTCTAAAACACCTTCGCCAGGTATCATGCCTTCCATTTCGATGTTGAACAAATGCTGGCGTTGATGACGTTCTTGATTTTGAAGATGTCTTTCATTGATGGCAGCTGGCGTTGGCGGCGGCGTTGGCGTTGCAGCAACTGTATTAGGTTCGGTTGAATTAATGTTGTTGGCATCAGGATTTTCGGTAGTTTCAGCCATTGGTGTAGCTACATTTCCGCTGGCTTCGGCTGGTGCCACAGGTGCATGCACAACAGGTTTTTTGTGTTGAATAGGTTTGCGTTTTTCAATTACAGGTTTTTCTGCAACAGGTAATGCTTCGCTGATAGGCGCAGCAGCTGGCGTTTCGCTAATTGGTGCCGCTACCACTTTTTTGGGTTCTGCCGAAGTGGCTTCGGGTGCAGGTTTGCGAACTCTTGTTTTTTTAACAACGGGTTCATCAACAATAGGTGTGGTTGGAATTTTGGTTAATGCTTGTTGGTCAAGTATTTGATAAATCAACGCATCTTTTTCTAATTTTTGAGTATTCTTAATACCCATTTTGTCAGCAATGTCAATTAATTCAGGTAACAAAAACTCATTGAGTTGCAAAATGTCGTAAGCCATTTAAGTAAAATTTATTTTGAAATATTTTTTGAAAAAATTAATGAAACAGTTTTTGTGAAAAACTATAAAAACAATAAAATTTGGAATTGAATTATCAGATTTTGTATTGATGCTTTCTGCTCAGTTCAGCCTATTGATGTAAATATCAAACGCAAGAATTGCACTGCAATGATAAGGTAGTTTTTTTAAAACAAAAAATTTTCTTTGTAAATGCTTTATGGTTTAAATTTTAGAACTTCATTCAGCGAACAAAAACAATGCACATTATTCAATTTAGTTTTTGACAGATGAAAAGCTTGCGAACCAGCAAACAACAATTTTACATTCTTATTATTTTTTGCCACCACACCAAATGCTTGTGTTGTTTGCTTCATATTGATAGATGAGGTAAGCACCGAAAAAATATAATCGGGTTGATACACATCAACCACTGGCTGAATATCGGCAAATGGTACATTGGCTCCTAAATAAATAATGTGATGATTAAGTGTTTTAAATAAGTAAGCAAAAAATAACAACGACAATTCGTGCATTTCTTTTTGTGGCAACAACATCACTATTTTTTTTGTGGCTGAATTTTGCGTTACTACTTGCCCATCAATGGCTACAATTATTTTTTGTCGAATTAAATTAGCAATGAAATGTTCTTGTGCTGGTGTTACGCTTCCAGTCATCCAAAGGATACCGATTTTTTCTAAAAATGGATAAATAATATCCAACATCACAGTTTTAAACCCATGCTGAATGATGGCTGCATTCAATATTTTTTCAAATAACATTTCATCAAAAGCTACCATGCACTTGATGAGTTGGTCCATGGTCATTTGATGTGTGCAGCACACATTTTCTAAATTGCAAACTTTGTTCTGAATTTCGGTTGCACACAATTCGGCAATCTTTGAAATCTTAATGCCATTGCGGTTGAGCACCGAAACATTCATCAAGTGTTTTACGTCTTCATCCGTATAATATCTGATTTTTGTGTCAGAACGTTTGGGTTTCACAATACCATATCGCTGCTCCCAAATACGGATGGTATGGGCTTTTACACCGCTTAGCTTGGCGATGTCGCTGATGGAATATTTAATTTGTGAACGCTTCATTCGTTGGTGTAACAACAAGCAATTGATTTTGTTTAACGTAATTTTATTTGTTGAACATTTTAAGTTAAAACATCCTTAACAATTAAGCAAAGGTAAAAAATTTTGTTTTTTATCCAAAAATTTTGTTTAGGTTTGCACCATCAAACATTAAACAAAATGGAAGCAACAGCAAACAAGTATCAAAATGAAATTATCAGTTTTGCTTCTACATTAAAGCCATTTGCATACAACTTGACTAAAGATGTGGAAGAGGCAAAAGATTTAGTACAGGAAACAGTTTTCAAGGCATTGCGCTATAAGGATAAATTTAGCGAAGGCACAAATTTAAAGGCATGGATGTTTACTATTATGCGGAATATTTTTATCAACAATTATCGCCGTAAAGTAAAACAAAATACCATTATTGATACATCAGAAAATAATTACGTTATCAATTCATCTCCCATCACTGCCCGAAACGATGGTGAAAATAAAATGGTGATGAAAGACATTAATAATGCGATTGAGGTATTGCAAGACGAAGTGAAAGTGCCTTTCATGATGCACTTTGAAGGCTTTAAATACCAAGAGATTGCTGATGAATTAGCCTTGCCTTTGGGTACTGTTAAAAGTCGAATTTTCTTTGCCCGAAAAGAACTGAAAAAGAAATTGTACATGTACGAAAATTAATTTCGCAAACGAAAAAGGCTCTCAATTTTGAGAGCCTTTTTTTATTCTAATTCATATTTTCTGATGAACCGAAACCAATGGAAAAAGCTGTTTACAAATTTTAACAACACAGTGTAAATCATAGCCATCAAGGCTTGTATCATAATTACAGAACTTACGCTCATCCATTGAATCAATAAAATAGACGAAAAAATAATGGCGCAATGCAACAACAATATTTTTTTTGCTGCATTAGCATGAGAAATGTTTAACGATAAAAACAAATGATGCAAATGTGTTTTATCGGCAGCAAATGGCGATTTGCCTTGCTTTGCACGTTGTACAAAAACCCGAATAGTATCCATCACTGGAATCATTAAGCAAGCAGATACTAAAATGATGATGGCTTCAGGTCTTACATTTACGGCACTTACTGTAAATGATTTTTCGATTAAGAAAATTCCGCTGGCTGTAAATAAAAAACCTAACAACAAACTACCTGCATCACCCATAAATATTTTAGCAGGATTCCAATTGTAAGAAAGAAAAACTAATAGCGAAACCAACAAAGGCAACATTAAATATAGCCATTGATATTCGCCCAATACAAGGAATGCAAACGACAACAACACAGTATTCACTAACGATACAGCACCAACCAAGCCATCAATTCCATCCATCAAGTTGAATGCGTTGGTAATAGATACTATTAGAAAAATGGTAACAACATATTGCATTACAACGGGCAATTGTTGAATGCCAAACAAACCATGAAATGATGTTAAGCGAATGCCCGAATAAGCCACAGCAAAGGCACACAACAACTCAATGCCGAGGCGAAGTTTTACCGATAAGGAATATTTATCGTCGAAAATGCCCATTACTAACAACACTAAAAGACTTGCTGCAATTGCCCAATGTTGTGCAACAAATTGTTGTAAATGATGCGAAACTGCATATACTAAAAGCAATGAAAATCCAATAGCAAAGCCGCCTACAACTGGAATTGGTTTGCGATGCACTTTGCGATAATTTGGTTTATCTACTAAACCCAGTCGGCGACTGAATTTAATAGAATAGTTAAAAACCAAGATGGATGCAAATGCCGAAAAGGCAAGCAACAATAGCGTAGAAATGAAAATATTATTTTGCATAGGACAGGAATTTGAGTTTTTTTAATGCCGGGAGTAAGCTTAGATTTTTTCGTAAAAAGATTTTGCTTGCTTCAAGTGCGATAGCTCTAAATTGAGCAATGGATGCGATTCGATAGATAAATTTTTAAAAGGATTCACTTGCGATTTAGATTTTTTCACACTCACTTTCTCAATCAAGAAAAAATATTTATTAGCAATCACTTTCCAAGTGTAGCGTCGGCGAGCTATTTCCATCATTTTATAACCAATCGAAATAAATTCAGGGATGTGATGTGTTTGAATAATGTTCATCAAATCATCAGCCGATTTAAAATACAAAGCTGCATTTTCGGTAGTTGATTTGTTGTAGTTTACATTACATGCAATTACTGGCAACCCCAAGTACATGGCTTCCACCAACGATGGATTGGTGCCACCAGCACTATGTCCATGTATATAAATTGTGCAGTTGCCTCTTAATAAATCCAATTCGCGTTGATTGTAAATTGGGTCGAGCAAAGTGATGTTTTCAAACGATGAATATTGTGTTCGCAAATTTTTTCCATACTCATTCACATTCCAATTTCCCACTATCACCATTTTATGCAAAGGCAATTTTGAAAAAGCTTCTAATACCGTATGAATATTATTTTCAGGTTCAATTCTGCAAACTTTAAATGCGTAGCTTCCATTCAAAAACACATATTTGATGCGGTCTTCGGGCGTTGGTTTCACATGTTGAGTATGGTCGGCACCATATTCAATAATGTTACTCAAAGTTTTATAACGCATGGCTGTGTAATCTTGAATGGATTCATTGTCAGCAATATCAGCATGCGAAAATTTAACCGCCATCCACTCTGAAGCCCATAAAAACCAACGCAACCATTTGTTCCATTTGTTGCGTTTCCATTCAATACCATCAATGGAAACAATAATTTTTTTGTTGGTAAATAATTTTACAAACGGAAATAAAAATCCGCCAGCCACACCCAACACCAATAACACATCAGCTGTGAAAGCAGCATGGATAATACTTATCGAATCATAAATAATACTTTGCAAACCATTGGCATCAAAAGGTAACCAAATTAATTTTGCTCCTTTATGAAAATTCACCCGTTGCTCTTTTGTATATTTTTTCTTCGAGCAATACACCGAAATATCCATTTTATCATTCAGTTCTTCTACCAAATGTTCGGCTAAAGTTTCAAAGCCGCCGTAATTAGCAGGAATTCCAACTGTGCCGATTATGGCTAATTTTTTCTTACGCATAACTTTTTGTGTTTTGGTTGAAACCCTTTAAGCCTAAGTTGTGCCAAAACACCAAATGCAGCAAAATCAATACTTTCAAGCCATGCCACTTTTTGAAATTCCGCTTTGTGGAAATTTTTTTTACGAAAAATGGAAAACGAAAAACAAAAGCACTACGTAAAAAACTGTAAAATGGACTCCAATATTTCATTTCTTTTTTGCTAAAAAATTAACACAGAATCAAAAACTTTGAATTGATTGATAGACCTTGTAGTTTTGAAATTATGGATTACAACAACCATGAAATATTATTGTCAATCATCAAAACACCCATGCCATTTGGAAAATACAAAGGCAAGTTGATTTCTGATTTGCCCATTTCTTATTTAGAATGGTTCAAACGAAAGGATGGTTTCCCAAAAGGCAAGCTGGGTGTGCAATTGGAAACTATTTATGAAATTAAACTCAACGGATTGGAAGAAATTATTCATCAATTAAAACGATTGAAATAATTTGAAAACAAACAAAATTTTAGTTGCTTATCTCTTCCTTTTTTTCGGCACAATTTGTATTGGCTGGTCTGCTATTTTTGTATCGCTTGCCAAACCTATGACTGGGGTGGCTTCTGGCTTCTATCGTGTTTTTATTGCTTCGATAGTTTTGTTGCCTATTTGGGTTTTTTACAGAAAAAAATTACCACCAACAAAAGATTTTTTGTTGATTTTAATTGGCGGCATTTTGTTTGGGTTAGATTTATATTTCTGGAATCAATCTATTTTATTAAGCTCGGCAGGCATTTCAACAGCACTGGCAAACTTTGCACCAGTTTGGGTTGCGCTGGGTTCGATGTTGTTTTTTAAAACAAAATTGAAACACAAATTTTGGTTCGGAACTTTTGTTGCCATCAGTGGTGTTATCATTTTAATTGGTTGGCAAAAAGTGCAACATTTCGATTTGGGCAAAGGAAATTTATTTGCACTCATCGCCAGTTTTTTTTACGCTTGTTATTTGCTGGTTACACAAAAATCTCGGCAAAAAACCGACACTTTAACTTTCATGACTTTTGCCACTTTAGCTTGCGCTATCACTTTATTTTGTTGCGATACATTTCAACACACATCACTGAAAGTGCCTGCTGAAGCATGGTTGCCGCTCATCGGCTTAGGATTGATAACGCATGTGGCAGGTTGGCTCACCATCAATTATGCACTTGGATATATTTCATCGGCGGTGGCTTCGGTCATTTTATTAAGCCAAGCGTTGTTCACTACATTGTTTGCCATTCCTGTTTTACACGAATATTTATTGCCTTCGCAAATTGTTGGCGGATTGATAGTTTTGTTGGGAATTTTAATTGTTAATTTGAAACGATGAATCAACTACCCGAAAATTTATTGGCTGAACTCCGCTTGCAGCAAGGCTTTGATGAAATTGCATTTTTGCTAGCGCATCAACAATTGCCCAACACTTCTATTCGATTAAATCCAAAAAAGAAAACTGCCATCGCTCCCCTCTCTGAAGGAGAAGGGCTGGGGATGAGGTCAAAAATTGCTTGGTGCGAAAATGGTTTTTATTTAAAAGCACGACCATCATTCACTTACGACCCATTGTTTCATGCAGGCTGTTATTATGTGCAAGAAGCCAGCAGTATGTTTTTAGAATTCGTTTTAAAACAAAGTGTTGATTTATCGCAATCGCTCAAAGTGCTTGATTTATGTGCTGCTCCAGGTGGTAAGTCAACTTTAGTTGCTTCGTTGTTGAATGAAAATTCATTGCTCGTTTCAAACGAAGTGATAAAAAATAGAGCAACAATTTTGAAAGAAAATTTGGTGAAATGGGGAAGTGAAAATGTGTTGGTTACGAACAACGACCCCAAACATTTTGAGCGATTAGAAAACTATTTTGATGTGCTGGTGATTGATGCGCCATGCAGCGGAAGTGGTTTGTTTCGCAAAGAACCCAACTACTTAAATGAGTGGAATGAAAATTTAGTATCGCTTTGTAATCAGCGACAGCAAAGGATTTTAGCCGATGTTTGGAAATGTTTAAAACCAAATGGAGTTTTAATTTATAGCACTTGCAGTTTTTCAGAAAGTGAAAATGAAGAGATTGCAGATTGGATGGTTGATGAATTGCAAGCCGAAAATATTTCCATCAATGCTCCAACTGAATGGAATATTGTTACCACAAAATCGAAAAAACACAAAGCACAAGGATTCAGATTTTATCCACATTTGGTGCAAGGCGAAGGATTTTTCTGTTGCGCTATGCGAAAACAAAATGCTGATTTTGAAAAACCACGATTGAAAAAATCAAAACAAAAAACTTCCACCATCAACAAATCTATTTTGAGCAATTGGCTTACAGCTATTGATGCGTATGAGTTTCAGCAGAAGAATGAATTTGTAATTGCTCAGCCAAAATCATTAATTGGCGAAATGGAATTTATCAGCGGCAAATTAAACGTGATTAAAAGCGGCATCAACATTGGGCAACTGACGCACAAAGATTTAATTCCTGACCACGAATTAGCGATGAGTAATTTACTGTCGGATAAAATTCAAAAAGTAGAATTGAATTTTGAACAAGCAATTCAGTATTTGAAAAAAGAAGAAATAAAAAACTTTGAATCGAATTTTGTTGGTTGGACATTGATGCAATATCAACATCAAAACCTTGGCTGGGCAAAGGTTTTATCCAATCGCATCAACAATTACTACCCAATGAATGGAAGGATTTTGAAGTGATTGAAAAATGTTTTTAGCAGAATAAATTCTCAACTTTCATTTTTTTGAATCACTTTTTTATAACCACTCACATCACCCCACAATTTTAAAATGTCGATTTTATTACTTCGGCTGATAACGCCAGGGTTGATTCCTGCTACGTTTTCGGGAATTTGTAAATTCATTTTGTGATAATAATCTACCCAAGTTTTTAAATATTGATGCGTTGTTGGGTCTTTAAAAGTCATGGGTTGCAAACTAAAAAATGCGTTATCGTTGTTCGCTTTTTTAAAACAATCGTACATCAATTCGCTGCAATAATATTTTTGATTGTCGGGCAAAAACGCATCATCATAAGGCATTCCAATAAATGATTGAGCAGCCCGAACAGCTTTATCAGCAAGACTTTGAAACATCGGCTTCAATCTACCCACCAACACTTTTGGTTTGCCATCAGCAGTTTTTATACGATTTAGAAATGCAGTGATGGGCGTTTTTTTTACATCGCCATAAGCTTCTATGACAAAAGTTCGGTGCAGTGAATCAATCATTACAATGCCAACGTGGCTTAGCTTTGCGCCGTTGATGCCTTGTGTAACTTGTTCAATAGCATCGCACAATTCGCCACAATCTAAATCTTGAAAAATAATATCGCCGTTGCGGAGCAAAATAGTATCGTTTAAATAATTGTTGCCAAATGCAGCGCCATTGCGTTGTTTGTGATGACAACACATAAAACTGAAACAGAAAAAAAGTAGAAGAAAATATTTCAATGACGAAGTTGGTAATTTAAACTCACTAAAAGCTTCTAAGCGGTTTTTTAATTTTATGCATAAGTCATTAACTCTTAACAGCTTTGCTTTTTATATGGGTCAAAAGGTATTCATTTTGAAATAGCTTTTTCCACTTCCATTCTCATTGAATCGCTTATTCTTATTGAGTCTGCAACAGTAGTAATTATAATCTTCCGTTCATTAATTTTATAAAAATTGTTAAAGACACCAAGATATTTTTCTTTGGAATCATTTATAAAAGAATTACTACAGTCTTTCCATTCGAAGATAGAAAATAAAAGAAAATAATTTGTCCTTGCTGTTTTTTTAAAATCTCCTGGTTTTTCAAAATCAATAAATTGCTTAAATTTATTTTCAGAAGGGTTTGTAAATATTAAGATGGCTATGATTAAGGCTACGCCAATCCATATTTTTCTTTTTGTTGTCATATTTTTTAATTTTTGATTAGAAACTTATCCGTGAATTATAGAAAAGATATTTAACTCAATCAATCCCTTTGCATTTTTTACAGCATTCCAATAATCATCGGTTCTTTTTTTAGGAGCGTTCTTTTTGTTTTTCAAATCCTGATACCATTTAATGTCTTCCACTTCATGATTCAAAGTATTAGCAAGTTCATAAGTATTTACTAAAAAAGGAACCTCCCTATTTGCTGTTGGAATTATTTCAAGCATCTTTCTAACGATGCTTCTAAAGTCGTAATAACAGTTGTCTTGCCGTGAAACTTTATCAAGTTCTAAATGCAATTTTTTTACTTCTTCAATATAATCGCTCATTTTTTTTACTTCAAAAGTATTAAGTTTTTCACAATTTTCTCATCTTCTAATTTTCTAATCAACTAATCATGCCCACAACTATACTCACTCTCCACCTCTTTGGTAGCGGCTTGTGAGGCTTCACCATCTTTTTTAGCTTGTAACATTTTTGCAATTAATCTTGCTCGTTCGGTTTTAATCCATTCCCGTTTTTGTTCGTCTTGTTGTTTGTCGTAATAGCAAATCCCATCTACAAAAGTCTTTTCAACCACTGCGTAAACGCTTAACGGATGAGCACTCCACAACACCACATCAGCATCTTTTCCTACAGCAATGCTGCCTACATATTTATCAACGTGCAACATTTTTGCAGGATTCAAAGTACACAATTTGAATGCTTGAGCTTCTGTCAAGTCGCCATACTTCATGCTTTTCGCCGCTTCATGATTTAATCGTCTTCCCATTTCAGCATCATCGCTGTTCACCGCCACATTCAATCCCACTTTTGTCATCAACGCAGCATTGTAAGGAATCGCTTCCATCACTTCAAATTTATAAGCCCACCAATCGCTAAACGTAGATGCACCGCTGATTCCATGCGCTTTCATTTTGTCGGCAACTTTGTAACCTTCCAGAATATGTGTAAACGTATTCACTTTGAAATGAAACGAATCAGCCACATGCATCAGCATATTAATTTCACTTTGCTGATAACTATGACAAGTGATGAAACGCTTGCTGTGCATGATTTCCACCAGTGCATCCAATTCCAAATCTCTTCTTAAATTTTTTCGATTTTCAATTTTCAATTTTGAATTTTCAATTTGCGAAGCATCGTATTCTTTCGCTCTTGTAAACGCATTCATATACACTTGCTCAACGCCCATACGTGTTTGCGGAAAACGAGTAATGCTGTTATCACCCCAATTTGCTTGCTTCACATTTTCACCCAAAGCAAATTTGATAAAACCCGGAGCACCAGCAAACTTCATGCTTTCAGGTGATTCTCCCCAACGCATTTTGATGAGTTGTGTTTGTCCGCCAATGGCATTGGCAGAGCCATGCAGCAAATGTGCAGCTGTAACACCACCACTTAATTGTCGGTAAATATTGATGTCTTCACTGTTCACCACATCACCAATTCTCACTTCGCTGGTTACACTTTGAGTGCCTTCGTTCACACCACCGTTGATGGCTATGTGTGAGTGCTCATCAATGATTCCGGGCGTTAGGTATTCGCCTGTGCCGTCACCTAATTCAATTCCGTCACTTTCTAATCCTTTACCAATTCGACTAATTTTCCCATTCTTAATTTCAACATCAACATTTTGAAGAATGCTATCACTTTCATTTGTGATAACGTTGACGTGGTAAATAATTATAGTTTTTGCTTGAGGTAAAGAATCATTTCCATAAGCATTAAAAGGGTATTTGATTTTCGGAATTTCGACTTTCTTTTCTTGCGATTTTTTTGCTGAATCTTTTTTCTCTTCAATGTTGTGTAAAAATTTCGCCGACCATGTAACCCAGTTGCCATCAGGTTTTTGAGCCTGACCAGTCCAAACAGAATCATTCATCACACCACTAAAACGGTAAGTAGCTTTGCTTGTATCTTTTGGATAATTGAAACTAAATGTGATAAGATTTTGGTTGATGGAATAAGCGCATTTTAAAAATGAAGAATCATCATTCATTGACCTGTCAATCCCATCTCCTAAATCAACTTTAATTGGAAATATGGAATGCTTCAAAACCTTCATCTCTGGTTGATTTGCATTGCCTGAAAACAAAATTTGAATTACAGTTTGATGTGCTGCAGAATGCTTATTCTCTTGTTTGAAAAGGTTATCATCCTTTATTTGTAAAGAATAAACAACACGATTGTCTTTAAATCCATTGTCTTTCAAAATATAATTTTTTCCTTTCACCCAATTTTGGTAAATGATATTTTTTTCGTCAAAAATTTTAGAAGAACAAATCAAGAAGTTTGCGATTTTTCCTTTTTGTAAAGTGCCAATTTCATTTTCCATGTTCAACATTTTTGCAGGAATAGTTGTCAATGCTTTCAACGCTAATGCAGTATCCAATCCACATTTGATGGCTTTTCGCAAATTGCTGAAAAATTCTGTGGATGATTTACAGCCCTGATAAGTAATGGCAAAAGGAATATTTTTTTTGCTGATGAAATACAAGTTAAAAGGTGCATCTTCCCAATGCATCATTTCTGCTAAGCTGATATTCATGGCATCCAAAGGTTCGCTGACATCATACACTTTCGGAAAAGTTAAAGGCACAATCAAACCCGAAATATTTTTTTGTTCAGCAATTTCATTCAACCGTTGATACTCATTGCCATTGGTTTTCAGGATATAATTCACTTTGAATTCATCAGCAATTTTTGCAGCACGAAGACAATTTAATTTGTCCTCCGCTTCAAAAATTTGTGGCAAATTTTGCAAATCATTAAATGCTTCCAACGATAAATTGATTTCCTTCTTTTCGGCTGAATGCTTGTACCAGTCAGCATCGTAGTAAGTTTGACGCAACAACGCAATCGCTCCCATCAACGAAGCAGGATAATCTTGCGATGAAATTCCTTTGCTAAAAGAATAATGCGCCGATGCTTTTTCTTTCAAAATAATTTTAGAATCTGTTTCATCATTTAATGAAACTACACAACCACTTCCTCTTGCAATTCCATCTTGCTGATGCGAAAGCACTGCTCCAAAACCTGCACTACGAAAGGCTTTTGCAGCATTCGCATCACGGCTAAAATTTTGCGCCGCATCTACTTCAGGATGAATGGCTTGATTCCAATAATAGGCGCCACGTTTTTTTGAAAGCGTTTGTTCATACTGACTTTTATCACTTCGAAATGGTGCAGCAATTCCGTAATTTGAATACATATCTACAAACGAAGGGTAAATGTATTTGCCTTTCAAATCCACTATTACAGCATCTTTCGGGATGCTGATATTATTTCCAACAGCTTCAATTTTATCATCTTTAATAATTAAAATGGCATCGTGCAAATTCTGATTTGCATCTACAATATTGGCATGAATGAAAGCATATCGTGTACTGCGATTATCGTGTACACCATTGACTGGTGCTAAATCTTGGGCAAAAATTATTTTACAAAAAATAAAAAGCGAAACGAAGAAAATTGTTTTTTTCATTTCATAAATGTAGTAATTCAAAAAAAATCTTTTTAGATATTTCATTTACCCTCCAAAATTTACCATTCGCCTAAAAACCCTTTGGAAACTTTTTTTACTCCAAAAGTTTCCATAGTTTTGCAGCCACAAAAAAACTTTCTCTTTTGGAGAAGGATTTAGGATGAGGCACAAAATGGATTTACGAACAAAAATATTATCGGAAGCGTTTCAGCAATTTTCACGTTATGGCATCAAATCCATTACGATGGATGATATGGCAAGGCATTTAAGCATTTCTAAAAAAACGTTGTACGAACATTTTGAAGACAAAGATTCGTTGGTAACCGAAGCGATGAGTTTGCGCATAAAAAATTTGCAACGCGATATTTTGAAAATTCAAAAAGAATCGGAAAATGCAATTGATGAAATGATGAAATGCACGGAATATGCTAATCGCGAATTTAAAGGTGTGAACCCAGCAGCGATGCACGATATGCGAAAATATCATGCAAAGGCTTGGGAAGTTTTGCAAAATCACAAACTAAATTTTTTCAAAAAAATTGTGGAAGCAAACTTGAAAAGTGGTATCAGTGAAGGATTGTATCGTGATGATTTAGATTTGCAAATTGTGATTTTGAAGCGCATGTACGAAATGGATATGTGTCTTTCGCCCGATGTTTTTCCGACTGCAAATTTTAGTTTTGAAAGAGTGCAATCGCAGGTGATGGATTTATTTTTGCACGGCATCGCTACTTTGAAGGGACACAAATTGATTAACAAGTATAAAAAAATAGAAGAAAACTAAGCGAATTATGAATTATGAATTAAGAATTAAGAATCAAAAAATCAGCAAAAATATTTTGTTGTTTTTTGTGGCTATTGGCTCATTGCTAATTGCTAATGGCTCGAAAGCCCAATCCACATTCAGTTTGCAGCAGGCAATTGATTATGCGTTTAAAAATTCTTCGACCATAAAAAATGCAATTTTAGATGAAAAAATTACGGATGCAAAGGTGAAAGAATTTGCTGGTGTGGGTTTGCCGCAGATTTCTGGAACTGCTAACACGATGGATAATTACTTGAAACCGATTTTTGTAATTCCTGCCAATTCATTCGGAAATCCAACTTCAGAATATTTACGAGTTGGGCAAACGTACAGTACACAAGCGGCTTTGGCGGCAAATTGGTTATTGTTAGACGCTACTTATTTGATTGGAAAAACGGCACAAAAAGAAGTGTTGAAACTCACAAAATATTCTACTGATAGAAGCCGAATTGATGTAGCAGAGCAGGTTTCAAAGGCTTATTACAATGTGTTGGTGGGGAATAAAAGAGTAGAATTGTTGGATGCAAATGTGGAAAGATTGCAACAACTTTTAGCAGAAGAACAAGAATATAACAAGCAAGGTTTTATTGAAAAATTAGATTTACAGCGTTTGTCAATTTCGCTGAACAACTTGAAAACAGAGCAGTTTAAGGCACATGAAATGTTGGAGTTGGGAAAATCGTTGTTGAAATTTCAGATGGGATTTAATGTAAACCAAAGCATTTCTTTAACCGACACTATCAGTGATGCAGAATTGAAAAATGCAACTTTAGCCGAAGCACCTTTGAATTATGATGATAGAATTGAAACGAAATTGTTAAAGAAGCAAGAGGATTTGAACAAGCTAAATTTGAAACGCTATCAATATGGCGCATTACCTAATCTGGCTGCGTTTGGGCAGTTTAACACCAATCACTACAGCGATGATTTTGATTTTTATAAACACAGCGCACCTTATTTTACAAGTGGTTTGGTGGGTTTGCAAATGAGTGTAACTTTTTGGAATGGTGGACAAACACATTTTCACAAAGAGCAAATTAAATTGCAAATTCAACAAAATGAAAATGATTTGTTGAACTTGAAAAACGCTTTGGACTTGCAATTGAGCAATTCGAAAGTTGCTTTGAAAAATACTTTGTTGACTATCCAATCGCAAAAAGAAAATTTGGATTTAGCGACTGAAGTGGTGAGAGTTTCAAAAATAAAATACCAACAAGGTGTGGGTTCAAACTTGGAGGTGTTGGATGCGGAAACATCTTTGAAAGAGGCGCAAACCAACTACTTTGGCGCATTGTACGATGCTTACATTGCTAAAGTGGATTACGAAAAAGCGAAAGGAACTTTAATTAAATAACAGCAATAAGTTTGGCGAACTTGTTTCAATTAATTTGTAGCAATCATCAAACTTTAATCAAGGCAAATCGAATTAAAAACAAAACATCAAACTATAAAAATGAAAAGAATAATTATCCTCGGAATGGCTGTAATGTTGGCTGCTTGCGGTGCTAAGCAAGGCAACGACAAAAAAGCTGAATTGGAAAAAATGAAAACAGAGTACAAAGCTTTGGGTGATAAAATCAAAACACTCGAAACAGAATTGGGTACAAACAAACCCGATTCATCGCAAACAAAATTAGTGCAACTCACTACCGTAGCGGCTTCGGCGTTTAATCATTTTATTGAAGTGCAAGGCACTGTGGAAAGTGATGACAACGTTTTGGTTGGACCAAAACAACCAGGCTTTGCGGTGAGCAATATTTATGTAAAAGCTGGCGACAATGTAAAAGCTGGTCAAGTGTTGGCTGATGCTGATGCTTCGCCATTACAAAATCAATTGAGTGCTTTGCAAGCAAATTTGAGTTTGGCAACTACTGCTTTTGAACGTCAACAAAATTTGTGGAATCAAAAAATTGGAACAGAGTTTCAATTCTTGCAAGCAAAAACACAGAAAGAAAGTTTGGAAAAAAATATTGCTTCGTTGCAATCACAAATCTCGAACACCAAGATTGTTGCGCCTTTTGATGGTGTGATTGATGAAGTGAAAGTGAAAGTAGGCGAAATGGCTGCGGCTGGTTTTAGCGGAATTAGAGTGGTGAATATGTGTAAAATGAAAGTGAAAGCGAAGTTGGCTGATGCGTACATCAACAAAGTGCATCGTGGAAATAAAGTGATGGTTGAATTGCCAGATGATAATTCAAACCCCATTTCATCTTCGCTAACCTACGCTGGTAGCGTTGTTGACCCAATCACTCGAACATTTAATGTAGAAGTTTTGATGACTGGTTGTTCGCAATTGAAACCAAATATGGTTACTAATTTGAAAATTAATGATGCTACAATTAATAAAGCAGTGGTGATTAATCAAAATTTAATTCAAACCAGTGAAGACGGCAAATTCGTTATGGTGGCTGAACACAGTGGAAATAAAATTATTGCAAAACGTGCAGTTGTAAAAACTGGCGATTCATACAATGGCAATATTATCATTACTGATGGATTGAAAGCAGGTGATGAAATGATTACATCGGGCTATCAAGATTTGATTGATGGGCAAGAAGTAAAACTTTAATTAAACAATGAATCAATTTAGAAATTTAGAAATGACAATTCATTTCTAAATTTCTAAATCAACTAATTTCTAAATTTTCAAGAATGAAAAACGGTTTTCCAGTAACCAATTGGAGCATTAAAAACAGAACAGCGGTGTATGTAATGACAGCGTTGTTGACCATTGCAGGTATCATGACGTATATCGGTTTGCCGAAGGAGCGATTCCCTGATATCGTGATTCCTACTGTGTTTGTGAGCACAATTTATCCGGGTGCTTCGCCAACTGATATTGAAAATACAGTTACGAAACAGATTGAGAAGAAAATAAAATCGGTGAGTGGTGTGAAAAAAATTACCTCATCATCGCAAGAAAGTATTTCTTTAATTACTGTTGAATTTAACACAGGCATTGAAGTGGCGGAAGCAAAGCAACGTGTGAAAGATGCGGTGGATAAAGCGAAAGTGGATATTCCTGCTGATGCTCAAAAAAATCAAGTGGTGCAAGAGGTTGATTTCAGTGAGTTTCCGTGTATGAATATTAATTTGAGTGGAAATTATGATGCCACCAAATTGAAAAAATTTGCTGATGATTTAAAAGATAAAATTGAAACGAACAAAGAAATTACTCGTTGCGATATCATTGGTGCGTTGGATAGAGAAGTGAAAGTGAATGTTGATTTATACAAGAGCCAAGCGGCTTTCGTGAGTTTGACTGATATTGAAAATCAGTTGAAGTACAACAATTTGAGTGTGAGTGGCGGCGATATCAATGTAAAAGATTTGCGTCGTACACTTCGTGTAAGTGGTGAATTTAAAAGCGTAGAAGATATACGCAACATGACTTTCAAAGGCGGTCAGGGCAATGTGGTTCGCTTAGGTGATATTGCTGAAGTGGAAGATGGTTATAAAGACAGAGAGTCTTATGCAAGGCTCGACCACAAGCCAGTTATCACTTTGAATGTGATAAAACGCAGCGGAGAAAATTTGATTAACGCTGCTGAAAAAATTAAAGCATCGGTGGCTGATTTTCAAAAAAATAAATTCCCCAAAGACCTTACGGTTACTTACACAGCCGACTTGAGTGTGCAAACGCAAGCGCAATTGAATGATTTGATTAACACCGTTATTTTAGGATTTTTATTTGTAACAATTGTGTTGATGTTTTTCATGGGCGTTGAAAATGCCTTTTACGTGGGGCTTTCAGTGCCATTGAGTTCGGTGTTAGCATTTTTATTTTTACCGGGATTAGGATTTTCGTTGAATGTAATTGTGTTGTTTGCATTTTTATTAGCACTCGGAATTGTGGTGGATGATGCGATTGTGGTGATAGAAAATTCACATCGAATTTTCAACAAGCACAAAGACATGACCATCATGGAAGCCGTGAAAGAGGCTGCTGGTGAGGTTTTCTGGCCTGTGCTCACAGGTACGTTGGTAAACGTTGCACCATTTTTTCCATTATTATTTTGGCCAGGCATTGTTGGTAGATTCATGTATTTCTTACCAATGACCTTGATTATAACCTTATTTGCATCGTTGTTGGTAGCGTTTGTAATCAATCCAGTTTTTGCAGTTTCATTTATGAAACGCGACCATGAATACAAAAAAGAAAGTGTGGGCAAATACCGCAAAGCCTTTATTTTCTTGGGCATCGTGGGTGTTTTATTTTTGTTAGGATTTTTAGCTGGCAAAAATTACACGATGTTGGGCTTGGCAAATTTCATGTTCTTCATCATTTTATTATTGTTGTTGATGCACTATATTTTAAATCCTGCCATTCATAAATTTCAAGAAGGGTTTTTACCACGTTTGCGAAATGGCTATCGCCGATTGGTTACATGGGCGGTGCACAATCCGGGCAAAGTTTTAACTGGTACCATTTTCTTTTTAGTGTTGAGCATTGTTTTATTAGGAATGCGCAAACCAAAAGTTTTATTCTTCCCTGATGGCGACCCTAACTTTGTGTATGTGTATGCTGAAATGCCTATCGGTACTGATGTTGCAGCTACTGATTCGGTTACAAAAATTTTAGAGAAAAAAGTTTACGATGTAATCGGTGAAAAAAATCCGTTGGTTGAAAGTGTGATTTCAAATGTTGCAATCGGTGCTGGCGACCCTCAAAACCCTGATAGAACGCCGCAATCGCACAAATCGAAAATTACGATTGCATTCAAATCAGCCGAAGACCGACGTGGCGCACCTACTGCACAAATTTTAACTGCTATAAGAAATAATGTGAAAGGATTAGCTGGTGTAAAAGTAATTGTAGATAAAGAACATGGTGGACCACCGACTGGAAAGCCTGTAAACATCGAGGTTTCGGGCGATGATTTTGATTCGTTGATTGCCATTTCAGCCCGTGTGAAAAGTATTGTGAACAACAGCGGCATCAAAGGAATTGAAGAATTGAAAAGTGATTTGGTGTTGAACAAACCCGAATTGAAAGTGAAAGTGGATGTGAACAAAGCTCAACGTGAAGGTGTAAGTGTTGGGCAAATTGCTGGCGCATTATATCAAGTGCTGAACGGAAATCGTGATTACGCCAAGTATCGCGATGCGGACGATGAAATTCCAATCATGGTGAAATTGGATAAAAAATATCGCGACAAGCCCGAAGATTTGTTGAATTTAATCATCGCTTTCCGTGATTTAACGAACGGACAATTTCGTCAAATTCCATTGAGTAGTGTTGCCACAGTTGAGTTTGCAAATAACTTCAGTGGCATCAATCGTAAAAATCAAAAACGAGTTGTAACGCTTGGTAGCAACGTGTTAGAAGGATTTAATGCGAATGAAATTAATGCCGATTTGAAAGAGGTTTTCAAAAATGTAAAGTTGCCTGAAGGTTATGAAATCAAACAAACTGGTGAGCAAGAAGACCAAGCGGAAACTGGTGCATTCCTTGGCAAAGCCTTTATGGCAGCCATTGCATTGATGTTCTTGGTGATTGTAATTCAATTTAATTCAACATCAAAACCATTAATCATTTTCACTACCATTGCATTCAGTTTTATTGGCGTATTTATGGGTTATGCAGCAAGTGGCGACCCGATGGTGATTGTAATGACAGGCGTTGGTATCATGGCGTTGGCAGGCATTGTGGTGAAGAATGGCATCATCTTAATTGAATTTATTGATGAGCTGAAAGCTCGTGGTCATCGTACTTTGGAGAGTGTAATCGAAGGTGGTGTAACGAGAATGACGCCAGTTTTATTAACCGCTTGCGCTGCCATTTTAGGATTGATTCCATTGGCAATTGGTGTAAACATTGACTTCCCAGGCTTATTCACCCACTTCAAACCAAACATTTGGTTAGGCGGCGATAGCGTTGTTTTCTGGGGACCTTTGGCTTGGACAATCATTTACGGATTAGTGATTGCAACGTTCTTAACCTTGGTTGTTTCCCCTTCGATGTATGTGATTCGTTACAAATTAAAATTGAAACAAGAGCACAGAAGATTGAGAAAGAGAATTGAAAAAGGTAGTGAATAATAGTTTGTAAAGTTTTAAACAAAAAAATCCCGAAGCAGATATGTTTCGGGATTTTTTGTTTTAGAATAATTTACCTTGCCTTCTGCTATCATTGATAAAAATTGAAGTATCAAGCGATGGAAAGTTTTTGTCAGCAAAATATTTTTTTTGTGATAGTTTAAATTGTTTGTTGATTATTTCAGCCCAATTGCCTTCGCCTCTCATGCGTACAAACGTGCGTTTATCGCTCACACTGCCGCCATGCACCGATTCAATTTGATGAATACATTTTTGATAACGGTCAGGGAAATTTCTTTCTAACCAATCTTTAAAAATAAATTCTACTTGGTCATTCAATCGCACTACAATATAATGAATGCTCAATGCGCCTGCTGCTGAAACTGCTTTTGCCAAATCAAAAATTTCGCTGTCGTTAATAGAAGGAATGATGGGTGCAACATTCACATTGATAGGAATTTTCTTTTCACTCAATAATTGAATTGTTTTCAAAACATTTTTTGCAGTTGAAGTTCGAGGCTCCATTACTCGTTTTAAATCTTCGTTCAAAGTTGACAATGAAAATGTAACATGCACTAAATCCAAAGCAGCCAATTGTTCTAGCACATCAGCATCTCTTGCAATCAAAGCATTTTTAGTAATGATGCTAACAGGATGACGAAACGCTAAACACACTTTTAACAATTCACGAGTAATTTGAAATTTCTTTTCTGCAGGTTGATAACAATCTGTATTTCCTGAAAGCATGATGGAAGATGATTGCCAATTGGGCTTTTCAAAACATTCACGTAAAAGTTGCGGTGCATTTTTTTTGATTAAAATATTTTGTTCAAACTCTTTTCCTGCGCTGTACCCCCTGTATTCATGCGTTGGTCGGGCGTAACAATAAGTACAGCCATGTTCGCAACCTTGATACGGATTCATGCTGTACAAGCCAGGAATGTCGGGGCTTTTCACCCAATTGATGATGGACTTCGGAAAAACCTCGATGTATTTAGTGTTTTGTTTTTGTTGTAAAATTTCGAGTTGTTCTTCTTCATCTAAAATATCATTTACATCCACAACCATTTCTTGTTGGTTGAAACAATTGTGTGGATTGATTTGTGCGCCTCTGCCTTTTAAATAAGTGTTGATACTTTCCATATCAATTTTGTTTTGGTTAATGTAAAAAGTATTTTCTGACTTTCATCGACAAACAATTTTAAATAGCTCGTCTGACTTTTCTATCTTTGTTTCAAATAGATTTATTCATGCGTATTGCAATTTCAATTGGTGATTTAAATGGCATTGGTGCCGAAGTGATTTTAAAAACTTTTAGCGAACACACTATTTTAAATAGATGTACCCCTGTGATTTATGCTTCGCAAAAATCTATGTCTTGGTGGCGCAAACATTTGCAATTAGAGAGTTTTAATTTCAATAGCATTCCTTCTATTGATAAAGCAATTGCCAAACAAATAAATGTGGTGGAAGTGTGGAATGAAGATTTGGAAATAACGCCAGGTAAGGAATTACCAGTTACAGGAAAATACGCCATTAAATCGTTTGAAGCCGCTTGTAAAGATGTGGCAGCAGGCAAAGCCGATGCAATTGTTACTGCACCCATCAGCAAAAAAAATGTGAAAAGCAATGAATTTCCATACAGTGGTCATACTGAATATTTAGCAAAATTATTTGGTGGCAACGAAGCATTAATGATGATGGTGAGTGATACTTTAAGAGTTGGTTTGGCAACGGTTCATATTCCTGTGCAAGAAATTTCGCAAAATTTAACGATAGAAAAAGTGAGCCGAAAAATTGATTTATTGGCGCAATCATTACGAAAAGATTTTGCGATTGAAACACCTAAAATTGCTGTGTTAGGCGTTAATCCTCATGCTGGCGAAGGTGGCACCATTGGGCAAGAAGAAAAAACAATTTTAATTCCTGCCATTCAAAAAGCAAAGGATAAAAAAATAATGACGTTTGGTCCTTACAGCAGCGACGGTTTTTTTGGTAATGCTTCTTACAAACAATTTGATGCAGTGTTGGCTATGTATCACGACCAAGGCTTGATTCCGTTTAAAACATTAGCATTTGATAGTGGAGTAAATTATTCAGCTGGTTTGAGCATTGTGCGTACATCACCTGACCACGGAACTGCTTTCGATATAGCAGGAAAAAATGAAGCCGATGAAAGTAGCTTCCGCAGTGCAGTTTTCGCAGCCATTGATATTGCCCGAAACCGACAAGCTTATGCTGAAATGACTGCTAATCCGTTGAAAAGAAATCAGATGAAAATTGAACGTGCAGGCGGTGTAGCATAAAATTTTTCGGATGTAAAAATCAATCATTCAATTCTAAAAAATCTATTTCACCTAATCCTTTTCTTACCAATTCGATTTTATTGTTGGTGCAATCTAAAATGGTAGAAGCCACATTGCCACCGGTTCCGCCGTCAATCATCAAATCAACTTGATGTTCATACAAGTTGTAAATTTCTTCTGGGTCGGTGTAATATTCTAACACTACATCCGTGTTGTGTAGCGATGTAGAAAGAATTGGCTGACCATGTTCTAAAATAATTTGTCGGCAAATTTCATTATCAGGAATCCTTATTCCTATTTGCTTTCGCTTGTTCAATAAAATTTTTGGTGTGTTTTTTCCAGCATTTAAAATGAACGTGTAAGGACCAGGCAAACATTGTTTCATGATGCGAAATAATTGATTGTTGAAGCCCAATACATATTCTGACATTTGCGAAATATCAGCGCAAATTAAAGTGAGTAATAAATTTTTACCAGGTTGTACTTTTTTGAACTGATAAATTTTTTCAACTGCTTTGTGGCTGCCAATGCTGCATCCTAAGCCATACACCGTGTCGGTTGGATAAATCATAATGCCATCATCGTGCAATATTTCATGCACCATTTTTATTTTTCTTGGTTCTGGATTTTGAGGATGAATTTGTAACAACATAATTTGATTATCAGTGGTTAAATGTTTTTCTAAAATCATCCCACGACTTTGTTTTGAAAGCATTTTCCCCATAAAAATGCAAAACCGTATTCAGCATTTGTGGTGTATAAAATCGGGGCAATGCATCTAATTTTTTCAAATCTTCATCTAAAAAAATGGTTGTTGGTAAAATGAGTTGATTGCCACTTAATGCCAAAGCCAATGTGTTGATGGGCATTCCCACCAATTCGGTATATTTGTAAACACTATTCATCAACTGAATGGAATCTTTTGTTTGTACATTAAAATCAATGTAGTAATAATTTTTGTTGAGGTAAGTTGCAATGGCTGAATCAGCAAACACTGATTTTTTCATCACCTTGCAAGCGTTGCACCAATCAGTGTTCATGTTAATTAACCATTTGCGTTTTTCTTTTTTGTTTAGCTTTTCGGCTTCTTCAAAAGTGTATTTTTTTAACACTACTTTTTTATTCAATTTTGTAGTATCAAAAAATGAAGTGTTGAAGTATTGATTAAACTCTTGAAACGCACAATTCATATACACATTCTCAACAAAATAAATCAGAATTGGCTCAATAGTTTTTTCATCTAAATAGCCCGGAATATTTGCCTGACTTTTTAATTCGTTGAATAAAAAAATGGTGGTTGGATACGATTGTTGATTGCCCATCAGCTTGTAAGCCAATTGGTGTATAGGTCTTGAGCCACTACCTTTGTTTACATACAAGGTATCTTTAAAATAAATACTGTCTTTGGTTTCAGCATTAAATTTTACTGGGTAATAACTTTGATTGATATAGTCAACTAAAAACTGATTGCTGTAAGTAGTTGCCATCATGCGTTTGCACCAGCCACACCAATCAGTGTAAACATCAATTAAGAAAGGCTTTGGTGTTTTTTTATTGGCTTCAAATGCTTCTTTAAAATTCATCCAATGCACTTTCGATGTGGGTTCTTCGGCAGGAAAATTGGGATGTAATAATTGTGCAAATAGCGGCGAATTACTTACTATTATTATCAATAAAAGAAAAAATCTTTTTATCACGTTGAATATTTTTTGCAAAGTAATTCAATTTATGCAGAAGTGCCAAAACCAAAGCAACCATAAATTAAATGCACTTACTCGAAATTCTAAACCAATGTAAGCGTACTTTTGTACTGCAAAATTTTATTGACATGGATGCAAAAAAAGAAATCAGAGATTTAACCTTAGATGACATAAAAAATGAACTGCAAACCATTGGTGAAAAGGCTTTCAGGGCGCAACAAATATGGGATTGGTTATGGGTAAAACAGGTTCGCAGCATTGATGACATGAGCAATTTATCAAAAGAATTGCGTCAGCATTTGAAAAATGAATTTGCTTTCAGAACAATTACAATTGATAAAATTCAGGTGAGTGAAGATGGCACACAAAAATTTCGCTTTAAAACTTTTGATGGTCATTCCATCGAAGGTGTTTTGATTCCGACTACCAATAGATTAACTGCTTGCATCAGTTCGCAAGTGGGTTGCAGCCTTACTTGCAAGTTTTGTGCAACAGGAAAATTAGGCAGAATCAGAAATTTATATTTCGATGAAATTTTTGACCAAGTAGCAATCATCAATCAAAAAGCGATGGAAGTGTACGACAAAAAATTAACTAATATTGTTTACATGGGCATGGGCGAACCTTTACTGAATTATAAAAGTGTGATGAAGTCAATTGATTTTATCACATCGCCAAAAGCAATGGCAATGAGCCCTTCGAGAATTACGGTGAGTACGGCTGGCATCGCTAAACAAATCAGGCAATTGGCTGACGATAATGCCAAATTTAATTTAGCCTTATCCTTACATGCAGCAGATGATGCCAAGCGCAGCAAAATGATGACCATCAACGATTCCAACAATTTGAAAGAATTGGTGGAAGCATTGGACTATTATTTTAAGAAAACAAAAATTGCTGTAACCTACGAATACATTTTGTTTGAAGGCATTAACGATACGTTGGAAGATGTGATGAACATTGCAAAAATGTGCAAGCGCATTCCATCGAAAGTAAATGTAATTGAGTACAACACGGTTGATGGCACTGGTTTTAGAAAACCCGATGAAGAAAGTTTTGATAAATTTATTGAGCAATTACAAAAAAACAGGGTGAATGTAAGAGTGAGAAAAAGTCGTGGTAAAGACATTGACGCCGCTTGCGGACAATTAGCAAACAAGGGATAAGATGATTTGAAAGCATAAAAGTTTATAAAGAAAATGACGATGAATAAAAATTGGTTAAAGAAAATTGATAGCAGTTGGACTTTGTTTTTAGATAGAGATGGTGTGTTGAATCACGATGTAATAAATGATTATGTTCGCAACTGGAATCAGTTTCATTTTTTCGAAACCACTTTGCCTGCAATGAAAATTTTAGCAGAAAAATTTTCAAAAATTGTGGTGGTTACTAATCAACGAGGTGTAGGGATTGAACTAATGTCGCAAAAAGATTTGGATAATATACATGCCAATATGATTGCTGAAATAGAACAACATAACGGCAGAATTGATAAAATTTATTTTTGCACCGATACTGACCGTGAAAACAGCACTCACCGAAAACCAGCAACAGGAATGGGTTTGCAAGCTCAACAAGAATTTCCTGACATTGATTTTAAAAAATCAATCATGGTGGGTAACAATAGTAGTGATATGAAATTTGGTAGAAACTTGGGAATGAAAACTGTTTTTATTGACGATAAAAAAAAATTCGATGGAAGATTAACCGAAGAAATGGATTTGATTTTCGACAACCTTTTGGAATTTGCTGAAGCGTTGTAAAGAATTTATTTCAACTCTAACAACACAGGGCAATGGTCACTGTGTTTTACATCGGGCATTATTTGCGCCGATTTTAATTGGGCATCCAATTCTTTTGAATTGTTGATGTAATCAATTCGCCAGCCTTTATTATTGTTTCTTGCATTCGCTCTAAAGCTCCACCAACTATATTGATGAGGGTTTGGATTGAAATGGCGAAACGAATCTGTAAACCCAGTAGCAAAAAATTTATCCATCCATGCTCGTTCTTCAGGCAAAAAACCTGATGAATCTTTGTTGCCTTTTGGGTCGTGAATATCAATTTCTTTATGGCAAATATTATAATCGCCTGCGACCACCAATTTTGGATTTTCTTTTTTTGTTTTTTCGATAAAAGGCAAATAATCATTTAAGAAATTCATCTTCACATCCTGCCGTAAATCGCCACTGCTGCCACTTGGGAAATAAGTATTCACAATCATCACATCGCCAAATCTTGCACGAATCACTCTGCCTTCTTTGTCATATTCTGGAATGCCGCATCCAATCTGCACTTCATCAGGTTTTTGTTTGGAGAAAATTGCAACGCCACTATATCCTTTTTTTTCAGCCGAATGCCATTGTTGATGATAACCCAAATGCTCAAACAAAGAACAATCCACTTGGTCTTGCATAGCTTTTAATTCTTGCACACATACTACATCAAAATTATTTTGTTCGAGCCATTGCCCAAAACCTTTTCCCAAGGCTGAACGTATGCCATTCAAATTGTAAGAAACGATTTTCATGTGGTCAAATTAATGGTAAAAATTAAATTACTATTTCAACATTTGATACATTGCAAAGCTGCTACCATAAGCTATTACAGTCATGTAAGCAATTTGAAATGCTGCCCACTTCCAGCTACCAGTCTCACGTTTTACTACGGCAATGGTACTCATACATTGCATGGCAAAAGCATAAAACAAAAGCAAAGAAAATACTGTAGCTATTGTAAATACAGGTGTTCCGGTATCATCACGTTTGGCAGAAAGCATTTTTTGTTGTAACGTTTTTGAGTTGTCTTGTGCGTTGCCAACGCTATACAGAGTACTCATGGTGCCAACAAAAACTTCACGAGCTGCAAATGATGTAATTAGTGAAATGCCAATTTTCCAATCATAACCTAACGGACGAATAACCGGCTCGATAATTTTTCCTAAGTGCCCAGCATAGCTATTTTCCAGTTTTTTGGCTAAATATTCATGTTCTAAAACCAATTTATTTTCAGGATGATTTTGAATTTCAGAATCGTATTTATTTTTCAATTCCACCATTTTTTTCAATGGTCCGTAGCTCGACAAAAACCAAAGAAAAATCGAAATGGTCAAAATCACTTTGCCAGCTTGCCAAGCAAATATTTTTGCCTTTTCAATCATGGTTGAAAAAACATTTCCCCATCTCGGCATTCGATAAATCGGCAATTCCATAATGAAAAAGCTTCGCTCTTTTGCTTTGATAAAAATTCGCAAAATCATCCCAACAATTATCGCCGAAAAAAATCCGAGCAGGTACAAACCCATCATAGCAAAGGCTTGTATGCTGAAAATGCCGTAATAAACTTTGTGTGGCACAACCAAACTCACCAACAAAATATACACTGGCAATCGAGCCGAACAACTCATCAATGGTGTTACCAAAATGGTAATCAATCTATCTTTTTTATTTTCGATAGTTCTTGCACTCATGATGGCTGGTACAGCGCAAGCCATGCCACTGATTAATGGCACAACACTCCTTCCATTCATCCCAACTTTTCGCATCAACTTGTCCATCATAAAACTCACACGAGCCATATAGCCGCTATCTTCGAGTAATGTGATAAAGGCAAACAGCAACATGATTTGTGGAATGAAAACCACGATGCCGCCCAAACCAGCAATAATTCCATTCGTTAATAAATCGGTGAAACCGTTATCAGGCAAATGATTGGTGAGGTAAGTGGTCAAAGCTCTTACGCCGCTATCAATCCAATCCATTGGCACTTGCGAAATGGAAAAAATTAATTGAAACATTAAAAACATCACGGCTAAAAAAATCAAGTAGCCATAAATTGGGTGCGTAACAATTTTGTCAATTCTGTTTGGTTTCCAATTTTCAGTTTGCACACTCGATTCTTTTACGCAATCGTGCAAAATGGAATTTATTTTTTCGTAGCGCAATAAAGTTTCTTCGCCTTGCAATGCACTGCTGTTAAAGCTTTGAAGCTGCAATACTTTTTTTGTTTGCTCTTTTGCAGCAGCATCTAAACAAAAAATATTGATGAAATGATGGGCTGTAAGCAATGCTGCATAATCACTTTTTATGTTGTGCATTTGCTTCATTTCGGCTACCACAGCCGATTGCAGAATGGTGGCATCAACAAAATAATTTTTTGAAACTGATTGTGGAATCAAAATTTGTTTTTTCAATTCTTCAATGCCTTCATTTTTTCGAGCATTAATGGGAATAATTTTTACACCTAATTGTTCACTCAATTTTTTTATTTGAATGTGCAAACCCTTTTCCTGTGCCACATCCAGCATGTTTAATGCAATGATGGTGGGGATTTTTAAATCAATAATTTGCGAAGCGAATAATAAATTGCGTTTTAAATTAGAAGCATCTGCCAGCACAATAATCAAATCGGGATACGATTCATTCTGTGGATTTAATAAAACATCAAAAGCAACATATTCATCCATCGAACGTGGATAAAGGCTGTAAGTGCCAGGTAAATCAACCACTTCAGCAATGGTGCTGGCATCCAAATGAGCAAAGCCAACTTTTTTTTCAACCGTTACACCTGGATAGTTTGCCACTTTTTGTCGCATACCTGTTAGTGCATTAAACAATGATGTTTTGCCACAATTGGGATTACCTACTAATGCTATTTTGAGTTTGTTTGTCAATTATCTGAAATGAAAACACAAATATCCGAATTAAAGTTTTAAATTTTTGGAATAGCAATTTTTATTGGGAAACAATTTTATAAAAGACTCCGTTAAAGTGCACAAGTCAAAAATTTTCTGATAAAAATCATTTTCTCTTTTGACGCAAGTCATAATTCAAAGTAGCATCAACAAATAGTTTTGCTTGCAAAAAATTATGTCGAACAACAATAATCAGTTCCCACAATGGGAAGTTTTCATACAAGAAAAAAGTGGAAGTCCGTTTGAACATGCAGGCAGTGTTCATGCCACTGATAAAAAAATGGCGTTGCAAAATGCTCGTGATATTTATACGCGAAGGCTTGAGGGCAGGGCGTTGTGGGTGGTGATGACGGATAATATTGCCTCCACAACCCGTGATGATGAAGAAGAATTTTTCGACCCAGCGGAAGATAAAATATATCGCACACCCAACTTTTACAAAATGCCAGCAGGCACTACTAATCTATAATTTAACAACAAATTTATCATGAACACAAAAGAGGCATTATATAATTTCTGTTTGAGATTAGCCGATAACAATATTGTATTAGGTCAGCGCTTGGCTGAATGGTGCAGCCGCGGACCCATACTGGAAGAGGATTTGGCGATGACCAACATTTCGTTGGATTTATTTGGCGAAGCTGAAAGCCTTTATGAATACGCTGTTTCGTTGATGGACAACAATTCAACAGCCGACCATTTAGCATTTTTAAGAAGTGAAAGAGAATACTTCAACAACTTGTTGGTGGAACAACCCAATGGTGATTTTGCTCAAACGATGATGAAACAGGTTTTGTTTTCAGCATTTGCAAAACACTTGTATGAAGCATTATGTAACAGCCATGATGAAACCTTGAAAGGATTATCTGCAAAGGCTTTGAAAGAAACAAAATATCATCTACGCCATAGCAGCGAATGGATTATTCGCTTTGGTAATGGCACTGAAGAAAGTATACGTCGTACTCAATTTGCATTAAATAAATTGTGGCGTTTTACTGATGATATGTTTGTGATGAATGATGTGGACGAAGAATTAATTTCGATGGGCATCAGTTTTAATTTGGATGATATTCATGCTAAATGGAAATTCACTATCAGCGAAATTTTTGCTGAAGCTAATTTGCAAATACCTGATGCCAATAATGTGATAACTGGCGGCAGCAAAGGCTTTCACACCGAACATTTAGGACATTTACTTTGCGAAATGCAATATTTACAACGTGTACATCCGGGCGCAACATGGTAAACCTTGATTCACCATTAACCAACGAAAAAGTTTGGAAAATTTTAAATCAAATTCCCGACCCAGATATTCCTGTGGTGAGCATTGTGGAGTTGGGCATTGTGAGAAATGTAGAAAACAACGATGCTGAAAAATGGATAGTAACGATTACACCAAGTTATTCAGGTTGCCCAGCCATGGCGGTTTTCAGAGAGGATATCAAAACTGTTTTATTGGAAAGTGGAGCGAAAGAAGTAGAACTAAAAATTTCATATTCGCCTGCCTGGACAACTGATTGGTTGAGTGAAACCACTCGTGAAAAAATGCGGAAGCATGGCATTGCACCACCTGAAACTAATTCATCGCAATCTGTTGAATTATTTGCTGATTCTAAAAGAAAAATTACTTGCCCACATTGTGGTAAAAACGAAACACATCGCACTTCGCAATTTGGCTCAACGCCTTGCAAAGCTTTGTGGTATTGTGATTCATGCCATCAGCCATTTGAATATTTTAAGTGTTATTGAAAAATGAAAAGAGATATTTCAGATAAAACCGACATCAAAATATTGGTAGATTCTTTTTATGCAAAAGTAAAATCGGATGAATTGCTTGGCAAAATTTTTGATGACATCATGCAAGTAAATTGGGAAAAGCATTTGCCCAAAATGTATGATTTTTGGGATAATATTTTGTTCCGAACCAACAATTATCATGGTCGTCCGTTTCCACCACATTTGGATGTGAATGATAAAATCGCCTTAACCAACGAACATTTTCAGCGTTGGATAAATTTATTCTACACCACTGTTGATGAGCATTTCATTGGTAAAAATGCAGAAGAAATAAAATTCAGAGCCAACTCCATCAAGCAGATTTTTAATTACAAAATCAATTTCATTAATCATCATCAAAGCCAAATATAAACTGACAACAATCATTTTCAAAAATTGATTTGCCTCATGTTTTTTAGAAAGAAACAAAAGCATTTTGTGAAATTATTTTTCACAAAAAATCTGTTTCAAAATGTTTATCCAACAACTTTATACCAACTGTTTAGCGCAAGCCGCTTATTATATTGAATCGAATGGTGAAGCCGCAATCATCGACCCATTAAGGGATACAGCAGATTACCTTACTTTATTAAAATCAAGAAATGCAAAATTGAAATACATTTTTGAAACGCATTTTCATGCTGATTTTGTGAGCGGACATTTAGATTTAGCCAAGCAAACTGGTGCACAAATAATCTTTGGACCTGATGCAAAACCTAATTATGAAGCACGAATTTGCCGCGATAATGAAAAACTTTTGTTGGGCGATTGTGTGCTGCAAGTGTTGCACACACCGGGTCACACCATTGAATCCATCTGTGTTTTATTGTTTGATGAACAACATAAATCGCACAGTTTATTTAGTGGCGATACTTTGTTTGTGGGCGATGTTGGTCGCCCTGATTTGTTGAGTGGAAATTTATCGAAAGAAGTTTTAGCCAGCATGTTGTATGATTCAATTCAACAAAAAATAATGCCGCTAAATGGTGACGTGATTGTATATCCTGGGCATGGAGCTGGTTCTCCTTGCGGAAAAAATTTAGGCAAGGAAACCAGCTCTACTATTGGCATTCAGAAGAAATTGAATTATGCTTTACAACCAATTACAAAAGAAAAATTCATTGAAATAGTTACTGCTGACCAACCTGCTGCGCCAGCTTATTTTTTTAAAGATGCAGCGATAAATAAAAATGGTTACGAAAGTTTTGAAACCGTTTTACAAAAAGAAATGAAAGATTTATCTGCCGAGCAAGTGGCTGAATATATCCGCAAAGGTGCGGTGGTGCTGGATGTGAGAAACAATAATGATTTTGCCAATGCACATATCAAAGGTGCTATCAACATTGCACTGAATGGAACATTCGCTATTTACACAGGTTCTATTATTTCATTAACGCAACCGATTGTGTTGGTTTGCGACATGGGAAAAGAGAAAGAACCACTTACAAGGCTTGCCCGTGTTGGGTTTGAGAATGTAGTGGGTTATTGGGATGGTGATGTTCACTTTTTAATTTCGCATGAAATTGAAATCAGCAAAATAAAAACGATTGCCGTGGATGAGTTGAATGAAGTGTTGACGAATGAAAAAATGGTGGTGTTGGATGTGCGATTGAAAAATGAATTTGATGTACAACATTTAAAAAATGCCATCAACATTCCGTTGAATGAATTGCAAGATAGAATTGCCGAATTAAACCCCAAAGATGAATTGTTGATTTACTGCGCAGGCGGCTACCGAAGCATGATTGCAGCTTCTATTTTAGAAAAAAACGGTTTCAAAAAACTGATTAATTTGAATGGCGGAATTAATGCGGTGAATAAATACAAACCCGAAATGATTTTGCAAATGGCTTGATTTTTTTATGCTTTCAGAGCAATTCTTTTAAAATCAAAACCTTTTCTGCTTTTATCTATGAAAATTCCCTTCTAAAACTTACCTTTGCGGCTCGAAAAAAGTGAATGGTGAATGGTCAATTGTGAATCCATCATTTTAGAAAATATTTTTACCAACAATTCAATATAAAAAATGAACAAAGGCAAAGTAAAACAAGTAATCGGAGCGGTGGTTGACGTTAGCTTTGAAGGCGAAGGCAATGTGTTACCCGAAATTTTAAGTGCATTAATTATCAAACGTGCTGGTCAATCTGACTTAGTATTGGAAGTGCAACAACATTTGGGCGAAGAAGCTGTAAGAGCCATTGCGATGGACTCTACCGATGGTTTGCAACGTGGTACTGAAGTATTTGATACTGGTAATAATATTAAAATGCCAACGGGCGATAAAATTTTAGGTCGATTGTTCAACGTAACTGGTGATGCGATTGATGGCTTGCCACAGGTAAGCAAAGAGAATGGTAAAAACATTCACAATGCGCCGCCGTTGTTTGAAAACTTAAGTACATCAGCCGAAATTCTTTTCACTGGTATTAAAGTAATTGATTTGATTGAACCTTATTCAAAAGGTGGAAAAATCGGTTTGTTTGGTGGTGCTGGTGTAGGTAAAACAGTTTTGATTCAAGAATTGATTAACAATATTGCCAAAGGACACGGTGGTTTATCGGTGTTTGCTGGTGTGGGTGAAAGAACTCGTGAAGGAAATGATTTGCTTCGTGAAATGTTGGAAGCAGGCATTATGAAATATGGTGATGCTTTTATGCACAGCATGGAAGAAGGTGGTTGGGATTTATCGAAAGTGGATATGGAAGGTTTGAAAGAATCGAAAGCAACTTTCGTATTTGGGCAAATGAATGAACCTCCAGGAGCCCGTGCTCGTGTGGCTTTGAGCGGTTTGACAATTGCTGAAAATTTCCGTGATGGTGATGGTAGCGATTCAAAAGGTAAAGACATTTTATTTTTCGTAGATAATATTTTCCGTTTCACACAAGCAGGTTCGGAAGTATCGGCGTTATTAGGTCGTATGCCTTCAGCGGTGGGTTACCAACCAACATTGGCTACTGAAATGGGATTGATGCAAGAACGTATCACTTCTACAAAACGTGGTTCTATTACCTCTGTACAAGCGGTTTACGTACCAGCGGATGATTTAACTGACCCAGCTCCTGCAACAACATTTGCTCACTTAGATGCTACAACAGTATTGAGCAGAAAAATTGCTGAATTGGGTATCTATCCTGCTGTTGACCCATTAGATTCTACTTCAAGAATTTTGACACCAGAAATAGTTGGTGATGCACATTATAACACAGCGCAACGTGTAAAATTAACTTTGCAACGCTATAAAGAATTGCAAGACATCATTGCAATCTTGGGTATGGATGAATTGAGTGATGATGATAAATTGGTAGTAAGTCGTGCTCGTCGTGTGCAACGTTTCTTATCACAACCATTCCATGTAGCTGAACAATTCACAGGTTTGAAAGGTGTTTTAGTTCCGATTGAAGAAACTATCCGCGGTTTTAATATGATTATGGATGGTGAAGTTGACCAATATCCTGAATCAGCATTCAACTTGGTTGGAACCATTGATGATGCGATTGAGAAAGGTAAGAAAATGATGGAAGCAGCGAAGAATTAAAAGCTTACAAAATGGTTCGACAGGGCTCACCATGACGGTCATCCTGAGCTTGTCGAAGGATAAAATAAAAAGAAAACACTTTGCGTCTTTGCGCCTTTGTGTGAAAAACAAAAAACAAAATGACACTTGAGATTCTAACTCCAGAAAAAAAATTCTTCAGCGGCGATGCAGAAAGCGTTATGCTGCCTGGTGCTGATGGAAAGTTTGAAATATTGAAAGACCATGCGCCATTGATTTCATCATTGAAAGAAGGTGAAATTCGTATTCGCCAAAATGGAAAAGATACTTCGGTAAAAATTAAAAGTGGTTTTGTTGAAGTGTTGAACAACAAAATTAACGTGATGGTAGAAGGTGCTGCATAATTCAGTTTTTAAAGTTCATCAAGTACATAAAGTTTTTAAAGAAAAGCCAATTCAAATTTTGAGTTGGCTTTTTTCATAAAAATCAGTTGCAAAAATTCAACAAGTGTTTACATTAATAGCCTTTTAAAAAAATCTTATCCATAACCACATTTCTTTTTTTCATTGCAAAAACATTTCTTTGCAAAAATTTAACCGAACCGAATGGCAAAAAATTTATTGATTGTTGAGTCGCCTGCGAAAGCAAAAACTATTGAAAAATATTTGGGTGAAGATTTTAAAGTAGTGAGTAGCAAAGGACATATTCGCGATTTGGCAAAAGGCGACAAAGGTGTTGATATTGCTAATGGTTTCAAGCCTAATTATATTATAAGTGAAGACAAAGCTGATGTGGTAAAGGAACTGCAAAAGTTGGCTAAATCATCGCAAGAAGTTTGGCTGGCAACGGATGAAGACCGTGAAGGAGAGGCAATTAGCTGGCACTTATGCGAAGCTTTAAACCTGGATGTAAAAAACACAAAGCGAATTGTTTTTCATGAAATTACTAAGTCTGCCATTCAGGAAGCGATTACTAAACCACGAAAAGTGGATATCAATTTAGTAGATGCACAACAAGCACGAAGAGTGTTGGATAGAATTGTGGGCTTTGAATTATCCCCTATTTTATGGCGTAAGCTTTCGGCTGGAAGTGGCTTGAGTGCTGGTCGTGTACAATCTGTAGCGGTAAGATTAATTGTAGAAAAAGAAAGAGAAATTTTAGAACACAACACTAAGTCATTTTATAAAGTAGTTGCTTATTTTTTAGCTGAAAACGATGGCAAACTAACTCCATTCAAAGCAGAATTGTCAAAAAAATATGACGATAAAAAAGATGCAGAAACATTTTTACAAAGTTGCATCAACGCAAAATATACAGTCACAAAAATTGAAGTAAAACCAGGGAAACGTACACCAGCAGCACCTTTCACCACTTCAACTTTGCAGCAAGAGGCTTCGCAAAAATTGTACATGTCTCCAGTTATTACAATGATGGTTGCACAACGGCTTTATGAGGCTGGGCATATTTCATACATGAGAACGGACTCTGTAAATCTTTCTACACAGGCACTAAGCAATATTCAGAGCCAAATTGAGAAAATGTATGGTAAACAATATCATCAACATAGAAGTTATCAAAGCAAAACAGCCAATGCTCAAGAAGCGCATGAAGCTATTCGTCCTACTGAAATGAAAAATGTAGATATTGATGTGGATAGTGACCAATTGCGTTTATACCAATTAATTTGGCGTAGAACAATTGCATCACAAATGGCTGATGCAGAATTGGAAAGAACAATTGCTGAAATTACAATTTCTACCAACAATTCTATTTTGCAAGCAAAAGGCGAAGTAATAAAATTTGATGGTTTTTTGAAAGTGTATATGGAAAGTGTAGATGAAGATTTAGATGATAATGATGAAAAGGATAATGCTCTTTTACCTCCATTAAAAAAAGACCAGCAAGTAAAACTAAAAGAGTTAGTTGCTACACAACGTTTCACAAAACCTGCTTCAAGATATACGGAAGCTGGATTAGTAAAGAAGTTAGAGGAATTAGGAATTGGTCGCCCATCCACTTATGCTCCAACTATTAATACAATTATCAAAAGAGGTTATGTAGAGAAAAAAATAAAAGAAGGAATAGAAAGAAGCTATGAAGTTTACAAATTGAACGACCAAGGTTCAATAAAAATGGAAACAAAAACCGAAAACACTGGGGCAGAAAAAAATAAACTATCTCCAACCGATTTGGGATTATTAACTAATGATTTTTTGGTTGAACATTTTAAAGGAATTTTAGATTATTCATTTACTGCAAAAGTAGAAGCCGAGTTTGATGAAATTGCAGATGGCAAATTGAAGTGGCCAAAAATGCTCGACACATTTTACAAACCATTTCATGGAATTGTAGAGCATACCATTGAAAATGCTGAAAGAGTGAGTGGCGAACGTGATTTGGGTATCGACCCTAAGAGTGGTAAAAAAGTAATTGCACGTATGGGGCGTTATGGTCCAATGGTACAAATTGGTGAATCAACAGAAGATGAGAATGATAAACCAAAGTTTTCTAAACTTAAGCCCAATCAAAGTATCAGTACAATAACTTTAGAAGAGGCATTAGAATGTTTTGCATTGCCACGAGTGGTTGGTCAATTTGAAGAAAAAGATTTAACAGTGAATATTGGTCGCTTTGGCGCTTATTTAGCACACGATGGCAAGTTTTATAGTTTGAAAAAAACGCATGACCCCTACACTATTACTTCGGCGGAAGCCATTGAAGTGATAGAAGAAAAACGCAACAGCATTTTACGAGTTTTTGAAGGCACTGATATTTCTATTGTTGTTGGTCGATGGGGACCTTACATTAAAGCAGGTAAGAAAAATGTGAAACTACCTAAGGATGCTGATGTGAAAAAAATTAAGTTGGAAGAAATCATGCCTTTAATAGAAGCTGCACCCGAAGCCAAACCACGTGGTTGGGCGGCAAGAAAAAAAGCGAAAAAATAATTGAGCAACAACATTAAAAATACTGAACTAAAATCGTTGGTGGCATTGTTAGATGACCCCGATGAAGAAGTATTTGAAAATGTTTTTAATCGGTTGTGTGAATATGGACCAGCCGTTATTCCATCATTAGAAAGTGAATGGATGCACAATTTGGATGAAATGGTGCAGGAGCGATTGGAAACTTTAATTCACACCATTCAATTTGATTATGTAAAAAGTGAATTGAAAACTTGGGCTTTAAATGATTCGAAAGATTTATTGAAAGGCTTGCTCATCATCAATAAATATCAATATCCTGACGCTGACAATCAAAAAATAATTGAGCAAATTGAACTGCTCAAAAAAAATATTTGGATTGAATTGAATTATCAACTCACACCATTGGAACAAGTGAGGGTGTTTAATTTAATTTTCTTCAAACACAGTAAATACGAACCGAACATTGAGAATATTCATGACCCGAAAAATAATTTCATCAGCCATATTTTAGAATCGAAAAAAAGTAATCCAATCGGTATTGCTTTGTTGTATCTATTGTTGGCGCAACAGCTTCGGATGCCGATTTACGGCGTTTGTTTAAAACAATATTTCATTCTTTGTTTTATTGATGCTGATATTTTTCATACGGATAGCAGCATGATGAATGCACAGGATATTTTGTTTTACATCAATCCTTATAACAAAGGTGCAATCTTTAATAATCAGGAAATTCATGCTTATCTGCGCCGCATGAAATTAGAACCAAAAGACAAATATTTTTATCCAGCCAGTAATATTGAAATAGTGAAAGAACTGCTGGACACCATTTTGCAAAACTTTGAAATGCAGGGTGAGAAAGAGAAAGCCGAAGAAATTTTTTTTTTAAAGGGCATACTTTCCTAAAAGAAATTCATTTTTAAAATGGGTGCGTAGAATTACAAAAATTTGTTGTTGTTCGTGGTGTTGATTCGGTACATCTTTGTATCGCAATCAAATTTAAAACTATGAAAATTTAAACTTGGTTGCTGAAACAACAGTTTGCTCCTTTTTTTTCCTGAATCTTAATCGTGTTGATAGAGAGCATTATTAAGAAAGAAAAAACTAAGAAAACAAAGCGGACTTTAAAGCTACTCAAATTAATTTTTGAGTAGCTTTTTCTTTTTGCTACATTTGAAATTAAAGAATAAAAATGCGACATGAAGCATTAATAATTTTAAAAACAAAAAACAAAGGAAGGGGGGTTTTTACTGACCAAGCTATTGTTGAAGGCGAAGTGATTGAAATTGCACCCATGTTGGTGTTGCCTGAAGCCGATAAATTGTTGGTTGACAAAACTCATTTGTACAATTATTATTTTTTGTGGGGAAAAGAAAATAAGCAAATTGCTATTGCATTGGGCTATGGAAGTATCTACAATCATAGCTTTCAGCCTAATGTGGCTTACAAAATGGATTTTGAAAATGAAACCATCACCTTTGTTGCTTGGCGTAATATTGAAAAGGACGAAGAACTTTTTATCAACTATAATGGTGATGAGGATAGCAACGACCTTTTGTGGTTTGATGTAAAATAAAAAGCAGTAACAATTTTTTGTTACTGCTTTTTATTTTACCATTCACTTTTTCAATTCAAATTTCCAATCGTTTTATCTTTCGGATATTTTACTGAATAGCTCAATCGTAAAGTTTTATTTTCTTGTGATTTCAAATCAAATCGCCATTGCAATTGTCCTTTGTCTTTATCATCCGAAGCATTTGATTTTTCCAACAATTCAATTTCAATGTCTTTATCGGTAGTAATTGGATATTGGTCAAGCATGATTAAACTCACTGCATCTTTCTTGGTGTTACGAACAGTAATATCATAAGTGAAGCTTTCTTTTCGAGTTGAGCCAATTACTTTTCGAGCTGAATAATCTTTCACTTTAGTTCGTTTGATAATTATTTTTTTATCACGTCCCATGCTGAAACTCAAGGTATCACGGGTGTTTCGAGTATCCACAAAGCTTTGCCCAACATAAGTTCCTTCAAAGAAAATGTTGGCATTAGCAGGTAGTAAATTCAATTTTTCCCAATCTGTAATTCGAGCTAGCAAGAAAGCATCTTTATCCAATTTTGGCACTGCATAATATTGATAAGTAGCTGGCAATTCATAATCAATCATACTTACCAAATGCGTTTTGCCATCACTTGGAATGTCATATTTCAAATCAATTTCAAAAGTTGCATTCAGCTGCGATTCAGTAACGGTTGTATATGCAGCTAATGAATTTGTTTGTTCAACATTCTGATAAACATCTGCGGCTTTCTTATCCAAACTGTATGCTTTCATTTTCGGTGCAGCCATAGATTCATTTCTTGTCATTGCAGCAGCTGGCGCATTACTATAAGTATTATAATAACTTGGTTGATAAAAACTTAAATACCAAGGCTGTAATACAGGGCTGGTACCGCCCTCGTTCGGATTACCAGTGCTGATAGTCAGCTTCACATCGCTCCATGCTAAGCCAGTATTATTCCATACTTGTGCTTTGTAATACAACTTAATTTTGCTTTGCACATTTTCACAACGCAAATCATAAATCGGATTCCAACCAGCATTAGCGTTGACATAACTCATGTTGAAATCAGCATTGGTAGCAGTATTGGCGAACACTTGCAAAACTACTTCACCTGTTGGTTGATTTTGTTTGGCGTTTTCTTGCGCTAATTGACTGTTCAGTTGATTTATTTTTTCTTGATTTTTTTTGTCCTTCAAATCCAAATCTAAAATATCAGCTTTCAATTCTGTGGATTTTTTAAAATTGAAATCCATCAACTTTTGTAATTCCAATACAGATAACCCAACATTAGCACCACCAACGATTTTGTTGGCTTGCAAAATGGAAAGAGCCTCATTATCAACCTGACGTTGATTATCAATTTTTGAATTAATCAGCGTTACAATTTCCAATGAATCTTCAATCATTTTCACTCTTGGTGATTTTTGATTTTGATTCATGTAGTTGATACGATATTCGGTGGATTGAATAGTTACTCCGTTCACACTTCCTACTTGTAAAGTTTGTTGATTCAAATTAGCAGGCAAGCCTTCAACTATTACTGTTGATGAGCCTTGCGGCAAAACTGCACTAAAACGATTGTTGATTTCAGCACCTTGTAAATAAACAGTTGCAGAATTGATTTTTGCTTTCACTTTGATTTCTTTTTCAGCAAAAACAGAAATACTTGTTGCAATAAAAATTGCAGATAAAAAAACTGACTTCATGATTATTGGATTTTTAAATTTTCATTTTAGATGCAAACACCTTGCCGATTGCATAAAATGAAGTTGGTAATAAATTGTAAAAGTAAAATTAAGTGAATCTAACTTTGCATTGTTGGGTTTTAATTATCATTATTCTTCACCAAAATAATCGCTGTCGATTTTCTTGAGTTAGTAAACTTGTTGAGTGGAGCAACAAGTTTTGGTTGTGTAAAATATTAAATCAAAAACAACTTTTCCAAAACTGAAGATTTTAAATATTTATTTAAAATCGGAAAAATTTTGTTTACATTTTTTTCAATGGAATCTTCTTCTGAATCACCACCACAATAATTGATTAATGTCTTTCCGATATTTTGGTTTGATTTATATTCTTCAATAATTGAATTAACATGTTCAACAACAACAATAAAATGTGCTAATTCGTTCTTGTCAACTTCGTTAATTTTAAATTTATCATCAGCAATAAAAATTTCAATAGCTTTATTTTTGAAAAGAATAAAGTTGAACAATGGTTCTTTGGGATTGAAGGCTCCTACTCTTCCTATATTATGAGCACTATATTCTCGATTCATTTTTAATTCACTTAACGCATAACTTACAATGTTTTTACGCCTTCTTGATTCTTGTCTAATGGTTTGTATCCAACTTAAAAGAAACGCTGAAAGTGCTCCAATAATTGCTGATAAAATAGCTATTTGTAAAGCATTGGCAGTTGAATCGCCGTAATTTTCATTTGTTTGAAAAAACACTATATCAATAAGTTGTAAAGTCATTTCTTGATTTTAAATTTTTGCTTTTGAATTATCCTTTCAACCCCAACTCCTTCAATTGTTTTTCAGCAATTGTTGATGGAGAATCCATCATTACGTCTCTGCCTGAATTATTTTTTGGGAATGCAATAAAATCACGAATAATTTCACTGCCACCTAATAAGGCACATAAGCGGTCAAAGCCAAATGCCAAGCCACCATGCGGTGGTGCGCCATATTCAAATGCGCCTAATAAAAATCCAAATTTATGATTGGCTTCTTCTTCACTCATGCCTAAAGCTTCAAACATTTTTTGTTGCAAATCTTTTTGGAAAATACGAATAGAACCACCGCCTAATTCATTCCCATTCAAAATCAAATCGTAAGCGTTGGCTTTAATTTTTGAATATGGATGTTCTAAATATTTCTCCAGATTTTCCACTTTCGGGCTGTTGTTCACCATGATGTCAATATGCTCGGGCTTTGGCGAAGTGAACGGATGATGACGAGCCACCCATCGACCTGCACCGCCGCCATCTTGGTCTTCCAATGCAAATTCAAACAATGGGAAATCATACACCCACAACAATTTGAATTCATCCGGTTTGCGGAAACCTAATCTCGTAGCTATTTCCATGCGCAAATCAGAGGTTGCTTTACGGGTTTTTTCTTCAGTGCCTGCTAAAATTAAAATCAAATCATTGGGTTTTGCATTGCAAAATGTTGCTAACGATTTTAATTTTTCGGCATCATAAAATTTATCAAACGAACTCTTGAAAGTTCCGTCAGCAGCGCATTTCACAAAAGCCAAACCACCCATCCCAATTTGCGGACGCTTCACCCATTCTATCAATTCATCCGTTTGTTTACGTGAATATTCAGCCGCATTCGGAACACAAATTGCTAAAACTGTTTCGGCATTTTCAAATATAGGAAATGGGTCAATTACTCCCATATGCTTCGCTAGATACTCGGTTCTTCTTGAAGCTTGTTCTGCCAAGTCTAGATTATGAAGACCAAAAACTGTTTTTATGTTTTGAATTTTCATTTCAAAACGAATATCAGGTTTGTCATTACCATAATTCCACATCGCATCATCCCAAGTCATTCGTGGTACAACTTCAGTGTAATCAATATTTTTAACCGTTTTGAACAAATGCTTTATCATGCCTTCAAACATTTGCAAAATATCTTCTTGTTCTACAAAAGCCATTTCGCAATCTATTTGTGTAAATTCTGGTTGACGGTCAGCCCTCAAATCTTCATCACGAAAGCATTTCACAATTTGATAATAACGGTCGTAACCACTCACCATCAACAACTGTTTGAACGTTTGTGGTGATTGTGGCAAGGCATAAAACTCACCCTGATTCATGCGGCTTGGCACCACAAAATCTCTTGCACCTTCTGGCGTTGATTTAATTAAGAAAGGTGTTTCAATATCTAAAAATCCTTGGTCGTGTAAATAATTTCTCACCTCACGATTCACTGCATAACGCAGCATCATATTTTGTTTTACAGGATTTCTACGCAAATCCAGATAACGATATTTCATGCGCAAATCTTCACCACCATCCGTATCATCTTCAATGGTGAAAGGCGGTGTGAGTGAGGCATTCAGCACATTCAATTCAGTTACTTCCAATTCAATTTCACCTGTGGCGATGTTCAAGTTTTTGCTGCTGCGTTCAATCACATTTCCTTTTGCCTGAATCACAAACTCCCTGCCCAAAGCAGTTTTCAGCAATTCTGGTTTTTTTGATTCATCTAAAACAATTTGCGTAATGCCATATCTATCGCGTAAATCAATAAAAGTTAATGCGCCCATTTTGCGGATTTTCTGAATCCAACCACAAAGTGTTACAACCGTTGCTGCATCAGTTATTCGCAACTCTCCACAAGTTTTTGTTCTGTACATTTTTTAAAAATTGAACAGCAAAAATAAGGCTTGAAAAAAAGTTTGGCTAACTTTTATAAATAATTGTGTGAAAGGAAGTTCACCAATATTTTACCTTCGCAAAAATTATGAGCAAAAATAAACTCCAGCAATTCGCCGATTTAGACACTTTTAAAAACGTGTTGCAATATGGTTTATTGCAAAAAACAAATTTCCCACACAAAGGAAAATGGGCGAAAGAATATTTTAATAATGAAAATCCAATTGTGCTGGAACTGGCTTGTGGCAAGGGCGAATACGCTATTGGATTGGCTGAAATAAATCCGAACAGAAATTATATTGGCGTTGAAATTAAAGGCAATAGAATTTGGACTGGCTCGAAAACCGCTACCGACAAAGGTTTGCAGCAAGTTGTTTTTTTAAGAACTGAAATTGAATGGCTCACCGATTTTTTTGATGATGGAGAAGTAAGCGAAATTTGGATTACATTTTGCGACCCGTATCTCTCTACCACCAAGGCTCACAAGCGATTGACCTCTCCACGATTTTTAAATTTGTATCAACAAGTTTTGAAAAAGGGCGGAACGATAAATGTGAAAATTGATGACGAAACTTTGTATCAATTTACGCTCGATGTTTTGGCAGGAAAAGAACCCATCGAAAAATATCCTTGCGATGTAAGTGTGTTTGAATTATTAGAAAACAGAAATGATATTTATAATGACGGCAAGCCCTTACCAGAAGCCTTACACATCAAAACTTACTACGAAAAAAAGCATTTAGAAAAAGGTAAAAAAATCAAGTACATACAATTTAGAAAGCGATGAATTTTATTCGTAAATTCACAACAACAAAATTGAATCAACCATGAAGAAACTACTTTTCCTATTTGCTGCAATAATTTTTTGCAGCCAATTAAAAGCTCAAAACATCAAAATGTTTCAAACCGATTCATTGAGTAAAATCGGTGATGACACTACGTTTGAAAACATTTACGTAAAAAAAATTGCTGATGATTCATTAAGTACTTCATCGGTGATTGTGATAAAAAAAGAAGTGAAGTTGCATTATCATGCCAATCATACTGAGAACATTATCATCATTTCAGGCGAAGCTGATATGGTGATTAACAATTTGTTGGTGTCGGTACGCAAAGGCGATATGATAAATATTCCAGCCAATTCGCTGCATTCAGTAAAAGTTACTTCGGCAAAACCTTTGAAAGTTATTTCTATTCAATCACCACATTTTGATGGAAAAGATAGAATTTATATGGAGTAATCAATGCTGCATTTTTTCGCCGAAAGCCAAGTCACCAGCGTCTCCCAAGCCTGGCACGATATATTTATCCTCATTTAAAATTGGGTCAATCACAGCTGTCCACAAAGTGCAATTGGGTAAACTTTTTTCTACAAAATCAATTCCAAATTGACTGGCAATGGCACTCACAATATGAATATGTTTGGGTTTTCCCATCGCTTCTAATTTCTTTAAAGTGGCTACCATGCTGGCTCCTGTGGCAAGCATCGGGTCGCAAACAATCAACACTCGGTTTTCTAACGATGGGCAGGCAGTGTATTGCAAATCAATTTCAAAACTTCCATCGGCATGATGTTTTCGATACGCCGAAATAAAAGCATTGTCGGCTTTATCAAAATAATTCAACAAGCCTTGATACATCGGCACAGCAGCTCGAAGAATATTTGCCAATACAGGCTGCTCCTGCAATACAGGGCAATCAGCTATAGCTAATGGCGTTTGAGTTTTCTCGATTTTATAGGACATCGTTTTGCTGATTTCATACGCCATGATTTCGCCCAACCGCTCCAAGTTGCGACGGAAGCGCATTCTATCGGTTTGCACAGTTGTATCTCTTAATTCGGCAACGAATTGATGAACAAGCGAATTGTTTTTTGAAAGATTGTGAAGCATTGACTTTAAATTAAAATTGCGAAGCGTAAAGTTGAAAATAATTTTTGTTCCAATCAATTTAAAATTCGCAACATCACACAACTCCATTATTTTCGTTTCGTAAAAATGAAAACCTTTTTTCTAATTTTTTTGCTTTCGCTTTCGCAAATAGTTTGGGCTGATGACCAAATTAATTTGAAAGCCATTCGTGTACAACAAGCTCCAAACTTGGATGGGAAGCCTGATGACGAGTGTTGGAAAAATGCAACACCAGTAAAACTAAATTATCAAAACGAACCTCGACCAGGAAATTTACCTACCGAAAACACCGAAGTGAAAATGGTTTACGACAACAATGCCATTTATTTTTTAGCAATTTGCTACGATAAACATTTGGATAGCATTCAACACAAACTCACTCAAAGAGGAACAGTTTGGGGCAACACAGAAAATTTTTACATCTTCTTGGATACGTATCATGATGGTGTAAACGCTTACGGATTCGGTGTTTCGGTGGATAATGTGCAAGATGATTTCAAAGCATCACAAAATGGTGAAGAGCTGGATGACGACTGGGATGCAGTGTGGGAAAGTAAAACGAGCATTTTGGAAAATGCTTGGTGTGTCGAAATAAAAATTCCTTACTCGGCAATTCGATTTCCGAAAAAAGAAATTCAAGATTGGAGTTGCGATTTGGTTCGTGAAATTCGGCGCAAAAAAGAAATCACAAGTTTCACTACAACAGCGCCAACCATTCAAGATTTCATCCCTTATTTTAATCCGATAAAAGGCGTTGAAAAAATTGAATCACCATTGCGATTATCGCTTTCACCTTATTTATCCGAATATTACTTTTTGCAAGGAAATCATACTGGGCAAGCATTTCGAGGTGGTGCTGATGTAAAATACGGCATCAACGAAAGTTTCACTTTGGATATGACTTTGATACCAGATTTTGGGCAAGTGGTGTCGGACCAAGTGGTGAAAAACCTTACGCCGTACGAAGTGCAGTATCAAGAACGTCGACCATTTTTTTTAGAAGGCGCAGAATTATTTTCAAAAAATGATTTATTTTATTCTAGAAGAATTGGTGATTTATCGAGCTACAACACCTATCGGAAAAGCGATACAGCGTTTAGTGCCACCAATCCGCCCACGCAAACTCAACTCATCAACGCATTTAAAATCACTGGAAAAACGAAAGAAAATTTATCCATCGGTTTGTTTAATGCGGTTACAAATAATTTGTACGCAGATGCAAACGACATCAACAACAACTCGAAAAAAATATTGTACGAACCATTAACCAACTACAATATTTTTGTTGTAGAAAAAACGTTGAAAAACAACTCCCATCTGGGTTTCATCAATACCAATGTTATACGAACGGCACAAGGAAATGATGCCAACGTAACTGGTGTTGATGCAAAAATTTTAGACAAAAAAAGTAAGTATGCTTTTGCTTTTCAAGAAAACATCAGCAATATTTTTTTGAAAAATGGAACTGATTTTAGTCAAGCAAAATCAATTACTGGAAACAGAACTGTTACTTCATTTGGTAAAATTGCAGGCATGTGGCAATGGGGCTACAACCTTGATGCAACAAGCAGTTCGTTCAATTCAAATGATTTGGGTTATTTGGCAAAGAACAATTACATCCATCACAATTTGTATTTGCATCAATTTATTACAAAGCCATTTTGGAAAATTTTGAACATGAATAATTTGTTGGCACTGGACCAAGAAAATTTGTTTGACGGACAAAAATATGCTTACACACAAATCAGCGAACGAACAAAATTAGATTGGAAGAATTATTTAACGATGGTAACTTATTTTTGGGTGAAACCCTTTGTGTCAAAGGATTTCTACGAACCACGAGTAGATGGTTGGTTTTATAATATTCCGAAAGTTTATCAAAGCGGAATTTATTTTTCGTCTGATTATCGCAAAACTTTAGCGATTGATGCAGGCACAAATTTTAGATGGTTGGATGAAAAAAACAGAAACAAAATTGATTACGAAATCACTCCACGATTAAAACTCGGCAAAAAGTTTTTGCTGATTTATGGCTACACTTATGCGCTGGCAAGCAATCAACGTGGTTGGGTGCAAAATGATGGCGACCAAATTAATTTTGGCAAACGCAATGTGATTGAAATTAGCAATTCACTCAACTTTAGTTATGTGTTTACTAACCGAATTTCATTGAGTGTAATAGCCCGTCATTACTGGAGTGGCGGACGATACAGCCAATATTATTTGTTGCAAAAAGATGGCTCGATGCAGAATATTGCCGACAATTTAAATGCAGATTTTGATTTCAATGCTTGGACATTGGATGCAGTTTTTACCATGCAATTTGCGCCTGGAAGTTTCTTGACTTTGGCTTGGAAAAATTTGGTAGAAGAAGATGGCATCGTGCCGAAATTCACTTATATCAGCAACATCAACAATACTATTAATCAGCCATTGGCTAATTCATTTTCATTAAAAGCGATTTATTATTTGGATGTAAATAAATTGAGAAAGAAATAAAATTCGGCTTCATTTCTGCATTTTAAAATTTACTTTTGCCTTCTCAAAAAAAATAAACAAAATGAGTCAAGGAGCAATTTCAAAATTCATGGCGCATCATTATCGCCACTTCAATTCGGCAGCCATGATGGATGCCGCAAAAGCTTATGTAACGCATTTGGATGAAGGTGGCAAAATGATGATAACCCTTGCTGGTGCTATGAGTACAGCCGAGTTGGGTATTTCATTAGCCGAAATGATTAGGCAAGATAAAGTGGCAATTATCAGTTGCACAGGTGCTAATTTGGAAGAAGATGTGATGAATTTGGTAGCGCATTCGCATTACAAACGTGTGCCTAATTATCGTGAATTATCACCCAAAGAAGAATGGGATTTGTTAGAGAATCATTACAATCGTGTTACAGATACTTGCATCCCCGAAGAAGAAGCATTTCGTCGTTTGCAAAAACATATTCATGCCATTTGGAAAGATGCGAACGATAAAGGCGAAAGATATTTTCCGCATGAATACATGTACAAAATGTTGTTGAGTGGTGTGCTGGAACAATATTATGAAATTGACCCGAAAGACTCATGGATGCTGGCTGCGGCGCAAAAAAATATTCCGATTGTAGTACCAGGTTGGGAAGATAGCACGATGGGAAATATTTTTGCTTCGTACGTGATTAAAAACGAGTTGAAAGCAAGCACCATGAAAAGTGGTATTGAGTATATGGTGTGGTTAACCGAATGGTACAGAGCTAATTCATCGGGCAAGGGCGTTGGTTTTTTCCAGATTGGTGGCGGCATTGCAGGCGATTTCCCGATTTGTGTTGTGCCAATGATGTATCAAGATTTGGAATGGCATGATGTTCCGTTTTGGAGTTATTTCTGCCAAATTAGCGACAGCACTACATCTTACGGTTCTTATTCAGGAGCAGTTCCTAACGAAAAAATTACTTGGGGCAAATTAGATATTACGACGCCAAAATTTATTGTTGAAAGTGATGCTACGATTGTTGCACCGCTGATGTTTGCTTGGATATTGGGTTGGTAAAAAATTTACACACCAAATTGTGATAAGTGATGGTCTAAATGTTTGTAAAACATGGTATTCCATTGTTGCTTGCTCAAGACACCAAACGAATGAGATGTTTTACCATCAAAATGTGCTTCGCCCAATTCTTGCGTTTTGTTGATGAAAACAACTAAGCGTTGTTTTTCAAAAGCAAAATCTTTGTTGTCTTTGATAATAAAATCAGGACCTGTTCTGATATTTTTCGGATAAGGTTTTTCACCCACCACCGTATTTTTTGCCATCAGTTTGATGAACCATTTCATCACCGCATTAGGTTGAGGATATTTATTGTCGTACACATATTCATACGTAACGCAGCAATGCGCCATCATTTGCCCAACAGCCATTTTGCCCCACAAAGGTTGTGTGTTGGCATTTAATTTATTGATTCTGCCAATGATTTCTTCCGAAACTGCTTTGTCGAAAATGTTTTTAATCATAATGAATATTTATGGTGGATATCAAAGATAAACCATCGGAATCGAAACAAAAAGTGTTGCCAACAACTCAAAAATAGGAGGTATCAGCTTTTACTTCATTTGCTCTACCGATAAAAATAGTATAAAATGAGCTTACCCAAACTTCACCGAAGTCATGGTCAATGAACCACCAACAGCTTTATCATTAAAAAAAGAAACGGAATCATTTTTTTCTTGTAAACCCAAAGTATAAATCAATGGGAAATAATGGTCGGGCGTAGGAATGGCTAATGTTGCTGACTTTCCCATTTTTTCATAATCAATCATTGCTGGATGATTACCTTCTGAAATATTTTTTTTGAAAATTTTATTCATCTCAATTGCCCAATCAAAGCCATATTCGGGTTCATTGATTTTATCCCAAGCCACCATTCCTAAATTGTGCACCATGTTGCCGCTACCAATAATCAGCACTCCTTTTTTCCGCAACGCTGCTAATTCTTTTGCCAACTCATAATGGTATTGAGCAGGTTTGTAAAAATCAATGCTCAATTGCAACACAGGAATCTTTGCATCGGGATACATTTGTTTCACCACACTCCAAGTGCCGTGGTCTAATCCCCAATCGTGATTCAACGAAACATCGGTACTATGAATTAACTGTTTAGTTTCGGTTGCTAAGGCAACATTGCCAGGCGCAGGATATTCTACATCAAATAATTCTTTTGGAAAACCACCAAAGTCGTGAATCGTTTTCGGATGTTCCATGGCTGTAACGGCAGTGCCACGAGTGAGCCAATGTGCCGAAATGCACAACACAGCAGTTGGCGTAGGAATTTCTTTTCCTAACAATTTCCAACGCTTACTAAACTCGTTATCTTCAATTGCATTCATCGGCGAACCATGCCCAACAAACAGCATAGGCATTTTATCGGTAGCAAAAAAAGTATCGGTCAGGTTGTTGAATTCGTGTAGTTTCATAGCAGATGCAGCAAAGGGTAAAGCGGTTAATAATTGTATAAATCGTTTTCGGTTCAATGATAATGTTCTTGTAAGTTGGCTTGTTAATCTCGGTTGATGATATCAACAAGTAAAGTATCGTTTGGTTGTGCTTTGTTTAAAAATGATGCTTATTCAATGGCAGTTAAATTTCGTTTTGCTTCCACAAATTCGTTCCAAATTTCATCCACAATTGCTGCGGCAGGTTTTATTTCTTTTATCAACGAAGCGGCTTGCCCAATTTCCAATTCGCCTTCGTTCAAATCACCTTCAAACATGCCTTTCTTGGCTCGTCCACGACCAAGCATTTCCTTCAACATATTTTCATCAGCACCATTTTTTTCTGCTAAAAAAACTTCGTCAAAAAATTTGTTTTTGATGAGTCGAACAGGTGTTAATTTCTTCAAAGCCAACATCGTATCGCCTTCATTTATATTTATCACACTTTGCTTAAAAGCCGCATGAGCACTGCTTTCTACGCTGGCAACAAATCGGCTTCCAATTTGCACACCTTCGGCACCCAAGGCAAAAGCCGCCAGCATGGCTCGTCCAGTAGCAATTCCACCAGCAGCAATGATTGGAATTTTTACCGCTTCTTTCATCGCAGGGATTAAACAAAGTGTGGTTGTTTCTTCTCGACCGTTATGACCGCCTGCTTCAAAACCCTCACCCACCACAGCATCTACGCCAGCCTCTTCACTTTTTTTTGCAAATTTTGCGCTGCTTACCACATGCACCACTTTGATACCATGTTGTTTTAAAATGCTCGTCCAAGTTTTTGGATTGCCAGCCGAAGTGAATACCACAGGCACTTTCAAGTCGATAATGATTTGAATATGCTTTTCAATATCAGGATATAACATCGGCACATTCACCGCAAAAGGTTTGTTGGTAACGGCTTTGCATTTTTCGATATGCTCTTTTAAAATTTCGGGATACATACTTCCGCTGCCAATGATGCCCAATCCGCCTGCATTACTCACTGCCGAAGCCAGTTCCCAACCGCTGCACCAAATCATGCCAGCCTGAATGATAGGATATTTGATTTGAAATAAATCGCAAATTCTGTTGTTGTTCATAAATTCAATTGAAGTTGCAAGATAGAAAAGCAAGGAAATTTTTTCTCTACTTTTGCTCTCATGAATAAAATTTCTGCGGCAATAAAAAACTTTAAAAGCAAGCATGTAGCGGTGATTGGCGATGTGATGATGGACCATTATATCACTGGAAAAGTGGAACGCATTTCGCCCGAAGCACCTGTGCCTGTGGTGAGTGTGAATTCATTTGATGACCGAGCTGGCGGCGCAGCCAACGTGGCTTTGAACATTTGTGCACTAGGTGCAAAATGCAGTTTGTTTAGCATTATTGGCAATGATGTGCATGGCAAAAAACTGACTTCAATTTGCAAATCGAAAAAAATAAATACCGAAGGATTGATTGCTTCATCGAACAGAATGACAACGCTGAAAGCCCGTGTAATTGGCAACAATCATCAGTTGCTGCGTTTCGACCATGAAACGACCGAAGATATTTTATCTGTTGATGAACAAAAATTGATTGCTGCGTTCAAAAATTATTCAAAGAAAAATAAATTGGATGCGGTTGTTTTAGAAGATTATAACAAAGGTGTTTTAACGAAAAATTTAATTCACGAAATCATTGCATACTGCAACAAACAAGGCATTCCAACCTTAGTTGACCCAAAAAAGAAAAATTTTTTCGAGTATAAAGATTGCACACTGTTCAAACCAAATTTGAAAGAAATAAAAGATAGTTTGCATGACATTTCTATTCAACCCGAGTTAAAAAATTTACAACAAGCATCAAAGCTTTTGCAAAAGAAAATCGGCAACAAAATCAGTGTGATTACATTGGCAGAAAAAGGAATTTTCTTTCATCAAAAAAACAATAGTGAAATTGTTCCTGCGCATATTCGCAACATCGCCGATGTGTCGGGCGCAGGCGATACAGTGGTTTCTGTTTTAGCCTTGGGACTGGCTTCGCAAATGGATTTGCACGAGATTGCATGGCTTGGTAATTTAGCCGGTGGCTTGGTTTGCGAAGAGCCAGGTGTTGTTACTATCGATTTGAAAAAGCTGGAAAGTGAAATCACTAAAATTAAATAAATGTCGGCTTCTCTTTTTCTGCTTTTCATTTTAATTTATTTCGTTGGATTGTATGCCGTTGCTTGGTACACTTCTCGTGGCGCAAGCGAACATTCTTTTTTCATCGGTGCAAGACAAAGCAACTGGATGATTGTAGCTTATGGCATGATTGGTACGTCATTAAGTGGTGTTACATTTATGAGTGTGCCTGGCAAAGTTGAGGCAGCTCATTTCACTTACTTTGGCGTTGTAATAGGCTATTTTATTGGTTATTTCGCCGTTGCTTATATTTTGTTGCCGCTGTATTATCGTTTGCAACTCACTTCTATTTATAATTATTTATTGCAACGTTTCGGCAATACGAGTTATAAAACTGGCTCCTTATTTTTTATTGTAAGTCGCACAATGGGCGCAACAATTCGCATGTACTTAGTGATAAATGTTTTGCAACTTTTTATTTTAGATGCATGGCATATTCCATTTGCAGCCACCACAGCGGTTATTCTGTTGATGATTTGGTTGTACACTTTTAAAGGTGGCGTAAAAACAATTGTATGGACTGATATGCTGCAAACCACTTTTATGTTGCTGGCTCTATTTATTTGTGTATTTTATATCAAAGCCGATTTGGCGTTCGATTGGAACGGTGTTTGGCAAAATTTTACTTCAAAAAATTACAATGAAATTTTGAATACAGATTATAATAGTGCAGGATTTTTCATGAAACAGATTTTAGGCGGAGCCTTTGTAACCATTGCCATGACTGGGCTCGACCAGGAGATGATGCAGAAAAATATCAGTTGTAAAAACTTAGGTGATTCTCAAAAGAATATGATTTCATTCAGCTTTATTTTGTTGCTGGTGAATTTTGTTTTTTTGATTCTGGGCGGATTATTGTATTTATATGTGGAAGCGCATCACCTTGTGAAACCTGCATTAACGGATAATTTATTTCCGACCATTGCATTGAATTATCTGCCACCAATTGTTTCCATTCTTTTTATTATTGGATTAATCAGTGCATTATTTCCAAGTGCCGATGGTGCTATCACAGCTCTCACAACTTCCGTTTGCATTGATGTTTTGCAAATAGATAAAAATGAAAATTTAGATGATGTCCGCAAAAAGCTTATCCGTAAAGGCGTTCAGCTCGTTATCATTTTTGCATTCTTGCTTTGCATTTTATATTTCAAATGGTTAAATCAATTGGCTGTGATTGATACGTTGTTGAAAATTGCATCTTACACTTATGGTCCGTTGCTTGGTTTATATGCTTTTGGTTTATTTACAAAAAAACAAATTACCGATAAATACGCATGGATAGTGTGTTTAGCAGCTCCAACATTGTGTTATTGCTTAAATGATTATCAGCAAAAAAATCATTTACTTGGCAGTTATCAAATTGGTTTGGAATTATTAATCATCAACGGAATGCTTACCTATTGCGGCTTGTGGCTGATTTCGAAAAAAAAAGCTGCTCTGTAACCGCATAAATACTCGACTACATTTTAAGTTGCTAATGTTGTTTTATAAATAATTTAACAACTCATTTACCTGCATTTACAATTGGTTTAAAAAAATAAATGGCTGATGCTAATATTACTGAATTAATTTAGCAACCCATGAAAAGCCGTTCTATACGCTTTGTTGTATTATTTGGGTCATTAGTCGTAGTTGGGCTATTGGCGATACAAATCTATTGGGTGAAGAATGCGCTGGATTTAAAAGACCGTGAATTTAACAGCAATGTGCAAATGGCTTTGATGAAAGTAGTGAACCAAGTAACCAACTTTGGCGGCGACACTACACAAATTGTTGAACCCATCAAACAGTTGCCCGACAATATGTATGTGGTAACTATCAACGAAAAAATTACACCCACTATTTTAGAAACTTTATTGAAACGCCAATTTGAAATGCATCATTTAGATATGGATTTTGAATATGGCATTTATGATTGCAATACTAACAATGTGGTGTATGGCAATTACATTAATTTTGATGAAATAAAAGCGGCGTTTCAACAAACCTCATTCCCCAAAAAGCAGATGAATGCTACATTTCCGAAGTTGTTGAAAGATGAATATTACTTTTTGGTTCGATTCCCCACCAAAAAAACTTTTATGGTGGAGCAAATGGGATTTTGGGTTTTTAGCACCTTGGTTTTAGTGTTGGTGATTTTATTTTTTACTTACGCTGTGTTTGTCATTTTAAAGCAAAGAAGATTGAGTGAAGTGCAAACTGATTTCATCAACAACATGACGCATGAATTTAAAACACCGCTTTCCACCATTTCTATTTCCACTGATGTGTTGCTACAACCCAATATTGTCAACAATCCTGAACGATTGATGAGTTATGCCACCATTATTCAAGATGAAGCCAACCGATTAAAAAATCAGGTGGAAAGAGTTTTGCAAATGGCAAAACTGAACAAACAAAAAATTAAAATTAACACCGAACTTTATGATATTCATTTGCTGATAAAAGATGCAGTAGAAAAATTAAAATTATTGATTTACAATAAAGGCGGCAAAATAAATTTAGAATTGCATGCGGCTGAAAGCCTTGTAAACCTTGATAAATTGCACATGCAAAACATTATTTACAATTTGTTAGATAATGCGATAAAATATTGTGATGAAGAACCAGTTATTACTATCAGCACACAAAATGTAAAAAAAGGCATTGAAATTGCGGTATCGGACAATGGCATTGGAATTCCTGCCGATTCGCAACCGATGATTTTTGATAAATTTTATCGAGTGCCTACAGGCAATGTACATGATGTAAAAGGATTTGGGCTCGGACTAAATTATGTGAAAATTATGACCGAAGCACACAAAGGAATCGTACGATTGAAAAGTGAAGTAGGTAAAGGCACAACCATTTTTATCACCTTGCCAATTGAAGAACGAAAATAAATATCATTAAACTAAAAAATAGAATACAGATGAAAAACAAAATTCTTTTAGCTGAAGACGACCAAAATTTAGGTTTTGTAATTAAAGATTTATTGCAAGGCGAAGGGTACAAAGTAGAATGGGTGAAAGATGGCAATGCAGCCTTGAAATCGTTTGTGAATGGCAGTTTTGACTTGTGTGTATTGGATGTGATGATGCCCAAAAAAGATGGCTATTCACTTGCCGAGGACATCAGGAAAAGCGATAAAAAAACACCGATTATTTTTCTTACCGCCAAAGGCATGAAAGAAGATGTGATAAAAGGATTTAAAGCTGGCGGCGATGATTATATCACCAAGCCATTTAACACCGAAGAGTTTAAACTTCGTGTGATGGCTATGTTGAAACGCACTAAAGGTGAAGAAAAATTGGAAGAGTTGAAACAAAATTATACAGTAGGCAAATATAAATTTGACCATAAAAATTTGACGCTACAGTTTGAAAAAGAAGAACCGATGAATCTTACTGCGAAAGAAGCTGACATCATGCAAATCTTTTGTCATCATATTGGAGAAGTGGTTACTCGTGAAGATATTTTAAAACGAGTTTGGGGCGATGATGATTATTTTATTGGCAGAAGTATGGATGTATTTATCAGTCGTTTACGTAAATATTTAAAAGATGACGAACGCCTGCAAATAGTGAATATACATGGTGTTGGCTTCAAAATGTTATTGGAAAAATAAAACAGATTTTGGATTTTTTGTTGACTGAAAACTTTGAACTGATTACTATTTTCCTTTTCCTTGAAAAATAATCAACACGGTGTAAATCATGATTTTAAAATCCAAAGCCAACGACATATTTTCGATGTATAACAAATCGAATTTCATGCGTTCAACCATTTCATCTACATTGCTGGCATAGCCAAATTTCACCATTCCCCAACTGGTTAAACCGGGTTGTACTTTTTGCAAATGCTTATAAGCTGGCGAAAGCTCCACTACTTTTTCTATGTAATATTTTCGTTCGGGTCGTGGACCAACTAAGCTCATATCGCCTTTTAAAATGTTGATGAATTGTGGCAATTCATCAATGCGCCATTTGCGCATCACTTTTCCCCAAGGTGTAATTCGGCTGTCATCGTGGCTTGATAATGCTGGTCCATTTTTTTCAGCATCAACATACATGCTTCGAAATTTCAGAATGGAAAATGGCTTATTGTTTTTACCAATTCTTTCTTGCAAATAAAAAATATTTCCAGCCGATGAAAGTTTTACTTTGATAGCAGCAAAAATCAAAATTGGGGAAGTGATGATTAATGCAAGCAACGAAGCTGCCACATCAAAAATGCGCTTGATTTGGCGTTGCCAATCAGGCATCAATTCAGGATGAATACCTATCAAAACCGCACCCATCACATGATTCATCTTTACACTGCCACTCAAAATATCATACATATCGGGTATGATGCTGATGTTAACAGGTTGGTCAGCCAATGAATTAATTAAGCTATTTAATTTTTCATGTTCACTGGTTTCAACCGCAATAATTACTTCTTCAATTTGATGTTGTTGAATAATTTCACTCAAATTTTTTAGTGTTCCTAAATTGCTTAAATATTTACTCAATCCATTTTTTCCATTTTCATCAGTATAAATAAATCCTTTGAACATATAGCCCAATGAGCGTTTGCGGTTATCAATCTCTTTAAAAATATCAATCGCTAATTTATTGCCGCCTAATATTAAAGTGTTGTAACCAACTTTTCTATTCACTAATTGTCGCTTGGCTTGTGTGAGCAAAATGTAGCGAAATAAAAAAGTGATGAAAAAACTAAAAGCCCAAACCGCTAAAAAAGATTGGTAATAACCCGAAACATTTTTTACATAATCATCCAACAAAATAACGAAGAACAAAACAATGCTGCCGATTAAACTGATGAAGAATGTTTTGGTAAATTCATTCAATCGCGATTTGCGATACACATCCGTATAAGCACCCGAAACGAAATGTAAGATAATCCAAAACAAAGGCACCAAAGCTAAGCCCCACAATAGTTTTCGGTCGTTGAGATAACTGACTTGAAATGGCGGAATTAATTTTTCGATGTAGGCTTTTCGAAAAATAAAAAATAACAACCATGCAGCCAATGATGCGGCATAATCAAAAAACAGGTAATAATATTTGCTGCGTTTTGGTGTCAATTTTTTTTTAACGGCTGATTACTTTGATGTTGTCAAAATAAAAATTTACTGGCGAAGTAATATCGCCATAAGTGTTGCCAGCCTTCAATATCAATTGATACGAAGTGCCTTGCAATTGACTTACAGCATCTGAAATATCGATATAAACTTTATTCCAAGTTGATGAAGCTTTAAAAGTTTCGTGCCAATATTTTGTTGCAGTAGTTGATGTTGTTGATAGTAACCCAACTGTAAATGGATAATCGCATTTGTAATTCATTTCAACAAAAACCGTTGAACTACTTAACAAAGCCCATGAGGTTGAGGTAACAACTTCTACTGTATCACGTGTCGGGTCCAAAGTTATTTTTCCATACCAACCCTCAAAGCTATTAGCAGTAATGTTTTCACGAACCATGTTAGTGTCGCCCATCAATTTATTAAAGGAAGAGCCCAATTCAAAATCTTCTTTCATTCTAAATTTTAAACTATCTACATAATGAGCTTTGGGTGTCATTTCATAAGTTTTTCCTTCTTGCAAAGTGAGTGTGTCAAACCACGAAGAATAAAATGGATATTGAATGTGCATGGTGGTGATGCCATCTTTCATGATGCCAGGCGACAAAATAATTTGCGATTTCCCGTCTGCTAAAATTGCTGAATTTAATATCACAGGGATATTACACGGCAATTGATAAGCACCTAAATTTTGATTGTTAACATAAACCCACACATCAGTTACTTTGCTGCTTGCGCTGCCTTGTGCAGCATAATTGGTGGTGATATTAAATGGTTCAATGTGAAAATAACATGGCGTTGGCGATGCTTTATGACAGCTCGAAATACTGATGAATAAAGGCGTTGCAAACCCAATGACAATTAGTAATAAAACAGAAGAAGAAATTTTTTTCATCAATTCAGTCGCAGATTTCGGTTACAATTTATGAGTTCTTAACGAAAGTTAAATTGGATTATTGCGTTTGATTTCATCCAATATTTGATAGCCAATCATCATGGCGTTGAAACCATCAGCAAATGGTACTTTGGTTTCGGTATCATTTAACATAGCATCTCTGAATAATTCGAGTTCCATTTTTATGGCATTGTTTTCATCCACTTTTGGTGCTTCAAAATGAATGAATTTTTGTTTGTCGTTGCCCATTTCTACTGGTATTGCCCAATCATCATTTTCGGCTGTTGTACTCAATCTGCACACTTCAGTTTTCTTTTCTAAAAAATCAATCCCGATATAAGCATCAGGCTGAAACAAACGCATTTTCCGCATTTTTTTTAATGAAATTCTGCTGGCTGTAATGTTGGCAACGCAACCATTATCAAACTCTAATCGAGCATTGGCAATATCAAATGTGTCGCTCACAATTGCCACACCACTTGCGCTGATTTTTTTCACACTCGATTTTACGATGGATAAAATAATATCAATGTCATGAATCATCAAATCCAGTATCACAGCCACATCTGCGCCTCGTGGATTGAATTGTGCCAACCGATGGCACTCAATAAACATGGGATTTAATTGCCGATTTTGAATAGATAAAAATGCAGGATTAAATCGTTCAACATGCCCCACTTGCCCTTTTACACCTGCTTCCTGAATGAGCTGCAATAAATGTTTTGCTTCTTCTAAAGTGTTGGTTAAAGGTTTTTCTACAAACACATGCTTTTTCTTTTTCAAACACAATACAGCATTTTCATAGTGCGTTGTAGTTGTGCTGGCAATATCAATCGCATCGCAAGCATCAATTAATTCTTCCCGATTTAAAAACCTGCGAACGCCCATCTGTTCAGCCTTTGCAGCATTGTCACCAAATGGGTCGAAGAAACCAACCACCTCAATTTCTGCAATTAACAACCATTGTTGCAAATGAATTCTTCCTAAATGACCTGCACCAAATACGCCAACTTTAAGCATTGTGTTATAAAAATGAACAACAAATGTAAGCAGAATTTTTTTTGAGCATCGTGTTATTCGTTTAGCAATTGCTCTACAATTTTTGGTAAGTATTCATGCTCTAATGCATGAATTTTTTTTGATAAAGTTTCAATAGTTTCATTTTCATCCACTGAACATTTCGCTTGAAAAATTATTTTGCCTTCATCATAATTTTCGTTTACAAAATGAATGCTGATGCCACTTTCATTTTCATTTGCTTCAATTACTGCTTCATGTACAAATCGCCCAAACATGCCTTTGCCGCCGTATTTAGGCAACAGCGCAGGATGAATATTGATGATTTTGTTTGGAAAATTTTGAATCAACCAATTTGGGATTTGTAACAAAAAACCAGCTAACACAATAAAATCAATTTGATGTTGTTGTAAAATTGGCAACATTTTTTCAGCGGTTTTTAATTCCTCTTTATTGATTAAAAATGTAGCTACATTCATGGTTGCAGCTTTCTGCAAAACCAAAGCATCGGGTTTATTACACACTACCAATTTTATTTCAACTGCTGAATGATGCTGAAAATATTGCATTAATTGTTGAGCATTGCTGCCGTTTCCGCTTGCGAAAATGGCGATGTGTTTTTTGTTTTTCACTTTGCAAAGTTGCTGACTAAACTTAAATTTTTTTAAGATTTTTCTGAAAAATTAAATCGTCAAAGCCTAACGAATTGCTTATTTTTGAGCCACAAAAAAAACTGGGTATGAGCCAAAACCAACGCCCCATCAGAGTTTTAGTAGCTAAAGTAGGATTAGACGGACATGACCGTGGTGCAAAAGTTATTGCTTCGGCACTTCGTGATGCAGGTATGGAAGTGATTTACACAGGCTTACGTCAAACGCCTGAAATGGTTGTGAATGCTGCATTACAAGAAGATGTGGATGCTATTGGTGTTAGCATTTTAAGCGGCGCACACAATACTGTTTTTCCAAAATTAATTGAGTTGATGAAAGAACGTGAAATGCAAGATGTGTTGCTCACTGGTGGTGGAATTATACCCGATGATGATGCAAAAAAATTAAACGAAATGGGCGTTGGGAAATTATTTCCACCAGGTACTAATACCAGTGATATTGCGGATTACATCAAAATTTGGGTGAAGGAAAAAAGGAATTTTTAGTTTTTATTTTGAAAAAAAAATACTGCAATATTTTCAGGAAAATTCAATTTGCACTTTGCAATTTAACATTTGCAATTTTGATTACTGGTTGCGCCAACGTGGTTGCTCCAACTGGCGGAGCAAAAGATACTTCGCCACCTAAACTTATTTTTTCGACTCCGAAAAAAGGTGCTACAAATTTTCATGAGAAATCTTTTCGTGTAAATTTTGATGAGTTTATAAAATTAAAAGACAAGGAAGTTTTAGTATCGCCGCCATTGAAAACCGCTCCCAAAGTAAAATTGGGGGGCAAATCAATTTTGGTAAACTGGAAAGACACTTTGAAAGAAAACACCACTTACACATTTCTTTTTGGCGATAACATTCAAGATATAACAGAAGGCAATACGCTCAATAATTTTCAGTTTGTATTTAGCACCGGCGATGTAATTGACACTTTAACTTATTCAGGAAAAGTATTAGAAGCCTCAACTGGCAATGCTTTGGAGAATGTTTCAGTAATGTTGTACAAAGAAAATTTGGATTCAATTCCATCCAAACAAAAACCATACTACTTGGCTAAAACCAATAAGGAAGGAGCTTTTCAATTCAATTATTTGAAAGAGGGCAAGTACAAAATTTTCGCACTGAAAGATGAAAACTACAATTTGCTGTATGATTTGCCGAATGAAAAAATTGGATTTTCTGATACTTTAATTTCAGTTGGAAAATTTTTCAAGCCAATTACTTTGCAATTGTTTGAAAATTTTCAAAACAAAAAACAACAAATAAAATCGGTAAAAAGATTAGATGCGATTAGTTATTTAATTCAGTTTGATAAAAATATTCAATCGCTGAAATGCATAACAGATAATCACTACAACGATTTTGTTTCGGTTGTTAAAAGTGATTCATTGCAAATTTATTTCAGAAAAAAAATCACAACTGATTCTTTATCGTTGCATATTTTTACTGAAAATTTAGACACGATTTTGAAAATTGAAACCATTACCGATTCAATGGCTTGGAAACGAACAAGGTTGAATGCAATGGCAAATTTTCAAATAAAATCATCAACTGGAAAAACTGATGAATCGAAAGGAAGACAAAGCTCTTTGAGCAATTTAGCAAAAAAAGAAGTAGTGAAATTTGCTGATGAATTGAATTTTAATCAGGCCATATTTTTAATTTTCAATCACCCAATTGCAAGAGAAAATTTGCAAACATCTTTTCAATTAATTGAAGATACTGGAAAATATAAAACCACGTTGAAGCCGCAACTATTGAATGACAGTGCATTTCAGCAGAAAGTAAAAATCAATTACAATTTTAAAGAAGACCATTTGTATGAATTAATTGGTAGAAAAAATCAGTTGATTGATGTTGCAAATATTCAAAGCGATTCGTTCCACATTTCTTTCATTTACAAAGCGCAACGGCATTTTGGAAATATTTTATTGGATATAAAAACTGATTCATTACCACCTCATTTTATTGTGCAACTATTGAATAACAGTGGTGTTGAAGTAGCTCGTGAAAAATTTTCGAACAAAAAAATTAGTTGGAATAATTTACCACAAGGGAAATACAACATTCGAATTTTGAATGATGAAAATGGAAATGGAAAGTGGGATACTGGAAATTATTTTTTGCGTCAACAACCTGAATCGTATCTTCGTTATGCCAACGATGTTTTAGTAAAACCCAATTGGGACACCGAGTTGGAGTGGAAAATAAAGTGAGTGGATAAAGTTCATCAAGTTTTTAAAGTTTATAAAAAATAAAAAATGAGCAACGAAAAAATTACAACAAACAAAGCACCAAAGCCAGTTGGCTTGTATCCACATGCACGAAAAGTGGGCAATCTTTTATTTTTAAGTGGCATTGGTCCACGAACTGTGAATGATGAAATTCCAGGTTTGCAATTAGATAAAAACGGAAATTTTATTACTTTCGATTTTGAAGCGCAATGCAGAAACGTGTTTGACAATGTGCGAATTGTTTTAGAAGAAAGTGGCAGCAGTTGGGATAAATTGGTTGACGTTACAATTTTTTTAGTGAACATGAAACGCGATTTTCATACCTACAATAAAGTATATGCCGAGTATTTTAAGGAGGCACAACCATGCCGAACTACGCTTGAAATCAATAGTTTGCCAACACCAATTGCTATTGAAATAAAATGTATTGCTACAATTGATTAGAAAATTAATTGCTAAAACATATCTTCGCTAACCAATTAATGACTTTGTAGCTCAGTTGGTAGAGCAATTCACTCTTAATGAATGGGTCGAGAGTTCGAGCCTCTCCGAGGTCACTCTTTTAAAAAAAATATGGATTCAATTAACAAAGAACCGCTTACGCTTACTGAATTAAAACAAAAACGCAAAGCGGTTAAAAACGTGAATGTAGAGCGAAAGAAAAAACTTTCACGATTGGATAAAATGGCGATTTGGATAACTGACCATGTAGGCACAATGGGATTTTTCATCATCATTTTTATTTGGACGGCAATATGGTTAGGTTGGAATACTGTTGCGCCGCCAAGTTCACGATTTGACCCTTTTCCTGCTTTTGTGTTGTGGTTGTTTATGTCGAATATGATTCAAATTTTTTTGATGCCGCTGATTATGATTGGTCAAAATTTACAATCGTCACATGCCGAAGCCAGAGCAGAAGCTGATTTTGAAGTGAACACAAAAGCTGAATTGGAAATTGAAACTATTATTTTGCATTTGGAAAAACAAAATGAAATGATTGTGAAAATTTTAAACCAAATTCAACAATCACAAAATAAATAGCAGAGTTAAGGTGTATTTAAACTTTTATTGCAGACCAATTTTCACCCCGTTTGATTCTGTATAATTGCATTTCGCTGATGCCGTATTGCTTGGCAATGAGGCGCAATCGGGTTTTGCGATTGGGGTCGAAAATTTGTTTTTTCAATCTGATAACTTGTGTAATAGTTAATTTCTTTCCATCGCAAGTTTTCTGTCGCTCACCGTTTCTTTTTTTTGCAGCAATTACCTTTGGGCTTTTTCTTTGATGCGCTAACATCTCTTCACGGGTTGCCCATTTTAAATTTGTAACTGAATCATTGCTTCGATTGTAATCTAAATGCAAAACAAAAATTTGGTCATCTGATATTTTCTCTAAAAAAGCAGTAGCCACAGTTCGTCCTAAAAACAAGAAATTGGATTTTTTCTTTCCATTCACAAAAGTAGAATATTGAAAAATTCTATAGTTATCTACTGTTGCTCCTTTCAAGAGTCGTCCATTTTCCATTTTATCGGTGAAACTAATCAGCCGACCATAATTGGAGATAGCATAACGTTTTTTTGATGACGGATGTAATTGAAATTCTTTAAAAATTTCCAACGCAAAAAACTGCAGCATGATTAAAATGGTTTGTCGTAAATAATCTAAAGCAAAAATAATACATTATTGCTTGAATGATGCGATGGTAAATACATTTAAGTTTTTGGAAGGTGTGTGGGTTTAAAGGTTTATGGCTTTGCTAAAATCCAAAAATTAAAAACTATTGGTCCGCCTGATGGTCTTCTATCTCTTCAAAAGCAGTCCTATTTTATTTGCTTCACAAATACTCATCATAAAAAATGTGCAATGCTTTCATTATTTCAATTTGTGGTATTCGGTTGTTGTTGCAATTAAAGTTAATTGCCAATTAGTATGTTAGCCAAAAATTGAAACTGATTCTTCCGCTTCATTATACAAATCACCTTTCCAACTTTTCCAAATTCTTGGTAAAATCATACCTTAAATCTTCATGCAGCGTTGGAATTATTTTGTTGATTTTTTTTAATTGCATGGCGTACAAATTAGTAAGAGCTTGCGTTTTATGAATGGGTATGCCGGATTCTTTTAATTGCAGACAATAAAAAATTAACAATTCTATTTCAACAGTTTTTGAGCCAGTGTAGCGAATATATTTAGCAGTGAAACGCAATATTTTTCGCAAACTTTTTTTAACCAAATACAAATTGTTGCTTTTGTCAATCATTTCAAAGCCTGTTACAATTTCTTCTTTCACTCCATTTATATAAGCCAATTCATCTTGCTCTTCAAACAAAAGATAAGTGAGCAACTCTTTATTTTCTTTTTTAAATCGGCTCAATCGCAAACACAATTCCACTAATTTTGTATGATGCGATTGTTTTAATTCTTCTTTCAACTCCTGAACTGTGGCGGTTTTCATGGCATTAATAATTTAAAAGGCTTCGCCAATAGTTAAATAGCTGCCATGCGTATTTGGTCCAACAGCAAAATCGAATCGTACATTAATTCTGTCAGATGAATTCAATAAATATCTTACACCGCTACCAACCGTCCAGCGCAAATAATTAAAATCAAAATTGGTGATGGAATTATTCACTTCACCCAAATTGCCAAACACTACCAAGCCAAATCTGTTATAAATATGAATGCGATTTTCGACACAAATGTTGGCTAAAAATTTATCTCTGTATCTGCCTTCATACAAGCCTCTCATAATAGTTGAGCCGCCCAATTGCGACAATTCAGTAAAAGGAACTTCAACACCATTGTTCATTTGTAAATTTAAATCGAAACACAATACATCCCATTTGGTGAGTGAATTAAATTTCATGGCATCAATAAATATGCGATGAAATGTAGCATCACCGAAGAAAACTTTATTCCAGTATAAGTAAGTTACATCCACCATCATTCCCTTTTTTGCGGAATAAATATTATCACGAGTATCATACAAAAATTCTGTGCCGATTGATTTATAGAAGCCGCCATTTCTGCCAGCAATGCTGGTGTTGGTAGCTAATTGACCGTTGATGTCACCAAATCTAAGTTCAGGAAAATCGTTCATTTCGGTTTTCAATCCACCATAAATTTTGCCATAAACTTTTGTCATTAAATTAAAGATGAGTCGCTTGTAGTTGGTGTAAAATTTTTCGGAAACATCTTTGGTGATATTTCCATTGCCCCAATAATCCCACGAAAAATTGGTTACATCCAATTCGCCTTCGCTATAATATTTTCTGTTTTTGAAATAAAGGTTGAAAGGTAACAAAACCAGAAACTGTTTTTTCTCGGTGTACGACATTACCCACGATACTTGCGATGCTGGAGTTTTTTCATTTCTTCCATTCAATGAAAAATTGGTTGTGCCTGCCAATCCACCACCCCAGCCAGTTTCGGGTCGTATGTAAACAATAGGAAACGAACGAACAAAAAATTTATTCGTTGTTTTTTCTACCACCGTATCTGCTGTAATTGTTTTTAGTGGCTCTTGTGCAACTGATTTTTGTAAATCAGCAAAAATGAAAATCAAGCAAAAAAATAAAATGAGAAAACGCATAGCAGATAAATGGAGAAATTTTACACAAATGAAAGGAATATTTTTTCCTACTTTTAACGAAAGTAAAAAATTAACATGAGTTACACTCGATTATTCGATATTCTTCCGCATCAATTGCAATTTCATCCAAAGCAAGATTGCTTTGCTGCAAAAGAAAATGGTGCATGGCGCAAATACAGCACAGCCGATACTTTGCAGCAGATTGAGAAATTAGCTGTAGGATTGATAGTGAATTTGGGATTGAAAAATTTTCCAATCGCTGAACAAAAAATGAAAGTTGCCATCATCAGCAATAATCGCCCTGAATGGAATTTTGCAGATAATGCTTTATTAAAATTAGGTGTGGTAAATGTGCCGATTTATCCAACGATTACAGATGAAGAAATGGAATTTATTTTCAACGATGCACAAATAATTTATGCTTTTGTGAGCGATGATAAATTGGCTGCAAAAGTAAAAGGCATTCAAGCACAAGTTCCTTCATTGAAAGAAATTTTCACGTTTAATAAAGTGGATGGATTCCGCCACTGGACTGAATTACAAGTTGAACCAACTGCTGAACAAATTCAATCGTTGAAAAAAATCAGTGATGAAATTGCGCCCAAAGATTTAGCAACCATCATTTACACCAGCGGCACAACAGGCAAACCAAAAGGTGTGATGTTGAGTCATAGAAACATTGTGGCAAACATCGAATCGTGTGTGCCCATTTTATTAAAACCATTAAGCGATAAAGACACTGCATTGAGCTTTCTTCCGCTTTGTCACATATTCGAGCGCATGGTTTCTTACTTATTGATGACCGAAGGTGTGAGTATTTATTATGCGGAAAGTATGGACACCATTGCTGATAATTTAAAAGAAATTTCACCGCAGGTTTTCACCACTGTTCCAAGATTATTAGAAAAAGTGTATGACCGAATAATGGCTGTGGGCGCAGAACAGACGGGCATGAAGAAAAAAATATTCGATTGGGCAGTTGATTTAGGATTACGTTATGACCACGATGGAAAAAATGGTTGGTTGTATGCATTGCAACTTTCGATTGCCGATAAATTGGTTTTCAGCAAATGGAGGGCAGCGTTGGGTAATAGTGTAAAAATAATTGTTTCTGGTGGAGCTGCTTTGCAACCTCGATTGGCAAGGATTTTCACGGCGGCTGGTGTGCCCGTATTAGAGGGTTATGGCTTGAGTGAAACATCACCAGTGATTGCGGTGAATCGCCCAGAGCCTTACGGTGCTTGTTTTACAACCGTTGGTCCTGTGGTTGATGGCGTTGAATTAAAATTTGCTGATGATGGAGAAATTTGTGTGAAAGGCGAAAATGTGATGATGGGTTATTACAAACAACCCGAAAAAACTGCTGAAACTATTGATGCAGCAGGTTTTTTCCACACTGGTGATATTGGCACTTTGGTTGAAAATAAATTCCTGAAAATTACCGACAGAAAAAAAGAACTCTTCAAAACCAGTGGTGGCAAATATGTTGCGCCGCAACCGTTAGAAAACAAATTGAAAGAATCGGTTTACATCGAACAAGTGATGGTGATTGGCGAAGGAGAAAAATTTGTTGGCGCTTTGATTATCCCAAATTTTGTGGAGTTAAAAAAATGGTGCATTGCCAACAATGTGGATACAAAAACCAACGAAATAATTTGTCAGAACAAAGCTGTACAAGCCATGTACAGAAAGGTAATTGACGATATGAATGTCAATTTCAATCATGTAGAACAAGTGAAAAAATTCAGATTATTACCCATTGATTGGTCAGTAATTGGTGGCGAATTAACACCAACTTTAAAACTAAAACGCAAGGTGATTTTAGAACATTGCAAAATGTGTGTAGAAAGTATGTATCGAACAACGGAAAAATAATTTTGTTATTAACGAATACATTTCAAATCAACAATCTGCAATTTAAATTTGCAATAAAAATATAGAAAATGCATCCTTACAAAGAAATTTTTGACAACAACAAACGCTGGGTGGAAGCGCAATTAAAGAAAGACAAACATTTTTTCGACAAATTAGCCAGCGACCAAAAACCCGAATTTTTATACATCGGTTGTAGCGATAGTCGTGTGCCAGCCAACGAAATTATGGGCTTAGAACCGGGCGAAGTTTTTGTGCATCGCAATGTCGCGAATGTGGTCAACGGAATTGACCATAATGTGAATGCGGTGATTCAATATGCGGTGGAATATTTAAAAGTGAAACACATTATTGTGTGTGGACACTACGGCTGTGGCGGCATTCAGGCCGCGATGACTTCGCAGGACATGGGCGAATTAAATGCTTGGCTGCGCAATATCAGAGATGTTTATCGTTTGCATCAAGATGAATTGGATGCCATTGCGGATGAGAAAAAACGCTACGACAGATTGGTGGAATTGAATGTGCAAGAGCAATGTGTAAATGTGATTAAAACAGCTCATGTTCAAAAATCGTGGTATCATAATAACAGCCCAGAAGTGCATGGTTGGGTGTTTGATTTGCACAATGGTTTGCTGAAAGATTTGGAATTAAACATGAAAGAACAAATCAAAAAAATCCAGAAAATTTACGACTTGAAACAAGGTAGTTGAGCCTTGTTTTTTTCTACTAAAAAAAATCCAATTTTATCGTTACATTTGCGGTTCTCAAAAAATCAGAGGTAAGCAGCGGCTATGTCGAAAATTACTAAAGAAACTTATTTGTACTGGTACGAACTGATGCAGCGCATGCGTAAGTTTGAAGAAAAAGCTGGGCAATTGTATGGTATGCAAAAAATCAGAGGCTTCTGCCATTTGTATATTGGGCAAGAAGCTGTAGCTGCTGGAATAATGAGTGTTTTGAAACATGAAGATGGAATTATTACAGCCTATCGCGACCATGCTTTGGCTTTGGCAAAAGGCATCACAGCCAATGCTTGTATGGCTGAATTGTATGGCAAAGTAACTGGTTGCAGTAAAGGTAAGGGTGGCAGCATGCACTTCTTTTCGGCAGAACATAAATTTTTCGGAGGACATGGCATCGTAGGCGCACAAATAGGTACTGGCGCAGGTTTGGCGTTTGCCGAACAATACAACGGTACCGATAATGTGATTGTTACTATGTTTGGGGATGGCGCAGCTCGTCAAGGAATTTTGCATGAAACATTCAACTATGCGATGCTTTGGAAATTGCCTGTGATTTTTATTTGCGAAAACAATGAATATGCCATGGGTACTTCAGTTGAGCGAACAAGCAATGTACATGATATTGTAAAATTAGGATTGGCTTATGATATGCCTTCGGCACAAGTGGATGGAATGAATCCAGAAGCGGTTCATGAGGCAATGGAATTAGCGGTGGATAGAGCAAGAAAAGGCGATGGGCCTACATTTTTAGAAATTAAAACGTATCGCTACAAAGGTCATTCAATGAGCGACCCTGCAAAATATCGCAGCAAAGAGGAAGTGGAAGAATATAAATTGAAAGACCCTGTGGAAGTAATTCGTAAGAAAATTTTGGAAAAGAATTTTGCCACAGAACAACAATTGGAAGAAATAGATAACGGTGTGAAATTAGAGATTGAAGAGTGTGTGAAATTTGCTGAAGAATCACCGTATCCTGATAATGACGAATTGCTGAAAGATATTTATGCACAGCAAGATTATCCATTTATTATGGATTAATGTTTTTGAGAAACAACTTTACAACATAACAATTAACGAAAAATAAAAAATGGCTGACAATCAAGAAAACGTAAGCAACATCGAAGCAGGATTAACAGAATCTTACTCGAAAGTAGAACACTATATTGTGAACAATAAAAAGACTGTGAGCTACATTGGTGGCGGAGTTTTGGGTTTGGTGTTATTAGTCATTGCATTCTTTTGGTGGAAAGGCAACAGAGAAAAAGAAGCGCAAAGCAAACTATTTTATGCACAACAATTGTTTGAAGTAGATTCCTTCAAATTGGCATTAAAAGGCGATGGCGCACACTATGGTTTTTTAAAAGTGAAAGATAAATATGGCATGACCAAAGCCGCTAATCTTTGTAACTATTACATTGGCGTTTGTTATCTTAAAACTGGTGATGCAAAAAAAGCATTAGATTATTTGAAATCATTTAGCACAGGCGACGAAGTAGCTCAAAGTCAAGCCTACAGCATGATTGGCGATGCTTATTCAGAAACGGGTGATATGAAAGCAGCCATTGATTTTTACAAAAAAGCTGCGGATAATTTGGATAATGAATCATTAACGCCATTTTATTTAATAAAAGCAGGCATGGCTTTAGAGCATGAAAAAAATGCAAAAGAAGCTAAAGAAATGTACGAAAAAATAAAGGAAAATTATCCTAATTCTCAAGCTGGACGGCAAGTTGAAGCATATATTGCTCGTTGTGAAGCGCAATTATAAAATTTAAAAACTGATTTTTAAAAGCCCTTTTTCGAGAGGGCTTTTTTATTTTTACAGCATTGATAATGCAAGAAACAATTATTGATACCGACATTGAAATGGCTGCAAAGCTGCTATTGGCAGGCGATTGCGTTGCTATCCCAACTGAAACTGTATATGGTTTGGCTGGTAATGCATTGAATGAAGAAATCGTATTGAAAATTTTTGAAGTAAAAAATCGACCGCATTTCGACCCATTAATTGTTCATTGTGATTCTATTGAATCAGTGAAAAATTATGTAAAACATTTGCCTGATTGGGCTTTGCAGTTGATGCAAAAATTTTCACCAGGACCTATCACTTTTTTGTTAGAGAAAAAAAATAACATTCCTGATTTAGTTACAAGTGGCTTAAACACAGTAGCCATAAGGATTCCAAAGCATCCGTTGACTTTGCAATTATTGCAACGATTAGATTTTCCGTTGGCTGCACCCAGCGCAAATCCTTTTGGATACATCAGTCCAACATCAGCTAAGCATGTAAAAGACCAATTGAATGGAAAAATAAAATTCATTTTAGATGGTGGAAATTGCCATGTTGGTGTTGAATCAACTATCATAGGTTTGGAAAATAATTTACCAACAATTTTTCGTGTTGGTGGTGTAGCGATAGAAGATATTGAAAATGAAATTGGAAAAATTCAGGTTAAAACTTCCTCATCTTCACCTCATGCGCCAGGCATGTTACTTTCACATTATGCACCTCGAAAGCCTTTATTATTGGGCGATGTAGAAAATGGTTTAGCTATATACAATTCAAAAAAAATCGGATTAATTTCTTTTCATAAAAATTATGATGCCGTAAAAAAAGAAAATCAAATTCAACTTTCTGCAAAAAAAGATTTGCATGAAGCCGCAAAAAAATTATTTGCTGCCATGCGAAAATTAGATGAAAGTGACGTAGAAATAATTCTTGCCGAACGATTTCCAGATGAAGGTTTGGGAAGAGCAATTAATGATAGATTACAAAGAGCATCGGTTCATTGAATTTAATTCCCCCAACTTTCTCTATCCAAACTTCTGTATTGGATGGCTTCGGCAAGATGTTCTATTTTAATATCTGGGCTGCCTGCTAAATCAGCAATGGTACGACTTACCTTTAAAATTCTATCATACGCACGAGCGGATAAACCTAATTTTTCCATCGCAACTTTTAGTAAATTTTCACCGCCCGTTGTTATCACACAAATCTCTTTCAATTTTTTGGAAGTCATTTGCGCATTGCAGTGAGTATCTTTGCTTTCCTTAAATCGCTCTTGCTGAATTTCACGAGCTTTAATCACGCGTTCTCTTACTGCTTCACTTTTTTCCGAAACACGATGTGATGTGAGTTCGTTGAATGACACGGGAGTTACTTCAACATGCAAATCAATTCTATCTAAAAGTGGTCCTGAAATTTTGTTTAAATATTTTTGCACCACACCTGGCGCACAAACACATTCTTTGTCAGGATGATTGAAAAAGCCACATGGACAAGGGTTCATAGCCGATACTAACATAAATGATGCAGGATAATCCACCGAAAATTTTGCTCGTGAAATTGTAATTCTGCGTTCTTCCATTGGTTGTCGCAACACTTCTAAAACTGTTCTTTTAAATTCAGGCAATTCATCTAAAAACAAAACACCATTATGCGCCAATGATATTTCACCAGGCTGCGGATTGTTACCACCACCAACAAGAGCAACATCGCTGATGGTATGGTGTGGCGAACGAAAAGGTCGAACAGAAATTAATGAAGAGTTGACTGGAAGCTTTCCAGCAACACTATGAATTTTTGTAGTTTCTAATGCTTCATGCAAATCAAGCGGTGGAAGAATAGTTGGCAAACGCTTAGCCAGCATGGTTTTCCCTGCACCCGGTGGTCCAATTAAAATTGCATTGTGTCCGCCAGCGGCTGCAATTTCTAAAGCTCGTTTAATATTTTCTTGTCCTTTTACATCAGCGAAATCAAAATCCAAACTTTGTTGTTGTTCTAAAAATTCACGTCGTGTATCAATTTCTATTTTTTCTAATTGTAAATCCCCGTTAAAAAAGTCAATTACCTCTTTAATATTTTCTGCGCCATACACCTCCAAGTTATTGACAATAGCAGCTTCACGAGCATTTTCTTTTGGCACAATCAAGCCTTTAAATTTTTCTTGTCGTGCTTGAATAGCAATTGGCAACGAACCTTTTATTGGTTGCAATTTTCCATCCAATGATAATTCGCCCATCAAAATAAAATCTTTCAACGCATCGCCATTCACTTGTTCGCTGGCTGCTAACAAACCCATCGCAATCGTTAAATCGTACGCAGAGCCTTCTTTGCGAATATCTGCAGGTGCCATATTAATCACCACTTTGCGCCTTGGCATTTTATAATCGCACATTTTCAAAGCACTTTCGATGCGGTGCATGCTTTCTTTCACAGCACTATCAGGCAAGCCAACAAGAAAATATCCAACGCCTTCTGTGAGATTTACTTCTATTGTAATTGTCATGGCATTAACGCCATAAACTGCGCTGCCAAAGGTTTTTACGAGCATGGGAATAAATGGATTTGATTTTATCTAAACAAAACATTTTATAAATATAGTAGATGGTTTCTGAAAAATAAAAAAAGCGTAAACTTTCGATTTGAAAATTTACGCTTTTAAAATATGCTTAGTAAAATCTGTTATGCTTTAATTTCTACTTCAACGCCGCTTGGCAATTCTAATTTCATTAAGGCATCAACAGTTTTTGAGGTAGATGAATAAATATCCATCAAACGCTTGTGCGTACACAATTGAAATTGGTCACGTGATTTTTTATCAACGTGTGGGCTACGGTTAACCGTAAAGATTCTTTTATCGGTTGGCAACGGAATAGGACCGCTAACTACGGCTCCTGTGGCACGAACTGTTTTCACAATTTTTTCAGCAGATTTATCTACCAAATTGTGGTCGTACGATTTTAATTTAATTCTGATTCTTTGCGACATAGTTAAAGAACGTTTGTATGTTTTTTGTTTTGGGAGTGCAAATGTAGTTTAATCCTTTTGTTTTGCCAACTATTTTGAAAATTATTTTTGATTAAGAATTTAAAACACTTTCAGTAATGCCAGTCATGCTGTAACCGCCATCGTGGAAAAGGTTTTGCATGGTTACCATTTTGCTGAAATCGCTGAACAACATGGTGCAGAATTTTGCACAATCATCAGCACTTGCATTGCCTAATGGGCTCATTTTATCAGCAAAGCCAAAAAATTTATCAAAGCCTTGAATTCCGCTACCAGCACTTGTTGCAGTGGGGGATTGAGAAACTGAATTAATTCTTACTTTATTTTTTACACCATAGTGATAGCCAAAACTGCGAACAATACTTTCCAACATGGCTTTTGCATCAGCCATATCGCTGTAAAAAGAATAAGCTCGTTGGGCAGCAATATAGGTTAATGCTACCACCGAACCACCTTCGGAAATGGCATCCATTTGATAAGCAGTTTGCAATAATTTATGCAATGAAATAGCCGATACATCCAATGTTTTATTCAAAAACTCATAGTTCAAATCGGTGTACGGGCGATTTTTACGCACATTCACACTCATGCCAATACTGTGTAAAATGAAATCAATTTTACCTCCTAATTTTTCTTGTGATTGTTCTAATAATTTTTGTAAATCTTCAACTGATGTTGCATCAGCAGGAATCACTTCGGTGTTGCAAGCCGCAGCTAATTTATTGATTTCACCCATTCGCAAAGCAATTGGCGCATTGGTTAAAATAATTTTTGCACCTTGTGCATGGCAGTTTTCAGCCACTTTCCAAGCAATGCTGCGCTCATCTAATGCGCCAAAAATAATTCCACGTTTGCCTTCTAATAAATTGTTCATGATTGATTTTTTTTGAATTCCCAAAGAAAAGAAATTTACTCGACTTGTTTTAAAAAAATAAGCATCGCGTTGATTTTATAAAAATCAAATCAATAGCCAGTGAAATTTGGTTTGATGCAATGTGTTATACTCTAAAGTTGGTGCTGGAAGCTTAATTACGTTCATCAGCATAAAAAGATTTCGGAGCATCCGATGCTTAGTTTTGATTTTTGTAAAATCAATATCAGGCGATAAAAAAAACTGACGATAACGTGTAAGGCTGCTATAATCAACAGGTTTAAAGGCATTGCCAGCATAATAATCATCCAAAGGTTTTCCATTCACATCATAACTCCATGAATTTTTTACTGCCCCAAACATATTATCAGCGCCATATCCTACCGCTACATTCAACCATTTTGGAAAATGATTTTCTTTGTTTAAAAATGAAGCAATGTTAAAACTCAACCAATACGATTGTGCATTGTAATCTTTCAAAATCCGCTCTGGCAGCGATGCCCCGTATAATTCATTGGCTCGTTGTTCTAAAGTTGCATCATCATAAGTTCTTCGGGTGGTTGAAAATTTCAACCGAACACGTTGGTCTCTCCACAATAATTCATTGCCCAGAAACAAGCCAGCACCAAAGGTATTAGCCGTTGCATCACCTGGTGAAAATCCCCATTCTTTCGATAAGCCATCCAAAATTTCGATGGTTAATTGCAAAGTAAAACCCCATGCAGCTCCGTAAATAGCGGCTTTGCGCTGCGATACACCAGCCCATTGATACATGGTGGATGCGATAAATGCTTCGTTGTAGGCAGTCCATGAATGACCGCATTTGTCCATTTGCAACCATTCTTTATCGTCATTAAAAAAATGAAAACTGCTTCGTGGATAATTGGCGTACCAAGCATAATTTAACCCAATCATCGCAACGCCAAAAGTGCCTGCACATGTGCCATTCACTTCCCAAAACCGATGTTTGTTGAATGAATCAACAGGCGTAATAAATTTTGAAACTGAAAATTTTTGTTGTGAAAATGATGCGTTGAAAACAAAAAAATTGAACAGAAAAGCTAATAAAATTTTCTTCATAAAATTTAAGTTCTACAAAAATTTATCGCCTTTCATGCGCTTAACATCCGATGTAAAATCTTTGATTTTTTGTTCTTGCGATTTGTCGCAAATCAGCAGTGCATCAGGCGTATCAACCACTATGTAATTTTCCAACCCTTGCACAATCACCAATTTTTTATCAGGTACATTAATGATATTATTGTGTGCATCGTAAATCATCACATTTTTTCCTGCTACTGAATTGCCATGATAATCATGCGGCGTTAATTCATATAGCGAAGCCCAAGTGCCTACATCGCTCCAACCAAAACTGGCTGGAATCACACGAACGCCTGTAGCTTTTTCCATCACGCCCACATCAATAGAAATATTGGTGCAAAGGGTGTAAGCATTTTCAACAAATGCTTTTTCATTTTTGTTATTCAGTTTTTTTTCGTAACCAATAAAAGCCTCAAACACTTCAGGTAAGTATGTTTCAAAAGCTTTTACAATTGTTTTTACGTTGAATAAAAACATGCCGCTGTTCCATAAAAATTCACCAGTTTTAATAAATTGTTCGGCTAATTCTATGTTAGGTTTTTCAAAAAAAGTTTTCACTTTATGAATGCCATTTTCATTTTCATCCAAATATTGAATGTAGCCATAACCTGTATCAGGTCGGGTTGGTTGAATGCCAATAGTGAGTAAATGATTGTGTTTACTTACAAATTCCAAGCCTTTTCGCAACACTTCCAAATAAACACTTTCTTTCAAAATGTAATGGTCAGATGCTGCAACGATGATATTTGCTTTCGGATTTTTTAGTAGAATTTTTAATGAAGCATAAGCAATACAAGGTGCAGTATTTTTTCGTTGAGGCTCCAACAACACTTGTTCATCAGCGATTTCGGGCAATTGTTCTTTTATAATTGAAGCATATTGTTCGTTCGATACAATTAAAATATTTTCTTTTGGGCAAACTGCCTGAAAGCGTTCAAATGTTAATTGCAACAGCGATTTACCAGTGCCTAAAAAATCTAAAAATTGTTTTGGAAAAGCGTTGCGACTTACAGGCCAAAAACGGCTACCAATACCGCCTGCCATGATTACCACATAATTATTCTTTTGTTCCATTGGGCTGCAAAGTTAATTAAAGAATTTGAGCAAATAATTTTTCAATCGTCCAATCTTTAGTCAAATGAAATGCTTGCAAACCAACTTTTTTTGCACCTTCCACATGCTGAATCGAATCATCAATAAATAAAGTTTTGCTAGGCTGCAAATTATTTTGTTGAATTACAAACTCAAAAATTTCCGCATCAGGTTTTCGCAAATGAATTTGATTAGAAAAATAACAATGATTGAAACTATTTTCCAAACTATGTTCTGGTGTTTGTGTGGCAATCATTTCAAAAACTTTTGGCAAATGAATACCATTGGTGTTGCTCAATAAATACAATGGAAATTTCGTTTTTAAAATTTCTAAAGTTGAAAATTTTATTGGCTCCATACCAATCAACATAGCATTCCAAGCAGCATCAATTTCTTCATCTTTTAATTGCGATGAAATATTTTCACGAATAAAATTTCTGAAAATTTCATTGTTCACATTTCCTTTTTCAAATTCATCAAACACTTGTGATTGCGCTGCTTGCGAATAGGCAGCATCAAAATCTTTCATGCCTAATTTCATAAAAGCATCCGAAGTTTTTCGGTAATCAATATCAAATAACACACCTCCTAAATCGAAAATAATAGTGTTGATGGAAGAAAAATCGAGCATTGTTTTTTATAAAAATGAACCGCAAAGCAACAAAGATTTTACGCCAATTGAAAGCCCGAAATAAAAATAGATTGTTAAAACTAAAATGCCGATGGTAAAAAATTATTCGCTGATTTTGCCATCCATGAATTGTATTGCAAGTAAAACAATTGATGCCGAAGTGTCCATTGATTGGGTAAAATTAAATTTCGGCGAATAAATAATTCTTCGGTTTTTATGGGTTGAGTTGACGCAATATGACAACCATTTACTGCGCTGGCGCACGACTCGAAACCTGCATCAGCAGACATTTTCCACCATTCTTTTTTGAATGGCGAAAATCTGCCGAAAGGCAAAGCTAAATGTTTTATTGCACCACAATGTTTTTCAATTTCATTTTTTGAAACAGAAAATTCTTCTGCAATTTTTTCAAAATTTTGTTGGCTTACATCAATGTGGGTATGCGTATGCGAACCAATTTCATGACCCAATTTTTGAATCATTTCCACCTCGTTCCAATTTATAAATTCAATCGGCACAGCAAAGCGCAAATTGTTGTCGGCATATTTTTTTATGACATCAAAATTCGTTTCACCAATTACCGATGGACAAAGAAAAAAACAGGCACTAATTCCAAATTCGGAAAATACTTTTGCCAATGTTGTATTGCTTTTATAACCATCATCGGAGCTGAAACAAATGTAGGGTTTATCAATGTTTCCAGCCTTTATTCTATTCACAGCTTCTGAATAAGAAATAAAAGTGTGCTGCTTTGAAAGTGTCTGCAACAGTTTCCTGAACGATGCAATTTCATCATCAAATAAATGATGCAAAAACAAAAATTGCACTCGATTTTTTTGCATCAATTTTTTATCAATTCCAAAAATTGAAGTGAACGGCGCAGCAACATTTATCGCCACATCGCGTAATTTGTTTTTTGCCGTGTAATGCTGAAAATGCTTTACTGTGGCATAATTGGTGGCGAAAGAATGGGTTTCGTTCATTTGCAATTTATTGGGTGATGAATGTTAAATTTTGCTGAATAAAATTTTCTTCTTCAAATTGAGTTTCAAATTTTAATTGCGCTGCCGACATGCTTTTATAAATTGCTGGTTCAAAAATTTGATTTAATTTTTCACTTAATTCAATAGTATTTCTGCTATCCACTTTGAAGCCATTCACACCATCTTTCACCAATTCGGCAATGCCACCAATAGGCGGCACAATCACTGGCAAACCGTACGCCATGGCTTCAATCACAGTTAATCCAAAAGTTTCATTCGCTAAATCAACTCTTGTTAAATTCAGTACCACATCTGCTTTTTGATAAAATGGATGCACATTATTTTGCTTCGAAAATAGTGTGGTGTTGGATGTAATTTTTTTTGAAACAAAATACTCGTCTATTTTTTTTTGACCTGCATTTATCACCAATTCAAAATGCAAATGCGAATTGACTTCGGCTAATTTTAAAAACTCGTTGGTGCCTTTGTAATCCTTTAACGAACATATCATCAGCACATTTTTCAATTCTGTTTTTTCTTTTTTAAACAATTTTGCTTGCTCGATAAAATCATTTTCGATGGCATTAGCGATAACACAATTTTCAATGTTGAAATTATATTTTGATGCCACAAAATTTGAAACATAGATGATTTTGGAAGCCGAAATTTTTATTACAAAATTTAACAACAAATCGAGCAATCGCTGATTGGTATTGGTTTCGTGAATATGATAAACCACTTTACAACCTTTTATTTTGCCAGCCAACGCTGCGCCAAAAGGCAGAATGGTGTTGCAATAAACAATGTCATCTTTTTGTAAAAAAGAATAGGCTTTAAAAAACAACGTGATTTGCGAATAAAAAAATTTGGTCAAGCGAATAAAAACATTTTTGTTAAATTCGTAGTAATAATTGTGGTATTCCAAATTTGGCAAATCAGACAAAAATCCATTTGTCCAATTCACAAACAAGACAGTTTTCACACCTTTGTTTTGCCATCCTTTTATCAGCTGCTTCAACACTTTCGGGCTTCCGCTAAAGTCATTTAATAAATGAAAGGCAACAATTCTCATCAACAATTTATTTGAACAAAGAAACAATTTTTTGCGAAGAATTTTGAACAAGCGAAAATGTGATTTCGTAATAACTCAATGGCACAACTCAATTGATGAAAATAGTTCAAACATCAAAAACAATAATTATTTTAGAGGTCAATAAACTGAAAACCGAATGAAACATTTGCAACAAATTCCGTTGGAAAAAATTTTATTTATTGATATCGAGACTGTGCCATTGGTGCAAAATTTTGATGAATTAAATACTGAATTGCAAGCGCAATGGCTTCGCAAATATCAATACATCAAGCACGATGAAAACATGGAAGCAAATGCTGGATATGGCTTACAAGCTGGTATTTATGCCGAGTTTGGAAAAATTATTTGCATTTCTGTCGGCAGAATAAAATTTGTAAACGATGAAAAAATTTTGAGTGTAAAATCTTTTTTTGGGGATGATGAAAAAATATTGCTCGAAGAATTTACTAAAATGTTGCAGCATCAAAACACTTTCAAATTTATTTGCGGACATAATATTAAAGAGTTCGACATCCCATTTATTGCTAGGCGAATGATGATTAACCAATTGCCGATGCCCAATATTTTAGATGTTTCGGGTAAAAAAAGTTATGAAGTTGAGCATTTGATTGATACGCTCAATTGTTGGAAATTTGGCGACTACAAGCATTATACATCGCTGGCTTTGCTAACGGCTGTGATGAATATCCCAACGCCAAAATCGGATATGGAAGGTAAAGATGTGGCTCGGGTTTATTACGAAGAAAATAATTTAAAGCGCATTGAAAAATATTGCAAGCAAGATGTGATTGCTGTGGCGCAATTGTTTTTGAAATTCAGACTGGAAGCGGTTTTACAAGAAACCAACATCAAATTAAGCGAATGATTTTTTGCTAAATTTACCACAAACAAAAAGCCCCTTCAACTTTGTGAAAGGGCTTGATGCTTTTCTTCTCATTTTTATAACTAAAATCTTATAATACTAAAACAACATTGCGTTTCAAAACGTTGCATGGGTTGTGAAATATTTTTCATTGTTTTAACACTAAAATACTGGAAATGCTTATCTAAAAAGAGTTTTAGGCGATTTTTAATTCTAAAATATTTTTACTGAAATTGAATTATTTTCACAAAATGAAACTAATTGCAGATAGCGGCTCTACAAAAACTGATTGGTGTGGCTTGGAGAACGGTGAAAAAACTTTTTACAAAACACAAGGCATCAATCCATTTTGGATGACTGAAAACCAAATTCAGCAGATTATTCAATTGGAGTTATTGCCTCAAATCAGCCATTCACAAGGGTTTTCAGAAATTTATTTTTACGGTGCAGGTTGTGTTGCGGATAAAATAAATGTCATTAAAAACATTCTACAAACTTTTTTTCATGCTAATAAAATTGAAGTCCATTCCGATTTATTAGCTGCTGCACGAGCAACCGCAGCCAAAGAAAAAGGATTGATATTAATTATTGGAACTGGCTCTAACAGCGGATTGTATGATGGCGAAAAATTTATTCAACAGATTCCTTCACTTGGTTTTTTATTGGGTGATGAAGGAAGTGGAAGTTGGTTGGGTAAAAGAATTGTGGCTGATTATTTCAGGAAAAATTTACCAGAGAAAATGTATGAATCGGTAGATAAAATGATGCCTGAAAAATCATTTACTGAATTTAATGCTCTGCTAAAACAACAAATTTTACAAGGCAGATTTTTAGCACAATTTGCTGTAGCTTTGAAAGAGCATAGCAATACGGAATACGCCAAAAGCATTGTTAATAGAGGATTTGAAAGCTTGTTTGACAATGTGATGGTGCATTATGATGGCTTTGAAAAATATCCTTTGTATGCCGTTGGAAGTGTGGCGTTTCATTTTGCCGATGAACTAAAAAATGTTGCAAAAACATTCAATTGCACATTTGAAAAAATTATTCAATCACCGATGGAAGATTTGGTGAAATTCCATGAGTAGTTTGTTCTAAATTTGAACCATGAAGTTTTTTCTACTAACAATTTTGTCCATTACAATTTTTAATTTCTGCCAAGCACAAACTATTGTGCCGTTGGCGAATACCATGTGGACGAAAAAAGGAATCCATCCAAGCCCACCAAAAACAATTGCTGTTCCAGATAATTTTTCAATTTGTCGACAATTTTCAACCGAAGGTATTTCTTTTACTGATAGTACATTTGAATGGACTGAACTTCATCCAATCTCTAACACTATTAAAGGAGAAGAAACCAACAAATTTTATAGAGTTTCAAAAGTTCTAAATGAAAACACAGAAGAAATTGAAGTCTGGAATATTCGTAAGAAAAAGAAAGTTAGCTCTTTCAAACTAAAAATTACTTTTCTTTCCGAAAATAAAATTAAAGTTGAAGGAGCATATATTACCACTCGTAAACACAAAATAATTTTACAGAAAATTTAATTAATGAAAACATGAGCGAAAAAATAAAAGAAGCCGTTAAAAAAACAACCGATTCAGGTATTGAAATAAAAGAGTTGTATAACACACTTCCTGACAATTTTAATGTGGCTGAAAAGCCTGCTGAATATCCGTTTACAAGAGGGGTGCAAAAAACTATGTATCGTGAACGCTTCTGGACTATGCGTCAATACGCAGGTTTCAGCACTGCCGAAGAATCGAACAAGCGTTATCATTTTTTATTGGGGCAAGGCACAACAGGCTTGAGTGTGGCGTTTGATTTACCTACACAAATTGGTTATGATAGCGACCATGCGTTGGCGGATGGCGAAGTGGGAAAAGTGGGTGTTGCTATTGATTCATTAAAAGACATTGAAATTTTGTTTGACGGAATAAAATTGCAAGACATCACCACCTCCATGACCATCAATGCTTCGGGGTTTATTTTGTTAGCAATGTATATCGCGTTAGCAAAAAAACAAGGAGCAGATTTATCACAAATCAGTGGCACCATTCAGAATGATATTTTGAAAGAATACGCTGCCCGTGGCACTTACATTTATCCGCCAAAGCCCAGCATGCGAATCATTACAGACATCTTTGAATATTGCAGTAATGATTTACCAAAGTGGAATACCATTTCCATCAGCGGTTATCATATTCGCGAAGCAGGAAGTGATGCGGTGCAAGAGTTGGCATTTACTTTAGCCAACGGCAAAGCCTACTTGAAAGCCGCATTGGATAAAGGTTTGGATATTAATGTGTTTGCCAAGCGATTGTCTTTTTTCTTCAATGCACACAATAATTTGTTTGAAGAAGTGGCGAAGTTCAGAGCCGCAAGACGAATATGGGCAAACATTACAAAGGAATTGGGCGCAACAGATGTGAAAGCACAAATGTTGCGATTTCATACACAAACAGGTGGTAGCACTTTAACAGCACAACAACCTGAAAACAATATCATTCGTGTAACTATGCAAGCATTGGCTGCGGTATTAGGCGGTACACAATCCTTACACACCAATGGTTTTGATGAAGCACTTTCATTACCAACCGAAAAAGCAGCAAGAACGGCCTTACGTACACAGCAAATTATCGCCAACGAAAGCGGCGTTGCAGATACAGTTGACCCATTGGCTGGAAGTTTTTTTGTGGAAAATTTAACCACAGAATTAGAAACTGCTGCATGGAAATTAATTGAAAAAATTGATGCCATGGGCGGCTCGGTGGCAGCCATAGAACAGGGTTTTATTCAAAATGAAATTGCACGAAGTGCTTATGAATATCAAAAGAAAATTGAGAACAGCGAAAAAATAATTGTTGGCGTAAATAAATTTCAAGCAAAAGAAGAAGCACAAAATGATTTGTTTAAAATTGATGAAGCAGTTCAGAAATTTCAAATTGATAAACTGAAAAAAGTAAAAGCTGAACGTGATAATGAAAAAGCAAAACAGCTTTTAACAAAATTAGAATCAGTAGTTCGAAGCTCTGAAAACCTCATGCCTACTGTGATTGAATGTGTGGAGGCTTACGCTTCATTGGGTGAAATTGCTGATGTTTTAAGAAAAGTTTTTGGCGAATATCAAGGATGAACAATTTGAAAATGTGGTGATTTGAAAATTTGAAAATGAAATACAGATACTTCATTCTTTAACATTATAATCAAATTAAACGTAGTCATGGTGAGCTTGTCGAA